>JAEYPH010000052.1 GCA_023410875.1 Bacillota bacterium | reverse complement strand
GTATTGCTACACCCCCGTTCGACTTGCATGGGTCAGGCACGCCGCCAGCGTTCGTCCTGAGCCAGGATCAAACTCTCATGTTCAAATCCAAGCTCCATCCCCTCTGTTTCCAGAGAGTACGTCTCTTCTTCCAATTAACTCAAAAGAATCGTCTGTCCTTACTTCACTCTTAGTTGTGCACTATTCGGTTTTCAAGAATCGCTGAGCCGCTCTCGCTGCTCGGTGCCGCGCCGTGAGCGCAGCTTTTGTATGGTATCAAACCTCGTGATCTTTGTCAAGCAGTTTCTTTTTTTGTTTTCGCTGCCAGACGCGTTCGGTTCGGTTTCGCATCGCGCCGTTTCAGAGGCGCAAGACGGAAGTATACACACTTACATGACACATTGCAAGAGGGAAATCGTAGAAATGTAGGACTTTTTGAAAACCGTTCGAACTCGCCTGTCAGCCGTTATGCCTGGCTCACCTTGTAGACTGCGGAAACAAGACCGTAGTTTTGCCATACGCGCGTGCTCATAAGTTTGAGCGAGACCTTTGGGCTGCCCGATGAACAGCGGTGTACCCGTGCCCGCGGTCAAGGGGAAGATCATCAAGTGCAGCTCGTCTATCAGGCCGTGGGCCAGTAGGTCGTTCCACAGCGTGCATCCTGCGAAGATCAGCATGTCTCCGCCGCCCTGCTGCTTGCGCGCGGCGATTTTACGGTGGGCCTCCGCCAGCCGGATGATGCGCGTGGCATAATCCTTGTGGAAGTACTCGAACAGGGCTTCCAGACTTATCGGACAGGTAGTGCTTATCATAGCAAAACCCGGCTCTCAAAAGAACCGGGTTTATGATGCATCAAAACTTCTTCGTCTTTCTTCTTGCAGCCTGTGCTTTCTTCTTGCGGCGCACGCTGGGTTTTTCGTAATGCTCTCTCTTGCGCACTTCGGCCAGAACGCCTGACCGTTGGCACTTGCGTTTGAACCGTTTGAGAGCATTCTCCAACGATTCATTATCCCCCACGCGAATCTCAGACACATCCATTACCCCCCTTCGCGCTGAAGGTCGCCCGAGAACCCGAGGTTTGGAAACAATGACAGCGCCTGCTGCCAACGAGCTCGCGAACAAGCATGTTGAAATTATAGCGTCGGTATGGCCGGGTGTCAATATAAAATAACCCCCGCGAACCGTATCGAGTGATATCTTCGTTCTTTATGGGGATTAACATTCTCCTATTGTAATATTTCCAAAGCTACGCTTTGGCTTCATTGCCTTGGGGATGCTGCAAAGCCTTACGCACTGCGGCGATGACCGGCACGCCGACGATGCCGCCGATGAGCGCCGTGACCAGCTGCGGCCAGCTGAACATCTGACCGATCAGTTTGGCGGGGCCGGCAGCCTTATCAGCAGGCACCAAGCCGGGCAGAATCAAGCCAACAAACACAACGACCATCAACAGATAGAGGACGACAAACTTGCCCACGGCGGAAACGCCGACGGCTATCCACGCCTGCACCCCACTGGTCTTCTTGCGGCTGATCAGCTCAAAGAGTAAACACAACACCATGTTACCTATGGCGACAAAGGGCATCATCGGTAAAAACTTGATATGGCCCATGAGGAGGGCGACTACCGGTGTGACCACGGCGATCACAGTACTGCCACGCCATCCCACGGTACCGGCTGCCACGAACAGGCACAGGTTTACCAAAGAGCCCACGATCAGCGTGTTGCCAATATCGCCCAGTGGCAATACCAGTGCTCGGACATAAATTTGGAAGACCAGCGCCAGCGCCAGCAGCAACGCCGTTTGCACGATGAGAAGCAAGGTTTTATTCGTTTTCATGATTGCGTTCCTTTCTAATATTGGGATCTCCCTTTTCCTGCGGGGCCAGCATGGAGCGCACGGTGACGCCGGCGACGGAACCCAGTTTGCCTGCCAGCGCGCCGATTTCGTCGTTGGTGCCATCCACGATGACCGAGATGACCGACAGGCCGCGTTCGCGATAGGGCAGGCCGACCCGCGCCACAATGATGGAATTGTAATCCGAAAGATACCGATTGACCGATTGCGCGGCCTCTTCCCTGTCTTTGACGAAGATGCCTATCATGCCGATGCGTTTCAACTGTTAACCTCCTTCCCCCATTCGCCAAAAAACCTTCCTGCAGCAGCAGGAAGGCATGGCAAGCCCTATGCGCTTCGCACGCTTGGAGTGGGTGCGCCCCTGCTCCTCGCGCCAAAGTGTATCGCTTCCACCCTCCCCTTCAGGCCAGCGCCCTCGCGTCAGGTTTGTTAAGATTGTATCACACGGCTTTGCGCCGATCAAGCAACAGCCTGTCCGCCAGCATGGCGATGAAGTTGGAATTGCTGGGTTTGTCGCGGTCGTCGGACAAGGAATAGCCGAAGAGCTCCTCGATGGTCTCCACGCGGCAACGATTCCATGCTGACTCAATGGCATTGCGCATGGAGCGCTCCACGCGGCTGGGCGTAGTTCCAAACTGCTCGGCGATCCTTGGATAGAGCTCATAGGTCACGTTCTGCAGCAGCTTGCGCTCCAACGCCACGCTGAGAATCGCAGATTTGATGTATTTATAGCCCAGCAGATGGGGCGGCATGGCCAGCCGGTGCAGCAGGTCGCTGACGCGACGGTCCATGTCCTCCTCGGTTTCGCGGTCCTGGCGCTGCTCCTGCTCCTGTTCGGTCTCGCCCAGCACACAGCGCAGCCGCCGCAGGAAAATTTCCATATCAAAGGGCTTCACGAAGAACCAGTCGGCGCCGCCGCCCAGCGCCCGCATGGTCACCTCGTCGCGGGCCAATGCGGAAATGATGACGATCTTGGGCCGGGGGCGTGCCTGCGCCAGGCGCTCCTGCACGGCGATGCCGTCCAGCTTGGGCAGGATCAGGTCCAGCACCATCAGGTCAGGCGCGTGCTCACGCACGGCAGCCAGGGCAGCCAGCCCATCCAGCGCCACGGCGACCACTTCAAAATCCTTTTCCTGCGACAACCGATCCGCCAGCATGCCGGCAAAGGGACGGTTGTCATCAGCCACGACGATACGCCAGCGGCGCTCAGATTCCTTCGTCACATAAATCAGCTTCCAATCTATAATCAATATATCGCATCGGCATGCTGCGTGCAATATCCGCACATGCCGGAAACGGTACATCGTATGCATCGATGTACCGTGGGCAGCGCCGGGTTGCGCCGCGCTTCAATAGTATAGAGCATTCCATGCTGTCGAAGGGTTGCCTGTTTTGTCAAAAAAGACGATACGACAAAACCGGCTGCTCTTCGTCAGGACGCTTTCTCTTCTTGCTCGTTCTGCTGTTGGGATGTTACCAACATCCAATCGATGAAGATCCCGTGGCCCTTGGTAGGGTCGCTGATGAACACATGGGTCACAGCGCCCACGATACAGCCATCCTGCAGGATGGGGCTGCCGCTCATGCCCTGCACGATGCCGCCGGTGCGGGCCAGCAGCTGCGGGTCGGTGATTTCGATGACCATGCCCTTGGCGGCGGGCTCTGCCTGACGGGTAATCTTGATGATGTTGCAGGAGAATTCCTTGACGCCACCGTCGTCCACGGTGGTCAGTATGGATGCCGGCCCGGTGTGTACCGCCGATTGCGGCGCCACGGGGACAGCCGTGCGATACAGCGGATTGGGTATGTCTCCGTAGGCGCTGCCGAATATGCCAAAGCGTGTGTTGTTCTCTATGCGGCCAATGGGCACGCTGTCCCCGGGGAAATAGCCCTTGAGCTCGCCGGGGGTACCCTTTTCCCCCTGCTTCACATCTATGATGCGGCTGCGCACGATCTCACCATCCTTCACCGAGAGCATGGTGCCAGTGTCGGCGTCGGTGATGGGATGCCCCAACGCGCCAAAGCGGCCGCTGGCTGGGTCATAGAAGCTCAGCGTGCCTACGCCGGCGGTGCTATCCCGCACCCAGATGCCCAGGCGCAGCTTGCCGTCCTCGCGGTCTTTCACGGGCTTGATGAAAACCTTAAGCATTTGGGAGTCCCGCTGCACGTCCAGCTTCAATGTCATCTGGCCATATTGAGCGATCAGGTCCGCCAGCTGGCTGGAGCTTTCGATCTCGGTGTCGTTTATCTTTAAAATGACATCGCCCGGGCGCAGGTCAGCGTCTCGCGCAGGGTTCACGGTACGCCCGTCGTCGGTCTGCACATCACTGCGGCCCACGATCAACGTACCTCGCGTATACAAACTCACGCCGATGGATTCACCGCCGGGAATCAACACCTTCTGGGGCGTCACTTTAACATGGATGGTCTTGATTGGCAGCACGCCGAACAGGCTCAGCTTCAGATCAGAATCTCCTATATTCTGTGGGCTCAATTCCACCGTAGCGCCATCCTGCCAGGCCCGCACGCCCAGCGTGTCGCCTGTCACACGCAACACATCGGTGTCCGTGGCGGCCATGGGCAGCGGCAGGCCCAGGTTCAGCCTGGTCGTCTGGCCCTGCTGCAGGTTCATCTGGTTGGGCAGCGTGAAAAAGCTGCGCACCGGCACGGTGCTGTTCAATGCCAGCACAGCGGCGGCAAGCATGCAGCCTATCGTTTTCCTAATCGGTATTTTCCGTTTTCTTCCAGCTTTCGCCATTGTCCCAATCTCCACTTCTGCATTTCGACAGAGGTAGTGTTGGGATTTGGCCGTGGCAATTATACTGTGAACGGCAGTGGCAAATTGTTTCATGGAGACAATGAAGTCGGCTCGTGCCGCTCATAAACGAACGATTCTTCACAGGCAATTACATGAAGTATTGCTAGTTGCATCCATACTTTCCACAAAAAAGAGACTTGCTCAAGAGACATAAAATGCATCAGGTGCTAAAGGAAGGGTTTCGCACCTTCGGGCGCGACCAAAGGGCTTTCCGGTCGCCCTTTGGAAACCTTCGGGACGCAACTTTTTGATAATAAGCGATATGCAATTAACACGGAGATCCTTGGAGATATCGCAAATCCTAATTCAGAGACCTTCGCGGAATTTACGGCTCCACTCCAACATCTGTGCAGCGTGTTCGCCGCTCAGTGTGCTGACCTCGCCGCCCACCAGGCGCGCAAGCTCGCCCACCCGGCGCTGGTCGTCCAGCAGCGTCACGCAGGTCTGGGTGCGCTGGCCGTCGGTCTGTTTTTCGATGAAGAAATGCGACGCCCCCATGGCTGCGATCTGCGCCGTGTGGGTCACGCAGATCACCTGGTGATCTGCGGCGATCTGGGCCAGCTTCTGGGCCACCACGCGGGCCATGGTGCCGCTGATGCCGGTGTCGATCTCGTCAAAGATCAGCGTGGGGATGCTGTCGGCCCGAGCGGCGATGTTCTTGAGCGCCAGCATGATGCGGCTCATCTCGCCGCCGGATGCGATACGCGCCAGCGGCTTCATGGGCTCGCCGGGGTTGGGGCTGATCATGAAGCGCAGCCTGTCGAAGCCGCGGGCGGAGGCCAGCTCTTCCACTGAACCCTCGCGGGACTCAAACTCCACATCAAAGCGGGCATGAGCCATGCCCAAATCGGCCAACTGCCCTTCCACAAGCTTGCCAAACCGGGCCGCTGCTTCCCGGCGCAGCGCCGTCAGCGCGTCGCTGCGCTCCTTGAGGCGCGCCTCCAACCGGGCGATCTCGGCGGCCATGGCAGCCATTTCTTCGTCGGCATTTTCCAGCGCGTGCAGCTCGGCCGCCAGCTCTTCGCCGGTCTGCAGCACCGCGGCGATGCTGCCGCCATACTTGCGCTTGAGCTGGCGGATCAAGTCCATGCGGACTTCGATGTCGTTGAGCGCAGCCTCATCGAAAGCATCGTCGTCGGTGCGGCGGCGCAACTCCCGCGCGATGTCTTCGATCTCCAGCACCACGGCGTCCAGCCGCTCCCGCAGGCTCTGGAATTCGCCGCCATAGGCCGCGATGCGCCCCAGCTCATGGGCGGCGGCACCGGCGCCATCCAGCGCGGCCTGCGTTTCCTCGCCTCCATAGAGTGCCTCATAGGCTGTGCGCACCGCCGCTGCGATCTCTTCGGCGTGCTGCAGGCGCTTGAGCTGCTCGGCCAGTTCTTCATCCTCGCCCACGACCAGCCGGGCGGCCTGTATCTCGCCCACCTGATAGCGCAGGATGTCCGCCCGGCGAGCGCGCTCCTGCTCGCTGCCAAACAGGCTGCGCATCCTGGTCTGCGTTTCGTGATAACTTGCGTAGGTTTGCGCGACTCGCGCCCGTTGGGCGAGCACCGCCTCGCCGCCGAAGCCATCCAGCATGTCCATGTGGCGGGCTTCGTTCATCAGCGACTGGTGCTCGTGCTGGCCGTGGATATCGATGAGCATCGCCGTGAGGCGCTTGAGCTGGGCCACGGTAGCCATCATGCCGTTGACGCGGCACGTGTTGCGCCCGGCGGCGGTCAGTGTGCGCGAAAGGATCAGCGTGTCGTCGTCGCCGGCCAGTTCCATCTCCGAGAGCAGCGCGGCCACGGCCTGGTTGCCGGCGATGTCGAAGGCCATCTCGACCCGGGCCTCGCTGCAGCCGGATTTGATGAGCTCCTTGTCGCTGCGGGCGCCCAGGCCCAGGTTCATCGCGTCAATCAAAATAGATTTGCCCGCGCCGGTCTCGCCGGTCAGCACGTTGAGGCCGGGGAAGAACTCCAGCTCCACGGCTTCAATAAGGGCGATATTATGGATTTGCAGCCTGATCAGCATACTACCTCGCAAAATCGCGGGCGCAATGGATACGTTCATTCAGATTATATCGGTTTCGGTCAAAAAAGGAAAGTCATACCCTCACATGCAGGAAGCGTGCCACGTTATCGCTGAGGATGCGCCGCAATGCGCCCGCGTCGATGCCCTGCTCCTGGGCAAAGGGCACAAACTCGGTGAACAGCTTGTGGAACGGGCGCACGTTGCCGCCCAGGGGATCACCCACGTTGTACCAGCCGCTGTCCTGGGAGAGCAGCACCCGGCCCTCCATGCCTGCTTCCAGCAGCGCGCGCAGCATGGCCACATGCTCGCCATGGCGGTTGCCGATGCTGTCCAGGCTGATCCACATGCCCTGCTGCGCCAGCTCCAGATGGGCCTCGGGCCCGTCCTGCGCGTCAGCATGGGCCCACACAAAGCGCTCCGGCGGGAAGCCCTCTGCGTGCATCAGTGCCGCCGCCTGCAGCGCCGCGGCCTTGCCCACCGTGTGGCTGACAATGGTCAGCCCTGTTTCCATGGATGTACGCACCGCCGAGCGCAGGATCTTCTGCGAAAGCGGCGAAAGCTCGCCGCTGTTGAGGGCGATCTTGATAAAGCCCGGCCTCACGCCGGTATCAGCAATGCCATAGCGGGCCTCAGCCACCCACCGGTCGGCGATGCGCCGCTCCTCCCATTCGTGGGCCTGCGGCGGCACCATCGGGTGCTGGTACCAGCCGGTGTTGGTCACGATGTGCAGACCCGTGCGCTCCGAGAGGGCGCGCAGCGCCCGCGGCGCGCGGCCCAGCCAGTCCGGCGTGCAATCCACAAAGGCGGCGCAGCCGGTCTCCCGCAGGCGCAGCAGGTGCGGTTCCATGACCGATACAACCTCGCCCTCGTCGAAGGGGCGGGGCGGCTGCTGTGGGTCGTGGAAATCCACAACGATGTGCTCATGGGCCAGCGCCAACCCGAGGTCGGCGTCTTCTATGGGGCCTCTGACGGTCTGTATCATGGCGAACCCTCAGCGGATGAGGCTGCGCAGACGGTCGGCCACTTCCTGGGCGTTGCAGCCCTCGCGCACGACGACCATGATGGCATTGTCGCCGGCGATGGTCCCCAAAATCTGCGGCCAGTGCAGCGTGTCCACGGCCTCGCCGGCGGCATTGGCGCTGCCGCTGAGCGTGCGCACCATGATGATGTTGGCCGAATGCTCGATGCTGACCACGGTGTCGGAGAACACGCGGATCATCCGGGCGCTTAAGCTGCCGGCGGCGGATTCCCCGACCATGGCGTAGCGGCTGCGGCCGGTCTCATCGGCGACCTTCACGAGCTTCATCTCCTTGATGTCGCGGGAAACGGTGGCCTGGGTCACGTCTTCACCGCTGTCCTTGAGGCGCTGGGCCAGCTCCTCCTGGGTGTAGATCGGCTCCCGAGCGATGAGCTCCATGATTCTCATGTGTCGTTTGTTTTTCATCGGGCTCCTCCGTCGCCTTTCGCCTGCGGCGCTGATGCGCCTAGGCGATTCGGACGTCCTATTCAGCTATTCGTTGTCGCCTGCCGCACATGTCGCCAGGCGACATCTAAACTTTTGTTACTCGTAATATATTTCAAAGTGACGTTACCGCCTGCGGGCGGGTTTTGGAACGACCTTGCACCAACTTTTCGTTTCCTCCGCCGAATGAATCGGCTGTCGGTTCCATGCTATTTATATCCTAATAGAGTTCTTGGAGAATAGATCTCCTTCACTCACTCCGCCAGTTTGCTGCCGAGCAGGCTGAAAAAATCCCGGGTCCCCAACCGCAGGAAGAGCGCGTCGCAGCCGGCACGGCTGACTTCTATACAGCCGTCGTCGCCTATCAGCCCCAGTTCCTCGCCGTCGGCGATCAGTTTCAACTCTTTGGTGGGCGGCACTGCGCGGATGCTCAACTGCGCCTGAGCGCTCAACACCACCGGCACGGCCTTGAACGTGTGAGCGCACACCGGCGATAGCAGCATGCACGGCACATCCGGCGCGATCACCGGGCCCCCGGCGCTCAGCGCGTAGCCCGTGGAGCCCGTGGGGCTGCTCACGAGCATGCCGTCGGCAGCGTATCGGCTGGCCATGCTCCCTCCAACCCGCGCCTCGGCGTGCACCATCTTGCGGCTCACACCGGTCAGGAAAATATCGTTGAGGGCCAGGATGTCCTGCCGCACGGCGCCTTGGCCATCGCGCACCACGGCCCGCAGCATCAGCCGGCGCTCCACGCACCACGGCCCCTGCACGGCGCGGCGCAGCGTGTCTTCCATGTCCTCGGGCTCCGCCTCGGTCAAAAAGCCTTTGCGCCCCAGGTTGATGCCCAACACGGGCACGCGCCCGGCGGCGCAGCGGGCGGCCGAGAGTATGGTGCCGTCGCCACCCAGCGTCACGATGAAATCGCCAAGGCTGTAGATCTGGTCATCATCCACGGCCTGCACGCCCTGGGGCAAATGTTCCACGTCACGGTGTGGGGCCATCACCTGCGCGCCCAAAGCCAGCAGCGTGGAAGCAGCCCTTTGGGCGTGGGCATAGCCCGCGTCCTTGGCCGGATTCACCAATAGCGCAGCCTTCAATCTCACACTTCCCGTCGCGTTTCCTGGTTTTTATTATACAGAGTTCCATGAATAATACAATCGAAACTGCATAATCCTGCAAAGCCCATCCGATGGGTCATCCAGTGGGATATCCCGGCGCGCACCGGCTGGGCGCTCCCGGCATATGTTGTAACAGACGCGCACAAGCGATGCGCCGACTGCCCCATGACAGCATTGCCGGAGGATCAGAACATGGCAAACCCGCTCACTTACCCCGATCTGCTCTACAAGCTGCATCCTCATGTGCTCAAAGTGCACTCCCTGTGGAAGAACGCCAAAGCGCCCATCACCGGGGATACCCAGGAGGCGATGATCGACCATGTGATTGCGCTGGCGCTGCAGGCCGATCCGTCTCTGCGGGAGCATATGCCCAACATGCCCAGCACTGAAATGCAAATCGCCCAGCGGGGCGGCCTCTTTCGCGACCTCGTCGGCATCATACTGATCGACGAGCTGCTGGGCCGCCGCCGCCCGCTGCCCCCCAGGCCACCGATCGTCTATTGACCGATCATCGCAACGCGGGCTGATACGGTTGAGGATTCCATCAGCCCTCTGACCGGATATCCGTACTCGCACCGCCGGATGTCCCGATTCATATGGTGCACCAGGCGGCATCTGCCACCCTTCGCGCCGGATGTTGCCAAGCTGGTACCACGGAGGATCATAGTTATGGCAAACAACTGGACCTACCCGGATATCTACTATAAGATACACCCGCACGTACTGAACGTATGCAATCAGTGGATTAAAAGCGGAGCCAGGCTGGACGAAGCGGACCTCAACGCCATGACCGACCACGTCTGCGCGCTGGCCCTGCAGAGCAACCCGGAACTGAAGTACTTTGCCCTGAGCGATGACCTGCGCTCCATGATCACCGGTGGCGGCTTGTTCCGCGACCTCGTGGGAATCATACTGATCGGCGAGCTGTTCCGCCGCCGGCGGCGGCGGCGTTACTGGTAAACCATTCGCCGGCGACGTTGCGACGTCACCGGCGATTTGGAAGTCCTACCGGACACTAGGCAAATCGCCCGGCGATGACGGTCGCCGGGCGATCACTTTACCATTCATTCCACCCAAAGCCCACTCCCCCGTCCAGTCTAATCCATCTTACCTCCCTTAACAAGGGAGGTGGCAGGTCCACTGACCTGACGGAGGGTTCTGTTGATCGGCCAAGAGCAAACCCCCACCGGCTTGTGGCCGGAGCCCCCTTGTTAAGGGGGCTAGGAAAACGGACCAGATACAGCCACACTAATTTGGTGCCGAAGGTTTCCAAAGGGCGACCGGAGACCTTTGGTCGCGCCCGCAGGTGCGAAACTTCCTCTCTGTATGACCACAGACTTCCCTGTGAAGAAGAATCTACTCGTACCTCAAAGCCTCAATCGGTCTGAGCTTACTGGCCCGGTTTGCCGGGTACAGCCCGAACCCCACGCCTACCAGCATGGAGAAGGCCAGCGCCAGCGCCGCCACACCCAGCGACAGCACCAGGTCCATATTGAACACGCGGCTGAGCACGCCGATGCCCAGATAGCCCAGGCCCAGGCCGATGGCGCCGCCGGTCAGCGAAATGCTGACCGCCTCCACGAGGAACTGCAACAGGATGTCGCTGCGCTGCGCGCCGATGGCTTTGCGTATGCCGATCTCCCTTGTACGCTCACTGACGCTTACCAGCATAATGTTCATGATACCGATGCCGCCCACCAGCAGTGAAATCCCCGCGATGCCGCCCAGCATGGCGGTCAGCGTGCCGGTGACGGTGTTCAGCGTGCCCAGTATGTCGGTCTGGTTGAGCACGCGGTAATTGTCCCGTCCACTTAAGTCGGTTGGCTCCATGCGGCGGTTGAGGAACTGCGTCACCTGACGCTCGGCTTCCTTAACGGTCTCGGAAGATTGGGAGCTCACATAGATCTGGTTGATGGACATGCGCCCCACCGAGCGCTGGGCCGTGGTGAAGGGGATGATGGCCTTGTTGTCATTGGACATGCCCATGGTACTACCCTTGGCTTCCAGCACGCCGACGATCAGATAATCGCGGCCCAGCACGGTGAAGCGGTTGCCCACGACATCGCTGGTGCCGAAGAGCTCCTGAGCCAACTCGGGGCCGATGACGGCCACGGCGCTGCGGTTGGCTAGGTCGCTGTCCTTGAGGAAACGGCCCTGCGCCACGGTCAGCGAGCGGATGCGGTCATAGCCGGGGGACACGCCCTCAATGGACGTGTCATAGGTCTTGGTGCCGGCCTTGGCCTTGCCGTTGGCAGCGAGCACCGGCGTCACGTCGGCGATGCCGCCCTGGCCCCGCAGGGCGTTCAGGTCTTCCAGCGTCAGGTCATAGGGCTTGCGGTTGGTGATGGAAATGACGATCATGTTGCTGCCCAGCCCCTCGATCTGCGAGGTGACCGAACTGGTGGCGCCCTGGCCCACCGATATGAGCATGATGACGGCGAACACGCCGATGATGATGCCCAGCATCGTCAGGAAGGAGCGCATCTTGTTGGCCGCGATGGCGGAAAAGGCCATTTTGACCGCTTGAAGAACTTTCATTGCATTCCCTCCTGAGGCATCTGCTCATCGCCCACGATGCGGCCGTCGGCAATGCTGACGCGCCGCGCCGCTTGACCGGCCACGTGGTTGTCGTGGGTGATCAGCACGATCGTGTTGCCGGCAGCGTGCAGCTCCTTGAGGATGGTGATGATCTCGCGGCCGGACTTGCTGTCCAGATTGCCGGTGGGCTCGTCGGCCAATATGATGGACGGCTGCGACGCCAACGCCCGGGCGATGGCCACGCGCTGCTGCTGGCCACCGGACAATTCACTGGGTTTGTGGCCCATGCGATCAGCAAGACCTACGCGCTCCAGCGCCTCCCCGGCCCGGGCGCGCCGCACCGAGTGAGGCAGGCCCTGATAGGTCAGCGGCAGTTCCACGTTTTCATAGGCGGTCAGCTTGGGCAGCAGATTGAACTGCTGGAACACGAAGCCGATCTTGCGGTTGCGCACGGTGGCCAGTTCCCGATCGGTGCAGGTGCTGACGTCCTGCCCGTCCAGGATGTATTGGCCGCCGTCGGCCACGTCCAGGCAGCCGATGATGTTCATCAGCGTGGACTTGCCGCTGCCGCTGGGGCCGATGATGGCCACGAACTCGCGCTCGGCGATGTGCAGCGACACGCCGTCCAGCGCCCGCACCTCTGTTTCGCCCATGAGATAGGTCTTACGTATGTCGGTCAGTTGTATCATGTCGCACTCCCCGCGGGCGCTCAGCGGCCAAAGCCGCCGGCCGGCCCGCCGGCGGCAAAGCCGGCCATCATGTTGTTGGTGCTCTCGGCCTGGGGCACGGCGATCTTGTCGCCCTCGTTCAGACCTTCGAGGATTTCCGCCTGTGTGTCGTTGATCAGGCCAACCTTCACGTCTATGCGCTGGCGCTCGGCCACAGCCTGGCCTGCGTTGCGGCGCTGGCCGTTGCCCGCAGCGCCGCGGGGTGCGCCGGCTTGCGCTTCATCGCCATTGGCGCTGTATACATAGGTTCTGCCGCCCACGGTCTGTATGGCCTCCACAGGCACCAGCAGCGCGTTCTCGTGGAAGGACACCTCCACATCGGCGGATGCATTCATGGCGGCCAGCGCGCCTTGAGGCGCGTTTACCTTCAGCGTCACGTCATAGGTCGTCACGTCGTTGACCTTGCTGCCCACCGGGGAGATGCGCAGCACTTCGCCTTCGGCCTGGGCTTCCGGCAGCGCGTCGATCTTGACCGTGGCCTTCTGGCCCACGGACACCTTGGGGATATCCAACTCGTCCACCGCCACGACCAGCTTGAAGCTGTCCTTGGACTGTATCGTCATGGCCAGGCTGTTGACCTGGGCCATGGCGCCTTGGGTGAGGGCCAAGCCGCTGACCACGCCGTTGGAGCTGGCCGTCAATGTGAGTTTTGCCTGCTCCTCATAGCAATCCTCCAGGTCGTCGGAGAGCTGCTGGCGCTTGACCAGCTGGGCCTCGAAGTTGGCGCTGAGCACGGCGCCGTCCAGCCGCAACAAGCGGCGGCCGGCCTTCACGAGGTCGCCCAGTTCCACATCGATGCTGTCCACGGTGCCCGAATAAGCGCTGACCAGCAGCGGGCGGTTGACTTCCAGCTTACCCTGGCCCAGCGTGGCGCCGTCGGCGCCCAGCACCTTCGCGTCAACATTGATATCCAGCGTGTCGTCATTGATCTGCACCTGCGCCTGGGCCGTGGCGCCGTCGGGCACCAACGCCACAAAGCCATCCACGCTCTTGTCGCCCACGACAACCTTGACCGCCTGGCCGCTCTCCAGCTTGACGCCCTCCGCAGGGTCGAACTCCACTTTGAGCTTGCCGTCGGTGGACAGCAGCATCAGTGCGTTATGGGCGCTCATGGCCACGCCCACATCCTGCCCTTCGGCGGCATAGATGGCCTTTACGCGGCTCTCCACCGGGGCTTTGAGCGTTTTGGAGCCGGTGTTGCCGCGCAGGAGGCCGGCGATGGTGGCATCCTGCGTTATGATCTGCTCCTTGATGCTGTCGATCTGATCAGCCAGCGCGTCGTCGCTGAGCACAGCCAGCGTCTGCCCGGCGGTCACGATGTCGCCGTCCTCCACCAGCAGGCTGTCCACTTTTCCGGCGGCCTGCACGTAGACGTTGGCGCTGTCCATGGGCTCCAGGGAGCCGCTGCCGTGCACGGTGACGCGGATGTCGCCGCGAGCGACGGTGCTCATCAGATAGGTTGGCTCCGTGCTGAGCATTGTTGTGGGCCGGCTCAGCGCATAGATGGCCGCGCTGCCCAGCACCGCTACTACGACCACGGTGATGATCAGAGCCTTCCAGGGGAACTTCTTTTTCTTGTTCATGCAATCCTCCATATATGGATAAACAAATCTTTACCGCTGGTGCTGATTATATCATAGCCCAACTTTCGTCTTTTGGACAAATTATGAACAAATGCTGAAAGGCAACTTAACTTTCGCCGGGCAAATCGGCGGTCGGGTTCCTGCTATTCATTGCCAATACAGTTCATTTGAAAACCGAGACTTCTTTTTGGGCAGGCAAAAGGATGAGATGCAGCAAAAGAGCCCTTCTTTTGGAGAAAGACTCTTTTGCCCACACCTCAAATTTTTACTGCTGAAAACAGCCTGCCGCCTCAAATGGTCACTCTCTTACGGCTTTGTGTAAGCAATCACGCTATACCCTCCGTACACCTTGACACCCACCACCAGCCGGTAGGCTCTCACCTTGTAGTAGTATGTCTTGCCGGTAACCAGCCCGGTGTTGCTCCAACTGAGCGCCGTCGTAGGCTTGGCCAGCGTATACGTGCCGCCGCTGGATGATGCTCTGAACACCTCGTATCCCGAGGCGCCCAACACCGCATACCAGCTCACTTTAACACTGGTGGACGAAGCCCGGGCCGCCTTGACGCCCGCCGGGGCGGCCGGCACGGGCTTGGCCGAGACCACCGCCGAATACGGGCCGTATACCTTGACGCCATTCACCGTGCGGTAGGCCCGTATTTTGTAATAATAAGCCGTGCCGGTGGCCAGCCCCGTGTTGGTGTAGCTGGTTGCAGCCACCGTGACCGCCAGCTTATAGCCGGAGCCCGCTGCCGTGCTGCGCCATACCTGATAGCCGCCGGCACCCGTGGCGGCGCTCCAGGTCACCCTGATGCCGTTGTAGGAAGCCGCAACAGCCTTGGGCGCAGCCGGTGTGGCCGGCACGGGCTTGGCCGAGACCACCGCCGTGTATGGGCCATATACCTTGACGCCGTTCACCGTGCGGTAGGCGCGTATTTTGTAATAGTAGGTCGTGCCGGTGGCTAGGCTCGCATTGGTGTAACTCGTGGAAGTCATCTCCGTTAGCCACGTGTAGGTTCCGGCGCTGGACTTCGCTCGATATACCGCATACTTCGTCGCGCCGGTCACCACGCCCCAGGTCAGCTTGACGCTGTTGTAGGAGGCGGAGGCCGCCTTGAGACCGGCCGGGGCCGCCGGCACGGGTTTGGCCGATACGACCGCCGAATAGCCGCCATACACCTTGGCGCTGCCCACCTGCCGGTAGGTACGTACCTTGTAATAGTAGGTTGCGCCGGTGGCAAGGACCGCATTGGTGTAACTCGCGGAAGTCGTCTCCGTTAGCCACGTGTAGGTCCCGGCGCTGGACGTCGCTCGATACACCGCATACTTCGTCGCGCCGGTCACCGCGCCCCAGGTCAGCTTGACGCTGTTGTAGGCGGCGGATGCCGCCTTGACGCCGGTCGGGGCCGCCGGCACGGGCTTGGCCGAGACCACCACTGAATAGCCGCCATACACCTTGGCGCTGCCCACCAGCCGGTAGGCAACCAGCTTGTAGTAATACGTTGTGCCGGTGGTCAAGCCGGTGTTGGTGTAGGCCACAGTGGCGCCGCCGGTGATCGTGGCGATCTTGCCATAGGCGCCTGAACTGGATGTCGCACGGAAAATCTCATATCCGCCGGCGCCGGTCACCGCACCCCAAGTTAAGTTAACACCGTTGTAGGCGGCGGATGCCGCCTTGACGCCGGTCGGGGCCGCCGGCACGGGCTTGGCCGACACGACCGCCGAATAGCCGCCATACACCTTGGCGGTGCCCACAAGCCGGTAGCCCACCAGCTTGTAGTAGTACGTTGTGCCAGTGGCCAGTCCGGTGTTGGCGTAGGCCATCGTGGCGTCGCCGGTGATCGTGGCGACCTTGCCATAGGCTCCTGTACTGGATGTTGCACGGTAAATCTCATATCCGCCGACGCCGGTCACCACGCCCCATGTCAAGTTTATGCTGCTGTAGGAAGCGGATGCCGCCTTGACGCCGGTCGGGGCCGCCGGCACGGGCTTAGCCGATACGACCGCAGAATAGCCGCCATACACTTTGGCGCTGCCCACAAGCCGGTAGGCACGCAACTTGTAATGGTACGTTGTGCCGGTGGTCAGGCCGGTGTTGGTATGGGCGACGGTGGTGCCGCTGGGAATGGCAGCCACCATGCCATAAGCGCCTGTGCTGGATGTTGCCAGATAAATCTCATATCCACTGGCGCCGGTCACAGCGCCCCAGGTCAAGTTCACGCTGTTGTAGGAGGCTGAAGCCGCCTTGACGCTGGCCGGCGCCACAGGCACGGGAATGGCCGATACAACGGCCGAATCACCGCTGTATATGGTCGTACTGTTGCCGCCAGTCCGGTACGCACGCACCTTGTAATGGTACGTTGTACCGGTGGTCAGGCCGGTGTTGGTGTAGGTCACTATGGAACCGCCGGCGATCGTGGCGACCTTCGTATAGGCGCCTGAACTGGATGTTGCGCGGTCAATCTCATATCCGCTGGCGCCGGCCACCGCGCCCCAAGTCAAGTTCACGCTGTTGTAGGAAGCGGACGCCGCATTGACCGCCGGTATGGTCATGGCGCGGGTCACGGTGATCTCATAAGTCTTGGCTACGCTGGGATCCTGCGCCACGACCTGTATGCTCACGGTGCGGGATTCGCCGTTTTCCAGCGTCACAGTGGCCGTGCCGTCTGCCACAGTGGCGTTGGTTACAACGGCCTTTGCAAAGCGATAGCTGGTCTGGAATTGTATGTCGCCGCTGGCCGTCGTCGCAGGCAGCGCCATCGTGTAGACATTCTTAGCGCTGCTCTCGGACACCTTGATGAGCTCCGGCGTGCCGGTCAGCACGCTCAGCGTGCAGTCGGTGGACCACTCACGGCGGATGATCAAATAATACAACCGCTGGGAATATCCGTCCGGCGACGTCACACGCAAGGTTACCTGGAAATCCACGCCGGCGGACACGTCAAAATCGATGCCGCCGGAGGCTGCAGGCACAAAGCCGCCGCCCTCGCGGGTCTGAAAGGCCACCGTTGCGCCGGTCGCCACGCCGGTTTGAATATGCAGCGTGTCGTCCTCGGGAGACAGGTTCACATGATAAGTCAGCGTATCCGGATCAAAGGGCTCCACCGTGCCCGCCGACTGGCTGTTGGAAGTCAGCGTCAAGTCATTGAGCGCCGCGCCGCCCTCATCGGCGTGCACGATCTTCACCGTATACGTCTTGGTGAAGCTCTCGTCCGGCGCCGTCACGACGATGTGCACCGTCTTGCTCTGGCCCTTGGCCACGTCCACGCTAAGAGGCAGCGAGCCCCCCTCCTGCACGCTCAACACCGCTCCCTCGGCTTGCGCCGTGGCATCCAGCGTCACAGAACCGGTGTCCGGCGTATCGTCGAGCAATATCAACAAATAAGAATAGCTGTAGGCATAGAAGCTCGGACTCAGCGCCCCGGCGCTGGCGCTCAGCGTTTTTAAGTTGGCGCTGTTGTCGGCATATTGGGCGGTAAACTCAGCGGATTCGGTGAAGATCAGATTGGCAATTTCGTTGGAACTGAGCAGGCTGTCATCTCCGCCGGTGCGCTTCCAACCGGTGAAGCGGTATCCCTCGTCAGCCTGCACGGCGGGCACCGCAGCCAGGGCCTGCCCGGCGGCCAGCTTGCGCACGGTGCCGGGAGAGCCATCCACGCGACCGTGGTCGCCGGCGCGGAAGGTCACGACGACCTGGCCGTCGCTGGCAAACACCGGCGTGAACGGTACGGTGATGTCCTGATATGAAGGGGCCACAAACACGCCGGTACCCTCGGCGTCGGTGTCGGCGCTGCCATCGCCATTGAGATCCCAGCCGACAAAGGTTTGGCCGTCGGGAGCCTGAGGCACCGGCAGCGACACCGTTTCGCCCTGATAGCATTCCTTGGTGCGCTGGGTTCCGTTGTCGTCATAGATGCCTGTGAACGTATACTGTTCCATGTATAGCTTGTGAGCGCCGGCAGGGGCCTTGTTGATCTCGTCCAGGTCGTCGCCGCCCTGGGGGTTCAGATAGTTGCTGTTGAGGTTGAGCTCCTGCAGTGGCATGTTGGCGAACACATCGCGGGGCAATCCGCTGAGCCGGTTGATGCTCAGGTCCAACTCCCGCAGCGCCGTCAAGTTGCCCAGAGAGGCCGGCAGCGCCGTCAGGCTGTTGGAGGACAGCTCCAGCACCCGAAGCGCCGTCAAGCCGCCGATTTCCGAAGGGAGCTGCCCCAGTGTGCAGCCGTTGAGCCGCAGCTCTTCCAGTTTGGTCAGCAGGTTGATGCCGCCGGGCAGCGCGCCTAAGTCGTTGTAGCTCATCTCCAGGCGCTTCAGGTTCGAGAGGATGGTCACCTGAACGGGCAGCGAAGCAAAGTTATTGGAGTTTAGCGTGAGCACCGTCAGGTTGTCCAGTGCCGAGAAGTCCGGCAGGGAGCTCAACTGGTTGCCGTCCAGGCGAAGCTGCTGCAACGCCGCGCATTGGCCCAGCCACACCGGCAGGGCCCTGAGCCCCAGGTTGTTTGCGGACAGGTTGGCCAGCGCCGGCAGGTTCCTGAGCTGTTCCGGCAGGGCCTGGAAGCTCGTGGAGCTTATATCCAGCGTCTCCAGCGCGGTCATCCGGCCCATGTCGGCGGGCAGGGCGCCCAGCGATGTGCCGCTGAGCTTCAGCGTCTTGAGCTTGGTAAGCGCCGTGATGTCCTGCGGCAGGACTGTGATGGGGTTGCCGCCGACGTCCAGCGCCGTCAGTTCCCGGCAGTTTCTGATCTCGGCAGGCAGGCTGGCGATGCTGTTGTCGTTGAGGTTGAGCGACTTGAGGTTGATCGCATAGCCCACCCCGGTCAGGTTCGTGATGTCCTTGCCGTGCAGATCCAACGAGCCGGCATATTTTGCGAGCTCCGATACAGTCAGCGCGCCGTCATGGTTCTCGTCCACACCGGCGGCGATCAGCGCGTTCTGAAACGCCTGGTCCGGCAGGCTGAGCGCCTCCTCCGCCAGGGCAACCGTGGGGAGCGCAGCCAGAGCCGCGCACAACACCAGGGCAACGGCAGATGCCGTCACCCCCATCCGCTTGATACGCATGGGAATCCACCTTTCACTTTTCCAGCATAAAAAAGGAGAAATTAGGGTGTGAAAGGTCAACAGGAGTTCATGAGCAAACCTCCCCTTTGGCAACTGGCTGTCATAGGCCGAAGCCCTTAGACCCTGTAGCTTTGCGTCCCGACCTTTCGACCGGTTTGCCTTTGTCAGCGAAAAGCTTGTTAGGGCAGGCGTATACGCCTGCCGAGGATAACCCCATCATATGGAAGTTTTGTCATATTGTCAATACAGTCTTACGAATATATTTTGAATTTGGTGAATAAGTGTGATTTTATGCGGTTGATGAAGCAAAAAGGGGCTAAAGGATTTCGCGCCTTCTAGGCGCGACCAAAGGTCTCCGATCGCCCTTTTGAAACCTTCGGCCCCCATCTGTTGAATAACACGACAATCCATCCGGGGCAGAATCCTAGCGTCGAAATGCTTGGATTACTTCCTGCATGACCTTAGGAACCGGGATGCTCTGCGGGCAATGCTCTTCGCAAGCGCCGCAGCCGGTGCACGCCGAAGGGCCCTGGCCATTGGCTTCCAGGCCGTCGTATTGCTGGAAATGCCAGTGATTGGGCCGCTCATACACGGTGCGGTTGTAGAGCTTGAACACCTCTGGAATGCTGACGCCCGACGGGCAGGGCAGACAATAGGCGCAGCCGGTGCAGCCCACGCGCTGCGCGTTCTGATACAGGGGCTTGAGCTCCTCCAGGATCGCCCGCTCCTCGGCGCTCAGCGAGTTGGGCGCTGCGTCGGCCAATATGGCCAGGTTGTCCTGTAGTTGCTCCATGTTGCTCATGCCGCTCAAGACCACGGCAACCTCGGGCATGTCGGCCAGCCAGCGCAGCGCCCAATCCTGCGGGGTGCGGCGCACAGGGGCCTGCTCCATGAGCTTGCGGGCGTCCGGCGGCACATTGTTGACCAGAGCTCCGCCCTTGAGCGGCTCCATGACGACGATGGAAATGCCCTTGGCAGCCGCGTAGCGCAGGCCCTCGATGCCGGCCTGGGCGTGTTCGTCCACCAGGTTCATCTGCACCTGCGCCATATCCCAGTCGTAGGCGTCCACAATCTCGCGGAAGCACGCCGGCCCGCCGTGATAGGAGAACGCCGCGTATTCGATCTGCCCCTCGCGCTTGGCGCGGTCCAGCCGCTCGATGAGGCCGAGCTTCTGCACGGTCTTCCAGCTGTGTTCTCCCAGCGCGTGCAGCAGGTAGACGTCGATTCCGCTGCGCAGCTTCTCCTGCTGCTCGCTGAAATAGCGGTCGAAATCCTGCCCGGTCTTGACCAGCCACACCGGCAGCTTGGTGGCCAGCTTCACGCGGCCGCGCCAGGAGCCCTGCAGCGCGCGGCCCACCACGCGCTCGCTCTGGCCGCTATGGTAGGGATAAGCGGTGTCGATGTAGTTGACGCCGGATTCGATGGCGTGGTGGATCATCTGTGAGGCGGCCTGCTCGTCGATGTGGGAGGCGTCCTTGCCCGGTTCCAGCGGCAGGCGCATGCAGCCCATGCCCAGCGTGGAGGCCTGGAAGCCCTTCTTGCCAAACGGACGATAATGCATGGTTTCCTCCTGTGTCTGTGGATACGATTACAAATAGTATAGCATATTCGTCGGGGAAGGTCATTCAGACACACTCTCCCTTGGAAGGAATTTCGCGCCTTTGGGCGCGACCAAAGGGCTTTCCGGTCGCCCTTTGGAAACCTTCGGGCCCCATCATATGGATGAGGACGTATAGAACATTGCCGCAGGCCGGTTCATCCGGCCAAGGCAATGGGCAATCAGATAGAACCTCTCACCAAAACCCACCGCAGTGATCATCGTTCCCAAAAACCCATTAACAGACGAGCAAAAAGAAGCCCGCCGGCGACATGCGCGGCGGCGGGCAACGAGATTTTGAGTACAAGGTAGTTACAAGCTAGGGGTGGCACTGCCCCGGCTTTGCGGCAATGTCGGCTTCAGCCGATATGAGAGCAAAGCCGATAGCACCGCTTGCGGTGCGAAGGGTCTCGGCGGGGGAGAAGTTCCCCCGCCGACAATTAGCGGTTGACAGCCAGCGCGCTCAGCGTGGCGTTGACGATCGTGAGTCCAGGGGTGATGTCGATGATGGAGTTCGTGTTGATCTGCACCTGATAGGTGTAGACACCGGGCTCCAGGTCGGCGTCGAAGTACTGGAAGCCGAAGGACTCGCTCTCCAGCACGTTGACCAGTGTGGAGAAAGTGTAGGTGCCGCCAATGCGGGCTGCGCTATCGTCGGTGCTGCGGTTGATCTGGAAGTTCAGCGTTACCGAGATGCCCAGCGGCAGGCTGATGATGGAGGTGAAGTTCAACAGAACCGACGGATTGCTCATCTCGGAAACATCGATGGTCGTGGAAACCACGGAGATGGGGTCCGCCAGCAGCGTGTTGATGACCGGCAACGGGCCTGCGCCTCCGGTACTGGCGTTCAAGGCCACATCGGGCTCACGGTGGTATGAGGGCTTCGATCCAGAACGGTCGGGATAATCAGAATAGCTCATGCTTTTCACCTTTTACTCAGATTGAAAGACATGCGGACGGGTATCCTCCGGTCTATCCGGGTGCGCATCCACCCGACTGCCTTTCTAGTCCATCCTATGCCACAGAACAAAAACGGTGAAAGCATGCTTTAGAGATGCTATAGGAAGATATCTTGTCTCATCCAGAGAAGCGATCCGCCAAATCACACAGCGTTGGCCGACGCTCCGCTCTGGTGTTTGCCGCAGCGGCCACCCCAATGGGCCAGCACAACGTCTCCAGCCAGAAAAGCCACGACCTCGCAGCGGTTGGGGCAGTCGCCGCAGCGTTCGGTCCGGGTGGAAAAGCTGCGGCCCAGCGCGTCGAACCCGGCAAAGGCCGAAGGCGCGCCGCAGCGCGCCGCTGCGTCGCGGGCCAGCAGCGCCGCACCCCAGGCCCCCATCACGTCGTGGTGCTCGGGCACCAGCACGGGCATGCCCAGCGCCCGCTCAAAGGCGTCCACCATGCCCACATTGGCTGCCACGCCGCCCTGGAACAGCACCGGCGGCTCGATTGTCTTTCCATGTGCCAGGTTGTTGAGGAAATTGCGCGCCAGCGCGTCGCATAAGCCCGCAATGATATCCTCCTGGGTGTGGCCGTTCTGCTGCTTGTGGATCATATCGCTCTCGGCGAACACGGCGCAACGCCCGGCGATGGACACCGGCGTTCGAGACATCCGGGCGCGGCCGCCGAATTCTGAGATGGGCAGCCCCAGCCGCTCGGCCTGCCGGTCCAAAAAGGAGCCGGTGCCTGCAGCGCACACGGTGTTCATCGCAAAGTCGCAGATCACCCCGTCCCGCAGCAGGATCAGCTTGGAATCCTGCCCGCCGATCTCCAGCACCGTGCGCACATCCGGGCGCACGTGGCGGGCAGCAGCGCCGTGGGCGGTGATCTCGTTTTTAACCAAGTCCGCGCCGAGCATGGCGGCGGCCAGCGCGCGCCCGCTGCCGGTGGCGCCCACGGCGGCGATGGCCAGCCCCCGCGCCGCGGCGGTCACGGCTGCCATGCCCTCGCGTACGGCGTCGATGGGTCGGCCGGCAGTCTTCAGATATACTTTATGCAGTATCTGTGAGGTATCGTCCATGAGCACCACGTTGGTGCTCACCGAACCCACATCCACACCCAGATAGGCTTCACGTGACATGTTCCCTCGCCTCCTTGCGCGCCGTCAGCAGATCCATAAAGGCTTCCAGCCGCGTCAGATATCCGGCTTCGCCGGTCATCTCGTCCAGTATCAGCGTCAGCACCGGCAGGTCAAAATCCCGCGACACCGCCGGCAGTATCGTTTGGGCCACGATCTCCGGCATGCAGCCCAACGGGTAGAGCTGAATGACGCCGTCAAAGCCCTGGCGCGCGTGCATCACGGTGTGGCCCAGCGTTTCGCGGGTGTGACCGCCGATGTCGGCGCCGATGTATCCCCGCGACGCCTCCACGAAGGGGATGTCCCGCGGCAGATGCAGCGCCTTTTTCAGCATGTACTCGTTGACCCAGTGGCTCACAGTCACATGCCGCTCGGTATACACACCCATGGCGGCCAGCCGGCCCTGTAAGTCCATGTTCGTCCAGGGGTCTATGGTGCCGTAGATTTCGCCCACCAGGCCCACCCGCAGCTTGGGCCGGCCCTGGGGCTCCACGGCGCGCAGCGCCGCTTCGGTGCGGCGCAGCAGACGGCACAGCGCTCTGCTGCCGCGGGTGTCGCGGGCCTGGGCCTGGGCGCCGTTGTACAGGGCGTCGGCCCTTACGGGCCGGGTTTCCCGGGATTTGGCTGCCAACCAGGCACGCTCCAGGCTGTCGGCGGCGGTGGCCACGGCAGAAGCGCCCAGCATGGCCGCGCCAAGGCGCAGCGGATCCAGGTGCCCGGCCAGCCGGCGAACGCGCCGCGCCAGCTCCGCCGGCCCCTGGGCGCACACTTCCAGGTGCAGCGGCTCCATGACGCATCCGGCGTCCTGCAGGATCTCCCGCTGCATCTGGCAGTAATAGCCGAACCGGCACGGCCCCCAGGACCCCACCATCAGCTGCGTGTCCGCGCCCAGTTCGCAGGCCTCCATCAGGTTGCCCACGGTGATCTTCAGCGGCAGGCAAGCTCCTTCGGGCGTGTGGCGCCCGCCCAGCTCCAGCGTGCGCCGGGATGTGGGCGGGGCCACCACATAATCCACTCCCAGGTCATCCAGCACGGCCTTGGCAGCCAGCCACGCGTTGCCCATGTGCGGGAAGCCTACTGTCATCGCACCGCCTCCGCGACCCGAGCCAGCGTGTCGGCAAAGGCCTCCAGGCGCGTGTCCACGCCGGCCTGGGCCGTGTGCTCGTCCAGCGTCAGCAGCGTTAGCGGCATGCCCTGCTCCCGCAAACGCCTCTGCAGCAGATAGGCCACAAAGGAATCCACGCCGCAGCCAAAACACGTAGCATACACGACGCCGGCCACGCCGTGCTGCCGCAGCAGCGCCGCGCTGCCCAGCGCCTGGGTGCCCCAGGTGTAAAAGAGCGGCTTCTCCAGCTCCGCTGCGGCGCGCAAAGCATGGGCGTCGAAGCTCTCCAGCGTGCGCACAGCCACGCCCAGGCGGCGCAGCTTGCCGGCCACGTCCATGCTCAGCAAGCCGTCGCCCAACAGATAGGGGTGCCCCAGCAGCAGCACCGTGGGGCGGCCATCGGGCCGGGCGGCGGGCTGCACTTGCGCCACCCGGTGCGCAAGATAGGCTGCCACTGCCCGCTCATAGGCCGCCCGCGCCTGCCGGGAGCCGTGGCCCAGCGCTCGGGCCGTCTCCACGGCGGCCCGCAGGCCGCCGTCGGCACGGTCGTGGCGGTTGATCTGCGGGCTTAATAGCCGCACGCCGGGCAGCGTGGCGGCGGCCATGTCCGGCAGGCCTCCGAACTTGGGGCAGATGTACTCGCGGCGATACACGCTCATGTAGCGAGGCGCCCACAGCCAATCGGCCCGGTGGGCCACATCCAGCGCGTGGCCGAACCACGCTTTGAGCGGCAGGCAGATTTCCGCCACGGTGGCGCCAATGCCCCGCTCCAGCATCGACCGGTCGGTCTGCGCGGAGAACACGATCTCCTCGCCCAACTCCTCGAAAAAGGTTTGCCACAATGGGCCATACTTGTGATAGTACAATGCTCTGGGGATTCCGACGCTCAATGCCAGCCTCCGTAGGCGCCCTCCACGAGGCACCCTACTTAAGGGTTGCGGCGAAAATGGGTTTTTATACCTTCATCGGCACGACGCTGTGATACAATGAGCTCAACTCACACATTGGAGGCCGTTATGACCGCTGCCCTCTCCCCCGCCGACTTGGTGCTGACCGGCGGCGCCATCCACACGATGGACGAGCGGAACGCCGTGGCCCGGGCGCTGGCCGTGAGCGGCGGCCGCATCGTCTTTGTGGGCAGCCAGGCCGACGCGCAGGTCCGCATTGGCCCGCGGACGCAGGTCGTGGACCTGCAGGGAGGCATGGCGCTGCCGGGGCTCATGGATTGCCACATTCACGCGCCGGGCCAGGCGCTCACGGAGCTTTATGCCGTGCAGCTGGACTACACCGCGCACGCCCAAGACAATCTGGACCGGCTGCGCCGCTATCTGGAGGAGCACCCCGACGCCGACATCGTGTATGGCGAGGGTTGGGGCGTCAACCAATACGACGACGAAGAGCGCGCCCGCGGCCCTCTAAAGGAGCGCCTGGATGCCGTATCGGCGGATATCCCGGTGGTGCTCACCAGCTACGACTGGCACACAAAATGGTGCAACAGCGCGGCGCTGGCCCGCTTTGGCATCACCGAGAGCACGCCGCAGCCCGCCGGCGGCGTCATCGAGCGGGACCCGGCCACCGGCGCGCTATGGGGCACGCTCAAGGAGAGCGCCATGGACCTGATCCCGCCGGCGCAGTACGGCGCGCAGCAATATGAGCAGGCGCTGGAGCTGTTCCAGCGGCGCATGCACGGCTGGGGATATACGGGGATGCTGGCCATGTGCAGCCCGCCGGTGCAACGGGCCATGATGGACGCTTACGAGCGCCTGCACCGCGCAGGCCGGTTGACGCTGCGGGTGCACCTGGCCGTGACGATGGACCCCGGGCTGCCGCTGGAGCCGCAGCTGAGCGAGCTGCATGCGCTGCGCCGGCGCGGCCAGTGCTGCGGCGTGGAGGTGTCCACGGCCAAGTTCTTCGCCGACGGTGTCGTGGAAGGCGCCACGGCCTTTCTGGACGAGCCCTATGCGCCCGCCGCCGGCCGGGGCCCGGCCTGGCGAGGTGAGCCGCTGTGGCAGGCGCAGGCGCTGGCGCAGGCGCTGCGCGCGTGCTTCCGGGAGGGTTTTTCTGCGCACATCCACACGATAGGCGACGCCAGCACCGCGCTGGTGCTGGACGCGCTGGAAGCAGCCCAGGCGCAGCGCTACGTCCACCTGCGCCCGACGCTGACCCATCTGCAGTTGGTGCGGCCGGCGGACATCGCCCGCATGGCGGCGCTGGGCGTCGTCGCGTGCGTGCAGCCCTATTGGCACTTTCGCTCTGAAGATTGGTGGGAGGCCGTGGACCACGCCTTTCTGGGCAAGCGCGCATGGCAGGAGTATCCGCTGCGCAGCCTTTTTGACGAGGGCATCGTCGTAAGCTGCAGCTCCGACCACCCGATTACGCCGCTGCCCAACCCGCTGCACGCCGTGGAGCTGGGCGCCACCCGCCGCATGCGGGGCCAGCAGCCCTTGGGGGCGGATGAAGCCGTGACCGTGACGCGGATGCTGCGAGGCTTCACCGCCAACGCCGCCCGGCAGCTGCGCTGCGAGGGCAGCGCCGGCACGCTGCGGGAAGGCATGCCCGCCGACATCGTCGTGCTGGATCGCGACATCACAACACAGCCAGCGGATGCTGTCGGATCGGCGCAGGTACGCCTGACGCTGAGCGGCGGACGGGTCGTCTACCGCCAAAACGCTTGAACACACACACCAATCGGTGTAAAATACTCAAAACGGAACCCACACAGAGGAAAATTCATGAGCTTTTTCAAGAACTTGTTCCATAAAAGCGCAGCGCCCGTCCATGAGGCGGATTATCGCGGTTATGACGACACCTACGAGGGCCGCCCGATGTTCGTGTATGTGGACATGGCGCTTACGCACATCGCGCCGGTGCAGGAGTATGACACCTATGTGGCTGTGCTGCTGGAAGCCAGCGTCAATGAGAACCAAGACGACCCGGTGGATCAGGAAGAACTGCGCAGCCTGCACCGCGTGGAAAGCGCCTGCGTCAAGGAAGGCCGCCGGTTGGGCGCCATTTACGCCGGCCATGTGCTGGCAACGGCGGCGGCCAACATGAGCCTGAACTTCTACTGCCGCGCAGAGGATAAGACCGCCATCGGCGGCGCGCTTTCGGCGGCGTGCACCGGCGCCGGCCGCGCGCCGGCCAAGGTCATAGCTGTGGACGACCCCAATTGGGACTTGTATTTCGAGCGCATGTTCCCCGACGAATACCACCTGCAGACGCTTAACAACGCCGACCTGCTGGATGAGCTGGCCAGCCATGGCGACCACTGCGACAAAAGCCGCGAGGTGCGATACTGGATACACTTGAAGGAGGTTGAGCAGGTCAAGGGCCTGCTGGAAGTGGCGCTGCCCCAGGGCTTCGCGCTCAGCCGCACCTGCGACAGCCGCCGGGAACGCGGCATGGAGGGGTGCACGCCGGAGCGCCCCGTGACGCTGGAGCTCAAGAAGAACCTGACCCCATCGCTGGAGGCGCTCAACGCCGACGCCAAGTTTCTGATCGCACTGGCCGTCTCGGTGGATGGCCACTACGACGGATGCGAATCCAATCTGGTCAAATAAAGGCTGTTGTGGTACTCACATCTACATAATCAAAACTAATAATTGGTGCCGAAGGTTTCCAAAGGGCGATCGGAAAGCCCTTTGGCCCTGGCGCAGGATGCGCTGTAGCCCAGCATCGCCTTGTGCGGCTTTGCCGCACCCGCCGACCGGATGTCGGCGAGGCGATGCGCAGGTCGCGCCAACAGGCGCGAAATTTTTGTCTCACACATGAGGATTGACACGCTTATATATCGTTGCGCATGCCAAAACATCAGCCTAAAATACTGCTATCCTCTTTCTGGTGGCAACTCCGGTTGCCGAACGTTTTGAACGCTCACGACAGCCAGCGCCGCCGCAAAGGAGAAATAGATGGAAACGCTTGCCTGCTGAAACACTCTGCCGGCGAAGTAGGCCAGGCCCAACAGGATGCAGAACGCCACGCCGTACACAACGTCATCCGAGGTGATCCATCCGCACAAATCTTTGATGCGGATTTTTTGCAGCATCGCCCATAGCATGTACAGGAACGGGGCGATGAAAAGGATGCAGCCGACGATGCCATAATAGCCCAGGATCGCTACATAGTCATTCTCCACCGATATGATCGCCTCGTCAAACCAGGTGCGGCCGTATCCGAAAAGCAGTTGGCCTGCCGGCGCTTCCTGAATGAAAGCCATCACATAGGTTGCCTGATTGTACCTTTCGTTCACGATTTGAGCAGCGGACATCTTGACCCTTTGCTGGGCATACCGGTAAACAGCCCGGTCAAATACCTCCTGGGGCAGGCGCCCGCCGGTGCGCAGCCCATAGATGCGTTCCCGCACCTCCGCCTTGAATTTGACCAGGTCCACGTTGCTCGTAAAGCTCTTGTCCCACATCGGGGCGCCGGCGGCGGGCACGTACGTCGGCTTCTTTGTGGCTGATGGTTTGGGGGACGGCTTGGCGGTAGGCTGCGCAGACGGCTTGGCCGTGGCTTTGGGGGAAGGAGACGCCGAGGCAGAGGCGGTCTTTTTGCCCGTATTCCCCGAGGTGGGCTTCGCCGTTTTCTTCGGCGTGGTTGAAGCGCTCTGCCGGTTGAAATAGTCCTCGCGCAATGCGCGCTCGTTCTCCCGATTGCTGTTCACGATGTTCAAAAACGAATATGGTTGCAGCGCAATGGCCAACACAAGGAAAACGCCCATTGCCAGCATCACAAACTTCGGGAAACGCTCCGTGCGCAGTGCAAGCTGAATCAGATAGATGACGAATATCGCGATCGGGATCAGCATCAGAGAATAGTAGGCGGCTCTGGTGCCGCTGAAGTAGAACAGGACCCAGAACGCTACAAACAGAGGAATGTACACCCGCGGCTTTAGACGTATGACACTGGCCAACACCAATGTAAACAGGGCGATCTCCGTGATGCTCTGGGCGTTGGCGCTGTAGGCCCAGCCGCTGAACCCCAGCGTGATTCCGTTCGTATAGGAGTTCTCGTACGTATGGTGATAGCTTGAAGTCGCAAAAGACAAAAAGGACAGAATCAGAAAGACCGCCGTCGCGATGAATATCCCGAGATTTGCATAACGAATTCGTTCAACCGGTCTTCCCTTCAGGTAGCACAGGAACCATACGGCCAGCAGCGGACACGTATACACCCGCAGGGCGTTCATAACCTCGGTGACGCCGGTGCCCGGCAGCAGCGCCTGCGCAAAGAGATATCTTGCCGCAACGAACAGCATGATGGCCGCCGTGAGTATGGCCGATGCGACGCGAACTTTGCGTTCCGCCTTGCCCTCCAGAAAAACGAACAGCCCGAAGAGCAACAGCAGGACCATACGTATGATCGATATCTGATTGGGCAGGTTCGCCCGCATGATGAAGTAGGTCACCGTGTCGAATATCGGCTGCAGGGCGATGATGGCCACCAAAAACCAATCCAGCAGATGCTCTTCGTATCCGCGCAAATAGACCTGAAGCTTCTCCATAAAGCTCTATCCTTCTTTTCTCTCGCGATCAATGCCGCGAAATCCATGTTACCATACATAGCGGGCTTTTGGAAAGGCTGCCGGGTGACCAAGGAGCCGGAACCGCAAACTGTGCGGCCTTTTGTCGAGTTTTTATTGAAATCGGCTCATATGTGTGTTACGCTTTTTCGGGATTGGCTTATAGCAGAGTGCACTTATGTAAAGACTTGTGGGTGTGGTTATTATTTCTCATTCGCAATCTGTTCGGATATGGTATATCGACAAAGTATGAGAGAGATTGTTTGATGGCGGTACGCTTGGATATGGACACGAACTTCCTGGTCTCAGTTATAACTCCAGCATATAACTGTCAGAAATATATACAAAACTGTATAGACAGTGTTTTGAAGCAGACCTACCAGAACTGGGAAATGATCATTGTCGATGACAAATCCACGGATCGCACAGCGGAAATCGCCCAGGCCAACGCGGCCAAAGATTCACGGATCAAGGTAATAAAGCAAAGCAAAAATACAGGCGCCGCTACAGCAAGAAACCGGGCGATCCGCGCGGCCAGCGGCAGGTTCATCGCTTTTCTGGACGCGGACGACGCGTGGAAGCCGAACAAACTGGAAAAGCAGATTCCCTTTATGCTGGAGCACAACTATGCCTTTACCTTTACCGCGTATGAAATCCACAGCTTTCTTGTGAAAGGAAACACGAAGGTTTTTCACGTTCCCCAGAGCATCACCTACAGCCAATATCTGAAGAACACGATCATTGGAAACCTGACGGTCATACTGGACCGCCAGTTGATGGGGGATATCACCATCGTAAAAGGACATCTCGAGGATGTGCTGACGTGGATGAAGTATCTGAAGATGGGCTTTACCGCCTATGGGCTCAATGAGAGCCTGGCCGTATACAGGGTAACCAAGTTTTCGATCTCCGGCAACAAACTTAAAAACGCCAAACGATACTACCACTGCTTGCGCAGGGAGCAGAAGCTTGGCCTGTTCCAGAGCATCTGGTGTCAGGCGGGCTATTTGTTTCACGCGATACGGAAAAGGCTGTTTTAGGCGCTAAAGCGCCTTTCGCCGCCAACGCTGTTGCGTCGTCGGCGATTCAGACGACTTGTCACAGCTACCGCGTATCGCCCGCCGCAGCATCGGTCCGCGGACCGACCGGCAATTCGCAAGCGAATTGCCTTGCGGCATGTCGCCGGGTGTTACCCCCAGCTTTGCGCAATGTCGGCTCTAGACGACATGAGAGTAAAGCTGAGCAGTGCTTGCACTGCGATGGGGCGATATCTCTACTATTCATCGCATATCCTGTTCATAAGAAACGTTTTCGCCTGTGGGTGGGTGTTTTGTGTTTGCGCCTGGCTTGTTTACAGTTTCCGCCCGCCGTCTCGCCTGCGGGCGACCGGAAAATGCGCAAGCGCATTTCCTGACAGGGATGAACCGTTGGGCGGTTCCCTGCTATTCTTCATAAACCGGCTTAATGACAATGCCCGGCGGCCACAAACGCTGGGCTTTGCTGTTGCGTCGCACTTATTTGTGATTGTGATGATGATGGGCGTCCGGGAGATGCTCATGGTCATGGGCCAGGGCTTCGTGGCAGTGGGCATGGCTGTGTTGCGGCGGGGCGGGCTCGCCGTGGGCATGGCCGTGATGGGCGTCATCGTGGCTGTGGGCATGCTCATGGGTGACGGGCGCGTGGACGTGGGCATGGCCGTGGCGCTCGGTGACGGCCAGCGCCGTGGCCCCGGCCATCAGCACCGCCGCTAGCCAGAACCACGCTGTGACCGGCTCCCGCAGCAGCGCCAGCGCCGCCGCCACGCCCAGGAACGGCGCCAACGCATAATACGCGCTGGCGCGGGACGCCCCCAGGTCCCGCTGGGCCCGCACATAGAAGAAGATGCTCAGGCCATAGCACACGAAGCCCAGAAGCATGGCCAATGCCGCCAGGTGCAATGGCGGGAAATGCTGCCCCAGCGCCAGCGCCAATGCCAGCGCCCCAAGGCCGGAACCGATGCCCTTGATCACGACGACCTGCGCCGGGTCCTTGAGCGACAGCAGCCGCGTGCAGTTGTTCTCCAAACCCCACAACGCCGCCGCCAGCAGCACCAGCAAAGACCCAGCGGAAAAAGACATGCCGGCAAAGCTTCCGGTGCTCAGCATCGCGCTGGCCACACACACCAAAGCGATGACCGCCCACTGCCGCAGGCCCACGGCCTCACGAAACAGCAGCGCCGCCACCAGCGATGTGGAGACGATCTCGAAGTTGCCCAGCAACGCCGCCTCAGCGGCGCTGCCGCGGGCCAGCCCGGCCATCAGCGCCACCGGCGCGGCGATGTCCAGCACGACCATGGCGGCCGCGGCGGGCAGGTCCGCCCGGCTGAGCCGCGCCTCGGCCCGGGGTCGGCCCAGCGCCCGCTGGCCCGCGCCCATGGCCGCCATGCCCAGGCCAGCGCCCAAATAGAGCAGCCCGGAGAGCATGGCCGCGTCCACAGCGCCGGTCAGCGGCTTGAGCAGCGGCGTGCTCATGCCGTAGAGCAGAGCCGCTAACACGGCGTATACAATGGATTTGCGGTTTGCGTTCATAAATTGCATACTTCCTTCAATAGGAAGGGATGAATTTCGCGCCCTACGTTGCGCCTTGCGCAACTATCGGCTTGCTCTCACATCGGCTAAAGCCAACGTTGTCGCAAGCCGGGGCAGCGCTTGTTGGCGCGACCTGCGCACCACCTCGCCGGCATCCAGCCGGCTAAAGCGGCAGAGCCGCTTCCGGGTGGTGCTGGGCTACGGCGCATCCTGCGCTAGGGCCAAAGGTCTCCGATCGCCCTTTGGAAACCTTCGGCACCAACAACTTTTATACGTTGTGCATGTATATGACTAACACGATATCTCTTTTTCCCTCTGTCCCCCATCCAGCGTCATCAGCGGCCCATAGAGGTCCGGCCTTCGGTCGCGGAACACGCCCCATTCGGTGCGCCGGGCGGCGATGGCGTCCAGATCATAGCTGGCCAGCCACACGCCCTCGGCGGCGCGGTCGGCCTGGGTCACGACGGCGCCGGTTTCGTCGGTCAGGAAGGACGAGCCGTAGAACGTGATGCTGGTATCCCCCGCCGGCTCGGCGCCTACACGGTTGCTGGCGATCACCGGCGTCAGGTTGCAGGCCGCGTGGCCCACCATGCACCGCTGCCAGTGGTCGCGGGAATCCACCGATGCATCGTGGGGTTCCGAGCCGATGGCCGTGGGGTAGAACAGCAGCTCCGCGCCCAGCAGCGCCATGCAGCGGGCGGCCTCGGGGAACCACTGGTCCCAGCAGATGCCCACGCCGATGCGGCCGTAGCGCGTGTCCCAAGCGCGAAAGCCCGTGTCGCCGGGGTTGAAATAATACTTCTCCTCATACCCCGGCCCGTCGGGGATGTGGCTCTTGCGGTAGACACCCAGCAGCGTCCCGTCGGCGTCCAGTATGGCCACGCTGTTATAGAGGGCGTTGTTGCGCCGCTCGTAGAAGCTGATGGGCAGCACGACGCCCAGCTCCGCCGCCACCGCGCGGAAGCGGCGCACAGCGGCGTTGTGTTCCACCGGCGTGGCCAGCGCGTAGTGGGCCGGCTCCTCCTGCTGGCAGAAATACGGCGTCTCGAAGAGCTCCTGCAACAGCACGATCTGTGCCCCCTGCCCCGCCGCCTCTCGCACGAGCTCCTCGGCACGGGCGATGTTGCGGGCGCTGTCCCAGCCGCAGGCCATCTGCGTGGCCGCAACGGTGACGTATCTCATGGTTCGACCTCCCTTATGAGCATTTGCTGCGTGATGCAGTGCACGTTGCCGCCCTCCTTGACCAGCGCCATGCCGTCCACCGGCACGACCCGCCGGCCGGGGAAGGCCTCGGCCAGCGCGGCCAGGGCGGCTTCGTCGGTGCTGCGGGCGTCGCCGCCGAACACCGGCGCGATGACGCCGCCGTTGACCAGATAGAAGTTCAGATAGCTCAGCGTCAAGCGCATGCCGTCATAGTGCCGCATGGGCGGTTGGGCGATTTCGATGACCTTGAGCGACCGCCCGGCGGTGTCCCGGGCGTGGGCCAGCGCCTCCCGGTTGCGCGCCGCAACAATGTGATTGGGGTCAGTCACATCGTCACACACCTGCAGCAACACCACGCCGGGCGCGGCGAAGCACGCCACGTTGTCCACATGGCCGTCGGTGTGGTCGCCGTCCAGCCCCTCGGGCAGCCAGACGAAGGCCTTGGCTCCCAGATGCCGGCGCAGTGCGGCCTCGATATCCGCCCTGTCCAGACCGGGGTTGCGGCTGGGGTGCAGCAGGCATTGCTCCGTGGTCAGTATCGTGCCCTGGCCGTCGCTGTGGATGGAACCGCCCTCCAGCACGATGGCTGCGGCGTCGCAGGGCACGCCCAAGCGTTCCAGCACCGCCGCCGCCACCCGCTCGTCCCGTCCGTGGGGGTATTTGCCGCCCCAGGCGTTGAAGCGCCACGCCACGCCCTGCAGCGCGCCGTCGGCCATACGTACGAAGGTCGGGCCGTTGTCCCGCAGCCACGCGTCGTCGTGGGGGATCACCAGATATTCGGCGTCGCCGCCGCACAGAGCCGCAGCCCGGGGCAGGTCATCCTCATTGACCAGCAGCGTCACCGGCTCAAAGGCGGAAACAGCGCTCACCACGGCGGCATAGCCTGCGCACACCTCGTCCAGATTGTCCGGGAACACCAGCGCCTCGGCCACCGGCCAGCTGATCAGCGTGCGCTCGTGTGTTTCCCACTCCGCCGGCCAGCCCGCGGGGCTGGTCGCATCCTTCGGCTGCTGCTCGCCCATGCATCCTGGGCGGGCAGCCAATGTCGCGGATGTCTTTAGATCGTTCAATAGCTTCTCCCTTCGCGGTACAAGTGCGTGGGTTCGTCCGCGCTCAAATGCAGGGTACGTTGAATAGCATAGTCCAGCAGGTCTGCCCTGATGCGTCTACATCATAGACACCGGGTCCACCTCCAGCACGGCCACGGAGCCGCCGGGCTGCGGCTTGGATACGACGTCGGCCAGGGCGTCCTCCATGGCGCGGCCATAGGGTTCCGGCCACACCTTGAGCACCAGCTGGCGGCGGTATCGCCCATTGAGCCGGGCCAGCGGCGCCGGCGTGCGCTCCAGCAGCAGCACCTGGTCGCGGTATTGCGGGTGCAGCTCCAGCAGCAGCTCCATGGCTTCGCGGGCCCGCTGGCTGTCAAAATCCGCGGCGGCCTCGTCCTCGTTGGTGAACACGGCGCGCATGAGCCGCGTGAACGGCGGGAACTGGCTGGCCTCCCGCAGGCACAGCTCCTGCTCGTAGAAGGCGGCGTAGTCGTGCCGGGCAGCGGCCAGCACGGCGTAGTGGTCCAGCGAATAGGTCTGTATCAGCACGCGCCCCGGCCGGCTGGCCCGGCCGGCGCGGCCGGCCACCTGGGCCATCAGCTGGTAGGCGCGCTCGGCGCTGCGGTAGTCGGGGATGTACAGCTGCGCGTCGGCGGCCAGCACACCCACCAGCGTCACGTCGGGGAAGTCCAGCCCCTTGGCGATCATCTGCGTGCCGATCAGCACCCGCGCCTCGCCGCGGCGGAACTTCTCCAGCAGCAGCAAATGGCCGTCCTTGCGGCGGGTCGTGTCGGCGTCCATGCGCAGCGTGGGCACGCCGGGGAATCGCGCCGCCATCTCCTCTTCCAGCTTCTGGGTGCCGTCGCCAAAGAAGCGGATGTAGGCGCTGCCGCATTTTGGGCACGCGTGGGGGATGTCCTGCTCGGCGCCGCAATAGTGGCACTTCATGCGCTCGCCGGCGCTGTGATAGGTGATGCTGACATCGCACAGCGCGCACGTGGCCACATAGCCGCAGGCGCGGCAGCTGACGAACTTGCTGTGGCCGCGGCGGTTTAAGAGCAGCATGGCCTGCTCGCCCCGGGCGATGCAGCGCTCCATCTCGGCCACCAGGCGGCCGGACATCACGCCGCGGTTGCCGCTGGCCATCTCCCGGCGCAGGTCCACAAGCTCCACCTCCGGCATACGCGCCGAGCCGATGCGCCGGCTCATCTGCAGCAGCGTGAGCCCGCCCCGCTGAGCCTCGTAATAGCTCACAATGGACGGCGTGGCGCTGCCGCCCACGTACACGGCCCCGGCGTGCTCGGCCCGGCGGCGGGCCACCTCCAGCGCGTGGTAGCGGGGCGGGTGCTCCGAACGGAAGGACGTCTCGTGTTCCTCATCCACGACAATCAGGCCAATATCCAGCAGCGGCGCGAACACCGCCGAGCGCGCGCCGATGACGACGCGGGCCTGGCCGCCGCGGATGCGCTGCCACTCGTCATAGCGCTCGCCGGCGGAAAGCCGGCTGTGCAGCACGGCGCTCAAGGAGCCGAACCTCGCCGCGAACCGCGCCGTCATCTGGGGTGTCAGCGCGATCTCCGGCACCAGTATGAGCACCGTGCGCCCCTGGCCCAGCGCCCGGGCGGCGGCCTGCATGTAGACCTCGGTTTTGCCGCAGCCGGTGACACCGTGCAGCAGAAAGGCGGCGTGCTGGCAGCTGTCCAGCGCGCCGCCCAGCGCCTGCAGCACCTGGCGCTGCTCGGCGGTGGGTTGTTTCTCGGCGTCGGCAAAGCCCGCCGCCTCGGCGGGCTTGCGCCACACGCGGCGCTCCTGCAGCGTGATCAGGCCCTTCTTGGCCAGCGCCTCCAGCGCCGTGGCCGGCGCGCCGCTCTGGGCAGTGATCTCCGGCACGCTGGCCGTGCCGCCCACGATCAGCAGATAGCTGAGCGCCTCTTGCTGCTTAGGCGCGCGCTTCATGGCGGCCATGGCGCGGCCGGCCTCCTCCGGCGTCACCGCAAGCTCCGCCATGCGCTCGTGCTTGTCGGCCACGCGGCCGCCGCGCATCTCGGCCGGCAACATCACCCGCAGGCCGTCGATCAGGCGGCAATGGTACGTCTCCCGCATCCACAGCGCCAGCTCCACCATCTCGGGCAGCAGCGCCGGGTAATCATCCAGCGCCGCCTCCACGGCCTTTAGCCGGCCTCTGGGCACCTGGGTCGTGTCCTTGGCGGCCATCACGAAGCCCTCCACCCGGCCGGCGCCAAAGGGCACACGCACACGCCAGCCCGGGCCAACATGGGCCAGGGCCTCCGGCAGAATATAATCGAACACCCGGTCCACGTCGGCGTGGGCGATGTCCACAATGATTTCCACGTATGCTGGCAAGGGCACCTCGTGTCGAATTTAGTATTCTTGTATTATAGCCTGCCGGAGAGCCCAGCGGAAGTATGCGGACGCCGTTGTACTGTATTGGGCGCATCCGCATATAGTTTCCAGTGGCAATTCTTTAAGCGAACCCACGCAGGAAGTTCTTTCTCGGCACAGAATTAGAAAGAGCGACAAATTGCGCATTCAGCTGCTGCGCATTTTGCAAGTTCATGGGATGAAGATATTTGATATGGTTTCATCCATCCATGTCAAGTTCAATACAAAGGGAGGCGACTTCATGTCCATCGTTCAAGTATGGCAGGTATCTGCCGTGCTGGTGTGCGCCCTGGCCTTTGGCCTGGCTCTGTGGTTCTACACCTGGCTCAAGGCACAACCCTCTTCCAACGAGCGCATCGCGGAAATCGGCGTACTGATCCGCCGCGGCGCCAACACGTTCCTGCGGCGCGAATACGTGCTGCTGACCCGCTTTGCCGGCGTAGCGGCTGTTCTGCTGCTGCTGTTCCTGCCCAAGCCTATCTGGATGGGCGATTGGGTTAAGAATGTCTCGATGGCTGTGTCCTATATCGTGGGCACGGTGCTCTCGGCCCTGGCCGGCAAGATCGGCATACAGGTGGCCACCATCGCCAACGTGAAAGCTGCCGAAGCCGCCAAGCGCGGCATCGCCCCCAGCTTTCTGGCCGGCTTCCGCGGCGGCGCTGTCATGGGCATGGCCGTGGTTGGTGCAAGCCTGCTGGGCGTCACAGCGGTGCTGGCGCTCACCGGCAGCTCCACGGCCATCCTGGGCTTCTCCTTTGGCGCCAGCTCTCTGGCCCTTTTCGCCAAGGCCGGCGGCGGCATCTTCACCAAGACAGCCGACATCAGCGCAGACCTGGTGGGCAAGGTGGAACTGGGCATCCCCGAGGATGACCCGCGCAACCCCGCCGTCATCGCCGACAACGTGGGTGACAACGTCGGCGACGTGGCGGGCATGGGCGCGGACTTGTTCGATTCCAACGTGGCCTCCATGGCCGCGGCGCTGGTCATGGCTATGTCGCTGAGCGGCGGCGATATGGGCTCCAAGACCGTGGCCATGGTGTTCTGCTATGGCACGCTGGGCCTGCTGGCCTCCATCGTCGGCGTGGCCACGGCCCGCATGGGCAAGAAGGGCGACCCCAACCGGGCGCTCAACAGCTCCACTTACTTCACGACGGCGGCTTTCGCGGCGCTCACCGCCCTGGCCACGGCGATCTTCGACTTCGAGTGGCGCATTTGGGGCGCTACGGCGGTGGGTCTGGTCGTCGGCACGATCATCGGCATCGCCAGTGACTACTTTACCAACGACAACAAGAACCCCGTACGCCATGTGGCCAAGGCATCCAACTCCGGCCCGGCGTTTACGATTCTGTCCGGCATCAGCTATGGTTTCCTGAGCGCGCTGCCGGCCATCATCGGCATTGCCGTGAGCACGCTGGCCGCTTATAAGCTGTGCGAACCCCTGGGCGGACCCGAATATGCGATGTTCGGCATCTCCATGGCCGCGCTGGGCATGCTGTCCATCGTGGGCATGATCATCTCCAACGACGCCTACGGCCCCATTGTGGACAACGCCCGCGGCTTGGCCGAGATGGGCAATCTCGGCGAAGAAGTGCTGCGCATCACCGACGAGCTGGACTCGGCGGGCAACACCGTCAAGGCCGTGACCAAGGGTTTTGCCATCAGCGCTGCCGGCCTTACGGTCATCTCGCTGTTGGGCGCGTTCATAAGCGAGGTCAACGGCGCCGCGGCGGAGGTGGGCAAGGCTCCTCTGACCGGCTTTGACATCATGAACCCCATCGTGTTCTTTGGCCTGCTGGTGGGCGTCGCGATACCGGCGGTGTTCAGCGCCATGCTGATCATGGGCGTAGACCGCAACGCCCAGCGCATGGTGGCCGAGATCCATCGCCAGTTCAAGGAAATCATCGGCCTTAAGGAAGGCAAGCCCGGCGTGGTGCCGGAATACGAAAAGTGCATCACCATTGCGACCGATGGCGCGCTGCAGGAGCTGATCCCCGCGGGCCTGGTGGCCATCGTGGCCACACTGGCGGTGGGCTTCATCGGCGGCGTGCAGGCCATCGGTGGCTTCCTGACCGGCAACATCCTCAGCGGCCTGCTGCTGGCGCTGTTCATGAGCAATGCCGGCGGCCTGTGGGACAACGCCAAGAAGTACGTGGAAGCCGGCAACGAAGGCGGCAAGGGTTCCGTGGCCCACAAAGCCGCCGTCGTGGGCGACACCGTTGGCGACCCCTTCAAGGACACCGCCGGTCCTTCCATCAACACGCAGATCACCGTGGTGTCTCTGGTGTCTTCGCTGATGGCTACCCTATTCATTACGTTCAGCATTTTCTAGTCGGACGGGGGACTCTGTCCCCCGCCGAAGCCACCCCCTGCTTTGCTCGCCGGCGATGCTTCATCGCCGGCGATTGCTTTGTTCTTGGCATTGGTTTTGCCGCGCGCCGATAACCGTCGCCGCGCGGCTTTGTAGTTGCTCGTCCTATGCCAGCAGTGCAGAGTACGAAAGACCGCTACGGCGGGATCCATCCAGCAATTCTTTCTATGTGCCGGTTTCCTTGGCGGAATGAATCCGCCATCGGCAATGGGCTTTATTCAAAAATTGGGGTCCGAAGGTTTCCAAAGGGCGATCGGAAAGCCCTTTGGTCGCGCCTGAAGGCGCGAAATCCCTGCCCTTTGCCTATTCTCCCCCGCCTTTTTGCAAAACCCGTTGCACTTTTGAAATGTCTCCTCTTAACCAATGGCAACGCGCCCGGCGGTGCGGTATAATCGGCTTCGGATTTGCTGCACAAAGGAGGCTCTCCCATGAACGTATACACCAATCCGCTGGCCGGCGCCCGATGGATCGGGCTGCCCGAGAGCAGCATTGCACAAACCTGGACCGGCGCGCCGCAGACGGCGGGAGCCTTCTTCCGCCGGGTGTTCGCCGCCCGCGCCGGTCAGCGCAAGCTGCTGCACATCAGCGCTTCCACCCGCTACGCGCTGTTCGTCAACGGCGTCTTCGTGCAGAACGGCCCGTGCAAGGGCGACCAGTGGCGCCAGTATGTAGACACCATCGACGTTAGCCACCTGCTGCTGGACGGAGACAATGTGCTGACCGCTCAGGTGTTCAATTTCTCCGGCAACGAGAGCGACGCGATGGGCCACAAGGACGGCGGCCCCAGCGCGGTGCACACCAAACCCACGGGCCCGCTGCTTCTGCTGAGCGATGAGGGCGAAGGAGAATCGGTGGCCACGGAGCTGCCGGGTTGGCTGGCGCTGCCGGACACAGCCACCGAGTGGATCTTTCACATCCACACCTGGTACGTTGGCTCCAAGCAGTGCATCCATGGGGACAAATTACCGCGGGATCTGCATAGCCCACAGCCCACCAGCCCCTGGCTGGATGCCCGCCCTTTATGGGTGGAGACGCCTTCGCCCTGGGGCGAGATGCAGCCCTTCCTCCTGCAGGAGCGCCCCATCCCGCTGATGACGGCACAGCCGCGCGCCTTTGCCCGCCAGCAGCCCCAACGGCTTGGGGAGCCCGGCGTGGCCATCCCCGGTGGCACGGTGCGCGCCGGGCAGAGCGCCTTTGTGGAGCTGGACGCCGGTGAACTTGTGACCGGCTATCTGCGGCTGAAGGTAAGCGCCGGCAAGGGCGCGGTGATAGCCCTGCGCTGCGCCGAATGCTATGTGACGCCCGAGGGCAAGGGCCAGCGGGACGATTGGGCCAACGGCGTGATCGATGGATATGAGGACCGCTTCCTGCCCAGCGGTCAGGGCGAATGGTTCCAGACCTTCTGGTTTCGCACCTTCCGCTTTGTGCGCGTGGAGGTGACCGCCGGCGATCAGGACGTCACCATCGAAGCGCTGGACTTCATAGACAGTTCCTATCCCCTGGAGCGGGTGTCCGCCGTGCGCTCTGCAGCCAACCCTTGGGTGGAGCAGCTCTTCCACATCAGCGCCAATACGCTGCAGCGCTGCATGCACGAGACCTATGAGGACTGCCCCTATTATGAGCAGCTCCAATACATACAGGACACGCGCCTGGAGATGCTGTTCACCTACGGCCTGAGCGCCGACGCCCGCATGGCGCTGCGCACCATGGAGGACTACCACTGCAGCCTGCTGCCCGAAGGCATTCTGCAGAGCCGGTATCCTTCGCGCAGGCCCCAGGCCATTCCCGGCTTTGCGCTGTATTGGATCATGATGCTGGAAGACTATCTGAACCTGACCGGCGACGCGGCGCTGCCCCGGCGCTATCGGCCCACGATAGACGCCGTGCTGGATTGGTTCGACCGCCGTATGGACCCCGACGGCCTGTATCGCAGCATGGAACACTGGCCCTATTTCGACTGGGTGGAGCAATGGGAAATCGGCGTGCCCAACGCTGCCCGCGATGGCGCCTCCGCCGTGCAGAACCTGCATTATGCGCTGGGCCTGCAGTCGGCGGCAGCCCTAATGCGCGCCACCGGCCGCTCCGCTGTGGCCGACGAATATACCCGCCGCGCCGACGCCATCCTGCAGGCCGTGGAAGCCACCTGCTGGGACGAAACCCAGGGGCTGTACCGCGAGGGGCCGCACCTCCAGGAGTTCTCACAGCACTCGCAGGTGTGGGCTGTGCTGACCGGCCTGGCCCAGGGCCAGCGGGCCCGCGCCATCCTGAACCGGGTGCTGGACGACAAATCGCTGCTGCCTTGCTCGTTCACGATGATGTATTTCCTGTTCCGCGCGCTGGAGAAGGCCGGCTTGTATGCGCGCACCCGGGAGCTGTGGGACATGTGGAAGAGCCTGCTGGCCCTGGGGTGCACGACAGTACCGGAAATTCCCGTGCAGCCCCGCAGCGAATGCCACGCCTGGGGCGCGCTGGCGCTGTGGGATTTCCCCCGGTATTTCCTGGGCGTGCGCGAGGCCGAGCCCGGCTGGAGCACCGCCATCATCGACCCGCAGGCGCTGTGGCTGGGCGATTGCGAAGGCGTCGCCGCCACGCCCAAGGGCCCGGTGCGCGTGAATTGGAGCCTGGAAGGCGGCATCTTCTCCATCTCCGGCGAACTGCCCGATGGGTTGAGCGCCACGCTGAGGCTGCCCGACGGCACGACCCAGCAGGTCGGCGGAGCGTTCACAGCCCAGTGCGCGCTGGCCTGATCGGTTTGACAGCCCTTCCAGATTATGGTACGATCTGGATATATGAATGCAAGGGGTGAAAGGATGATTCAGTAATCTGTTGAGTTCGGTTGGCTGACCGCGCCTCTGACAAGGGGCTGTTTGGTCGTACCCGCCGTGACAGCAGATTGCGCATCGTCCATTCCAACACCGCCAGCGTACGGGGTGCCCGTTTGGCTTGTTAGCAATGGCATACGACAGTCCTTTGTCCGGCGGACAAAGGACTTTTTTCTATGGAAAGGGGAATTCTCATGCCCGTAACATTTCGCGCCTATCCGGCGCAGACTGGCTACACCGACGATTATTTTCGAATCAGCGACTTCCTGTTCCACACCGGCGAATCGCAGCCCAGACCCGGCTTGATCGACTGGGTGTTCTGGGAATGGTCGAGCGCTATGGATACCTATAAGGCCGACGACCTGGCGAAGATCGGCCTTTGGGAGGATCAGGGCCGGCTGGTGGCCGCCACAGTCATCGAGGACCACATGGGCGCCGTGTCCATCCGCACCGACGAGCAGCACCGGCATCTGCGGCCGGAAATGCTGCGTTACGCCTGCGACTGCATGGCCCATGACGGCATTGTGACGCTGATCATAGACGACAGCGACCGTGAGCTTCAGCGTTTGGCCTTCCAGGCCGGCCTGCGGCCCACCCAGCAAAAGGAGTGCACCGCCCTCATGGATATCACGCCGGAGGCCACGCGCTTTACGCTCCCCGAAGGCTTTCGCATCGTAAGCTTTGATCAGGAATTCGATGTGCGCCAATACAACCAAGTGTTGTGGAAGGGCTTTGACCACGAGGCGGAAGGCCCCGCACCCGAGGACGACGCAATGCTGCAATGGCGCACAAACTGCGTAAGCTCCCCCCATGCCGACAGCAGCCTGCTGATCGCCGTGGCCGCGCCCGGCGGCGAATACGCCGCCCATTGTGGCATGTGGTATCGCGGCGGCAGCGTGGCCGTGGTGGAGCCGGTGGCCACCGCGCCTAAATATCGCCGCATGGGGCTGGGCCGCGCCGCCGTGCTGGAAGCCGTGCGCCGTTGCGGGGCTCTAGGCGCCACGCGGGCCTCCGTGGGCTCCTCCCAGCAATTCTACTACAGCATCGGGTTCTGCCCTGTCACCACCGAAACCTTCTGGCAGCGGCCCGCGCGCACTCCACAAGACCCGTAACACCGATGTAAAACGGCCCCGCTTTGCGCGGGGCCGGATCCGGTTGTGATCAGGGCAAAAGGCTACAGATGAAAATCACCGACGGCTTCGGGCTGATACACGACATCGACGACTTCCAGCTCTGCCACGCCCGAGGGCACCGGCCAGGAGATCACGTCGCCCTTGCCGTAGCCCAGGATAGCCAGCCCCACCGGGGCCAGCACCGACACCTTGCCGGAAGCCAAACTGGCATCCTCGGGATAGACCAGCGTATAGACCGTTTCCCGACCGCTTTGCCGGTTGCGCAGCACCGCCCGGGAGTTCATCGTCACGACACTCGCCGGGATGTCGGCAGCGGTGACGATATGGGCGCGCTTTAGCTCCCTCTCCAGCGCGCGGACGCTGTCCGCGCAGTTCGGGTTGCTCTGCCGGTATTCATCCATGCGCTTCTGCAGCCGTTCCTTGTCTGCATCGGTGACATAGATCGTGGTGGTCAACACAAGCACCTCCAATTTAAATCATATGAATAAGTATATCGGGTATCCGCCCGCTGGTCAAACCATGTGGCCACGGCGGCGCCCGCAAGGAGACGTCATGAGCATCGTTTTGCGTACCTACGAACCCCATCCCGGCTTCACCGGGGATTTCCACCGCGTGCGAGATTTTCTCGTCCGCGCCAACGAGCCGGAGCCCGTAAGCCCGGGGTTCCACTGGGGGCGCTGGGAGTGGATGCACTCCCTGCCCTATCTGGACCCCACGGCGCTGGGCCGCATCGGCGTTTGGGAGGAAGACGGCCACATCGTGGCGCTGGCGACCTATGAGAGCACGCCGGGCGAGGTCTTTTTGATCGCCGACGGCGATCACATAGCGCTTAAGCCCGACATGCTGCTGTACGCCATGGAGCATTTAAGCGTCGGCGGCAAGCTGGTGGCGCTGCTGGATGACAATGACCCCTCGCTGCAGCGCTTCGCCTACGCCCAAGGGTTCCGACCAAGCCAGGACCGCGAGGCCACCGCCGTGCTGGATATCGCCGACACGGCGCTGGATTATACCCTGCCCGACGGCTTCCGCGTCGTGAGCCTGGCCGACGAGTACGACCTGCGCAAGTATAACCAGGTGCTGTGGAATGGCTTCAACCACGAGGACGAGGGCCCCGCGCCCATGGATGAAGCCTCGCTGGAGGAGCGCTGCGTGAGCCTGAGCGGCCCCCACAATGACCTGAGTCTGAAGATCGCCGTGGCCGCGCCTGACGGGCAGTTCGTCAGCTACTGCGGCATGTGGTATGAGCCAGGCACGCAGAACGCCCTGGTGGAGCCCGTGGCCACCGACCCGCGCTACCGGCGCATGGGCTGCGGCCGCGCTGCCGTGCTGGAGGGCGTGCGCCGCTGTGGGACCCTAGGCGCTACCCGCGCCTGGGTGGGCTCCTCCCAGCAGTTCTACTACAGCATCGGGTTCTACCCGGCGTGCAACGAGACCAAGTGGGAATGGCGCAAGTAGCACAGAAAAGAGGCGACACGCATACCGCCTCTTCACCGTAACAACGCGATTCTTAAGGCTTCCCCTGGAGGGGAAGCTGTCGACGAAGGCGACTGATGAGGTGTGCATCCTGTCGAGCACTACCACCTCATCCGGCGCTGCGCGCCACCTTCCCCTCAAGGGGAAGGCGCTATAGCTCATTGCTTATCTACAGACGAGAAGAGGCGGCATAGTTGCCGCCTCTTAGTTTATTTCTAATCAAGCTATCAAAATAGCCCTACAGCAGCAGCTTCTCCACCCTGTCCAGTATCGCCCGCGCCACCTCGGCCTTGCTCATCTGCGGCAGGGCCTCCTCGGCTTCGGCACTCAGCAGCGTCACGCGGTTGGTGTCCACATCAAAACCGCTGCCGGCTTCGGAAACATCGTTGGCCACCATCAGGTCGGCGTTCTTGCGCGCAAGCTTCGCCCGAGCGTTGGGCAGCAGGTCTTGCGTCTCGGCGGCGAAGCACACCAGCGCCTGGCCGGCCCGCTTGGCGCGGCCCAGCTCGGCGGCGATGTCTGTCGTCTGTTCCAGCGTCAGCTCAAGCGCGCCGTCGCCGGTCTTCTTGATCTTGTGCGTTGCGATCTGCGCGGCGCGGAAATCCGCCGGGGCCGCGGCCATGATGGCCGCGTCGCATTCGGGGAACAGCGACGTGCAGGCATCCAGCATCTCGGCGGCGGAGGTCACGGACACGAGCTTGACGCCGGCGGGCGCGCTCAGGCGCACCGGGCCGCTGACCAACCACACTTGCGCGCCGCGGCGGGCGGCCTCGGCAGCCAGCGCATACCCCATGCGCCCGGAGGAGCGGTTGGTCAGATACCGCACCGGGTCCAGCGCCTCGCGGGTAGGGCCGGCGGTCACCAGCACAGTCTTGCCGGCCAGCGTCTGCGCGCCTTTGAGCAGCGCCTCCACGGCGGCGGCGATGTCCACGGGCTCGCTCATGCGGCCGATGGCCTCGTCTCCGCAGGCCAGCAGGCCGCTCTCGGGGCCGATGAAGTGCACGCCGCGCTGGCGCAGCAGGTCCAGGTTGGCCTGCACGGCTTCGTTTTGGTACATGTGGTCGTTCATGGCCGGGGCCAGCAGCACCGGTGCGGTGGTGGCCAGATAGGTCGTGGACAGCATGTCATCGGCGATGCCGTGGGCAAACTTGCCGATGATGTTGGCCGTAGCCGGCGCCACCAGCAGCAGCTCTGCGGCCTTGGCCAGCGCCACATGCTCGACCTCCCATGGGCGATCCCGCAGGAAGGTATCGGTGGTCACCGGGTTGCCGCTGAGCGTCTCAAAGGTCAGCGCGGAGATGAAATGCTCGGCGTTGTGCGTCATGATCACATGCACGGCGTGGCCGGCTTTCTTAAGACGGCTGGTCAGGTCCGCTGCCTTGTAGGCAGCGATGCCCCCCGTTACGCCCAGCACAATAATTGGCATGGAGACCGCTCCTTACTTGTACCCGTCGAAGGGGCGCTCGTACTTGATCTTGCCCTCGTGGATCTCGCGCACGGCGATCGTAACAGGCTTGTCCACCGAGGCGCGGCTGAGCTTGGGCGCGCCGTCCACCAGCTGGCGGGCACGCTTGGCGGTCTCCACAACCAGCGTATAGCGGTTGTCCACCTTCTCCAGCAGCTCGTCCATGGGGGGATACATCATGCCGGAATTGTTGTTCATATGCTGTCTGCCTCCTCAAGCAAAGCTTGTTTGATGTCCATGTTGCGGTTCACACGGCACTTCTCCGCGACGATGATGGCCTTGATGCGCTCCACTGCCTTTTCCACGTCGTCATTCACGACGAGATAGTGGTATTCATCCAGATAGCCCAGCTCACCGTAGGCGCTGCGGAAGCGGCGCATCAGGCTTTCGGGTGTCTCGCTGCCGCGCTTGTCCAAGCGCACGTAGAGGTCGCGGATGGACGGCGGCACCACGAAGATGAACACGCCGCCGGGGAAGCGCTTCTTCACCTGCAGCGCGCCCTGCATCTCGATCTCCAGCAGCACGTCGTGGTTTTCCTGCATCATGCGGGTCACATAATCGCGGGGTGTGCCGTAATAATTGCCATAGACGTGGGCGTATTCCAGCAGCTCCTCGTTTTGTAGCATGTGCTCGAACTGCTCGTGGGTGCGGAAGAAATAGTTGATTCCCTCCTGCTCCTGGTTGCGCGGCCCCCGCGTCGTCACCGATACCGAAAGCGCCAAGTCGGGCAGCTCGGCCCGAAGTCGTTTGCACACGGTGCTCTTTCCGGCGCCCGCCGGGCCGGACACCACCAGCAGCAGCCCCTTGGGTTGGTTCATCAGGCTTCCTCGTCCTCCTCGATTTCGATGCGGCCGTCGGATTCCAGGCGGTTGGCCACGGTCTCCGGCTGAACGGCGCTCAGGATCACGTGCTCGCTGTCCATGATGATGACGGCGCGGGTCCTGCGCCCATAGGTGGCGTCGATGAGCCGGCCGGCGTCCCGCGCCTCCTGTATGATGCGCTTGATGGGCGCGCTGTCGGGGCTGACGATGGCGATCATGCGGTTGGCGCTGACGATGTTGCCAAAGCCGATGTTGATAAACCGGATGTCCATGGGTTCCTCCTGCACGAGTATAGGCCGCCCGATGATGCGGCATACCCGCCGCAGAGGTCGGCGGGGGGATTATTCGATGTTCTGCACCTGTTCGCGGATTTTTTCTATCTCGCCTTTGAGGGCGATGCCGGCGTTGATCAGCGTCATGTCCGCTGCCTTGGAACAGATCGTGTTGATCTCGCGGTTCATCTCCTGCACGATGAAATCCAGCTTGCGGCCGATGGCTCCATTCTGGCGCATCGTGTCGCGGAAGTGCTTGACGTGGCTCTTGAAGCGCACGATCTCCTCATCCACGCTGCCGCGGTCGGCCATATAGGCGACCTCGGTGGCCAGGCGCTGCTCATCCATGGGCGCGCCTTCGGTGAGTTCGGCGATGCGGGCGCGCAGCTTGTCGCGATACTCGGTCACGATCATCGGTGAACGTTCTTCGATGATAGCCATCTGCTCCAGCATGCCCTCGAGCTTGGCGCTCATGTCGGCCTTCAGACGGTCGCCCTCGGCCACGCGCATGGCCAGCATGCCCGCGCAGGCGGCGTCGGCAGCCTCGCCCAGCATGGCCTGCAGCGCCTCCTCATCCTCCTCGGCGCTTTCGGCCACCAGCACATCGCCCATGCGCAGCACGGCGGTCAGCGTCAGGTCGTCGCGCAAACCGTGGGCCCCTTCGATGCTCTTCAGTGCGCCCAGATAGCCCCCCAGCAGCGCCGAATCCACGCGCACAGTTTTGCTGCCGGCGGCTTCGTTCTCGTATTTGAGGTATACATCGATGTGGCCGCGGCCGAAGCGCTCCTGCAGGCGGCGGCGCAACGGGTCTTCCAATGCGCCCAGCGACTTGGGCAGGCGCATGCTGACGTCCAGATAGCGGTGGTTGACGCTCTTGAGCTCCAGCAGCATGCGCCGGCCCTCGCGCTCCACAAAACCCCGGCCGAAGCCGGTCATGCTCATCACGGGCGGTTTCCTCCGAAGATTTGGTTGAAATGGCTCTTGAAGAAAGATTATAACATGTTCTTGCACAGAAATGAAGTCCTTTCGCCTGCGGCGCTGCAGCGCCTTGGCGATTTAGTCGACTTGACCTGGGTGCTCTTTATCGCCCGGCGATAACTGTCGCCAAGCGATATCTTTGCTTTTTATACCCATATGATGTTTTCGGGAACGGAGACGCCAGCGGGCGGACTCTTTAAATACCTCGTTCTGATCTTGCGTTTCCTCCTGCCGAATAAATCGTCAGTCGGTTATATCTTTAAGTTTCCTCACCGAGTTTGCCAATAGTCTGAGTTCCTGTGCTTTTGCCACTGGATTGTGCAACGAAAAAAGAAAACGTGCTATACTTTAGTTACCGACATGGACGCCGGGCTGCAGCCAGCCGCAGGCGATGGTCAGGAGGTCTTTATGAAAATCACCTTCCTTGGCGCGGCGCGCGCAGTGACCGGCTCTTGTTATCTGGTGCAGACGGAACGATTGGCCTTCCTCGTGGATTGCGGCATGTTCCAGGGCAACGCCCGGGAGTCGCTTCGCAACGGGCAGAGCTTCCCCTTCGATCCGGGCTCCATCGATTTTGTGCTGCTGACCCACGCCCACATCGACCACTCGGGGCGCATCCCCAAGCTGTGGCTGGATGGCTATCGCGGGCCGGTATATGCGACCAAGGCAACGGCGGACCTCTGCCAGATCATGCTGCCGGATTCCGGGCACATACAGGAAACCGAGGCCGAATGGCGCGCCCGCAAGAGCCGCCGCGGCGGCCTGCCGGAGACGCCGCCGCTGTATACGGCCAAGGACGCGCTGGAGGCGTGCAAGCTGTTGCGCGCCCGCAAATATGATCAGGAGTTCCAGCCGGCAGAGGGCGTGCGGGTGGTCTTCCGCGACGCCGGGCACACGCTGGGCAGCTCCATCGTGGAGCTGTGGATTGCCGACGGCGGCGCGCAGCGCAAGGTTGTGTTCTCCGGCGACCTGGGCAACCGCGACATCCCCATCCTGCGGGACCCATCCATCATAGAGGGCGCCGATGTGCTGGTCATGGAATCCACCTACGGCGACCGCCTGCATGTGCGCGAGGACAAGGTGGGCCGCCTGTTCGACGTCATCGACGAAACGGTGGCCCGGGGCGGCAACGTCGTGATCCCCAGCTTCGCCGTGGGGCGCACCCAAGAGGTCATATACGAGCTGAACAAGAAATACGACGTGTACGGCCACCACATGAGCACGCTGCAGCGCACGCCGGTGTATGTGGACAGCCCACTGGCCGTCAGCGCCACGCAGGTGTTCCGCGAGAACACCGACTGCTTCGACGCCGAGGCTCGTGCCTATATCGAGAACGGCGACAACCCGCTGGACTTCCCCAACCTGCGCTTCACCGCCAGCCTGGAGGAATCCAAGGCCATCAACGCCGACCGCAGCCCCAAGATCATACTGAGCGCCAGCGGTATGTGCGACGCCGGGCGCATCAAGCACCATCTCAAGCACAACCTGTGGCGTGCCGAATCCACGATCGTGTTCGTGGGCTATCAGGCCCAGGGCACGCTGGGCCGCGCGCTGCTGGATGGCGCCAAGCGCGTGCGGCTGTTCGGCGAGCAGATTCAGGTGAACGCCCGCATCGAGATGCTGGAAGGCTTCTCCGGCCACGCCGACCAGGCAGGCCTGCTGGATTGGGTGGCCGCCATGAAGAAGAAGCCCTCACGCATCCTGCTAAGCCACGGCGAGCCCGAAGCCATGGGGACGCTGGCGGCCCTCATAAGGCAGCGCCTGGGGGTGCCTGCCGAGATGCCCGAGATCGGCCAGACCGTGGACCTCTCACAGGCCCCGGTGGCGCAGGTGGCCTCCGCCCACCCTGCCCCGCCAGCCGCTCCGATGATCCCGCTGCTGGACGCGCTGCAGGAGGACTTCCTGCTGGCGCTGGACGGCATCAAAGCCGCCTACGCCCAGGCGGACCCCGCCGCGCTGGATGAGCTCAACCGCGCCAGCCGCGACAAACTGCGCCAAAGTGCCGAAGCGTTGCTGCAGAAGTTTGACAGCCTGGCCAAAGAGACGCAGGAGAAGGGCGCTTAATCAACCGACTGATACCAAATTCCATGGGCCGGTCCTCGCAGACCGGCCCTTTTGCTGTTTACATACCTTTGTTGTTGCCCTGCCCTCTTCCGCGCAGAACGATATCCCAGGCTGTAAGCAAACTCAGCGAGGAAAGCGAAGTACCGACCACCGATTTATTCGGTGGGAGGAAACAGTAAAAAGCTAGAAGTGCTATAAAGACCCGCCCGCAGGCGTCTTACGTCTTCTAGCAAAAAAGCATGAGAACAATATGTGAGATATCGCCCCATCGCATCGCAAGCGATGCTCGACTTTGCTGATCGCATCGGCAAGCCGACGCTGCGCAAAGCCGGGGGTAGGACCCGGCGGCGATTATCGTCGGGCGATAAACCAGCAACGAGCACAAGTCGTCTGAATCGCCAAGGCGCAACAGCGCCGAAGGCGACAGACACGCTGGATATCCCGCCGCATATCCAAAACAGCCAATAAATCATATAGTAAAACGAGAGCCTTGCAGAGGACTTGCTGTTTCGAGGGAACAGGCTCTATAAATTACAATCTGGAAAGCAGGTATACAATGAGCAACATCGCCTTACAAATCGAGCGTACAACCGCAGGATCTGTAGCGGCCGCTGCAAATGTAATCTTTGAAACGACCGTCTACTCTTCGGGTAACGTCTCCTACAACAGCCTAACAGGCGTCATCACATTCAATGAAGCGGGGCGCTATGTTCTGGATTGGTGGGTTGCAACGCAATCCTCCTCTTCCACGAATGGCAGCGTGTTTGCGCTAAGCTCTTCACAGGGAGATTTCCTGGAAGGGGCCTCCCCGATCAAAACCGGTGAGGTCGTAGGCATAGGAATCATCGACGTCATTGCGGCGCCAGTAACCGTGTCCCTGGTGAACGCCAGCACATCCACGGTCTTCTATTCGCCTACCGTACCGGTCAAGGCCACACTGGTGGTTGTCGAGGACGATACCACCGTCACCGGGCCAACCGGTTCCACCGGCGCAACCGGTGCAACTGGCGCTACCGGTGTAACCGGCGCAACTGGCGAGACCGGTGAAACCGGAGCGACGGGCGCTACCGGCGAAACCGGTGAAACCGGAGCGACGGGTGCTACTGGTGAAACTGGCGAAACCGGCCCCACTGGCGCTACTGGCGAGACCGGTGAAACCGGAGCGACGGGTGCTACAGGTGAAACCGGCCCTACAGGCGCTACCGGTGTAACCGGCGCAACTGGCGAGACCGGTGAAACCGGAGCGACGGGCGCTACCGGCGAAACCGGTGAAACCGGAGCGACGGGTGCTACTGGTGAAACTGGTGAAACTGGAGCGACAGGCGCTACCGGTGAGACCGGTGAAACCGGCGCAACAGGCGCTACCGGCGAGACCGGTGAAGCAGGCGCTACGGGCGCTACCGGTGAGACCGGTGAGACCGGTGAGACCGGTGAGACCGGTGCAACCGGCGCTACCGGTGAGACCGGTGAAACCGGCGCTACGGGCGCTACCGGTGAGACCGGTGAAACCGGTGCAACCGGCGCGACAGGAGAGACCGGTGAAACCGGCGCTACGGGCGCGACAGGTGAGACCGGCGCAACGGGCGCTACCGGTGAAACAGGAGCGACCGGGGCTACCGGAGAAACAGGCCCCGCGCTTACAACCGACAGCATGTCGACATCCAACACATCTTCCGCCGTCATCGCCGTTGTACTGGGCGGCACTGATGTACCCCTGCCGGACAACCAGAACCTCAACACGTTCACCGTAGACGGTACGAACACCGAATTCACCGTACCGACAACGGGAGAATATCTGATCGATTATGCCGTAGCCACAACGACGGCACTGCTGGTTTCCTCCCAGGTTTTGCAGAACGGCACGCCGATAACGGCTTCGATCATCACTCCGACCGTTGCGGCAGACAATTTGTCCACGGCCTTCATCGTTCCGCTGACCGCGGGCGATACACTGACGCTGCAGCTGTTCGGCCTGCTCGGGGCGGCCACTCTCCTTGGCGGTGCAAGCACGTATATGACGGTCATTCGTTTGATATGATCTTCCCCTTCTGGGACCATGCCATTTGCTGAATCATACCCGGAAGAGCGGATATGAAAAATGCCTCCTGCTGCGGGATGCTTGCAGCAGGAGGTTTCTTGCATGGAACGAAGTGGCGGAAAGCGCGCGTCACTTTACGGAATCTATATGGACAGTGCTTCTTTAAACAATATCCCGCTGTATATCGAAAACGAAATACTCCCTGAAATCATATAGTAAAGAGAGAGCCCCACAGAGGGCTTGGTGTTATAGATTAACAGCCTCACTAAACTCATATCTGGAAAGCAGGTATACTATGAGCAACATCGCCTTACAAGTCGAGCGAACCACAGCAGGGTCTGTAGCGGCTGGCGCTAATGTGATCTTTGATTCCATCGTCTACACTTCGGGAAACGTCACCTACAACAGCGTAACCGGCGTCATCACCTTCAATGAAGCGGGGCGCTATGTTTTGGATTGGTGGGTAGCGACACAAACCTCCACATCCACAAATGGCAGCGTGTTCGCACTGTCCTCTTCTCAGGGTGATTTTCTGGAGGGGGCTTCTCCGATCAAGAGCGGAGAAGTCGTAGGAATCGGTATTATCGACGTCGTTGCGGCGCCGGTAACCGTCTCTCTGGTAAACGCCAGCACAGCAGCGATCTTTTTCTCTCCTGCTGTGCCTGTCAAGGCCACTCTGGTAGTTGTCGAGGACGATACTACTGTCACTGGACCAACCGGTGAGACAGGCGCAACGGGCGCTACAGGCGCAACCGGCGTTACAGGTGCCACCGGCGCAACCGGCGAGACCGGCGCTACCGGTGTAACCGGCGCAACAGGCGCTACGGGCGCTACCGGTGTAACCGGCGCAACAGGCGAAACCGGCCCCACAGGCGCTACCGGTGAAACCGGCCCCACGGGCGCTACCGGTGAAACCGGCCCCACGGGCGCTACCGGTGAAACCGGCCCCACGGGCGCTACCGGCGAGACCGGCCCCACGGGTGCAACGGGCGAGACCGGCGCTACGGGCGCTACCGGTGTAACCGGCGCTACGGGCGCTACCGGTGAGACCGGCCCCACGGGCGCTACCGGTGAAACCGGCGCTACCGGCGAGACCGGCCCCACAGGCGCTACCGGCGAGACTGGCCCCACGGGTGCTACCGGTGAAACCGGCCCCACGGGTGCAACAGGCGAGACCGGCCCCACGGGCGCAACAGGCGAGACCGGCCCCACGGGTGCTACCGGTGAAACCGGCCCCACGGGTGCTACCGGTGAAACCGGCCCTACGGGTGCTACCGGTGAAACCGGCGCTACGGGTGCAACAGGTGAGACCGGCCCCACGGG
>JAEYPH010000009.1 GCA_023410875.1 Bacillota bacterium | reverse complement strand
CAGGCCGGCACGGTGTACCGGCGACTTGGCGCGGATCACGACCCAGCCCAGGGAGTGCCGGTACCACGGCTGCGTGGAAACTTCCTTGCCGTTCTGGTCGCCTGCAGCACCGCCTCTGGCGTTGCCGCGCTCGTCAATGCGGGCACTGCCGATGTATACGGCCATCAGAACCCCTCCTTGTCTTCCGGCTCCGCCTCCGCGGCAGGCGGTTGCTCCTTCTTGTTAAGCACCATAATCACATCCCGCAACTTCTGCGGGTACGGCACGCCGGCGCGGCCCAAATTCTCCAGGATGCTTAGCGCCTCATTTACCGCATAAAAGCTACAGGTGATTGCCAGACACACCGCCAGCGAAGGATTGATGTACAGCTTAATAAGGACGTCGAGAAAGGCAGCAGTCACGATCATGGTCAGTATCATAAGCTTTTTGGGGATGCCCGCGCAGCCCACTTTGGAACTGAGCGTGCAGGTGACCTTGGCGGCCAGCATGCCCGTGATGTAGTCAAGGACAATCAGCACGAGCACGACGGCAACATACATAACAAGTCCTCCGAACAGCCAGGATAGCGCCGCGCCCATGGCCGCAAGCGCCAGTTTGAGCCAGTCAACCCAGTTCATTTGTTGTCTCCTCTCCGATTTTGATATGAAACAGCCCCGGATTACTCCGAGGCTGGAAAACAGGCATTCACCGTGCCTTGTATCAAGTTACCAATGTCATCGCTGCGGACTGATACCACGGTTGCCAGCTTCCGGATGCCCAACGTCGCGCGTAAATCCTAGGTGTGTCAATGGCTGGAATGTAGTTTTGGGATACGACCGAGCCCGGATTTGCAGCAACGATTAATGCGCCGCCGGTGCCTAATACGGTTGACGGCTTATCTGTCACGGTGGTGCCGATGTAGTAAACGCCTGGCGCTATGATGTCATTGGCGCTGCCGGTCAAAACAACTTCGGCGGCCGCTTTACCGTCCAGCGCAGCCTGCAAGCCAGATGTCTTGCTGATGGCCAGTGTCGGTATGCGAGCGACCGCAAATGTGCCGCCGGCCACATCGCCAGCCATGTGGCCGTGTGATGCCGCAGCAAACGCGCCTGGGGCGTTGCCTTGCAGCGTGGTGGCGTTTATTCCGCTTTCGTTGACGTCCACCGTCAGCAACTTAGCCAACACATCGGCGGCGGTGTAGGATGTAGCGTTGAGTTTTGTTGATATCAGGCTATAAACATGACCGGCGGACATAAGCAGCTCAAACGAATCATCAGCTTCGCGATACAACCACACGGAAGTGCCTGCCAGATCTCTACCATACATCTGTATGTTGATGCCGCTTCCGGTTGGTGCGTAACAATCCTTTGCGCCCATTCCGTTGATGTTGATCTTTGCGTGATTTGTGGAGCTTGGCGGACTTCCGGATGCTCCAGGACATGTCAACACGATTTTCAGACCGTCCACCATCTCGGTAATGTTCGCGTTGGAAATGGCGATGGTTGGGCCTGTGCTTGCGCTGGTACACGGTATCAGGCCGTTGATCAGCAGATCAGCCCACACAGGATGAACCAGCAAGTTGTCCGCCGTCACAGTCACGCTCAGCACGTTGGAGATCAGCGTGACCAGGTCCACGATCTGCTCGGTCACGCCCTCGCCCTCGGCTGGCATGAAGGTGCCCTCGTCGCCCGCGTTGCTGTAGGCGTACAGGATTTCACCGTCGTCGGGGTCGTCGGCGAACAGGCCGATCTCCCGCCAGTAGTAGCCGGTTTCCAGCCCGTCGTTGGTGAAGTCGATGCGGGCGGTCAGTTTGTTAGGCACAGATGGCGTCACGCTGGCGATGACGATGTCCTGCTCCGCAGCGATCAGCGCCGTCATTGCCGTAATATCCGTGCCGCCGGGCAATGCGCCGCTGCCGGATTGAGCCTTCGTGAAGGTCAGCGTCGCGCCGCCCAGCACCTTGGCCTGCAGTGCCACGCCCTTGTCGGTGATCGTCAGTGTGTTGAATGCCATGTCAAGCCTCCCTTATCACGGTTTTCTGCCGCACAATCACCGCGCCACCGGTGTACGCGCTGCCGCTGGACAGCGTGATCGACGCCACTGCGTCCAGCACTGCCGTAGCCCGCGCCGTGCGGGCAATCGTGCGGGTCAGCAGCGCCGATTCGTCGGCGGTCAATTCACCCTGGACAAAGATTTTGTAATGGTATGGGTCGCCGTCATACTCCCACCATTCGCGCACAAACGCCTGGTCGAAGTACGGGGCCACGGCCAGCTCCACCGCCGCGGGCGTGCCCATAATGCGCTGCACCTTCTTGGCGTTTTTTACAGTGGCCACGCGGGCCTCGCGGCCAGCCCCGTCGTCGTACCAATCTACCTTGAGATCGTAGGCCAGGATGGCCAGAAACTCATCGCTCACGGCGTCTGGGTCGATGTACAGGAGTGCAAGGCCCAGGCACTTGCGGATCTCCGGGGCCAGCTTGCGGTACTCCTGGTTCAGCCCCTTGCACAGCCCTTGCGTCGTCGAGTCAGCGCGCATCAGGCGGCTCTGCAGCGCCAGCAGATCAACGTCCTCTATGCGCATCGCTCACACCAACCCGTCGTATGTGATGGCTGGCGTGCCGTCCAGCCGCGCCGCCTGCGTGGCCGATACCGCCGCAGCCGTCGGCGCCGTGATCTCCACCGCGTCTATGCCCTGGGCCAGCAGCAGCCGCGTGGCGTCGTCAAAGTCACCTGCCCCGTAGATGCGCCGGCGCAGCTGGTCAGGGTTCACAGCCCGGCCTATCGCCACTGTCTGCCATGCGACGTACTGCTCCACGGCCCCGCCCGCGCCCTCGACTGCGGCGCGTATCGTCGCCTCACTGCCGGCAAAACCCGCATTGATCGTGTATGCGATGTCGATGGAGAAATCCACCCACGCCGGCCCCTGGGCCGTCACGAGGTCGCCCAGCGGGCGGCGGTTGCGGGCGGAACAAGCGGCCTCCACGGCGGCCAGCACCTCGGAGGATGGCGCGCCGTCATCCATGAGAATGGTCAGCAGCATCTCCCCGCCGGTTGGCACCGTCGGTGACACGTCGGCGATGTTGGCGCTGGCGGTCTTGGCCCAATAAACGTAGGCGTCCACTGGTCCCGCCGTGGAGAAACGCGACGGGGCCAGCCGGATGCGCTCCCGGTAATCAGTATAGGGTGGCTCGGTGCTGCCGTCGGCCTCCTCGTCAGCGCCGCCGGCGCTGGTCGTCGTGTTGGTCACGCTGGCCAGCCACGGCAACGGATCGATGATCAATGCGATCTGCCCCGCGGCAAAGCCGTTGTATTTGGCCCCGGCCTCCATGGCCCTGCCTGTCACCGTTGCGGTGTTCGTGCCCGCGGGCAGGCTGGCCGACGCGACGGTCTCGAAGAACAGCACACCGTCGGGGGATACCCGCTCCCCGGCGGGGATCAGCATGGACGGATGGCCCGCAGACGCCGTGAAGCGTAGTGTGCACGTTGCCTTTGCCGCCTGCAGTCGTGGTGTGTCCACGGCCTCGCCCAGCGCGTCCAGCACCTGGCCGCGAGCAAAACGCAGCAGCGCCTGCTTGGCCGTGTCGTTGAGTGTAGCGTGGAAGCCTACCAGCCATTGCGTCTGGTTTTCGGCGAACATGCGGCGCACGTCGCCGGCATACAGCGTCTCGCCGGCGGACGCCTCCACATCGGCGATCAGCCCGGCCAATATCTCCTGCGGGTCGCAGGATACAAACTCGATCTCGTTGCTCACGCGCTCACCACCTTCACCGTCACAAGGAATCCGCCTCCGGGCCGGGAGGCCATGCTCACCATCTCCGCCTGAGGCTCGTATATGGTCAGCAGTTCGGCCACGTCGTTGGCCATCTGCCCCAGCACGCGGTCGGCGGGCTGGTCCACAAGGTCCGCGTCCACGCCGCGCCCCCGGTCATAGGCAATCTCATATTGCCTTGTGCCCAGCAGATTGCGCACACGCTGCAGCACCGCAGCCTCGCCCTTGGCGTTCCAATCGATGGGCCCGATGCCCATGTCCAGAATCGTGGTCATAAGCCCTCCTGCGCGCGGTCAGTGGTTCTTGTTCCAGTAGTCGTATGGGTTTGACGGCGGCGTGGTCGGCTCATCTCCGCCGCCTCCTCCGCCGCCGCTCTTTTTCTTCTTTTTCTTGGCCTTCTTTTTTTTGGCCGGCGCGCCGATGTACTCCTGAAAATCGCAGGCCAGCGACACGGAGACAAGTTCGCCGGCACCGTCCCGCATGACATCGGACACCGAGCAGGATTTCAGCTTGAACTGATTGGCCGCCAGCGGCTGGCCGCCCATGTTGATGTATCCGGTCGCGCCGTCCTCTGCCATCTTGAGCCAGTGATCCTGCATCACCTGTACGTTGATGCCCAGCTCCCGCTTGAGCCGCAGCTTGCACTTCCACGCCCCGCAGCTCCGGCGTGGAGCCGGTCGTCTGCGGCTTGCCGGATGATTCCTTGACCTCGATCTTGCAGCCGGCGGTCAGCGATTCGTCGGCTGGCACAAACACATGCTTGTCGGTAATCTCAAAAATCATCGAGCCGAAGGCTCCGATCATGTCAGCACCCCCAGTATCGCGCTATCGGCCACACAGCCGGACCAGGAACCCACCAGCACGGCCTTGCCGACGTCCTCCGCGGTCCACGTGCGGCCGTCCAGGGTTTTTAGCGGCGGCGTCTGTACGCCGGGTTCCAGAAGCGTCACCCGCGCCCGGCCGCTCTCCACGACGGTAATCATGCCTACGGCGATCATCAGTATCCTCCTTGGATGGGCCGCCGGCAGCGGCACAGTGTGCGGCCGGTGACCATGCGCTGCTCCACCATCGTCAAATACCACATGCCGCTCAGCGCGCCCATGCCGGTCAGCTCAAAGGTGTTTCCGGCGGCGATGGCGCGGTTCATCGGCAGCGAGAAGCGGCCGTAGAACTCACCCTTATTGGCCGCCCGAAGCGCAGCCCGTGCGAACCGTTGGGCCTCTCCCGGCGACGCCGCGCAGCCGTCAAACTCGATGCTGCCGCCGTAGATTCCCGGCGCGGTTTCGGTGTAATCCACGAGCCCGCCGGTACCGTAGTGGCGCACGCGGCACCGGCTTTTCAGGTCCACAGAAGCGGTGCCGAACTCGTACTCCGTGCCAAGGTCAGCCCGCGAAAGCGTGAGCGCCTTCGGCTGGTTTTCCACCGTCTTTTCGTCGAAGATGACGACCTTCCCGTCGTGAACCTTGAGCGTCCGGCCCTCGCGAGCGCACAGATTGTGCAGGAACCCCAGGTTCGCCGCCCCGCCCTGGGCCACCGACGCATACCGGTAATCCGGCACGCCGTGCAGTTCCAGCGCCAGCCCGCAGGCATTGGCGATGTCGCCGGCGATGTGGGAGAAAAGAGCGTCCTGCCACGCCCTGTGGGCCTCTGTTTTGCCCGCCGGCGGCGCGGAAATTGCAAGCGCTTGGAAAATTCCGTCCTTGGCCGCGAAGCCGTCGAAGTACATCGCGCCGGAGCTCCAGCCGCCGTCGGAAACGGTGATGATGTCGCCTTTCTGGGGCTGCCAGTTGAGCCACGCCAATTCGGGGTCCGGGAACAGAATGGCCAGCGTGTCGGCGCAGCCGCCGGCATTGTCCCGCACGATCACGTCCAGCACCGGGCCGGTAACGGTTTCGCCGCTCCAGGTGATTCTCATACAAGCCTCCAGGGCATGGATTTCGCATCTGCGGATGCGCCCAAAGGGCTTTCCGGTCGCCCTTTGGAAACCTTCGGACCCCATTTTGATTATGTAAATGATGGGCCGGCTTTTTCTATATCCCCCTCGCCCGGTTGTATAGACCGGGGACATAGGTAACACTCTCCGATTAAAATGAGGCATGCAAACCATTACAAAGGAGATGGTTGGATGCCGTGGGGAGTGAAAGAGAAAGTGGAACT
>JAEYPH010000001.1 GCA_023410875.1 Bacillota bacterium | reverse complement strand
AACCGTCACGGCTGTAGGCTAAGACCTGAATAGACCTTAAGCTAGCCGCAAAGAAAAAGCGGCTTTCTTTGCTGTACCTGTAAATCAAGCACAGCTACGGGTTTTCACAGCAAACCTTCGGCACCAATTGAGTATGAGTCTACGCTTTCTGGGCGATCAGCGCACGGCGGGGGAGCAGGCCCACTACCAGCGACAACGCCGCAGCCAACGCCGGCACGGCCAGCAGCCGCGGCGCGTTCAGCAGATAGCGGGCATCGGCGCTCAGGAAGAAGCGCCATCCCAGCAGCGATGCGGTCTGCATGAGCACTGCAGCCGCCGCCAGGCCCGCGAGGGAAGCCGCCACCGCGACTAGCGCGCCGGTCAGCGCCCGTTGCGGTGGCCTCCGCCACAGCGTTATCGCCGCTGCTACGGCCAGCAGCGCTGAAAGCCAGCCCCATTGGCGCGCCATGGCCGATCCTTCGGTCAGCGTGCGCCCGGCAGCCTCGGCGGGGTTCTCCACCAGATAGCCTTGCGCGCGAAGCGCCTGGGCCACTGCCTGCGCTGCTGTAACCGAGCGCGCCTCCACCTCGGCTCGTATGATGGGCAGCGGCTCGGCACCCTGCAATTCATCACCGCCGGGCAGCAGTGTGCGCGCGATGGCCTCGTCCAACCACAGGCCGTCGTCCCGGGCGGTACCCGTGGGCACGGCCACGCCGCTGATCTGCACGTTCAGCGCGCCTCCGCCCTCCACGCTCAGGCGCACCGTACCGGGCGGTGCGCCGTCTATCCGGTTGGCCGCTTCGGCCAGGCGCTGCGCCAGGGCGCTGCCCAGCAGCGCCTGGGCGTTCCACGCGCTGTGGGGCAGCGCACCATGGGCCAGCGGCAGGCTCAGGGATTTCAGATCTCCCTCCGGGACGGCGTAGACTGTGGCGGACACCTCGTAATCGCGACCGCCCAGCGTCACCGGCAGCTCGCGCACCGCCACCGCCGCGCGCCCGCCTTCCAGCGCCCGCCAGCCGGCGATGGTCTTGCCGTCCAGCTTGGGTGCGCCGGCATCTGTTGGGGCGTACACGCTGAGCACCGGCAGGCCTTGGGCGGCAAACTGCGCCGCCGCGCCGGCCCGGCCCAGGCCGGCGGCCAGGGCGATGGTGACGGCCAGGGTAAAAGCCGCCAGCGCCGCCGCGCCGGCACACAGGCCCTTCATCGCGCCGCCCTCCTGCGCCGGCTCCACAGGCCCAGCGCCACGGCCACCGCTGCTATGGCCAGCGCCACCGCCGCCACCGCCCAGCCGGTGGGGTCTTGCCGGCTCGCGGAGTTGGTGGCTGGCGTCTGGGCCACGGCGAAGGCCGGCTCCTGGGGCTTGGGGATGTTGGCCCGGGCCGTAAATTGCACACGCTGGGTGTGGAGGTTGCCGTCGGCGTCCTCGTAACGGATCACGGCTTCCGCCGGTACTTCCAGCGTGGGCGGCGCGTCGCCGGGTTGGGCGGCCTTCCACGCGTCGGATTTCTTCACGGTCTCGGTGATGCTCTTGTCGAAGGCCATCGTAAGTTCCACGTCGGCGCTCTTGCCACTCTCCAGATTGCCGGCATAGGCGTCGCCGCTCACGGCGGTCAGGTTCCTTCCCTCGACGGTGGCAAAGATGTTATAGATCATGCTCTTGCTCAGGTTGTGTACGCCGAACTTGACCGTCACCGGGTCGGCGGCGTCCGCGGGCAGCGCCTCCGGCGCGTCGGCGAACAGGCGGAGCTCCTCCGGGGGCTGCTCCGCGGCCTGCACCTCCACGGGCACGGCCACGCTCAGGGTCAGCGGCATGCCTCGCCCGTCCTCATAGCGGATGTCCAGCGTTACCGTGTGTACGCCGGCGGCGGCGGTGCCGGAGGCCTTCACGTCCAGCGCCAGCGTCGCGGTCTTGCCGGCGTTCAGCTGCGCCAAATACAGCGTGTTGCGCCCCCGGCACAGCAATGCGCCGTCGGCGCAGGAGGCCGTCACTGCGATGTTGCGGGCCAGCTGCTTGTCATGGGTGTTGCGCAGCGTGAAGCTCAGCTCCGCGTGCCCGCCGGGGGTCAGCGCGTCGCCGGCCAGCGCATAGGCGTCCACGATCAGCCGCGTTTCCATGGGCGGCGCGGCCAGCGCGGGGGCGTTCATTGTCAGCGCCAGCAGCGCCGCGGCTAACAGTATCAGTGCTTTTTTCATGTCGATTCCTCCTGTCAGTCCTGAGAGACGGGTTCCTGGCGGGACACCCGCAGCCACAGCCGCGCCGCTGCCCAGCCCAGCAGCGGCAGCGCCGCCGCCCACAGCGCGCACAGCCACGCCGGCTGCCACAGCGCGCCCTGCCACAGCTGCGCCGCGTGCAGCTTCTCCAGCAGCGGCAGGGGCTGCAGCAGCCGCGAGGGGGCGTAGCGCAGCAGGCAATCCAACGCCGGAGAGGCGAGCTTGAGCATGGCCGCGATGGTCGGCGCGGCGAACAGCGCCATGGCCGCCACCGCCGGCGTGGTGACCGACGCCATGGCGGCGCTAAGTACGCCGGTGCACAGCGCCAGCGCCAGCGCGCCCAACGCGCCCATGGAGGCCTGCAGGCCGGCCAGCTGCGCCAGCGTCAGCGGGTAAGCGATCTGGCTGTCGGCGCTTGCTGCGTATTGGGCGGGCAGGCCGCCGCCCTGCAGGCCGAAGAGCGCCGCGCATACGGCCAGCGGCAACCCGAAGCACACGGCAGCGCTAAAGAGCCCATAGGCCGCCGCGGCACCCAGTTTGCCCAGCGCCAGCGTGCCCCGGCCATGGCGGGTTGTGCGCACGCAGGCGGCCATCGTCGCCGCGCCCTCGCCGCTGAACAGCGCTGAAGCGCCGAAGGCCGCCATGATCGCGCACAGCCACGCGGCTTCGCTGCCAAAGGCCGCCAGCAGCGCCCGCCAGCCCTCCCAATAACCATGGGCGAAGGGCGCGTAGTCTACTTGTAGCATCGGGACCAGCCGCGCCGCCGCGTCGACGGAGGCGCCCTTGGGCGGTTGGGATTCTTCCAGGCCGGCCGCCGCCTGGAATTCCTCGTCCAGCGTGCCCAACACAGACCGGCGCGCCTGGGTCTCGGGCGGGTCCGGGTTATACCAGTCGTTGGGCAGCGCCCGCCAGTCGGCCAGCGCCCGGTCGGCCAGCGCCTGGTCCAGCGGCCCTGCATATTCCATGGACACACGGCGCACCTCGGCGGCCGGCAGGCCGTGCATGGACGTGAAGCTGCCATACCGGCCCGCCGACACGGCGATGAGGATGACGACTGCCGCCGCCCACAGCACGCACACCGGCAGGCTGAAGATCTTTTTCAGTTCGTAGATGATGATGCGGGTCATGGGCTACACCTTTCTGCGTTTCAGGTAGATTTTGGGCGCCAGCCACAAACCCAGAGTGCAGCACCCCACCGCCACGGCCAGCGCGAACACCAGTTGCCCGCCCTGCGGCGTCAGGGCGCCCAGGTTGCCTGCGCCGTGGGCGTTGATGCGGTAGAAGGGCAGCGCCTGTGTCACGGCGTCTGTAACAGCCACCCAGCGGGGTCTGCTGATAGGAGCGTCGGAATCCATGTTCGCAAACCACCAATTGAGATACAGCGCGTAGCACAGCTTCCACAGGAAGAATTGCGCGGCCAGCATCAACGCGGACAGGCCCAATCCCGCCAAACCACTTCCGCGCACCGCAGCGCAAATCAGCGCTATCAGCGCAGCGCAAGCCGCGCTGCCCAACGTGGCCAGCAGCGCGGATACCGCCCAGGCTTGCAGATGGGACGCGGAATGCGTGGCCGGTATGACGTTCCAGCCCTGTATTCCCAGCGGCACGACCCGCAGACACAGCTCCCACAGGCACAGCGCGACCGCCACAGCCGCCGCCGCGAGCATCGCCGTGAAGGCTTGCGCCAGCATTGCGGACCTGCGGCGCACGCCGGTCAGCACGATGGGTTCCATTTGCCGTGCGTTGGCCCAGCCCGCAAGGCCAATCAACAGCACCGACAGCGGCAGCACGATGCCCAAGAGTACGACGTCGGACAGCCCCACGCCGGTGACGCTCATCATCTCGTCGATCAGAAATGTGGAAGAGGTGTCCGTCCAGCCCATATCGTAGTGAATGACGGGCACAACAGGCGGGCGGGACGTCAGTGTTTCGTACCTTTGGCGGGTTTCGAGGTTCATCTTTTCACCGTCGGCGGCAACGCCGGTTTGCAGCGCGCCCTTGGCCTGCTGCCATTCTGTTTGCAGCATCTCGGCGGTCTGCATGTCCATCAGGTTCTGATAGGCCATGGACACGCCGAAGGCGGGGCGGTGTCCGGGCTGCGCCCAATAGCCCAGGTCGCCCGAGTAGGGTCGATACTCATTGGGCCGGGAGGCGGCATATTGCTGAAAATCGGAGAGCATCTGCGTATGCAGCGCGTCGGTTAGCGTCTGGCCCTCGTAACGGGCGTAAACCTCGCGCATGCCGCCGACGGAGCCGTCCAGAGACAGTTTGATGTTGTTGTAGCTGTTGAGCGCCAGCAGCACCGCGCTCAGTGCCAACGCCACCCACACAACCTTGCGGTTGATCAGCTTTTTAAGTTCGAAGGCGATCAGCGTTTTCATGCAGTCACCTCAAACCTTCCTGCGGCGCAGATATAGCCTGGCCGCCAGCCACAGGCATGCCCCACCCAGCGTCAGCGGCACCAGAAGGGTAAAGAGCAATTTCGTGTCGGCCCGCACAGCGAGATTCACCGTCTGATGGGCCGTCAACTGGCGCAAAGGCAGCGCGTTGACGCAGTCCAGCAGGAATTGCCACCACGGCGTGGTGGCGTGGGCACTCCACCATGCGGCGTATTGGGCTTGTGCCACCGCGTGCAGGCCAACTTGAGCCGCCAGCACCGTTCCGCCCACGCCCAGCGCCGCCAGGCTGCCCCAGCCCAGCGCCGACGCCGCAAGCACAACAGCGGCGCAGGCCGAGGCGCTCAAAACCATTGCCACGGTTGACAGCGCCCAGGACTCCAGGTTGGTCAGCCCCGACAGGCTGCGCGAGGGCAACGCCGCGCCGTCCAGCCCCAGCGTGGCCGCCTGTACGCCCAACTCCACCACGCAAAACGTGATCGTCACGGCGGCGGCCACGGCAACGCCCGCCAGCGCCTTGGCCCAGGCCGCCCGGCGCCGCCCCGCCGCGCTCAGCAGCACGGGCTCCATGCGAGCGCCGCGCTCCATGGCGAAAGCCGGGACCATCCACAGCACCAACAGCGCCAGCAGTGGAGGCCAGAAGATGACGTTGGCCCCCAGCATGCTTTCCAGCCGGGACATTTCCCCCTCGGGAATCATCGTATCCGTCCAGCCGATGTCATACCGTACGACCGGCGTTTCCGCAGGCCGGCTGGTCAGGAATTCGTAATGGTTGCGCTGGGCGGGGGACAGGGTGTTGCCATCGGCACTCTTGCCGAAGCGCAACGCGTCTTTCGCCTCACTCCATTGGTTCTCATAGTATTCCTTGGTCCGGGCCGTGGAGAGCTGCTGGTATGTCAGCGCAAGCCCTACCGCACGCCCCATGCCGGGCACCGGCTCGAAGGTTGGGTAATAGCCCAACTCCTCATCGGAAACTTGAAACCACTCGGGATGCGCCGCGGCGTAACCCTTGTAGTCGTCGATCATCTTCTCGCACAGCGCGTCGGTCAGAACCTGGCCCTCATAGAGACCATAGACATAGCGCATGCCCTGTACCCTGCCGCTGAAGGCGGCGCTCAGATTGCCGCGAAAGCTGTATACCATGAGCGCCACGCATACGGCCAGCGCCAGCCAGATCGCCCGGCGGCCCAGCAGCTTTTTGAATTCACATCCGATCAACGTTTTCATGCAGCCTCCTTAAATCTTCCTGCGCCGCAGGAAGGCGCGCACCGCCAACCAGCAGAGTAGCGCCGAGAGAACCATTGGGAGGAGAACCAGTTGGGCCAGCGTGCCCCAATCTGTCACACGGTCGCTCATATAGATAGGGTCCATCAGCGTGTTGATGGGCAGAGCGAGCAGCCATTCGCGGATGACTTCATAGACCGTGTTGCCATGCAGATTGTAGGGAGGCTCCATCAGCATCCAGCTGTTACGCCACAAAATGGCCATGCCGGCCAGTATGGCGCCCGATGCCAGCAGCGACAGCAGCCCGTGGCGGAACCTGGCCGACGCCCACGCCACAACGGCGGCGCAAGCCATGGCAGCCAATGCCAGCACCAACACCGTCAGCGCGAACACGACGATGATGGGCATGCTCACAGCCACATGGTCCAGCGCCGTGGCAGGGAGCAGTGCGCCCTGCAGCCCCCACGTGTAGGCCATAGCCGCGAACTGCAGGCCGAAGAACAGCGCCACGCTACCCCCGGCGACCATGGCGGCGGCCAGCAGCTTGGCCGCTACCGCCCGCCGCCGAGAGCGAGCCGTCAGCACGATGGGCTCCATACGGGCGGAGGCCTCTCCATTGAACAGCCCCAACAACGCCATGACGACCGCGACGAGCACCCACAAGCCGTTCTCGTTGGGGGACTGGAAGAACTCCTGCCAGCCCCTGGCGTAATGGACCACCGGCGTCACCGCGAGATACAGTATCTCCTCGTTTATGGCGCGGCGTTGCTTGGCTGTCAGTGGTTTGCCCTGCTCGTCCTCGCCGGAAGCCAGCGCCTGCTGGTTTTGGCGCATGCGCTCCTGCCGTTCCTCCAGCGACCGGGCGACGGTCAGGCTGCCAAAAGAATCCAATACGCCATCGTCATAGTCCAGGGCCTCTTCGGTCGTGCAGAGCGAGGTAAACTCTTCGGGTTCCCCTTGCGAAAATGTCTTCCATGCAAAACGATCGGCGTGGGCGGCGACATAGCCATCGAAGTCTGCCTGTATACGGGCCTGGAGGGCTTCTGTCAGCACCTGGCCTTCATACTGCATGGTAACGTCCTTGAAACCCTGAGCGCGGCCGGAGAGCCGCTCATAGATGTAGCCGGTTCCCCGCACCTGCACCCACATCACCACGCCCAGCGCCAGTGCCAGCCATAAGGTCTTGCGGTTGAGTATTTTCTTAAGCTCGAAGGCGAGCAGTGTTCTCATACTTCCTCCTATACCTTCCGCTGCCGCAGGAAAGAGGATTTGGCCAGCCAGCAGAGCAGGGCTATCAGCATAAGGGGGAAGACCCCTAAAAAGGTTAGCTTTATTGGCTCATCCATGCCGTAAAACACGCCGTAATGGTTGTAGAGAGCCGACGCCGGCAGTAGGAAAGCATATTCATGGAGGAGATTCACCCAATCGGGCAGCAGGGAGTCACTCAAGTTGCTGATTGTATTGATCAATCCGTCCACACCCATCATGGCGCCCAGCACCGCTCCGGCCACCAGCAGAGCCAGAAGCGGGTGCCGGAACTGGGCCGATGCCCATGCGGCCACCGCCGCGCAGGCCAACACAGCCAGCACGGTTGCCACATTGGAAAGCGCAAAAGCCTGCGCCACCGTCAGATCGGTTGCATAGTGGAAGAACACCTGGCTGGCGGGCAACCCCGCGCCTTCCAGCCCATAGGCCCAGGCAAAAACGCCAACATGCAGCGTGAGGAACAACAAGGCAACCGCGCAGGCCACGCAGCCGCCGGCCAGCAACTTGGCCGCGGCCAGCCTGCGTCGGGCCTTGGTCGTCAGCACCACGGCCTCCATGCGGGCCGATGCTTCCCCGTTGAATGACCCCAGCAGCGCCAGCACCGAAAGGATCATCGCGACCATGCCCGGCAGCGAGGACTTGCCGGTATCCAGGTAGTCCTGCCAACCCTTTGCATCGTGTACGCCCGGTGTCTGTGGGCCTTGGCGCACATATTGTTCAAAGTATCGACGGGAGGAGGCATCCAGCGGTTTTCCGTCTTCCCACGTCCCGCTTTTCAGATATTGCTCTGCATCCAATAGCTGTTCCTGGTCACTTTCCAGCGTGGTAATTTGCGTGAGCCGGTCATAGGCCGATCCGGCACCGAGATAATAATCGAAGCCCTTGCTGTGGTAGCGCACGCCCCCTTGCGCATCGGAGGGATAGGCGACAAAGTGTTCCGCGTTGCCGGCTACGTATTGGTTATAGTCGGACAGTACCTGCTGCCGGAAGGCTTCCGTGACGGTTCTGCCTTCATATTGAGCGATGACAGCCCGCCATCCTTGCAGATAGCCGCTGGTGCGGTACTGTATGACTTCCTTATCCGCCCACGCCATCATTGCCAGTCCCAATGCCAGCACGACCCACAGCACCTTGCGATTCACCAACTTTTTTAGTTCGAAAGCGATCAGTGTTTTCATGCGGAGCCTATGCCTTTCTATGCTTTAGAAAGCATCGGGGCGCAAATCCCAGCGCAAACAGTGCTATGGCTGAGGGAAATACCAATGCGAAAGCTGCATATTTTGCTTGTATAACATCCTCCAACCATGACCATGGGCTTATGAGAACAGGGACTGGAAACAGTTGCGAATAGGCGTACAAGGGCGAAGAGCTATTCATCGTCATACCAATTGCCATTTGCGCCGCGAGGCATACCGCTGCGAACAACAGCGCGGCAACCGGGTTGCGGAACAGCGACGAGGCCAGCACAACCAACGCAGACCACGCGACCGCCGCCATAACGATGACGCCCGCGACCAGAGCATAGAACGCGGCAATGGTTTCATCACTCGCAGCGGACCAATTATGTAGCGCTGATAGGGGCATGTTGGCCCCGTCCAACCCCAGGGTCAGGCCGACGACCAGCACTTCAACCCCGCATACAAACAACGCGCCACCCAGCGTGAAGGCCATGGCCGCAAGGGTTTTGGCGGCTGTCGCACGGCCTCGCTTGGCCGCGCTGAGCAACACGCCGTCCATCTTTGACGAGCTTTCCTGTGTATACAGTTGCAGCAGGCCCAACACAATCAGTAGCAGCAACAGCATTTCGCTTCCCATCGTCCTGCCCAGCGTATACCAGCCGCCCAGATCATGTACAACCGGTGTGGCCGGCGGTTCCTGAAAGCTTTTGTCTGCAGCGTCCGAACAGACGCGCGCTCTCTGCAACGATTCCACCGATGGGCCGTTGATGAGTTTCGAATAGGCCATATCGACTCCGGCGTAGTAACCGCTGCCGTTTGCGGAGTAGGAAATGCTATCCTGGTACTCGTCGTAGGTTGTGTTGAAATGATCGGAATGACTTAGGGCTATCAGGGCAAAGTCTTCGGCAGCCTGCCGCTGGAATGCTTCGTTTATAACCTGCCCTTCATAACGGCGATAGACATCCCGCGTACCCTGCACGGTACCGTTCCATGTGTCCCTGATCGCATTGGCCTGAACCAGAAGCTGAAACAGGAGGATGGCTACGAAAAACAGCCATACAGCCTTGCGGGCAAAGATCTTTTTCCATTCCAGCCAAAACAGCTCGACCATGGCTCATTCCCCGCTGGCTTGACGGAAGTGGTACAGATAGACGTCCTCCAGCCCCGGCTCGGCGGCGGCCACGCCGGGAAGCTGCGGCGCGTCGTCGCCCACGACACGCAGTTCCACGCCGCCCTCCACGTTGCGGATGTTGCCTATGAGGTGCCGGCGCTTGAGCTCGCCCAGTTCCTCCGGCCGGGCGTGCACGGTCCACACGCGGCCTCGGGCCTCCTGCACGATGTCCTGGGGCGAGGCCATGCGCAGCATGCGGCCTTCCTTCATCAGCAGCACGTGGCCGGCGATGTATTCGATGTCGCTGACGATGTGGGTGGACAGCAGCACCAGGCGCGACGCGGCGATCTCCGAAATCATATTGCGAAAGCGCACGCGCTCCTGCGGGTCCAGGCCGGCGGTGGGCTCGTCCAGTATCAGGATTTCCGGGTCGTTGAGCAGCGCTTGGGCGATACCCAAGCGGCGGCGCATGCCGCCGGAGAAGCCGCTGACGCGGCGCTTGGCGTCAGCCGCCAGACCCACGGTCTCCAGCAGCTCCTCCACGCGGCGCTCGGTCTGCTTGCGGTCCAGCCCCTTGAGCGCGGCGATGTAGCGCAGCGTGTCCAGCGCGCTAAAGCCCCGGTAGAAGCCGAACTCCTGGGGCAGATAGCCCAGCATGGCGCGAAAGGCCTCCCCCAGCTTCTCAATGGGCGTGCCGTTCAGCGTCACGCTGCCGCTTGTGGGTTCCAGTATGCCGGTGATCATGCGCATCAGCGTGGTCTTGCCGCTGCCGTTGGGGCCCAGCAGGCCGTAGACGCCGCCGCCAAGAGAGAAGTTCAGGTCGTCCACGGCGACCTTTTTGCCATAGACCTTGGTAAGGTTGTTCACGCTCAGTTCCATTGCAGCAGCTTCCTTTCCATCATCTTGGAGTGTTCGGACAGCACGATCTTCAGCGCGCCGGCCAGCGCCAGCGCCGAAATGGCCATGGCCAGCGCCCACGAAATGGGCGTCACGGCCAGCAGTTCCTTCCATTGCGTTTGGGCGGCAGCGGCCGCCGCGCCGTTGACCAGCGCGATGGCCAGCGCCACTTGGGCGGAGCTGGCGCGCCCGTGCAGCGCTGCTGAGAGCCCCAGGCCCAGCGCGGAGCCTGCGCAGAAGGGCACCACGACGATGCCGGCAGCCATCCAGCCCCGGCCCGCGCCGGACACCGCGCCCAGCGCCGCCGCGCACGCGGCGGACAGCACGCCCACGATCAGCATGCGGGCGCTCATGACCCGGGCGGGGGAATAGCGGCACGCGCTTTCGATCTCGCCCATGCCCTCGTCGGCGCCGTGGAACAGCTCCAGCAGGCCCAGCAGCGCCGGCAGCGGCACCATGCCGATCGCGATGGCCACACGGCTGGCCTGCTGGGCGGTCATGCTCAGCAGCAGCGCCACGCCCAGCGCGCACAGCGCCACGCTGGCCCCGTAGTACCACAGCGGCAGGAAGCGCGCCTGTATGCGCAGCTGCCGCCACAGGCTGCGCGCCGCACTGGGGCGGTTCCGCTCCAGCAGCGCCGCAGCAGCCAGGGCTGCGGCCTCGCGGGCGGCGGGTGACGGTGGCGGCGCGGCGTAGGCGTCCAGCTCTCCGGTCAGCCCGGCCAGCAACTCGCGGTCTTCGCGTTCCAACTCAGAGGAGTTCCTGTTCATCCTGCTCTCCTTTCAGCCTGTCGCGCAGCTTTTCCATGGCCAGCCGCAGGCGGGATTTCACGGTGTTCTCGTTGTTCCCGGTGGTTCGGGCGATGTCCTTGATGCTCATATCGTGGTAGTAGAACAGCACCAGCGCCTCTTGCTGGGCGGCGGGCAGCTCCAGCACGCAGGCGCGCACCCGTCGGTATTCGTCGCGGCGCATCAAGAGGCGCACGGCGTCGCCATCGTCGCCGATGTCGTCGCGCAGCGGTTGCGTGGGCGGCGTGCGCCGGAAGTGGGCGTTGACTTCGTTGCCGGCGATCGTGAACAAAAACGGGCGGAACCTCCCCATGGGCCGGTAGCCGCGCACCGAGCGCACGAGGTTTTCAAAGGTGGCCTGGGCGATGTCCTGAGCGGCCACGCGGCTGCCCGTGCGCCGCGTGGCGTAGGCGAACACCTCATCATAGTGGCGCAGCACCAGCAGCTCCATGGCCGCGCGGTTGCCTCTGGCCGATTCCATCATTAACTGATCATCATCCAATTTACCACCGCCTTTGTGACATCTATGATAATGGCAATACACGGTAAAAAGTTCAAACGAAATATAAATTTGCGAAAAATTCCGTTGACAGTCGGAATCCTATCGCATATACTGCACGCAACGACAAACCTTTGAGCAAGAGTAGTACGAACGGTCTGGTACGCACAGAGAGCCGCTAATGGTGGGAATGCGGCGGTACGGACGGTTCCGAATGGACTTGTGAGGGCGGCTCGAAACCTGGGAGGGGAGTAGACGCCGACGGGTGCCCGCCCGTTATCAGCTGGGCGCATGTGTTGGCATGTGGGAATGAGTGGATGGCGTTTTTTTTGCCATCAATTTGGGTGGTATCGCAGGAGCAAGGCTTCTGTCCCAGCAGTGGGGCAGGAGCCTTTTTGTATTTCCAAAACGGACAAACTACGCCGGGAGGGCAGCCATGAACATCACGCCGGATTTCAAAACAGTCGCAAAACTTGCCAAGGACTACAACACGATCCCGGTCTGCCGGGAGCTGTACGCCGACATCGCCACGCCCATTGCGCTGCTGCGGCGCCTGCTGGCCGTGTCCTCCCGGTGCTTCCTGCTGGAGAGCGTGGAGGGCGGCGAGCGCTGGGCCCGCTATTCGTTTTTGGGCTTCGACCCGAGCTTGCGGGTAACGTGTGAAGACGGCCTCGTGACGCTGCAGGGCGCGCAGAACCGCGTTGTGCGCACCGACCGGCCGCTGGACGTGATCCGCGAGATCATCGAGCAATACCGCGCGCCGCGGCTGCCTGGCATGCCCAGCTTCACCGGCGGTTTCGTCGGGGCCTTCGGCTATGGCATGATCGGCTACGCCGAGCCCAGCTCCCGCGTGGCCCACGGCGGCTTCCCGGATTTCGACGGCATGCTCTTCGACAAGGTCATCGCCTTCGACCACCTACGCCAGAAGATCGTCGTGATCGCCAATATGGACGCCGGCGATCTGCCGGCCAGCTATGAACGTGCCGTGGCCGACATCGGGCGCATCTGCGAACTGATCCAGAGCACAGAACCGCTGCCGCCGGCGCAGCCCATCTCCGGTGTGGATTTCTCGTGCAACGTGACCACCGAACAGTTTGCCGCCATGGTGGAGCGCACCAAGGAATACATCCTGGACGGCGACATCTTCCAGGCGGTCATCAGCCGGCGCTTCGAAAGCCCGTGCCGGGGTAGCCTGCTGGGGGCTTACCGCGTGCTGCGCACGACCAACCCTTCGCCCTACATGGTGTATCTGCATGTGGACGGCCGTGAAGTCATTTGCTCCTCGCCGGAGACGCTGGTGCGCCTGCAGGACGGGCGGCTGACCACGTTCCCGCTGGCGGGCTCGCGGCCCAGGGGCCGCACGCCGGAGCAGGACGACGCGCTGGAGGCCGAGCTGCTGGCCGACGAGAAGGAATTGAGCGAGCACAACATGCTCGTGGACCTGGCCCGCAACGACCTGGGCCGTGTGAGCGCCGTGGGAAGTGTGCGGGTGGCCGACTATCTGCGGGTGCAGCGCTATTCGCGGGTCATGCACATCGCCAGTCAGGTGGAGGGCGAGCTGAAACCCGGCTGCGACGCGCTGGACGCGCTGGAGGCCATCCTGCCAGCAGGAACCTTGAGCGGCGCACCCAAGATCCGCGCGTGCCAGATCATCGACGAGCTGGAAGGCGCGCCCCGGGGGCTGTACGGCGGGGCCATCGGCTATGTGGATTTCGCCGGCAATCTGGACACGTGCATCGCGATACGCATGGCCGTGCGCGATGGCGACCGCGTGACCGTGCAGGCCGGCGCGGGCATCGTGGCCGACAGCGTGCCGCAAAAAGAATATGAGGAATCGGCCAATAAGGCCGGCGCGGTGATCGCCGCGATACAGAGAGCCGCAGAGGAGGGTATGCAATGATCCTGTTGATCGACAACTACGATTCCTTCACCTACAACCTCTACCAGCTGCTGGCCGGCTTGGGCGCCGACGTGCGCGTGGCGCGCAACGACGCGCTGGATGTGGCCGGCATTCGGGCCCTGCAGCCCAGCCATATCGTGCTGTCTCCGGGGCCGGGCTATCCCCGCGACGCCGGCGTGTGCGAGCGGGCCATATCGGAGCTGGCCGGCGAGTTCCCGATGCTGGGCGTGTGCCTGGGCCATCAGGCCATCTGCGAGGTGTTCGGGGCCCGGGTGGAGCATGCCCGGCGGCTGATGCACGGCAAGTCCTGCCGCATCGCCGTGGATACGGACTGCCCGCTGTTCGCCGGCCTGGGCGGCCATGTGCAAGGTGCGCGCTACCATTCGCTGGCGGCTCGGCGGGACACGATGCCCGACGAGTTGCAGGTCGTGGCCCACGACGAGGACGGCGAAGTCATGGCCGTGGCCCACCGGCAGCACCGGCTCTATGGCCTGCAGTTCCACCCCGAATCGATCCTGACGCCCCAGGGGCCGACAATTGTAAGTAATTTCTTGAAGATCACAGGAGGCGCGGCATGATTCAGCAAGCGATTAAGACCATCGTGGACGGCAACCATCTGAGCTTCGACGACGCGAAAGGTGCCATGGCCCAGATCATGGCCGGCGAGGCCACGCAGGCACAGATCGCGGCTCTCTTGACCGGCCTGCGCATGAAGGGCGAGAGCATCGACGAGATCACCGGTTGCGCGGCAGCCATGCGCGAAAGCGGTGCGCGCCTGAAGCATGAGGGCGAGGTGCTGGAAATCGTTGGCACCGGAGGCGACGGCGCGTTCACGTTCAACATTTCCACGGTGTCGGCCTTTGTGATCGCCGCCGCCGGCGTGCCCGTGGCCAAGCACGGCAACCGCTCGGTGAGCAGCCGCTGCGGCGCGGCGGATGTGCTGGAGGCGCTGGGTGCACGCATCGACCTGACGCCGCAGCAGAGTGAGCAGGTGCTGCGCCGGGCCGGCATGTGCTTCCTGTTCGCGCCGGTGTATCACCCCAGCATGCGCCACGCCGCGCCGGTGCGCCGGGAGCTGGGCATGCGCACGATCTTCAACATCCTGGGCCCCATGGCCAACCCCGCCGGCGCGGAGCTGCAGCTGCTGGGCGTGTACGATGAACGGCTCGTGGAGCCGCTGGCCCGGGTGCTCAGCAAGCTGGGCGTGCGCCGGGCCATGGTCGTGCACGGCACCGACGGGCTGGACGAGATTTCCGCCGCCGCGCCGACCCATGTGTGTGAGGTGCGCGACGGGCAGTTGGCCCACACCACGCTGGACCCCCGGGAGCTGGGCTTCGCGCTGTGTGCGCTGACGGACCTGGTGGGCGGCGACGCCGCCGACAACGCGGCCATCGCCCGGCGCATCCTCTCGGGCGAGCGGGGCGCCAAGCGCGACATCGTGCTGTTGAACGCCGGGGCGTGCCTGTATCTGGCCGGCCGGGCAGGCAGCCTGCACGAGGGCGTGGCCTTGGCCGCGTCCACACTGGACAGCGGCACAGCTATAACTACTTTGGAGGCATTCGTGCGTGCCACACAGGAGGCCGCATGAGCATGCTGGATACCCTGGCCGACGCCGCCCGCGCCCGCGTGGCTGAAGCCCGTGCCAAGGAACCGCTGGAGACGCTGCGGCAGCGGGCGCTGGCGCTGCCCCGCGGCGGCGACCAACTGCGCGCCGAGCTGGGCGCTGCCGGTCTTTCGCTGATCTGCGAGGTCAAGCGCGCGTCGCCCAGCAAGGGGCTGATCGCGCCGGACTTCCCCTACCTGGACATCGCCGCCGACTATGAGGTCGGCGGCGCGGCGGCGATCTCAGTGCTCACGGAACCCCAGTATTTCCTGGGCAGCGACCAATATCTGAAAGACATCCGCGACCGCGTGGGCGTGCCGCTGCTGCGCAAGGATTTCACTGTGGATGAATACCAACTCTATGAGGCCAAGCTGCTGGGCGCCGACGCGGTGCTGCTGATCGCCGCGCTGCTGGACACGGCCACGCTGGCCAAGTATCTGGGCGTCTGCGCCGATCTGGGGCTCGGCGCTTTGGTGGAAGCCCATGACGCGGCGAAGGTTGCGTCGGCGCTGTCCGCCGGCGCAGCCGTCGTCGGCGTCAACAACCGGGACCTGCGCACCTTCGCCGTGGACCTGAACACGTGCCTGCGGCTGCGGGACCGGGTACCGCCGGGTGTCGCCTATGTGGCCGAGAGCGGCATCTCCACCGCCGACGATCTGAGGAAGCTGCGGGCCGCCGGCGTGGACGGTGCGCTGATCGGCGAGGCGCTGATGCGCGCCCCGGACCGCCGCGAGGCGCTGCAGGCGTTGCGGGAGGCGTGCACATGACGAAAGTTAAGGTGTGCGGCCTCTCCCGTCCGCAGGACATCGAGGCCGTCAATGAGGCCATGCCCGACTACATCGGATTCGTGTTCGCGCCCAGCCGCCGCCAGGTCACGCCGCAGCACGTGGAAACGCTGAAGAAAGAGCTCAAACCGGGCATCCTGACTGTGGGCGTGTTCGTGAACGCCGACCCCGCGGACATCGCGGCGTTAGCGAAGCCGGGCATCATAGACATGGCGCAACTGCACGGCGATGAGGACGCTGAAACCATTGAGCGGGTGCGGGAGCAGGCCGGCTGCCCGGTCATCCGCGCGGTGCGGGTGCGTTCCGCGGCGGATGTGCTGGCGGCCCAGGAGACCTCCTGTGATTATCTGCTGCTGGACGCCTTCCACAGCGGCCAATACGGCGGCGTCGGCGCGGCGTTCGACTGGGCGCTGATACCCGAGCTGCGCAAGCCTTTCTTCCTGGCCGGGGGCATCGGGCCGCACAACGCGGCGCAGGCGGTGCAAGCCGCCAAGCCCTTCGCGCTGGACGCAAGCTCCGCGCTGGAGACCGGCGGCGTCAAGGACGCGGACAAGATCATACAATTCGTATCCTGTATAAGGGGGCTGAACACATGAGCAAGGGACGATTCGGCATCCACGGCGGGCAATACATCCCCGAGACGCTGATGAATGCCGTCATAGAGCTGGAACAGGCCTATGAGCATTACAAGAGTGACCCGGACTTTCTGGCCGAGCTGGAGGAGCTGCTGCGGGATTACGCCGGGCGGCCGTCGCGGCTGTATTACGCCGAGCGCATGACCGCTGATCTGGGCGGGGCCAAGGTTTATCTCAAGCGCGAGGACCTCAACCACACCGGCTCCCACAAGATCAACAACGTGCTGGGGCAGGTGCTGCTGGCCAAGCGCATGGGCAAGACCCGCGTGATCGCCGAGACCGGCGCGGGCCAACACGGCGTGGCCACGGCCACCGCCGCGGCGCTCATGGGGCTGGAATGCGAAATCTACATGGGCCGCGAGGACACCGAGCGCCAGGCGCTCAACGTCTACCGCATGGAGCTGCTGGGAGCCACCGTGCACCCGGTGGACAGCGGCACGCGGACGCTCAAGGACGCCGTCAACGAGACTATGCGGGAATGGACCACCCGCATGGACGACACCCACTACGTGATGGGATCGGTCATGGGCCCGCACCCGTTCCCAACCATCGTGCGGGATTTCCAGAGCGTCATAGGCCGGGAGGTGCGCGCGCAGCTGCTGGAGCGGGAGGGCCGGCTGCCCGACGCGCTGATCGCCTGCGTGGGCGGCGGCAGCAACGCCATGGGCCTGTTCTATGAGTTCATCGATGAACCCTCGGTGCGGCTGATCGGCTGCGAGGCGGCAGGGGAGGGCGTGGAGACAGAGCGCAACGCCGCCACCGTGGCCACCGGCAGCGTGGGCATCTTCCACGGCATGAAGAGCTACTTCTGCCAGGACGAATACGGCCAGATCGCGCCGGTGTATTCCATCTCCGCGGGGCTGGATTACCCCGGCATCGGCCCGGAGCACGCGAACCTAAAGGACACCGGCCGGGCCGAATATGTGCCCGTGACCGATGCCGAGGCCGTGGACGCCTTCGGCTACCTCTCGCGCATGGAGGGCATCATCCCCGCCGTGGAGAGCGCTCACGCCGTGGCCTATGCGAGAAAGCTTGCGCCATCAATGGGAAAGGATCAGATCATTGTCATCAATTTAAGCGGTCGCGGCGATAAGGACGTGGCCGCCATCGCGCGATACAAGGGGGTGGACCTGCATGAATAGGCTGCAAACGGCCTTCGCCCGCGGCAAGGCGTTTATCCCGTTCCTGACCGCCGGCGACCCAGACCTGGAGACCACCGAGCGTCTGGTGCTTGCGCTGGCCCAGGAGGGCGCGGACCTCATCGAGCTGGGCATCCCCTTTTCCGACCCGGTGGCCGAGGGGCCGGTGATCCAGGCCGCCGACGTGCGGGCACTTTCCGCCGGCACGACCAGCGACGGCATCTTCGCGCTGGCCCGCCGCCTGCGCGCGCACACCCAGGTGGCGCTGGCCTTCATGACCTATGCCAACCCGGTGTTCGCCTACGGGGCCGAGCGGTTCTTAAGCAACTGTGCCGAAGCCGGTGTGGACGCACTGATCGTGCCGGACTTGCCCTTTGAGGAGCGCGGCGAGCTGCTGCCCCACTGTGAGGCCCACGGCGTGGCGCTGATCTCGCTGATCGCGCCGACGTCCCGCGAGCGCATCGGCGCCATCGCCGCCCAGGCTCAGGGCTTCGTGTATTGCGTGTCGTCGCTGGGCGTCACCGGCGTGCGCAGCGCCATCACCGGCGACGTGGCCGGTATGGTGGCCGCGGTGAAGGCGGCACGGGACATCCCCGTTGCCGTGGGCTTTGGCATTGCCACGCCGGAGCAGGCCGCGGCCGTGGCCCGCCATGCCGACGGCGCCATCGTGGGCAGCGCCATCGTGCGGCTGATCAGCGAGCATGGCCGCGACAGCGAGCAGCCGCTGCGGGCCTACGCCCGGGCCATGCGGCAGGCCATCGACGCGGCAAAGGAGCAAGCGTAACCATGGTATTCGTACTCAAAGAAGGCGTTACGAAACAACAGATCGATCGCTTCATCGCGGGGTTCGAGGCCCGGGGTTTTTCCACAATCCTGAGCCACGGCACTGAGCACACCGTCGTGTGCCTGATCGGCAACACCGCCACCGTGGATGTGGACAAGGTCGTGCAAACCAACCCCATCGTGAGCTATGGCAAGCGCGTGACCGAACCCTACAAGGCTGTGAACCGCGCAGTGCACGCCGACGACACCATCGTGGACGTGGCAGGCCGGCGCATGGGCGCTGGGTTCTTCCATGTGATCGCCGGGCCGTGCTCGGTGGAGAGTGAGGAGCAGCTGCTGACTGTGGCCCGCGCGGTGAAGTCCGCCGGGGCCACATTGCTGCGGGGCGGCGCCTTTAAACCCCGCACGTCGCCCTATTCCTTCAGCGGCCTCAAGGACGAGGGCATCCGCCTGCTGCTGGCCGCCAAGCGGGAGACCGGCCTGCCGATCGTCACCGAGATTTTAAGCGCCGTTCAGCTGCCGCTGTTTGAGGACGTGGACGTGATACAGATCGGCGCGCGCAACATGCAGAACTTCGACCTGCTGCGGGAGGTCGGCAGCTTCGGCAAGCCAGTGCTGCTCAAGCGCGGCTTCTCCAACACGATAGAGGAATTCCTGATGAGCGCCGAGCACATCATGAGCCAGGGGAACACCCAGGTGATGCTGTGCGAACGGGGCATCCGCACCTTCGAGACCGCCACCCGCAACACGCTGGACCTGTCGGCGGTGCCGCTGCTGAAGGAGCGCAGCCACCTGCCGGTGCTGGTGGACCCCAGCCACGCTGCGGGCCTGAGCCGCCTGGTGCCATCCTTGAGCCGCGCGGCCATCGCCTGCGGGGCGGATGCTCTGATGATAGAGGTGCACGACAACCCCGCCGAGGCCATGAGCGACGGCGCGCAGTCGCTGGACCTGCCGCAGTTCGAGGGGCTGATGGAAGATGTGCTTCGCCGGGTAGCCTTCGAGGGCAGGATTTGCGGTGACTGAGTACAGTCAGTACTAGATATAGTCCTCTTGCTGTCATTCAGAGGCTGCGCAGCAGCCGAAGAATCCCCCACTGGAGAGGCGGTCGTTGCGTGACATCGTGCGATGTCCCGGCAACGCCATCCGCTCCAGAGGGAGATTCCTCGCTGCGCTCGGAATGACAGCACTATGTTATCACAACACACTTCTCTGTCATTCTGAGGCCGCGGACGGCCGAAGAATCCCCTGAGAGCAACGGCATCCCCTCAGGGGATTCCTCGCGGAGTTTATCCTGAGCGAAGCCGAAGGGCTCGGAATGACAACTGTGGCAGGGATTGTTCGCTCCCCGTCGAATAGCCTGACCATCCTGCCTTGGGAGGTGCCCACATGGCCGAATGGGAAGACCTGCGCTTCGACGGCAGCCGCAAGGCGCGGCTGGACACGCTCAGGACCAATTACACCGGCGAATACGCCAACAAGGACGAGGCCGCCGCTCGCCTGAGAACCGTGCAGGAGGCACTGAGCGAGGTTCACGACCGTCTGTACGCCCAAGGCCAGTGGGCGGTGCTGCTGATCCTGCAGGGCATGGACGCATCGGGTAAGGATGGCGTCATCAAGCATGTCATGGCCGGCCTGAACCCCCAGGGCACCGACATCTACAGCTTCAAAGCGCCCTCCGCCGAGGAGCACGCCCATGATTACCTGTGGCGGGTGCACAAATGCCTGCCCGAGCGCGGCAAGATCGGCGTGTTCAACCGCTCCTATTATGAGGAAGTTCTCGTGGTGCGGGTGCACAACCTGCTGGACGCCGAGCGCCTGCCCGCGCCGTGCCGCGAGGACATCTGGGCCAAGCGATTCCACCAGATTCGCCATTTTGAAGAGTATCTATGGGAGAACGGCATTTTGCCGGTCAAGGTGTTTTTGCATGTGGGCCGTGAGGAGCAGGCTGAACGCCTGCTGGATCGCATTGAGGACCGCGCCAAGAACTACAAGTTCAACGAAGCCGACCTGGAGGAGCGCAAATACTGGGACCAATACCAGAGCTGCTACGAGGACGCCATCAACGAGACCGCCGCCGCCTACGCGCCGTGGTATGTGGTGCCGGCGGACAAAAAGTGGTATGCCCGCCTGGCTGTGTCAGAGATTCTGCTGCGCACGCTCAAGGGGCTGGACCTGCGCTATCCCGAACTGGGGGAGGACAAGCGCGCTCTGCTGGTCCGCTATCGGGACATGCTGCTCAAGAAATGAGGTTCTGCTTATATGAGAAGAATAACCCAGGATGATATCGCAAGATTACTCGCCAAGATTCATTCGCGTCCTGAGCTATATCTGGGAACGAAGTCCCTGATGAAGCTAAAGCATTTTTTGGACGGATTTATGGAAGCTCTTTGTATGTGCTGTGAAACGGAAGAAGAGGTTATATCTCTTTTTCCAGAGGGTTTCCAAGAATGGATCGCAATGAAGTATGATATCTCGTCTGCACACGATTGGAGCAGCATTATTACCTTCTACTCAATAAATGATGCAGAAGCCTTCGATACATTCTTTGGTTTGCTATATGAGTTCCTGAGCCTTAATGAACAGGAACGTAATTACAGCAATATTCTACTGAAACAAGAAAAATGGGATGAGTTACGGAGCGAATACTTGGTCAAATTGGAAGAAATCAGAAATGATTAGTAAACGAAAGATTTGCTAGCCATATTTATTGAGCCCTATAAACCAACGAGACCAGGATACCGAGTTAAAAAAGTTTTGGAATAATGCCCGCCGACATCAGGAATACAACTGCGGCCACAACGGCCACAGCCACCAGCAAAAACTTGGCGATCTTGGCGACAACCTTGAAGGCAAGTATGGTCAGCACGATGGCGCCGGCGATCCACAACAGGTCTGCGGCGTTGAACTGGGCCAGAGCTTGCTGCGCTTGTTCCATAAAAAGACCTCCTACGTCGGTGCGTTTTTCAGGTCCCGGCGTAGTCACCCCGGGTGTAGGTGTGCGTGGCCGCAGCCACGATGTCGATGCGCTGGATGTGCAGCGGCGTGAAGCGGATGCGCACAAGACCTGTGACGCGGCTGGGGTCGTCGCCCTCGGCGATGCACACGCAGTGCTCCGGGTGCGTACCCAGCATTTCCCGTTTGACCATGATGAAGCCCATATAGGCCTTTTCATTGGGCTGGGTGGCCCGCAGTTTGGCGGCGCGCTCCCGCAAAACCTGGGCCACACGCTCACGGCCACGGTAATGGTAAAAGTTGTTCCAGCTTTCGTAAGCAGCCTGACGGCTCAACCGGGCGATGATCGGCTCAAAATCACACCGGTTGTAGCAGCGGGCGAACAACTTCAAGACCCGTTCTTCGGTCAGCGGAAACCACATCGACCTCACCACTATATCCTATTCCATGTCATGAAAGATTATCCTTTCGCATAAGTTGTCGAAAAAGGGCGTATGGATTTGGCATGCGGTTCATGCCTTTGTCCGCGCCCTCACTTGTCCTTCGAACACATCATAGGTGTTCAGGCGCATGGTTTTCATCTCATCTTCTATTTTCACGCAGGTTAAAAACGTCTGCACGCCCTCCACGGCCTTGAGCAGCCCCTCGCGACGGCGTTCGTCCAGCTCGCTCAAAACGTCGTCCAAAATCAGCAGAGGCGTCTCGCCGGTGCGGTGCCCCATCACGGCCAGCTCGGCCAGCTTCAGGCTCAGAGCCGCTGAGCGGTGCTGCCCCTGAGAGCCGTACAGCCGCAGGTCGTAGCCGTTCACGAGCATCGTGAAGTCGTCGCGGTGGGGGCCCTGGGCCGTGGCGCCGCGGCGGATGTCGCCCTCGCGGCTCTGCTCCAGCAGGCGCAGCAGCTCTTCCTGGGCTTGGGTAGGCTCGTCGCTCTCCAGCGAGGCCATGTAGCGCGCCTCCAGCCGTTCGCCGTGGGTCAGCCCTGTGTGGGCCTCCAACGCCCGCTCGAAGAGCTCCCGGGCAAAGCGCTTGCGCCGCAGCACGATGCGCGCGCCCAGTGGGGCCAGCTGCTCATCCCACACGGGCAGCATGTCGGCCTTCTTGGGGCTGAAGGGGATCTGTTTGAGCAGCGCGTTGCGTTGGTTGAGCGCCTTCTGATAGGTTTGCAGGTCGTAGAAGTGGTTGGCGTCGGTCTGGCTCATGTCCATGTCCAAAAAGCGCCGGCGCACCGCCGGCCCTGCCTTCACCAAGGACAGATCCTCCGGGGAGAACATCACGGCGTTGACTTGGCCCATGAGCTCGCCCATGCGCCGCGCCGGCAGGCCGTTTACTTTGAGCATCTTCTTGCCCGCGTTGGATAGGCCGATCTCCACCAGGTGCCGCCCGTCGCGGTGCAGCGTCTCGATGCGCAGATAGGCCGTCTGCTCATCCCAGCGCACGAGCTCCTTGTCGTGGGCGGTGCGGTGGCTGCGCCCGGTGCAACAGAAATAGACCGACTCCACGATGTTCGTTTTGCCCTGGGCGTTGCGCCCCACGAACACGGTGATCCCCGGCTGCGGCCTGAGCTCCAGCGGGTTCAGGTTTCTGTAGCGTGCCAGCGTCAGCTGCGTGAGAACCAAACGGTACCTCCGGTAATGGTACTATGATACGTTCTCCGAGCCTGGCATACAAGGGGGTGCCTGCCATTCACCTTTTGCCGCGCCTGAGCATAGCTAGCAGGGGAGACCAAGGAAAGGGGAATGTCAGCATGAGCTCCAAAGAACTGCACTACTACACCAGCGGGTATACGGCCAAGGGCCACAGAAGTCTGCTCGCCAGCAATCTGGAGGGAATGGAGCATGTATACATATTGGAGGGCGGACACCGCGCCCAGCGCACCGCATTGCTGCGGGAGGTCGCCGAGCGCCAGGTCCAGGCCGGGGGCACCGTGGAGTATCTGCACGAGCCCATGGGAGAGGATGCGTTGGACGGCCTCGTGATCCCAGCGCTGCGCACGGCGGTCGTGCAGGCCGAGGCGCTGGCGGGCCCGCTGCCCGATGCGGTGACCATGCAATGCGGCGCGCGGCAGGGCCCGGAGGCGCAAAAGCTGGACGCGGTCATTCAAGCGGGGCTGGACGCCGCAACAAAGGCCTTCAAAGAGGGGCTGGCCATCCACGACGATTGGGAAGCGCTCTACATCGCCCGTATGGACCGCGCAGCCCACCGCGCCGCTACAGAACAACTGATCGCCGACTTGCTGGGAGAAGGGCGGTTGGAAAAGCCTGCTGTTGCCCGCCACCGCTTTATGGGCGCGGCCACGCCGCTGGGCGCCCGTGACTTCATTCCCAATCTGACCGAAGGGTTGGCGCGGCGGGTTTTCCTAAAGGGCCGGCCGGGCACCGGCAAATCCACGCTGCTCAAGGCGCTGGCCGCCCAGGCCGCCGACAAGGGCTTTGACGCCGAGGTATACCACTGCGGTTTTGACCCCGACAGCCTGGACATGATCATCCTGAGGGAACTGGACGTTGCCGTCATCGACACGACCGCGCCCCATGAATACTTCCCCGACCGCGCCGGCGATGAAATCTTCGACCTCTACGAGAAGATCATACCCGCCGGCACCGACGAGGAACTGGCCGGCAAGCTGGCGGACATCGCCGCCGCCTACCGCGCCAAGGTGGCTCTGGGCACGGCCTGCCTGGCACGGGTGCGGCAGATACAGGATGCGTTTGCTGCCGCCGGCACGCCGCCGGACGCCGAGAAGCAGGAGGCCGCCCGGCAGTCGCTGTTTAATGCGCTGGAACGTCCGCGTGATATCCCTCCTGCCGTATAGGGATATCACAAAACCTTGTCTTGCCTGCATTGTTCTGCAACAGAAAGCCGCCGGCCTGTTTGCGCAGGGTCGGCGGCTTTCTGTTTTGCATGCTACGGATGAGCCAAACGCTTATCGAATCTGAGGGCCTTAGACAATTGCACTTTCTTTGCCCTCTGTTTTATTCGCAAAGTCCATGTAATAGGTGTCGGCGTGATGGTCTTTTATTACGATGCCCTTTGTGAGTTGGATTTTCAGATAACAGCAGTTCGCATCGTTTTCGTTGTTCACGCTGTCGTACCAATTGACAAACGCCGCGCGAACTCCGGTTCTGATCTGCGCGTTTTTCGGGTCCAGCACCCAGCCAAGATTGATACCTGTGCCGTTGCCGGAAAACCACTCGGCGCAAAGCGTAAAAGAAACCTCCGGGTTTTGCGCTATCTGCAGCATTTTTTTGGATTTTGCATGTGTTACAATATAAAAGGCGCCGTCTTCATAATAGGCGTCCACATCACGGGAATAAGGGCGGGGCTTGCCGTCGGAGTTCGGCTCTATTGCGATTGTCGTGAGGGAGATCAGATTATCTTTTTCTTCTCCATTTTTGCCGCGGCATCTCTCTTCAATGAGCTGCAATCCTTCTTCATATCTGCTCAATCGTAAATCCTCCTAGAAAAATAGATTGTAGCCAGTATAATACAGAATACTGCAAATTTCAAACGCTATTGACACCACGGGATGGGCGCTGAGAGATAGACGTGGTACGCGCCTGCGGGAGCGACGAGACGCTTACCCTCTTTTTCTTGTCCTGCATACGGCATGTTTGATATAATAAACCAATTCTCGACAGGGAGCAGCCATTTTGCTTTTTCGTTATGTACGGCGCAACGTCGACGCAGACCCAATAGCCGCCGCCAGCCTGGCCAGGGAATTGGGCGTTACGCCGGTGACGGCGTCGGTGCTCATCGGCCGCGGCGTGACCAGCGTCGAGGATGGCCGGCGTTATTTCGGCGCGGGAGTGGAATACTTGCGGGACCCCTTTGGCCTAGCCGATATGGACCGCGCTGTGGAGCGCATCCGGCGGGCGGTGGACGAGGGCCAGCGCATCACCGTGTACGGCGACTATGACGTGGACGGCGTGTGCGCCACGACGCTGATGGTGTCGGCGCTGCGGGAGATGGGCGCCGATGTGTGCTACTATATCCCTTCGCGGCACAGCGAAGGTTACGGCGTGAACGCCGCCGCCATACAGAGCCTGGCCGGCACGCAGCTGCTGGTGACCGTGGATTGCGGCGTAACCAACGGCGCGGAGCTGGCACAGGCCCGGGAGCTGGGCATGGACGTCGTCGTGACCGACCACCACGAGTGCCCCGACACGCTGCCCGACGTGCTGGCCGTTGTCAACCCCAAGCGGCCGGGGCAGGGCTACGGTTTTACCGGCCTGTGCGGCGCCGGTGTGGCGCTCAAGGTTGTGCAAGCGCTGCGGGGACCGCGGGAGGCTGTGCGCTTTGCCGACCTGGCGGCGCTGGCCACAGTGGCGGACATCGTGCCGCTGGCCGATGAGAACCTGGCCATCGTGCGCATGGGCCTCGCGCTCATCAATGCCGGGCAGCGCCCGGGCATACAGGCGCTGCGGGAGGTCGCGGGGCTCGCGGGCAAGCCCGTGCGCAGCGGCCACATCGGCTTCGCGTTGGGGCCGCGCATCAACGCCGGCGGGCGCATGGACCACAGCGCCAAGAGCGTGGAGATGCTGCTGAGCGCCGACCCGGCGGATGCCACAGCATCCGCCAAAGAGCTGGATGGCGACAACCGCCAGCGCATGGCCGTGGAGGACGCCATACTGACCGAGGCGTTAGCCATGATAGAAGCGGATTATGACTTCGCCCGGGATCGGGCCATCGTGCTGTATCAGCCCCATTGGAACACCGGCGTCACCGGCATTGTGGCCTCGCGCATTGTGGAGCGCTACCACCGGCCCACGCTGCTTTTTGGCCGCGGCGGCCACGGCCACGACGACCCCGAAGGCCAGCCCGATGTGGACGGCGCGGCCGACGGCCCGGCGCTGCTCTACGGCAGCGGCCGCAGCGTGCCCGGCGTGCACCTGCACCGGGCGCTCAAGCATTGCGAGGCGCTCTTCGCCCGCTATGGCGGCCACGAGCAGGCGGCGGGCTGCGCGCTGGCCGAGGATCGGCTGGACGCGCTGCGCCGGGTCCTCAACGGCCACCTGCGTGAGACCTATGACGACGAGCTGTTCCTGCCCCTGCGCTATTATGACGCGGAACTGACGGCTGAGCAGCTGAGCCGGGAGCTGGCGGCGGACCTGGACGCGCTGGAACCCGCGGGCTATGGCAACCCCCGGCCGGTGTTCCTGCTGCGGGGTGCGGCCTGCGCCGGCGCCAGCCGCACCGCCGATGGCAAACACCTGCGGCTGCGGTTGGGGGCCGGCGGGCTGGAGGCCATCGCCTTCCGCCAGGGTGACGCCGCGGGCTGGCTGGTGGCGCAGCCCAGCTGCGACGTGCTGGCCGTGCCGGAGATCAACGAATGGCAGGGCCGCCAGCGACTGCAGGCGCTGGTGGAGCACATCCGCCCGCCCCAGAGCTGGCAATCTTGCGATGCTGCCCTGCGCCGTGCCCACCCACTGCCGGCGCTGCCCAAGCAGGCGGAGCCTGTCGGCGGCAGGGATATGGAGTGGGACGGGGCGCTGGAGTTCTTCGCACAGGAGGCGCAGCGCAGCCCCTTCGGGGCGCTGGCGCTGTGCTTCACCCGCGGCAGCGCCCAGGCGGTGTTGGCGGCGCTGGGGCAGGCCGGCGCGCTGGAGCGCGCTCACTTCGCCGTGGGCGATGCGCCCCAGGCCGCACGAGGAGAAAACGCCGTGGTGCTCTATCCCGGCGTGGCGCTGCCCGCCCGGCGATGGGCGCGAGTGTTCGTGTTCGACGGGTCGCTGGGTTCGGTGTTGGCGGGCCAATTGAAACTGGATGAAAATAGCGATATAATAAAGGTTAATCATCCGCCGCAGGTTTTCGGAAGCTTGCAGCGCGAGGCGCTGCTGGAGCTCTACCGGCGGATGCGCGACGCGCTGGCCGCAGGCCAGCCGTTGGAATTGCTGGATTGGCGCCCACAGGGGGAACCCAATCCCTGTTTGGCGGAGCTGGGGGCGCGGGTGTTCTGCGAGCTGGGCCTTCTGCGGCAGTTGGACAAGAGCCCGTGGTTCGCGCCGGCAGACCGGCGGGGCAGGGCGGACCTGAATGACAGCCCCACTTGGCGGGCGCTGACAACCCCGGGCTATGACCCATCCCCCGCCGACGGCATGGAATCCCTTGCGCGAACCCAAGGGCACAACAAAGGCCTGCCCGCGGGCGGGTAGTATGCATTCGTCAGAGGTATTTTCGCGAAATTGGCAGCGGCCCCTGGCCGCGCCGCTAAGGAGGTTGCCGGACATGAACCTGAAGGACAAGATACGGGTCGTGCAGGATTTCCCGATGCCGGGCATCCGCTACCGCGACATCACGACGCTGCTCAAGGATGGAGAAGCTTATGCCGAGCTGCTGGAGCGCATGCATGAGCATCTCAAGGACAAGGGCATTGGCCTGGTGGCAGGCCCCGAGGCCCGCGGCTATCTGATCGGCGCGCCGCTGGCCTACATGCTGCGGGCGGGCTTTGTGCCCGTGCGCCGCCCAGGCCGCCTACCCGCCGAGGTCTACCGCTACGAATACCAAATCGAGCAAGGCCGCAGCGACACGCTGGAGGTGCACAGGGACGCCGTGGCGCCCGCTCAGAAAGTCGTCGTCGTGGACGATCTGCTGGCCACCGGCTCCACGGCGCTGGCCACATGCCAGCTGCTGGAGCGCATGGGCGCCCAGATCGTGTGCGTGTGCTTCGCCATGGAGATGACGATGTACTCCGGGCGCGATCTGCTGGAGGGCTACGACGTGTTCTCCGCTATCAAATTCTAGGGGGACTGCCGTTGAACGGACTGCTGGAAAGGCTCAAGAGCAACGAAAACCCGCGGCTGGACAATGCTCTGCTGCTGCGGGTGTACGAGTTCGCTCAAAAGGCCCATGCAGGCCAGGTCCGCGAGAGCGGCGAACCCTACTTCACCCACCCATGCCAGGTGGCCACCATCCTGCTGGATATGGAGATGGACACCGCTACGATCGCGGCGGGCCTGTTGCACGATGTCGTGGAGGACACCGACACGGCCATTGAGCAGGTGAGGGAGCTCTTTGGCTCCGAGATTGCGCTGATCGTGGATGGCCTGACCAAGATGGGCAAGGTGGAGTACCAGAGCCGCGAGGAGCGCAAGGCTGAGAGCATCCGCAAGATGCTGCTGGCCATGAGCGAGGACATCCGCGTGATCCTCGTGAAGCTGGCAGACCGCCTGCACAACATGCGCACGCTGGACGTCTGCCCCCGGGAAAAGCAGCTCTCTGTGGCCCACGAAACCCAGGACATTTTTGCTCCCCTGGCGCACCGCCTGGGGATTTTCCGCATCAAATGGGAGCTTGAGGACCTGTCGCTCAAGTTCATAGACCCCGAAGGCTATGCCCTGGTGGAGCGCAGCCTGGACGAGGAGCGCTCCAGCCGCCTGGAAGAGATCAACCAGATCATCGCCTACATCGACGAGCGCCTCAAGGAAAGCGGCATTGCCGCGACCATCGAGGGCCGTCTGAAGCACTATGCCAGCATCTACCGCAAGATGAAGCAGCAGCACAAGACCATCGAGCAGATCTACGACCTGCTGGCCGTGCGCGTCATCGTGGAAAGCGTCAAGGATTGCTACGGCGTGCTGGGCATCGTGCACACGCTGTGGCGGCCGCTGCCCGGCCGCTTCAAGGATTACATCGCCGTGCCCAAGCCCAACCTGTATCAATCGCTGCACACGACGCTGATTGGCCGGGGCGGCGCGCCCTTCGAGGTGCAGATCCGCACATGGGACATGCACCGCACCGCCGAGTACGGCATCGCCGCCCATTGGAAATACAAGGAGACCCAGACCGACGCCAAGTTTGACGACAAGCTGGCATGGCTGCGGCAGATTCTCGAGTGGCAGAATGAGACCCGTGACGCCCGCGAGTTCATGGACACGCTCAAGATGGATCTGTTCAACGCCGAGGTGTTCGTGTTTACGCCCAAGGGCGACGTCGTGGACCTGCCCCGGGGCGCCACGCCCATCGACTTCGCCTACATGATCCACTCCGCCGTGGGCAACAAGTGCGTGGGCGCCAAGGTCAACGGCAAGATGGTCAACCTGAACTCCGAGCTTAAGACCGGCGACATCGTGGAGATCATCACGTCCAACACCAGCCGGGGCCCCAGCCGCGATTGGCTCAACGTCGTTGTGACGCCCCAGGCTCGCAACAAGATTCGCACATGGTTCAAAAAGGAATACAAGGACGAGAACATCGAAAAGGGCCAGGACATGCTGGAGGAGGCTGCCAAGCGCGCGGGCTTCGTGTTCGGTGAGCTGCTCAAGCCCGACTGGCTCAGCAAGGTTTTCAAGAAGTTCACGCTCAACAGCGTGGAGGACATGTACGCCGCCGTGGGCTATGGTGGCATCTCCACCGGGCAGATTCTGCAGCGCCTGGCCGCCGAATATCGCAAGGAGCAAAAGGCCCAGCGAGCCGAGATCGCACAGACCACGCCGGACACCCACGCAAAAAAGAAGGACACCGACAGCCGCGGCATCGTCGTGAAGGGCCACAAGGGCATGCTGGTGCGCTTCGCCCAGTGCTGCAACCCGGTACCCCATGATGAGATCGTAGGCTTTATCACCCGTGGCCGGGGCGTCAGCGTGCACCGCAAAAACTGCACGAACATACTGGATATTTCTTCGGACCCCAGCCGCTTTATCGACGTGGCCTGGGAGGACGATGCCGCCAGCGATTACCGCGCCCGCCTGCAGCTGCAGGCCTATGACCGCCCTGGCCTGGTCGTGGAGATCTACAAGGTCATCGACGCCAACGACGCCCAGATGATCGAATTCAACGCCAAGGTGAACACCAAGGGCGTGGCGTCCATGGCGCTGCTGGTGCAGATCAAGGACAAGCAGCAGTTGGAGGCGCTGGCCAAGGGGTTCCGCAAGATGCCCGAGATGATCGACGTATATCGGGGCACGTAAAATTTTTCTCCTTTTGATTCCTTTATCCCCGTTCTATTTGCTCTTTTTCGTCATATTATCGCATTGAACCCATAAAGTATTATTGATATGATGAACTTATAGATCATATCCTTATAGGATTGATGAGAGTAATATGAAGAAGCGAACACTATGGGCGAAGCACTTCGCATCGATCGTCATCGCTTTCATTCCGGCCATCCTCGGCTATCTGGCCAAGGCATACATATTGCCCGATCCCTTTCTGATCATGGTCTTTTCCATCGATAGCAGCCAGGGAGCGGTGGCGGTCAATACTGAAATCTCCGTTATCAAGGACTGCCTCTGGCTGGCCAGCGTCTTGTTTACGGCCATTCCACTGCAGGTCTATATGATCATGAACAAGGAACGGGAAAGCAGAGCCACCGCCGAGCGCGACGACCTGCTCAAATTCCTGCGGGATCAATTTCAGTACAAGTTGGAAGAAGATGCTAAGACCAAATACCCGAACATCAACATTCGCGTTTATCTGCCCAAGCACAAGATCTTCTCTGTCGTAGGCGCAAGCGACGATTCAAGGAAAAAGAAGATTTTAATGTTCCGAACTGTGCTCAAACTCAAAAACATCAGTGGTTTTTGTTGTAACAGCGCCCCGGAGGGGTTATACTTTCACACAGGCGATAACGCTCAGGGATTGGTGGGAAAGTGCTATACCGATAAAGATATGCTGTATGAAGAAGACCTGCGCAGGACGGATGCGGCATACCATTTAACCGGGTATCAAAAGGATCACACCCGCAACACCAGATTCTGCCTGTGCTTTCCTTTGTTCAATGAGCAGGACAAGGTTGTGGCCGTCATCAGCTTTGACAGCCAGGAGCCGATCGCCATTCATAAGGCAGAAAAGAACATATGGTGCGATAATGTTACCGATTTCTGCCTGACACTTGAGCAGACTGTGCCGCATATCTTTAAGTAAAAGGAGTCGCATGGATATGAAAGTGCTTTGCAAGAACGTGCCGCATCTGATGGGACAGGAAAAATATAAAAAGTATGCGGCATCCTTGTTGAGAAGCACTTATGCGGCCGGCACCATTGTTAGGAAAAAGATCGGTTCAGATGCGTATGAGGCGATTGCCATCGACGTGAAGAAGGAACAGACGCAGGAAGGTTAGGGGGCGCGAAAGCGCCCTTTTCACTTTTGCCAACGGAATGATCAGGTGATATCCGCCATTTCCATTTGGATTCTCTTCCCCAGCTGCATACCTTTTTTATCCGCGAATTTATTGGCCAGGTTGATCTGCAGTACCGGCAGCTCCACTGTGAAGGTGCTGCCAACGCCCAGCGTGCTTTCGAACCAGATGCTGCCGCCCAGCAGGGAGACCAGCGACTTGGTCAGCGCCAGGCCGATGCCGCTGCCTTCGGTTGTGCGCGTCATCGAGGTGCTCACCTGGCGAAACCGGTCAAATATCATCGCCTTCTTTTCCTCGGGGATACCCTCACCGGTGTCGCGTACGGACACCTGTATTTTGTCCGGTTCCACATGGCAGGTCACATCGATGCGGCCGCCGCTGGGCGTATGCTTGATGGCGTTGGACAGCAGGTTGAGCAGAACGCGGTCGAAAAGGAAGCCGTCGGTAACCATGAGCTTTTCCGGCGTATCGCTGCAAAAGCTCAGCGTCAGGCCTCTTTGCGCCGCATAGAGTTCTGTGGATTTGACCAGATATTCCAACCATTCGACGATGTCTTTGAGCTCCCATGTGGGCTCCATGAAGCCGGCGTCCAGCTTGGTGATGTCCAGCAGGTTGTTGACCAGGCGGCTCAGGCGGTAGGCATTCTGGCGCATGACGGCGGTGCTTTTCATGATCTGTGTGGCCGCGCCGCCGGCCAGCCGAGCGGCCTTTTTATCCAGCAGATCCACGTCCAACAGCAGTATGGAGATCGGCGTCTTAAATTCGTGGGAGATGTTGATGAAAAAGTCGGTGATGAAGCGGTTCCGCTTCTCCAACTCCCTGGCCAGCTCCTGGGCGCGGGTCTCGCTTTGGCGCAGGGCGTCCTCGGCCTGCCTGCGGGCGGTGAAATCCCGGAGTATGCTGACCGTGCCGCTGCAGCAGCCGTCTTTGCCGTACAGAACCTGGACATGCGCATGGCTGTGGATGGGCTTGCCATCCTTGTCGTGATAGATGACGTCGCCGTCAAAGAAACCGTCCCGAAGCATTTTGGCGAGGGCTTGATCGCCGTTGGAGTTCGGCAAAATGGCTTTGAGCAGGGTGGAAGCGGATTGACCGACGGCCTCCTCGGCGGTCCAGCCATACAGTACACCGGCCATGTCATTCCAGTAGGTGATCCGGTGATTCTCATCCATGGCGATGACGGCGTCGCGCACGTTGGCGAGCAGCTCCGCCTGATAGAGGAGCTTTTGCACAAGCTTGTCCCGTTCGGGCTCATCCGCCGAATAACGTTCCGTGATCAGAGGGACCGAAACCGCGTGGGTTCCATATTCCGCCGACATATGCGCATCTCCTGAAGCAGGGCCGTCTGCAGCCAGGTCTCCAGGCGTGTCCTGCCCGTCGTCTATACCTGATTTGAGAATGAGTGATGAAATCAAGCAGGCAACATGATAACGTATAAAAATTGTATAGGCAATATGTTTTTGTGTGTTTAAACTCTAGAATGTTAGGATTGTGCACAAAAAAACCCGCTGCCACGTGATCGGCAGCGGGCGATCGATTTGCTTTGCGTTATTTAGGCCAGGTGCAGCATCTCGCGCAGCACTTCCTGTATGCTCTCGGGCTCGAACACCTTCTTCCAGTCCTCCCGCAGCACTTTGCGCTTGCCGTAGGCCACGGCGATCTGGGCGGCGTCGGAGAAGGGGTTGGAGTTCTTAAGCACGATGGCCAGCGGAATCTGGATGTGCCCCAGCAGGAAGGAGCGGGCGGCGGCTTCGGGTACGCCGAGGCGGATGGCCTCGTCCAGCGCCTCCTTCATGATCGTGGCGCACATGGCGATCACGACCTCGGCGGCGGCAGGCTCCAGTATGGCCATCTGCTCCACGGTGATGCGGTGGCACTGCTCCACGGGGTTGAACATGTGGCTGCAAAGCAGCTCGGCCTCGTCATACTGATCTTCTGAGCCCTGCATCAGCGCGATCACAATGTCCTGCTTGGCGGCGGTCCCGCCAAAAAGATCGGCCTTTTCTTCAGGCGTGTCCCGGTCCCCAAACAGCGGCGGGTGGCATGGGTGGGTCACCACGAAGGCGCAATCCGGCCGCGTGGTCAGCTGCCCGGCATGGGCGGCGGCGGGGTCCAGCGTGATGGCTGTGGCGCCGGCCTTCATCAGCGGCACCAGTTTATGGCTTAAGGAGGGCAGCGCGGCGTCGGGCAGCGCAAACACGACGAGGTCGGCGATGGCGACAGCCTCCTCGGTGGGCAGTGCCGTAAGGCCCAGGCCCCGCAGCGTCTGCAGGCCCGCCTCGTCCTTCTCGCATGCCACAAAGTCGTAGCCAAACTTCTGTAAATTGGGCAGGATGCGTCGGCCCATCTTGCCGCCGGCTCCCACCAGTGCGATCAACTTCTTAGCCATGACAGGCCTCCCTTTCAGTCCTTGCCGTCCAATATGAGCACCCAGTCCTGCCCGCGGCCGCTGGTCGGCGGCGCAAACGTGGCGGCGCCGCGGTTGGGCAGCAGCGTCTGCAGTTTTTCCTCGCCGGTGCGCGGGTTGAACCAACTGACCAGCACCAATTGGCCGGGCAGGATACCCAGGCAGACCTTCATCGGCAGCCCCTGGGGGCTGTAGATGAAGGCATAGCGCTCGCCGCGACAGGCGGCCATGTGGTTGAGCAGGTCGCCGTCGTCGCGCACGAGGTCCGGTGCGGACCGCCGCTCGAAGAAGGGGCGGGATTCCATGAGCTTGCGCACGAAGCCCATGGTTTCGGCGCCCTCGTGGGTCAAAGCTTCGGTCCAGCGATAGCGGAAATAGTCCACAGGTTCCTTGTTGAAGCTCCAGATGCAGTGGTTGCCATAGGTGTGGCCGCAGGCGCCCTCGAACACATCCCAATAGGCGCTGTTGCGGGTGTCGGCGGCGTCCCACATCACGCCAAGAGAGGTGTTGAAGCACGCCGGGTGGTCTTCATAGCGGGGTTCGCCGTCCAGCGCCGGTATGCTGTGATCCAGTTCCAACGTGCGGCGCAGCGCCCGCCAGCAGTCGTAGTGGCCCAGGCCGTGGCCGGTCTGCAGCATGTGGAAGTCCAGCCATGCCTCACCGCCCACGTGGTCATAGGAGCTCTGCTCGCCGCAGGGGTGGAAGGTAATCAGATGGTCAGTGTCCACCTCGCGGATGCCCTCGGCCATGGCGCGCACGATGGCACGGTGCGTGTCGGTCGTAAGCGGACGGTCGCCGCCCATGATCCACAGTATGTTCTCGTTGCCGCGGTAGCGCGCTGCGATCCAGCGGCCATAGATGCGGGCGTTCTCCGGCGTAAAGACCTCCGGACCCTTGCCCCAGGCTTGGTTGTATTTGTCGCCCCAGGTGGGCAGCAGGCCGATGACGAGGCCGTGTTCGGCGGCCTTGCGCACGGCGTAGTCCACATGGTCCCAGTAGCTGTATTCGCCGTCGGTGTCCGGCTGGGTGGGGTCGTATTGGCCGTCGGTCTGTTTGAGCGGCAGGCGGCCGTAGGCGTTGGGTACGGTCAGGCCTTCGAACTCGGCCAGCGCCACGGCCTGTATCACCTTGAAGCCCTGGCGGGCGCGGTTGCTCAGGTAATGGTCCACTTCCTCGCGGTCCAGCCGATGGAACAGCTCCCAGGCAGTGTCGCCCAGGTAGAAGAACGGCGAGCCGTCCTCGCGCATCAGGTAGCGGCGGCAGGGGGTCACTTGCAGCTTCATGTGGCACTCCTCATTTCGTCGATTTTAACCGAGCGGTTTTCATCCCACGAGCGGATAGCGGCGAACACCAGCCGCACGGATTCCAGATTGTCCTGGCCGGATGTGGCCGAGGGCCGGCCGGCCTCGTAGCTGTCCTTGAGCTCCCGCAGGCACGCGGGGATGCTGGCGAACACGTGGCCGCCGTGCACCGCCCAATCATCCCTAGGGATGTATGGCAGATACTGCCACGTCTTGGTGTCCACGCTGCGCCGGCCCGCGCCGTCGTGGATGTGCAGCACGTTGTCGCTGTCCAGCAGCAGCGTGCCGGCCTCGCCCTCGGCGAACATGCGGTATTCCCACCGGTGGCACAGGTCCGCCTGCACCGGAAAGCCGCCGGCCATGTCCAGCAGCGTCATGGCGGTGTCCTGCACGGGGATGTCCGCATAACTGGACACGGGCAGCGAATAGAGCGCCCTGGCCTCGCCGAACCAGCGGCGCACCACGTCGAAGATGTGTGGCCCCATGTCCCGCAGCGCCATGTGATCCATGCGGGTAAGCGCCGGCTGCTTGGACATGATGTCGCGGTCGGGGGACTTCAGCGCCACGTGGGCGTGCAGGATGCGCCCCAGCGTGCCCTCGTCCAGCGCACGGCTCACGGCGGAAAGCGGCGGCTGCCAGCGGAAGTTCTCATGAACGGCATACCACACGCCGGATTCGCGGCAGGCGCGCACCATGCGCTCGCAAGATTCCAGCGTGGCGCTCATGGGCTTCTGGCAGATGACATCCTTGCGGTGCCCGGCGGCCATCAACGTCAGGCTTTCATGGGCGTCCACATCGGCGATGATGTCGGCGATGTCGAACTGGCCCCAGGCGAAGAGCTCCTCCGGCGTGTCGAACACCCGGGGGATGCCCCACTTGGCGGCGGTGGCATCGGCGCGGGCGCGGGTGCGGTTCCAGCAGCCCACCACTTGCACGCCCAGGCTCTGCCACGCGGGGATCTGGAACCCGGACCAGTAGCCGCAGCCCAGCACGGCCACCCGTAACGGTTGAGACATGTGGGTCCTCCTTTTGGAACAAAACTGGGAACTACGAGAGAAAGGCCTTTTCCGCTGCCCTCCACCGGGCGATGGCTTGGTCGTAATAGGCGAACTGCGCCGGGTCCTCGGTGACACCATGATCCCGCAGCCATTGCGCAACTCGGCCCACGCCCTGCACCCAGCCGATGGTCTGGGCAAAGCCCAGGTCGCGCTTGGCCGAGCCGTTGTCGAACACGTTGTCGTGCATGAAGTTCCACAGAATCCACGCCGCCCGTTCCGGGTCCAGGCGGTATAGCAACTGTGTTGGGATGTGTACGAGCTCCGGACACGGGCAGCCCAATGCCTGGGCAGCCAATAGCCAGTACTGGTTCCACGTCATACACTGGTCGCCGGTCACGTTGTAGGCACGGCCCAGGGCGGCGGGGTTGCCGATGGCGCCGGCGAAGGCCCGGGCTACGTCGTCGCGGTGGCAGGCGCTCCACAGCGAGCTGCCGTCACCGTGTACGATCAGCGGCAGGCCGGCACGGATGCGGCGCAGGCAATCGATGCCGCCGCCGAAGGGGTGCACGAGGCCGCGGCCTTCGCCGTAGGTGTGGCCGGGGCGCAGCACCGTCAGGGCCAGCCGCCCCTCGCGGTGGGCACACCACAGGTGTTCTTCGATGCGCACTTTCTTCCACGCGTATTGAAATGCCGGGTCCGCGCCCAGCGGGTCGTCGGGGCGTACCGGGTAAAAGCCCGCGGCAGGCTTGGGGTACACATCTACCGTGGAGCAGAACACGACCTGTCCGCAGCGGCTGCCCAGCCGGGCCAGCTGCTCGCCGTCGGCCGGCTCGTAGCCCACCATGTCCACGATCACATCAAAAGTGGGCAGCGCGGCCAGCTGGGCCTCAAAGCCCGCATCGCCGCGGTCGCCGATGATGGCCCGCGCGCCGGGGATGGGGGAGGTGCCGTGGCGGTTGACCAGCGTCACCTCGTCGCCCCGGTCCACGAGCAGCGGCACGGTGGCGGAACTGATGAGCCCGGTGCCGCCGATGATGAGCACGCGCATGTCAGTTTACCTCCCGCACAGCCTGCTTCAGAAAGGCTAAGCTCTCTTGAGCCCAAGCGCTTTCCAGCGCCATGGTCTGTTTAAGGGAACCCCGCCACGGCGTCCACAACTCCAGGATCACGTTGGGGTCCTGGCCCAGGGCGCGCAGGTGGCGTAGCAGCACCGGCACTTCCAGCCGGCCCTGCCCCGCCGGGCAGCCGCGAATCTGGAAGCCCATCTTGTGGTCCAGGCGCTCGATAACGAAATCCTTGACGTGAAGGTTCACCGTGAGCGGAGCCAGCGCGCCGATCACGGTGTCCGGCGCCTCCAGCGCGCCAAAGCTGTTGACGGTGTCCAGGCAGATGCCCACGTGGGGAGAATCCAGCCGGTGGATGAGCTCCGCCAGCTCGGCCACCCTGTGGCCGTCGTGGTTCTCGATGGCCAGCGTGACGCCGGCGCTGCGCAGATCGGGCAGCACCTGCGCCAGCAGCGCGTGGCCGCGGTCGATGCCGATCTCCCGGCCATCCTCCAGCAGCAGCGTGCGCAGCAGCGTGCAGCCCAGCGCCTGGGCGATGGCGATGTGGCGGCGCAGATTGCCCGGCGCGGCGCTGCGGGTGCCCAGCTCCAGCGTGATGCCCAGTTCTCGCGCCAAGCTGACCAGCCCTGCCAGTTCGGCTGCGCTCAGGCCGTCCAGCGGCAGGTTGTCGCAAATCTGAACCACGGCCACGCCCAGGTCCGCGGCCAGCCGCACCAGCCCCGCGGCGTTCAGCGGCCGTTCTGGTGCTTCATAGCCCGGCACGCCCACGGCCCAGGTGTATGTATAACTGCCGATGCCCAGCTTCATGGCGCGCCCTCCCCGCCAGAGCGGTGGCTCCAGGCTTCTATGGACGCCCGGGTGGCCTCCAGCGCGGCGGCCCGGTCGCGCTGCCGCAGGCCGTCCAGTATGGCCTCGTGGATGCCCAGCGCTGCGGCGCTGTTGTGGGCGGCGGAATAGGTTGCGGCGATGCGCGGCTGGAACAGCTCCAGCACGAAGCAATAGACCTTCTCGGCCAGCACGTTGCCGCAGGCGTGGCCCAAGGCCCGGTGGAAGTCCAGATCGGCGGCCACGGCGTCCGCGCCGGCGTCGGCCACACCTGCCATGCGGCGGCAGGCGTCCTGCAGCGCGGCCAGGTCCTCGTCGCTGGCGTGCTCCACGGCCAGGCCCACAATGCCCATCTCCATCATCTGGCGGAATTCCGCCATCTGGCGCTGGTCGGCGTCACTGAGCATCAACTGATACAGCAACGGGTCGAAAGCTGCCGTCGTGGGCGTTGTGGACACATAGGTGCCGTTGCCACGCTTGACCTCCACAATGCCCAGGGCCGAAAGAATCTTCATGGCCTCGCGGATGGTGCCGCGGCTGACGCCCATCCCTTCGGCCAGCTCGTGCTCCGGCGGCAGCAGATCGCCGGGGTGCAGCTTGCGCTCCAGCAGCAGCGTCTTGATGCGGTTGATGACGGTATCCACCGAGGATTCGCGGGGAGGAGAAGTGAAGAGGTTGTCCATAAACTCACCCAACTATAGATCAAACATCATATGTTTGAGAATAGCATAGCTGAGCGGGATGTGCAAGTGTAAGGATTATATATTTGGTGTCTTTATGTTACAATCAAAATATCAATTGAATTTCAGGTGTGCCCGTGAAAAAGCAATTGCAGATACGGATATATCCCGACGGTAAAATTGAAGGGAAAACGCTGGGCATCAAAGGAAGCAAATGCACTGACTATATCGTCGTGCTGGAGAAACTGCTGCATGCCAGGGCGATAGAAAGCGCTTATACGGCGGAATATCATCAATCCGAGACCCGGCAGCAAAACGAAACCATTGCCGCTGAGGTGCAGTTGGATGAAAAGGTGCAGCCATGAGCATCACAAACCGGGGCAAGCTGTGGGAATTTCTGAACTCTTTTTGGATCCTGTGGTCGTTTACACTGCTGCTTAATTGTGTGGGTTTTTTTTGGATTGGCGGACGCACCGGCAAAAGGAAATGGATTGTGTCCGGCTGTATTTATCTTCTGGTCGATTTTGTATTGTTTTTCAATTTGGGTTGGCTCGGGCAGTTCAATGAAATGCTTGGCGCCATTGCCGTTACACTGGTTTTTATCGGCTGGTCTGCCGCAATTCTGCATTCATTTTTGTCGCGCAAGGAGTATTTGCTTCGCCTGGAAGCGGTCTTGGATTTGCAGAAAGCCACCAGAGACGCGTATCGCAGCGAAATACGCAATGAGTATTTCGGCGGCAATACCCGTCAACCCGTTGCGCCACCCAAGCAGCCGCGCCCATCGCAACCCATGGGCCAACCGATGCCGCCACTACAGGCGATGCTGGATTTGAACATCGCCTCGGAACAGCAGCTGGCGGCGCTGCCAGGCGTGGGCATTGCATTGGCAAAACGCGCTGTGGATCTGCGCACCCAAACCGGTTGGTTTGCCTCGGCGGATGATTTTTGCGCTCGATTGCAACTGATGCCTCACTTCGCTGCACAGATCCGCAATTTAGCCTTTGCCTCGCCGCCGGCGACACAGCCCAAGCCAGCGGACAATGCCGCAAGGATTGTGGATATCTGATGGACATACGGGTGTACCGCATCCTGCCGCAAACAAAAATGGCAGGGCCGGGGCTAAGGTTTTGCTTGTGGGTGCAGGGATGCAGCCGGCACTGCAAAGGTTGCATGGCTGTAGAGACATGGCCCCACAATGCGGGATTCCTGATGCAGACCGGGGAGATTCTGCAGCGCGTCATAAGCGCCGGCGATGTTGAGGGCATTACCTTTTTGGGTGGAGAACCCTTTGAGCAGGCTGCCGCAGTGGGCGAACTGGCGCAAAAAGCAAAAGCCATGGGGCTTTCTGTTGTGGTTTTTACCGGTTTTACCTATGAAGAGTTGCTCGAAAAGGAGGATAAAAGCATCCAAAGTCTTCTTGAGCAAACGGACCTTTTGATAGATGGTCCGTTTGTACAAGCGATGTTTGATTTGAGCCGTCCCTGGGTCGGTTCTTCCAATCAGCAGTACCGATTTTTGACCGGCAAATACAGCCCAAGGGATTTGGAAAACATCCGCAACCAGATCGAGGTAAGGCTTTCCTCCGATGGGAAAGCGCTTTTGAACGGCATGGGAGATTTTGGACGCCTTAAGAAGCTTATATGACGGAGGTTATGGCATGGAAACACGATATGCGTCATTTTTGAAATTGGGTGAGCTGTTAAAAGCCCGGTTTCCGTTTATCTATATTCCGACCTGGGAAGAGGATCGTGCGATTTCCATGATCGAGTCCATCGTTCATGACCCCGCTATCATCAAAACCGTTCGTAAGATTTTCACCTGGACACAGATAGACGGCTTTGTCGATGAGAATGGCGTGCACGCGAAGTCGACGTGCGATCCCATCAGCGCGATCAACTTCATGCAGGTCGTCAATGAAAACGCGGTTTTTATCCTCAAGGATTTCCATGTCTACTTCGGTGTGAAAAACAGACCGATTGAATATGGTATCGTCCGCAAACTGCGGGATATTCTCAGCGCTTTGAAAAACGGGCAACTGAAGAAGAACGTGATTTTCATCTCTCCTCAGTTGCTGATACCCGAAGATATGCAGAAGGAAATCTCCATGTTTGAATTCCCGATGCCTTCTGTGGATGAAATGACATGCAAGATAGACGAAATGATCTCGAACAATACGATGGTGGCGAACCATTTAACCGAGGAGGACAAAGAAAAACTTTCCAAGGCTGCGCTGGGCCTAACCTTGCAGGAGGCGGAAAACGCATTTGCACGCGCGATGGTGGAAGGCGGCCAGATCAGCCTGGATGATATTTCCGTTATATTTGAGGAGAAGAATCAGGTTATCAAAAAGACCGGCATTTTGGAATTTGTGGAGGGCGATCTAAATCTGGAAGACATCGGCGGCCTGGAAAACCTGAAACGCTGGCTGCAGAAACGCAAGAACACCTGGCTGGATGCGGCCAAAAAGTACAACATCCCTGCGCCCAAGGGCGTGCTGATCACCGGCGTGCCCGGCTGCGGAAAAAGCCTGACAGCCAAAGCCATGAGTGCCATTTGGCAGCTGCCCCTTCTAAAGCTGGACATGGGGAAGATTTTCAGCGGCATTGTGGGCAGCTCCGAGGAAAACATGCGCAGAGCGATTCACACCGCAGAAGCAGTGGCGCCGTCCATCCTATGGGTGGATGAGATCGAGAAGGGACTCAGCGGTTCGAACAGCATCGGTGACAGCGGTACCGGCGCCCGCATTTTTGGCACTTTCCTGACCTGGATGCAGGACAAAACCGCTCCGGTGTTTGTAATCGCCACGGCGAACAACATATCCAATCTTCCGCCGGAACTGCTGCGCAAAGGACGGTTTGATGAAATCTTCTTTGTAGATTTGCCTACGCGCAAGGAACGCAGAGATATCTTTGCGGTGCACCTGAAAAAGCGGCTGAAGGATAAGGATATTGCTAAAAATGTGATAGTAGATGGGCAGATTTCCGAGACCCTTCTCGACGAGCTGGCCGACAGGACCGAAGGATTTGTCGGCGCAGAGATTGAACAGGTCGTTATCTCCGCGCTGTATGAGGCGTTTTTCCATGGCAGAGAGCTGTTAATAAGTGATTTAAAAGACGTTATTTCGAATATGGTGCCGCTGTCGGTGACGCAAGGGGAACAGATCCGGGCGCTGCGCGAATGGGCCAACGTTCGGGCCGTGGCTGCCACCACCAAGGAGGACTTGGCGGCCTATGCCGGTTCGGACGGTAATGTCGACACCGACATTGCGCAAAGCCGCGGCGGCAGGACCATTGACTTCTAGGAGGTTTGTTGATGTCAATCTCACTTTTGCTGATTCCGGTGGCAATTGCTCTAGGTTCCACGGTGTCCGCGGCGACGGTTACGGCAACGGCGGCCTCTGTGGGTGTGCTGGTGGGAATGGCCGGCTCCAAAGCGATTTACGCTGTGGCCGCCGAAGCCCATGCCCGGCACTTGGATCACCTTCGTGAGCTATATCAAAAAAGCCAAAGTGCAGAATTGCCGCCCATGGAATCCATCTTCACCGACGTTGTCCTTTTGGAGAAGACATTGCGGGAGCATGGGCTGACCGTGGAGATCGTTTCCCAAAACAAACTCGTCTGCGCGGCGGGCAGCACGCAGCTGGAATACGTGAGGAATGCCGCCGGCGAGCCGTTCTTTGTAACGGTGAAGGGGGTAGAAAACGCGGAACAGTTCTTTGAAGAGATGGCGTGTTTTGACCGGGAGTATCGCCAAAATGTGCAGTCGTTCACCTATAACAAGCTGATGGAGAGCCTGGCACAAAACAACATGAGGGTTGCCGAAGAAACGGTGCTGGAGGATAATTCCATCCTGTTGACGATCGATCTATAGAGACCTCAGGTATGCCACGTCAAATCAAAAGCCAAGGAAATCGGTGGACTTCCTTGGCTTTTGTGTATATCTATGGATCAGTATTCGATGGCCTTCTCCTGACCCCGCAGCACACGCAGCGCCCCCTCGGCCAGCGCCCGCATCTCGTCCTCGCCGGGGTACACCAGGACCTTTGCGATCAGGCCCACGCGCTGCTTGATGGCGCCGGTGAAGCGGTTGCTGTAGGCCAGGCCGCCGGTCAGTATGATGGCGTCCACGCGGCCTTCCAGCGCGGCCACCATGGCGCCGATCTCCTTGCTGACCTGATAGGCCATGGATTCCAGCACCAGCGCCGCGTATTCGTCACCTTCCTTGATGAGCCGCTCGCACTTGCGCAGGTCATTGGTGCCCAGATAGGCGGTCATACCGCCGGCCTTGGTGACCTTCTCCAGCAGCTCGCGCTCGGTGTAGGCGCCGGAGAAGCACAGGCGAATCAGCGAAGCCGCCGGTATGCCGCCGGTGCGTTCCGGCGTGAAGGGGCCTTCGCCGTCCAGCGCGTCGTTCACATCGATGACGCGGCCGTAGCGGTGGGCGCCCACGGTGATGCCGCCGCCCATGTGGGCCACGACAAAGCGGCCATTCTCATACACGGTGCCCATCTCCGCGGCGCAGCGCCGGGCGATGGCCTTCTGGTTGAGGGCGTGGAACACGCTGCGCCGCTCGATGCCCGGAAAGCCGGTCAGCCTGGCGTACTGGTCCATCTCGTCCACGACGATGGGGTCCACGACAAAGCTGGGGATGCCGGCGTCTCGACCGATCTCCTCGGCCATGATGCCGCCCAGCGCCGAGGCGTGCACGGCGGCGGTGGAGGCCACCAGGTCGCGCTTCATGCGCTCGTTGATCGTATAGGTGCCGCTGTCGATGGGCTCTATGAGGCCGCCGCGCCCCACCACGGCATCCAGAGAGCCGATGGTGATGCCTTTCTCCTGCAGCATGCTCAGCACCAGCCGCAGGCGGATGGGCTTTTGCTCCAGTATGGATTCGCAGCCGGCCAGCTCTTCACGGCTGTGGCGGGCCACGGCCTCCACCAGCAGCGTCTCGTTTTCATACACGGCCACCTTGGTGCTTGTGGAGCCGGGGTTGATCGTCAGTATGCGGAACATCGTCTTGTCGCTCATTGCGCGTCGCCCTCCACGTTCTCCAGCGTCACGATGCCGCTGCGGGCGGCGTCCACAGGCCCCAGGGCCCGCAGCTCGGTCAGCAGCGCGTCGATCTCAGCCGGTGCGCCGGCAGCCTCCAGCACGCCGCCGGGCAGCATCCGCGCGCCCAGGCGCTGGGCCGCCTGCGCCAGCGCCGCAGCGTCGCAGGTCACCCGGGCCAGCAGCAGTTCCCGGCCGGTGTGGGTGGCGGGGGTGTATACGCTGTAAGATCGCACGCAGGCCAGCCGGCCCAGCCGGGCGGTCACGTGGTCCAGCGTGCTGGCCACGCACTCCACGCACAGCGTCAGGCGGCTGACGGCGGGGTTCTCGGTCTCGGCCACGGCCAGGCTTTTGATGTTCCAGCCTTCGCGGCGCACCAGTGCCGTGATGCGGGTCAGCACGCCAAACTCATTGTCCACCATCAGCGTCAGGGTTTGGGTCGATCGGGCCATGGGCTCCTCCTGATCATGGGATTCGCTCATAGTCTACCACAACCAGGCTGTCTTGCGCCATGGTCCTGTACCCGTGTCCCTACAAGTGGAATTGTCCTGTCATGGCGGCGGTCAGTGTGTCGGCCATGGCCAGCGCCAGGTGCATGGAGCATGGCGCGCAGCGCATCCGCCGGCAGATAGGGGTTGATGGACGCCAAAAAGGTGGCACTGCCAGCGTGTATTGGAAAGACCGGAGGGAGACTAGCCAGGAAACTGTCGGGCGATGGCTGCGGCCATCGTGTCGGCGATGACAATGGACTGGGCCAGGTTCTGCTGATAGGCCTGCTGCGCAGCCGCCGCATCGCCACGGAAGATGGCCACCACCTCCATGCCTGTGATTTGCTGGTGTTGGCGTATAAGCTCCGTCATGACGCCTACAGGCAGAAAAGGATTGATGGCGGCCAGATAGGCGGCAATCTCGTTGGCATTGGCATAGCGCTCCTGCTCCAGAGCGCCCACGGCCGCCTTGTCGCCGGCACGGGTAGCCTCCATGATGCGCAGCGCGATCCAGATATGCCCGCGCATCAGGCAGCCAAAGCCGGTGGCCAGACCGGGGCCGTATTGGCGCTGCAGTGCGTCGGCCATGTCCTGGGCATTGCGAAGCAGCCCGGCGCCGGCCTGCTGAGCGTCTTGCTTGCCGGCGGCCATGGATTCCATGGTCATGCGCGCCCAATCGATGTGCTGGCGCCACAGGGACCGCCACAGTGTCTGCAGCCCATTTTCGGCGGCGTTTGCAGCGGCTTCGTTGCGAATGCGGATTCGTTTGGTTCTCATGAGATATCACCCCCGATATACGGATGCTGCAGTATATGAGGTGAGGGAATGGCATGTTTAGCGGGCTTTCACCGGCATACAAATACGCCGGCGCGCTTGCTGATAGCGATGGCACCGTCGGCGTCGATGCGCCGCTGGATATCCTCCAGCGTGGCTGCCTGGCCTTCTGCAGTCCTGAGACGCCGGAAGGATAGCGCCATGCTGAGGATATAATCCAGCAATGGCTGCGCTTTGGTCACCCGCAGGCCATCGTTGAACACGCGCAGCTCGCACGCGTCGAAGGCCTGGTGCAGCATGGCCTCTCCATTTTCCAGCGTGAAGCGGAAGCCGCTGTGGGTCGTGTCCACGCCGGGGTCCAGTTCACGGATCAGGCTCAGCAGCGCGGCCATGTGCTCCTGACTGTTGGTGGCGACGAAGAGACGGCCTCCGGGCCGGACCACCCGGCGCAGCTCCCGCAGCCCCTGGGCGATATCCGGCACATGGTAGAGCATGTGGCAGGCCAGCGCGCCGTCAAAGGACGCATCGGCGAAGTCCAGCGCCTGCACGTCGCCCGCATGGGCTGTAAAGCTGCCGCCGCTCAGTGCCTGGGCGGCGGCGCTGCCCATGGCTGCCGACTGGTCGCTGAGTGTCACGAACCATCCGCGCAGGCGGTCGCGGTTGGCACGCCACAGCTCGCCGGTGCCGCAGCCGGCGTCCAGCACGCGGGCGCCATCGGGGAAGTCCAGCTGGTCAAAGAGCCACCGGTGCCAGCTCTGCGCCGCCGTGGAATAATCCCGGTGCAGCGCGATGCGGGCGCTCAGGCGGTCAATTGTGGAATACTGGGCAATGGATTCGGTGGAGGGCTGCCTGCTTTCCATGACGAAAGCTCCTTCCTGTCGTAGCCGTGAAGCATGATACCGAACGCCGATTAACTCGGCGGAGGAAACGAGTGATAAGGGGGCATCGGTGTAAAGGTCACCCCGCAGGTGCTCACGTTCTTTATAACGCAGAGTGAGTCGTATTGTAAAGAGATCGCCCGGCGACAGTTATCGCCGGGCGATTGGGAATACAATTTTCAAGTGGTCTGGATCGCTGAGGTGCAACAGCACCGAAAGCGGAACGTCAGTCTTCGGCGGAGATAATGACGTGGCGGTATGGGTCGTCGCCTTCGCTGTAGGTCACAACACCGGGGAAATCATGCAGCGCGGTGTGGATCACGCGGCGCTCGTAGGAGTTCATGGGCTCCAGCTCCTGCTTTTCGCCGGTCTGCACAGCCTTCTCGGCCAGGCGGTGGGCCAGGCGGGTCAGCGTCTCCTCGCGGCGGGCGCGATAGTGGCTGACGTCCAGAGACACATGGAAGTACTTATCGCTGTCATGCCCCTGGGGGTTTACGACCAGGCCGGTCAACAGCTGCAACGCGTCCAATGCGTCGCCGTGGTGGCCGATCATTGGGCCAACATTCTCGCCATCCACGGCGATGTCCAGGTTGTCGGCGTATTCGGTGATCGTGATGTCCGGGTCCGGCAGGCCCATCAGCCGCGCCACACGGGTCAGGAAGTTCGTCGCCACGGAAACCTGGGGGCTCACGGTCACAATCTCGGTCACGCGCACACGGGCCAGCTTGGCGCCCAAGCCCAGGATGCCGCGGCTGCCTTCATCCAGCACGTCGATCTGCGCCTTCTCCCGGGGGATTCCCAATTGCTTGAGGGCGGCGGCGATGGCGTCTTCCGCGGTTTTGCCAACGGTCTCAATGGATTTCATGGCTATTTCTTACCCTCCTTGGGTTTGCTTTTTGCTTCGGCGCGGGCGGCCTTGAGGGCCGCGGCGGCGGCGATGCGCTCGGCTTCTTCCTTCTTTTGCTGCTCCAGACGGGCAGCTTCTTCGGCTTCTTTGTGCTTCGTCTTGCGCGTCCAATACAGGTCGAACAGCTTGTAGGTCACGGTGACGCAGATGTTGCTGGTGAACCAGTACAGCGCGAAGATGGAGTTGCTGGTGGCGGTGAAATACACCGACATCAGCGGGAAGATGTACATCATGGTCTTGCTGTTAAAAGGATTGGCCTGGGCCTTGGGGTCGGGGTTGGCCTGCTGCGGCGGCATGGTGATTTTCGTTTGCAGGAAGCTGGACACGCCGGCCAACACCGGCAGGATGAACCAGCCGTTCCAGTTTTTGGAATACAGATCCATCAGCGGCTTCATGACGGTGTTGTAGGTATCCGCACTCACCACATCCTTGAAACCCTTGAAGTTCTGCACCGCCTGGAAGGGGGGGATGATGTGAGAATCCAGGCCCATCAGGGTGAACGCGCCGCCCTGAGGCACCACGCTGAACATCGCCGTATCCGGCTGCCAAATGTTGTGCACCCACAGCCAGCTTTGCAGCGCGGGCAGTGACTCCGCAGGGATGTTGGCGGCGCCGCCGTATGTGTTGATCAGCTCTTGCATGGTGTTGAACAGCTTTAGCAGTTCCTGGCCGGCGATGATCTGCAGGGCGCCGAAGAACGCGAAGAACAGCGGCAGCTGGATCAGCGAGGGCAGGCAGCCAGAGAAGGGGCTGGCCTTTTCCTCCCGGTACAGTTCCATGGTCTTCTGGGCGGCTTTTTCTTTGTCGTTCTTATACTTTTCGTTGATCGCGGCAATCTTGGGCTGCAGCGTGGACATCTTCTTCATGGACACCTTCTGCTTGATGTCCAGCGGCAGCAGCAGCGCGCGGAAAAGGATGGTCAGCAGGATGATGGACCAGCCGTAGCTGGGCACCAGCATATAGATGAAGTCCAGCAGCCATTTGAAAACTTCGCTGATCGCCCGTATGGGGGCCCAATCGTACATGTCAGATCTCCTTCTTGTGATCGTGGGCGCAGCGGTGCGCCGGAAGGTCTGGCACCGGGTCATATCCCCCGGCAAAGAACGGGTTGCAGCGCAGCACGCGCCTCAAGGCGAGCCATCCGCCGCGCAGTGTGCCGTAACGCTCCACGGCCTCCGTGGCATACTCGCTGCATGTGGGCAGATAGCGGCAGGCGGGGGGCAGCACGGGGGAGAGATGCCGCTTGTACCAGCGCAGCACAGCCACCACAGCGTGTCTCATGGGCGTTTCTCTTCCTTGAACAGCGCGCTCTTGGCCAGCAGCGCGCCCATGGCCGCGCGTATCGTGGCGAAATCGGCGCCGGCGGCGTCGTGGCGCGCCACAAATACGATCAGATGCCCTGTCTTCATTGAGCCCAGATAGCTGCGGCACGCTTCCCGCATGAGGCGCTTGATGCGGTTGCGCACCACGGCCTTGCCAACTTTTCTGCTTACTGAAAAACCCACCCTCAGTACACCGGGCGGGCCAGTTCTCACATATACCAGCGAGAGGGTGCGGTTGGCGCAGGAGCGGCCTTTGTTATACACATAGCGGAACTGCGCGTTCTTGCGCAGGCGATACCTGGGCTTGAGCAAAAGGCTCCCTCCTACGCGCCGACGGGGTCGCGGAACAGGCCCAAGCTGCTGTTAGGCGCTGAGCTCTTTGCGGCCCTTGGCCCTGCGGCGGGCGAGCACCTTGCGGCCGTTCTTGGTGGCCATACGCTTGCGGAAGCCATGTTCCTTCTTGCGCTGGCGCTTGCTGGGCTGATAGGGTCTAAGCATATCGGGTTCCCCTTTTCTGTGTTCTAGATCAATGGGGCGCTGTTTTGACACGACAAAGCGTGTGCGCAAAGCAACGCTCCATTATTATAAATAAGCGCACTATGCCTGTCAATTGGAAAAATGCTGTTGCGCGCTGGAAATCCATATAGTACAATAACGCTATCACGCGAGGAAAGCGAGGATGTTTGTTCTAATGTATGTCAATCAAATAGCATCCTTGGATCCCGACAACTGCATAGTCGGCCTTGTGTGGCCTATTCACGACAGCCCTTGTATCGCATGAGCGAGCTTTTGCCTGCATAACAGGGCGCGGCCGATGCCGCGCCTTTTTGATTGCAAGGCATTCTCAAAGCGCCGAAGGCAGAGCTTTCGGCGCTTACTTTATTTGGCTTTTGAAAGGAGCGGTGTTTGATGTTTGCGAGAATTGCCATGGATGAATCCCTTGTTGCTCGGAACAACCACGACCGGAATCAGAATTTGAAGGAGAGAAAACATCGATATGCCAACCAACCTGATAGAAACCTATGGATGGAACGAACACTGGCAGAACCTGTGGGAGCAGAGCGGCTATGAAGGCCTGCAGCCGGCACGGGTAACGGCCCGCTGGCGCGGGCAGTGGGAAGTGGCCCACGCCGGCGGCGTGGAGCTGGCCGGCCTGACCGGCAGGTTCCGCCGAGACCAGCCCGAGGATGCCTACCCCGAGGTGGGCGACTTTGTGGCCGTGAAGCTGGAGCAGGGCAGCGCGCTGATCGCCGGGCTGCTGCCCCGGCGCACGGCCATGGTGCGCCACATGGCCTTTTCGGTCAGCGGCCGGCAGGTCATCGCCGCCAATGTGGACGTGGCCTTCGCGGCCATGGCGCTGGACCGGGATTACAACGCCCGGCGCATGGAGCGCTATCTTACGGCCATACTGGAGGGCGGCGCGCAGCCGGTGGCATTGCTGACCAAGGCCGACCTGTGCGACAACCTGTGGGCCAAGGTATACCAATTGACCGACCTGTTCCCCGGCCTTGCGGTGCTCACCGTGAGCGCGCTGCAGGGGCAGGGGCTGGACGATGTGCGCGCCAAGCTTGCGCCCGGGCAGACCGCTGTGGTCGTGGGCAGCTCCGGTGTGGGCAAGTCCACGCTGCTCAACGCGCTGTTCGGCAGCGAGATCATGGCCACGAGCGGCCTGCGCTCTGACGGCTTCCGCGGCGCTCACACGACGACCAACCGCCAGATGGCGGTGCTGCCCGGCGGCGCGCTGTTCATCGACACGCCGGGCATGCGCGAGCTGGGCGTCGTAGGCGATGGCGGGTCTCTGAGCGACACTTTCCCGGACGTGGAGGCGTTGACCGCCCAATGCCGCTTTCGCGACTGCCGGCATGAGCGCGAGCCCGGCTGCGCCGTGCGCGCCGCCATCGCCAGAGGGGAGTTGGACGCTAAGCGCTTTAAGAGCTATTGCAGCATACAAAAGGAGATGGAGCGCGAGGCAAAAAAGGCCGCGTTCCGCCTGAATCACATCGCCAAACGGGGCGATCGAGCCAGGGAAAGATGACAAGCGGAGGCCCGCTGGCGTATGTGCCGGCGGGCCTCACAGTATCCTTTTTCTATCTTGCCCTCCACAGCCAGCCCTTGACGTCTGGGTTCGGCGTGGCGCTTACGCAGTGCAGCGCCAGTTCCTCCGCCGAGGCGACCATCGCCACGGCTATGAGCGCCAGCAGACCGTAGACCGTGCCCAGTGCTGCGACCTCCAGCGGGCACAGGAAGAACAGCAGCCCCGCAGCCTTGTTGGCCACAGTGTGCAGGAACACCGGTCGGCCGTATCGCGCCCAGCTCACCGCGATGCCGGCAACGCGCACCGCCATCATCAACGCCAGGGCTGCCCAGGCCCACGGCGGCGGCGACGGCAGCCAGCGCAGCAGCGCCATGGCCGCTCCCGCGAACCACAGGATATCGGCGATGCTGTCCAACATGGCGCCTAGCCGGCTCTGGGCGTGCAGCCGACGGGCCAGCACGCCGTCCAGCCAATCGGTGATGCCGCAGGCCATGTACACCCACAGGAACGCCGCCCGCTGGCCGGTCAGCGCAAAGAGGCCGAGCGACAGCAGCATTCTTGAGATGGTCAGGGCGTTGGGCAAATGGCGCACGGGCATCCTCCAGGCTGCGGAATCTACCATCAGTATAGCAGAGCATTGACGAAACTGGGCGGATGGCATATAAAAAGAAAGGCGGCGATTTCACGCCGGCCATAAGGGAGAACATATGATCGAGATTGAACTGACCAACTGCACGATGATACATGACCTTGCCACCGATCGCATCCTGGTGTTGGAACGGCGGCGCAGTTGGCCGGGTATCGCCTTCCCCGGCGGCCATGTGGAGCCCAACGAGAGCATACTGGTGTCCGCTGTGCGGGAGATACGAGAGGAAACCGGCTTGACCGTGCGCAACCTGCGCCCCTGCGGCATCATCCATTGGTACGATGCCAAGACCGACCGGCGGGAGCTGATCTTCTGCTTTGTGACCAACGACTTTGACGGGGAAATGATTGAAGAGACCGAAGAGGGACCGGTGTTCTGGGTGGATCGGGAGGAACTGCCGCACCTAAAGCTGGCGCCCACCTTTGGGGAGCAGTTGCGCCTTTTCTTCGATGATTCGGTACAGGAGGGCTTCTTTGGCACCGAGCAGGAAGATGGACCCCAGTGGTTTTAGAAGTGAAAAAGAACAGCCGCCCGGCATGTGCGCGGGCGGCTGCAAAGGGACGAAGGCAAACATTATAGATTGACATCTCCGGGCGTGAGCAGACCGGCGTCCAGGGCACTCTGGCGCAGCGTGACATAGAGCTCCGCAGTGGTGGCTTGCTGATAGGGCGCCACGAACACCACGCCCACACAGCAGGCCAGCATGCCCAGCAGATACCAGCCGATGAAGGACAGCTCCAGCACGAAGATGTTCCACTTATGGCCCTGGGTCATGGCGCGACTGAGTTCCATGGCGCGGCGGTAATCCAGCGTTGGGTTGTCGGCCAGCAGGTAGGGCATCATGCTGTAGGCGTACCCCATGACAATGCCGGGGATGATCAGCAGCAGCGACCATAAGAAGGTGAACAGCATGCGCCAACCGGTGGCCTTCACCACGTTCATATAGCGGCCGGAGCGGAACATGCTGAAGAGGTTGGAGAAGTCGGACCGGTCCAGCCGGGCGTCGAGGAAGTAGCGGTTCATGCCCGCCTCTATCGGGCCGCCAACGAACAGCTGGAAAGCGATGCCAAAGGCCACAGCGATGAACACAATGGAGCCGCCGATAAACAGGCCGGCGATGATGGCTGGCAGCGCGTTCAGGAAGTCCTGGCTGCTAAAAAAGTCGCTTCCCTGCCAAGGCAGGTTGTTTCGCTCTATCTGGCTGTTGTTGAAGCTATAGTTAAACGTTATACCGCTGGAGTTACCGGAGCCGCCGCCCAGTATGCCCGCCACCAGCGTTACCAGAAAAGCGATCCAGTAATACTTCTTGAGCACCTGTTTGGCCCGTTCCTTGAGTTCCGCTCTTGACCACATGGATGATTCCTCCCCGTAAATATGATGTGGTTTGATTATAGGATATCTTACGGCCTGTTGCACCTGATATTGCACGAATGATGCTCCATTGAAGATGAAAGCTGCATTTGAGCGGCTCAACGTTCATAAAGCAACATCGCAACTCAGATCAAACGTCATTGGGATATCTCTGCTAAGCTTGCGTTGGAAACGTTGAGAGAAGAGAGGAACTCCTATGAAGATCACGTTTGATCTGGAAAGGGACCGGGTTGTGTTCCGCGTGGCCCAATACGACCCCCGATATGAGGATGTGCTGAAAGCTTGCTTCTACGCGAAGGAAAACGACAGCTACATCAAGCGCTTCCCCGGTGATCTGCCGCATCTGCCCGCCATTCAGGCAAACTACGCGCGCCATGTCGAGGAAATGCTCTCCCAGCTGGCCCGCTTTTCGCCGACCGGGTGGCAGGACGCGCTGCTGGCCTTCGCCCGCCGAATGGAGGGCGGCGGCATCTTCTGGTGGCTGACCGGCAGCTGCGCGGCGTGCGTACACGGCGTGCCGCTGGAACCACACGATGTGGACATCATGATCCGTTCCACCGATGTGAATGCGGTTGCCGATCTTTTCAGCGACTGCATCATAGAGCCCATCATCGACACCGGCGGTTGGGTGACTAGGCACTTCGGCGTCGTGTTCCTTCACGCGCGCATCGACATCGCGGCGGACCCGCAACCCTGCCTGGACGAGCCCGAGCCTGCCGACTGCGGGCCCTATGCGCTGGCCCGCCTGCAGACCGTGATGTGGAAGGGGCACGCCATCCGTGTGCCGCCGCTGGAGCTGCTGGTGGCCGTGAACCGGCGGCGGGGCCGCGAAGAAAGGGCACAGCTCATAGAGGAGCATCTGCGCAAGGGGCTGTCAGAAGCACAGAAGTAGACCAATCCTTTCAGAGCGCCTGCCACAGAAAGAAGCAACCGGCATAGCACAGCCCCGCGCATATCGCCACGGCGAACACCAGCCCTGCGTGCTTGGTCTTGTGGCGGAAGGCCGCAAAGCCCGCCAGCACGCCCAGGCCGCCGCCGGCCAGCGCCAGGCCCCAGAAGGCCTTCTCCGGCGTGCGCCACTGTTTGAGCTGCGCCTTTCGTTTGTCACTCCAGGCCACAAAGCACCCTATGATGTTGAGGATGAGCAGATAACCGATTAGCGCGTACTGTAGTGTGTTCATGGATTCTCCGGGCGGCTTTGGGTTTTGAGGGTGCCGCCGGGAGGTATCATAGCACAGGCGAGGATTGGTTAACAGCCCACGACAGAGCCCTTGCCCTCAGATTGATAAACCAGTTTGTAAAGAATGGCATGAGGCCGACTGACGGTTCATCCGGCGGGAGGAAAAAGAAAGCGAGTAGTGGGTGGATAATAAACCCGCCTGTAGGCGAAAAACGTCCTTAAGAAAAAGAGTATGAGGGTTAAAGTTAAGATATAGCCCGGCGACATGCGCGCCAGGCTATAGAAGGCAGCTTTGACAAGTTGTCTGAATCGCCGACGACGCAACAGCGTCGGCGGCGAAAGGCTGGCTACAGCCTTAAGCCCTCAAATTCCGAAAACGGTACCGTATAAACGGGAACATCTTCCTGGTACGGCCCCAGCTGCACCAGCGGGAAGAAAACCGCCAAGCCCTTGCGGCTCAGATAGAAATCGCGCTCGCGGAAGTGGGCGCGCAGCTGCTTGATGTCGGGCTGGTCCGGGCCCGTGCGGGTGCGCTCTATGTAGTCCAGTATCGTCTTCTTGTAGTCATAGCCGGGTTGGAACAGGTCCCGCAGCGTGACCATGTGGCCGGCCTCCATGTCCCAGGTGTCGGCGTGGCGCTCCACGATGGCGTGTACGGCGCTCTCGGTGCGGCGGGTGTCGCACACGACCGACAGCCACGGCCGCTCGTTGTAGGTCACTTCGCAGTCCTGGCGCAGGCTGTGCCCGGCAAAGGGTACGCCGGCGGCGATGTTGCGGTTGCGGTGGCGCAGCGCGGCAATGCTCATGGCTCCCCGGGCGTCGGACAGCGCCTTCTGCGCCATGCCCAGATAGTGGCGGTTGAACTGGTCTACGCTGTGAGCCGGTGCGTCGCCGGTACACACGGGGTAGTCCAGCAGAACGTTGAGCAGCGGCGCTTCGCCGCGCATCAGCCGGCCCTGTTGTTGGCGGGTCTCGATGGGATAGCTAAGCATGCAATCGCCTCCTCGCGGCTCAGGGGAATACGATGAGTGGGTAGTGCAGGTTGTTGCCGAACAGGCCGTAGGGCACCTCGAACACGTTGATGCCGCCGGCATAGGGAGAGATCGTATACAGCGGATAGAAGATGGCCAGCCCTTCGCGGGTCAGATAGAAGTTGGCCGGGTCGAAGTACTGCGCCAGGTTCTGGTCCAGATTGTCGAAGTAATAGCCTTCGCCGGCAGCCTCGCGGCGGTGGGCCTCGGCGGTGACGGCTGCGGCGATGACTGGCATATAATTGTAATTCGGACGGAACAGCTCCGGCAGCTTGAGCATGCGGCCCTTCTGCAGATCCCACGTGTTGCCGGTGCGGGTCGTGTTGCCGTGGGCGCCGCCGGTGTATTCGTACACGTCGTAATACAGGCTGACCAGCGGCGGCCGGTTCAGCGTAACCTCGAAGGCCTGCGCCAGCGCGTATTGGTTGAAGGGATAGCCCTGTTGCTGGCGATACTCATAGTCCTCCACGGCGCTCTTATACAGCGTCGTGCGGGCATAGGCCATGCGCTCGTTGGCCTGCAGCACATAGTAGCGGTTGAACGCCTTGCGCCCCTGGGCGCTCACCGCGCCGCTGATCTGCGGATAATAGATCTGAACGCCCACCATAACGACGCCCTTGTAGGTCAGGTCGTCCTTGAGCGTATGCTTTGTGATGACTGCGCCTTCCATGGTCAACACCCCTCTGGGGCATGGTATGAAGAGCGCGTGAAAATGGTTCGTGCTGCATAGTAGTACAACAGATGGGGCCGAAGGTTTCCAAAGGGCGACCGGAAAGCCCTTTGGTCGCGCCTTGTAGGGCGCGAAATCCTTTCTCGGTACATGAAGTAAACACTGTATATAGCCGCATAAGGCCTATGTTTCGAGACCGATAGCTTGTTCAGAACATTCCACACCAACCCAAAGCAGTGTATAATGAGCCATGAATTTGCATTTTCTGCTCGGGGAGTGTTCTATGGATCAAAAAAAAGTGCTGATACTGGGCGCGGGCCCGGCGGGCGTGGCCGCTGCCGAGGCGGCGGCTGCCCGGGGAGCGGCGGTCACGCTGTGCGGTGCGGAAGCGTATGCGCCCTACTTCCGTCCCAGGCTGCCCCGGCTGCTGGCCGAGCCGCTGCCGGCCACGGCGCTGGCCATCCGGAAGCCCGAATGGTTTGAGAAGACCGGCGTGACGCTGCGGTTGAACGCCCGCGCCGTGGCCGTGGATGCCACGGCCCGCGCCGTAACCTTTGCCGACGGCGGCGCGCTGGGCTATGACGCGCTGGTGCTGGCCGTGGGAGCCGAGTGCTTCGTGCCGCCGGTGCCGGGTGCTGAACCAATGGCGCTGCGCAGCTATGACGACGCCATGGCCATCCGCGCCTGCGCGCTGGAGCGCCGGCGCGCCGTGGTCGTGGGCGGCGGGCTGCTGGGGCTGGAGACGGCGTGGGAGCTGAACAACGCCGGCGCTCAGGTGACGGTCATCGAGCGGCTGCCGTGGCTGCTGCCCCGCCAACTGAACCGCGAGGGCGGCGATTATCTGCAAAAACAGCTGGAGGAGCGGGGTTTCACGCTGCATGTCGGCGCGGACCCGGCGGATTTCCAGCCCCTTTATGACGGCGCGTGCGTCGTCGTCGCGGCGGGCATACGGCCATGCGTGGCACTGGCCCAGGCCGCCGGCGCGGCCTGCGAGCGCGCCGTTGTCGTGGACGAGCACATGGCCACGTCATTGCCCGGCATGTATGCTTGCGGCGACGGGGCGCAGTTCCAGGGCCGCAACTGGGGGCTGATGCCCACGGCCCAGGAGCAGGGCAAGGTGGCCGGCGCCAACGCCGCCGGTGACAGCTTAAGCTATGCGGACGCGCCGCCTTCGCCGATGCTCAAGGTGGGCACATTGGGCGTGTTCTCCACCGGCGACATGTCCGGCGAGGGCGCTCGGGCGCTGATGGATTATGACGGCGGCTACGCCTGCGCCATGCTGCGCGAGGATGTGATCGTGGGTGCGGCGCTGATCGGTAACACCGCTGCCGCCCAAAAGCTGCGCCGCGCCGTGGCCGAAGGCCGGGCCTTCCTCGGCGCGCGGGAATTCGCCGATATTCTTTCGGTGCTATAAAAACCCAGAAAACAAGTGCGTGAACAAAACTGAGAACCGACGTCGGTTCATCCGACGGAAGGTATGCATTTCATGGGCGGCGTAGTTGATAAAACCCGCCAACAGGCGAAACCGTCTCTTATTGAATAAATATGAGACGAAATGAGAAGGGATCGCCCGGCGACATGCGCGGCGGGCGATAAGAGGTAATATGAACAAAACGTCCGAATCGCAGCTGACGCCGCAGCGTCAGCTGCGAACAGCCGCAAGGCTGGAAATTGGAATTGACACCGGCGGCACCTACACCGACGCCGTGCTTTACGACCGCGACCAAAAGCAAATACTGGGCTGGGCCAAGGCGCTCACAACGCGGGAGGACCTCTCCCGCGGCATCGGCGAGGCGCTGGACGGGCTGCCGCCGGAAGCGCAGCACGCGCAGCGGGTGGCCCTGAGCACGACGCTGGCCACCAACGCCTGCATAGAGGGCAAGGGCGGCCGCGCCAAGCTGGTGCTGCTGGGCATGCACCCCGGCACCGTGGCAGAGGTGGGCCGGGAATACGGCCTGCCGCCGCTGGATGAAATCTGGATGCTGGACAGCCTGGGCACCATGGGCGGCGACATCCTGCGGGAGCCCGACTGGGACGCCTTTCTGCAGGAAAGCGAGGCATGGTTCGCTGACGCGGAGGCCGTGGCCGTTGTGGAAGTGTTCGCCATGTGGAACAACGCCGCGCTGGAGAAGAAGGCCCGGCAGGTTATCGCCTCCCGCCACGACATCCCCATCGTGTGCGGCCATGACCTGTTCAGCGATCTCAACAGCCTGCAGCGGGCGGCTAGCGCGCTGCTCAACGCGCGGCTGCTGCCGCTGATACAGGACTTTCTGCGGGCCACCCGCCGGGCGCTGGCCGCCCGGGGCATCGGCTGCCCGCTGGTCATCGTGCGCAGCGACGGCACGCTGATGAGCGAGGGTATGACGACGGTGCGCCCGGTGGAAACGCTGCTGTGCGGCCCGGCGGCCAGCGTCATGGGTGCCATGGCCCTGGCGCAGGAGCCCGACTGCGTGATACTGGACATGGGCGGCACCACGACCGACGTGGCGCTGGTGCAGGGCGGCGTGGCCCGGCGCTCCGGCGACGGCATCACCATCGGCCCGTGGCGCACCTTCGTTCGGGGCGTGTTCATCGACACCTACGGTCTGGGCGGCGACACAGAGGTGCGCCCCGACGGCCACGGCGGGCTCACATTGTGCGACGGCCGGGTGATCCCGCTGTGTGTGCTGGCCAGCCAGCACCCGCGGGTCGTGCCCGTGCTGCGAGAGTTGGTGGATACGATCAAGCACCACACGCAGCCGCTGCACGGCTTCTATGTTCTGGTAAAGGACATTGGGGAGAACGCCGGCTATACCGACGACGAGCGTGCCTTCTGCGCGGCGCTGCGGGGCGGTCCGCTGAGCCTGCAGCAGGCCGCTGCGGCCACCGGCAGCGACGTCTACAACCTGCGGGTGGACCGCCTGGAACGCGAGGGCGTCGTGCTGCGCTCAGGGCTTACGCCCACCGACGTCATGCACCTGAAAGGCGACTTCCACCGCTTCGACGCCGAGGCCTCCCGGCTGGCCGTGGAATTCCTGAGCAACTGTCTGGAGACCACGCCCGAGGACGTCTGTGCGTGGGTGTATGACGCCGTGGAGCACCGGATGTATCGCAACATCGTGCGCGTGCTGCTACAGGACAGCTACCCGGCCTATTGCAAGGGATTGGGGGAGGGCCTGGAGCGGCTCATCGACATGAGCTGGCGTGCAGCAAAGGAGGGTTATCCCGGCTTTGCCCGGGTGTCCTTCGCGACGCCGGCGGCGCTGGTGGGTGTGGGCGCGCCCATCCATGTGTTCCTGCCCGCGGTGGCGGCGGCGCTGGGCGCCCGCAGTGTTGTGGCGCCGGACGCTCCGGTGGCCAACGCGCTGGGCGCCGTGGTGGGCAATGTGTCCGCCGTGTGCACCGTGGAAATCCGCGCCGACTATGACGTCATCGGCATCACCGGCTACACTGTGTATGGCCATGACAGCACCCCGCACACCGAGACACTGGAGCAGGCGTTGGCGCTGGCCGAGGCCGACGCCCGCCAGGCCGCCCAAAGGGAGGCCCGGCTGCGCGGCGCCACCGGCGATCTGGAGGTCAGCGTGCACAGCGGTCTGCAGCAGGGCCACGCCAAGGAGAGCGGGTTCCTGCTGGGGGCAGTCGTCACGGCCACGGCATCGGGACGAATCTCAGACTAGTCATCGAGACAGTAGGATTTCGGAGGATTCGGGAGCAAATCCAGCATATCGATGAGAAAAACGGCCGGTTTTCCGGCCGTTTCCCATTTTCTGCATGTTTTACGCAAATTTTCTTGATTCCTGCATTCCTTTTCTGTATAATCATCGCCGTTCCATTCAACGATATTTTCAGGAGGGTTCATTCATGGCAAAGGCGTTGATCATCGGGGCCGGCGGCGTGGCCGGTGTCGTCGTGCATAAGTGCTGCCAGGTCAGCGATGTGTTTGAGGAAATCTGCATCGCCAGCCGCACTCAATCCAAGTGCGACGCTTTGAAGGCGCAGGTGGAGGCCAAGGGCACCAAGACCAAGGTTTCCACGGCGCAGGTGGATGCAGACCAGACCGAGCAGGTCATCGCGCTGATCCGGTCCTTCGGCCCGGACATCGTCATCAACGTGGCGCTGCCCTACCAGGACCTGACGATCATGGACGCGTGCCTGGCTACCCGCGTGCACTACGTGGACACCGCCAACTATGAGCCCAAGGACGTGCCCAAGTTCGAGTACAAGTGGCAGTGGGCCTATCGCGAGCGTTTTGAGAAGGCCGGCATCACGGCGCTGCTGGGCAGCGGCTTTGACCCCGGCGTCACTGGCGTGTTCAGCGCCTACGCCCTCAAGCACTATTTCGACGAGATCCATGAGATCGACATCGTGGACGCCAACGCCGGCGACCACGGCTATCCGTTTGCCACGAACTTCAATCCCGAGATCAATATCCGTGAGATCACTGCGCCGGGCAGCTATTGGGAAAACGGAGAGTGGGTAGAGACCGAGCCGCTGGAACTCAAGCGCGTGTATGACCTGCCTGAGATCGGCCCCAAGGACATCTATCTGCTGCACCATGAGGAGCTGGAGTCGCTGGCGCTCAACATCAAGGGCATCCGCCGCATCCGCTTCTGGATGACCTTCAGCCAGAAGTACATTACCCATCTGAAGGTTCTGGAGAACGTCGGCATGACCAGCATAGAGCCCATCAATTTTGAGGGTCAGCAGATCATCCCGCTGCAGTTCCTCAAGGCCGTGCTGCCGGACCCGGCCTCGCTGGGCCCCCGCACCAAGGGCAAAACCAACATAGGCTGTATCTGCCAGGGCGTCAAGGATGGCAAGCCCGTGACCTATTATGTATACAACGTGTGCGACCACGAGGAGTGCTACCGCGAGGTGGGCTCACAGGCCATCAGCTACACGACCGGCGTGCCGGCGATGATCGGCGCGATGATGATCCTCAAGGGCTTGTGGAAGAAACCCGGCGTCTACAACGTCGAGGAGTTCGATCCCGACCCGTTCATGGACGCTCTGAACAGGCACGGCCTGCCGTGGCAGGAGAGCTTTACGCCCAAGCTCGTGGACTAGCCCCATGAAGCCGATTGATTTTGCCGCGCTGCCCACGCCGTGCTACGCCGTGGACGAGGTTCTGCTGCAGCGCAATCTGGAGATACTGGCCGGCGTGCAGGCGCGCACCGGCTGCTCCATCCTGCTGGCGCTCAAGGGCTTCTCGATGTATGAGACGTTCCCGCTGGTCGGGCAATACTTGAAGGGCATCACGGCCTCGTCGCTGCACGAGGCGCGGCTGGGTCGCGAGCACATGGGCAAGGAGGTGCACGTCTACGCGCCGGCCTTCCGCGACGACGAGATCGACGAACTGGCCGCGCTGTGTGACCACATCGTGTTCAATTCTTTCGCCCAGTGGCAGAGGTTCCGCGACCGAGTGCGCAGGGCTGACCATCCGATCAGCTGCGGCATCCGCGTGAACCCTGGATACGCCGAGGTGGAGCACGAGATATACAACCCCTGTGCCAGCGGCAGCCGCCTGGGTGTGCCGGCGGAGCACTTCCAGCCCGACGGGCTGGAGGGCCTGGACGGCCTGCATTTCCACGCACTGTGCGAGCAGGGCTCCGATACCTTGCAGCGCGTGGCCGAGGCCTTCGAGCAGCGCTTCGGGTCCTATCTGCATGGTATGAGGTGGCTCAACATGGGTGGCGGCCACCACATCACCCGCGAGGGCTACGATGTGGCGCTGCTGGAGCGCATCGTCGGCCACTTCCAGGATAAATATAGGGTTCATGTATATCTGGAGCCCGGTGAGGCCATTGCGCTGAACACGGGGTTTCTGGTGACGCAGGTGCTGGATGTCGTGCGCAACGGCATGGACATCGCGATACTGGACACCTCCGCCGCGTGCCACATGCCCGATGTGCTGGAGATGCCCTACCGGCCCCAGATCATCGGTGCGGCGCTGCCCGGCGAACTGCCCCACACCTACCGCCTGGGCGGGCCCACATGCCTGGCCGGCGACGTCATCGGCGACTATTCCTTTGCGCAGCCCTTGCAGCCCGGCGACCGTCTGGTGTTCACCGACATGGCCCACTACACGATGGTCAAGAACAACACGTTCAACGGCATCGGCCTGCCGGCCATCGCCGTGCGGCGGCTGGATGGGGAGCTTAAGGTGCTCAAGCGGTTTGGGTACGAGGACTACAAGTCCAGACTATAAAATCTAAAGGGCTGTCTCGTCAATCGCATAAAGTGCGTATCTCATGCAAAGAGAAGGGGTTTCGCGCCATCGGGCGCGACCAAAGGGCTTTCCGGTCGCCCTTTGGAAATAATCATGCCAGGCGGGCACCACAAAAAACGAAAACAAGGTAGAATGGGAGAACGGCGACAAGTTCGACCAAGGTTG
>JAEYPH010000100.1 GCA_023410875.1 Bacillota bacterium | reverse complement strand
AACACAACGATGATCGTGAATTCCAGCAGGCGGGAAATGGCTGTGGCCACCGCCGCGCCGGCCACACCCATGGCTGGCGCTCCCAGGTTGCCGAAGATCAGCATCCAGTTCATGAATACGTTGTTTGCCAGCGTGATGAGCGCCGTGACCAGCGTCAGGCGCACGATGCCCACGGTGCGCAGCACGATGGCCGACACCGTGGAGATGCCCTGCAGCAGAAACGCCCAGGAGAGGATGCGCAGATACTGCCCGCCCAGAGCGATGACCTCGGGGTTTGTCGTGTACAGGCCCATGATGGATGTCGAGAAAAACTGACAGGCAAAGAAAAACAGCGTCGCCAGCGATGCCGTGATGCGATACACGATGGACAGCGTCTTGGCGATGGACTCGCGGTCGCCCTTGCCCCAGAACTGGCCGGTGAGCACGCCGGCGCCGCCGGCCAGGCCGAAGTTGAGGATCATGAACAAAAAGCAAAACTGATTGGCCAACGAAGCCGCGCTTAAGGACACCTCGCCCAGCCGGCCCAGCATCACCGTGTCGGCCATGTTCACGCCGAAGTTGATCAGCCCCTGCAGCGTGATGGGCACGGCGATGGCCAGCAGCCTGGAATAGAAGCCTTTGTCTTTTACAAATAGTTGCATAGGTACTCCTGTTTTGTTTTTATAGCGGCCGTTCCAGCCGGGTTTCCTCGGCGGCAACGGCAAAGCCCAGACTTTGATACAGCCCCAGCGCGGCGGCGTTGGCGCGCAGCACCTGCAGCGACGCCTGCCCATGACCCCTGCCGGCCAGCAGCCGCAGCCCGTGGGCCACCAGCGCGCGGGCCACGCCCCTGCCCCGGCAGGCTGGGCGTACAAAGACGTCCTCTATGCTGGCCTGGTCGTCCTGCTCCCACAGCACCAGGCGGCCGCAGGGTTCCCCGCGCAGCGCAGCCAGCAGCGCCGTGCGCCGGGGCTCCCAGGCGGGCTGCGCCGCAGGCAGGCCCAGCGGGTCCAGCTGGAAAGCGTCCTCCTCCTCGAATTGACTTTCGTCAGTCAACAGATCAGACTCCTGGATCTCCAGCCCCTCCACAGCCGCGACCGGGTAGATGGCTGTGGAACCCGTCATGGCCAGTATGCTCAGATAGGGCATGAACCCATGGGCTTCATAGAAGGCCCGGGTCGCGCCTTCGCTGCCCAGCACGCTAACGCACAGGCGCACCGGATGCCCCTGCGGCAGCGGTGCGGCCATCACGCGGGCCAGCGCCTCGATGCGGGCGAACAGCGCGCCGTACAGCGCGGCGTCACCCTCCCAGCGGGCAAACGCGTTCAGGCTCATGAACAGCCGGTGGGGCGCCTCTCCCGGCTCCTGCACGATGGCCACAGGGCGCGCCTGCGCCGCGGCGATCAGCCTGCGGCCCTGCAGCGCGCACAGCGTGAAGGGCCACAGCCAGCGCTCACCGGCATCCCACAGGCAGGGCGCGCCGTGGCGGGCCGTGGTGTCGGCCCGCAAGGCGGCAAGCCCAGCCGACAGGTCCGGCCGGTAGCTCACAATGCGAAATGCTGCCTTTTCCATGGCTTGTTAACCGGCCAGCCCGGATTGCGCGGACGGAGCGTCGGTCTCCACCAACCCGGTGCGGAACTGGCTGTTGTGCAGGTTGGCGTAGAAGCCGCCGGCGGCCAGCAGCTGCTCGTGGGTGCCGCGCTCCACAATCTCGCCCTGGTTGATCACGAGGATCTGGTCGGCGTTGCGGATCGTGGACAGGCGGTGGGCGATGACGAAGCTCGTGCGCCCGCGCATCAGTTCCAGCATGGCCTGCTGGATGTGCAGCTCGGTGCGGGTGTCCACGCTGGATGTGGCCTCGTCCAGGATCAGGATGGCCGGGTCGGCCAGGATGGCCCGGGCGATGGCCAGCAACTGCCGCTGCCCCTGGGACAGGTTGCCGCCGTCGTCGCCCAGCACCGTGTCATACCCATGGGGCAGGCGCAGGATGAAGGGCTCGGCGTTGGCCATGCGGGCAGCGGCCTCCACCTCGGTGTCGCTGGCGGTCAGCCGGCCGTAGCGGATGTTCTCGCGCACGGTCTCGGAGAATAGCACCGTGTCCTGCAATACGATGCCCAGGCTGGCCCGCAGGCTTGTGCGCCGCGCGGCCCGCAGGTCCACACCGTCGATGGCGATGGAGCCGCTGTCCACGTCGTAGAAGCGCTCCAGCAGGTTGACGATCGTGGTCTTGCCCGCGCCGGTGGGCCCCACCAACGCGATGGTCTGGCCGGGTTTGGCCTCGAAGGTCGCGTTTTTAAGCACCGGTCGGCCGCTCTCGTAGGAGAAGTGCACATCGTTGGCTTGCACATGGCCGGCCACGCCGGCAAAAGTCGGCGCGTCGGGCGCGTCGGGCGTCTCCGGCGCCTGGTCCATCACGTCGAAGATGCGCTCCGCGCCGGCCAGCGCCGATTGTATCGTGGAAAAGAGCATCGCGATCTCGTTGACCGGCCGGCCGAACATGCGCAGATACAGCAGGAAGCTGAACACGACGCCCACGGTCACCTGGGCGTCGCCGCGCAGGATCATCCACGCGCCAAAGGTCGTCACGATGGCGAAGCTTAGGTTGTTTATCATGTTCATGACCGGGCCCATGAGGCCGGAGAAGATTTGCGCGCGCATGCCTGCGGTGCGCAGCCGGGCGTTGATGGCGGCGAAGCCCTCCTTGACCCGCGCCTCCCGGGCGAACACCTTGACGACCTTCTGGCCGCTGACGGTCTCCTCGATGTAGCCGTTGAGCTCGCCCAGCTCCTTCTGTTGGGCGCTGAAATACTTGCGCGTGTGCCGGGCGATGAAACGGGTGACCAGCATCATCAGCGGCACCGTCGCCACCGTCACCAGCGTCATGACCGGGCTTAGCAGCAGCATTGCGCCCAGCGTGAAGGCGATACTGATGATGTTGCCGATGAACTGCCCCAGGCTCTGGCTTAACACCATGCGCACGTTTTCCACGTCGTTGGTGTATCGGCTCATCAGGTCTCCATGGGTCGTGGCGTCAAAGAACTTGAGCGGCAATGCCTGCATCCTGCGAAACAGGTCTCGCCGCAGCGTCGTCACCGTGCCCAGAGAAACGTCGATCATCAGGTAGTTGATGACCTGCTGCACGATGATGCCCAGAACATACAGCCCCAGCAGCAGGCCGCAGGAGGCCGCCAGACGGCTCACATCGCGGGTGGCCACCAGCTCGTCGATGATGGAACCGTTGATCCTCGTGCCCCACACGGTGGTCAGCGTGCCGGCCGCGGCCAGCACGAGCACGAAGACCAGCCGCACCTTCATGCTGCCCAGATAGCCCAGCAGGCGGCGCAGCGTGCCCCTGGCGTCCTTGAGCTTGGGCTTGGGGCCCATGGGCATGCCAAAGGGGCCGCCGGGGCGCATGCCCACGCCAGGGCCGGGCCTTCTCTCTTCTCTGCGCGGTTCAGACATGGGCCAGCGCCTCCTCTCCCAATTGCGACTGCACGATGTCGCGGTAGATGTCGCTGCTGCGCAGCAGCTCGCTGTGGGTTCCCCGGGCCACGATCCGCCCGTCGTCCATCACGAGGATCTGGTCGGCTTCCAGCACCGAGGAGATGCGCTGGGCGATGATGAAAATCGTACAGCTGCCCATGCGGGCACGGATGGCGCCCTGCAGCTTGGCCTCGGTGGCCATGTCCACGGCGCTGGTCGCGTCGTCCAGTATCAGGATGTCCGGCTTGCGCAGCAGCGCCCGGGCGATGGACAGCCGCTGCTTCTGCCCGCCGGACAGGTTGACGCCCCGCTGGCCCAGCGTGGTCGCGTAGCCTTTGTCCAGCGCCTGCACAAAGCCGTCGGCCTGAGCGTCGGCGGCGGCGGCGCGCACGGCGTCGTCGCCGGCGGCCTCATCGCCCCAGAGCAGGTTCTGCTGCACCGATCCGCTGAAGAGTATGCTCTGCTGCGGGGCCATGGCGATGCGCCCGCGCAGGTCATCCAGCGCCATCTCCCGCACGTCTACACCGCCCACCAGCACGCTGCCCTCGGTCGCGTCATACAACCGCGGGATCAGGTTCACAAGCGAGCTTTTACCCGAGCCCGTAGCGCCCAGGATGCCGATGGTCTGACCGGCCCGGGCGGTGAAGCTCAAATGCCGCAGCGCCGGCGCGCCCTCGGCGCCGGGGTAGCGGAAGCTGACGTCCCGGAACTCCACATCGAGGCTTTCAGAGCCTTCGGCTCGTTTGGGCTTCGCCGGGTCCGCAATGGTTGTGTGCATATCCAGCACCTCGTTGATGCGGTCGGCGGAGGCCTTGGCCGAGGACGCGCCCATCAGGACCATCGAGAGCATCATCATGGAAAAGAGGATTTGCATCAGATAGTTGATGAACGCCATGACCTGGCCGCTCAGGATGCCACCATCCAGCACCATGCGCCCGCCGAACCACAGCGCCGCCACGATGCTCATGTTCAAGAGCAGCGTCATAATCGGCCACATCCACATCATCAGCCGTGAAACGCGCACGCCGGAGGCCATAAGCTCTCCGTTGGCGCGGTCGAAGCGCTGCGTCTCGTGCTCCTCGCGCACGAAGGCCTTCACGACGCGGATGCCGGCCAGGTTCTCCCGGGTCACGTCGTTGATGCGGTCGATGCGCCGCTGCAGGTCACCGAACATCGGGAAGCCCTTGCGGGTGATCAAAACGATGGACACGACCAGCAGCGGCATGGCCACCAGCAGTATGATCGCCAGCCGGGCGTTGATCGCGATGGCCATCACAGCGCCGCCGATGACCAGCAGCGGCGCGCGCACCATCATGCGCAGGCCCATGATCACGAGGTTCTGCAGCTGCATGATGTCGTTGGTCAGCCGCGTGATCAGCGAAGACGTCTTGAGCTGATCCAGCTCGGCGAAGGAGAAGGTCTGCACGCGGTCGAAGATCGTCTGGCGCAGCCCCGTGCCGTATTCCATGGCGGCGATGGACGAGAACACCGTGCAGCCGACGCCGCCCACGGCCCCGGCCAGCGCCGCCAGTATCATGCGGCCGCTCATGGCCAGCACATAGGCCAGGTCGCCCTTGGCCACAGCGTTGTCCACGATGTCGCTCATCAGCGTGGGCTGCAGCAGGTCCATGAAGACCTCCAGAAACATGAACAGCGGCGCCGCCAGCGCCGGCTTCCAGCAGGGCTTTAAAAAACGCATCAATCGTATCATTTGTCACCCTCCCGCTTGGCGGCCCGGGCCCGCTCCATGTTGTCGCGCATGCGATCGTAAAACTGTGCCATCTGCTGGCGCTCGTCATCGGAGAAGCCCGAGAAGCATTCCGCGCCGATCTCGTCGTTGAGCCTGTCCAGCGTGGCGGTCAGCTCGCGGCCGGCGTCGGTCAGGAACACGCGGGTCACCCGCAGGTCCTGCTTGTCGGCGCGACGCTCGATGAGCGCCGCCTTCTCCATGCGGCACAGCGTGGCCGTCACGGTGGCCGGCTCCAGATGGCACTGGCGCGCCAGCTCCGCCTGGCTCACGCCGTCCTCGTCGCGCAGCGTGAAGAGGATCTTGGGCTGCCCCTCCCCCACGCCGTGCTCGATGAAGCGGCAGATGGTGCTGCGGAAATGCAGATGGCTGGTCATAACGAAAAGGTGATTCAAAGAGCCGTAATCCATGGTCAACCTCGCCTAAAAAAAGATTAGCTCGCTAACCTTTAGCGGGCTAATCATATCGCTGTTTGCCCATGAGGTCAAGACCCACTTTTTGCCCTGATTCGATACCTTGGTTGCCGTATTGGTACGGTTCGACAATAGCCACTGTCTTGGGCAGCCATCAGCTAAAGTTGATAAGCACCGTGGTGCAGGGCTTCTTCGACAAAAAAACCAACTATTCCTTCTAAATATGGGCATGTATCGACAGCTCAAAACGAA
>JAEYPH010000074.1 GCA_023410875.1 Bacillota bacterium | reverse complement strand
GTTTGAAACGGTTGGGATTGAGAGCGCCTGACCCGGATAAATCATATTGGGGTCTTTAATCTGTGAGTTTGCCGCAATAATCTCACTAGTACCCACCTGGTACTTCGTGGCGATTTTCCACATCGTGTCGCCTCTAACGACGGTATAAGTAGTAGCAGCATTTGCACCTACAGCCAGCATGGCTCCACACAATACGGCGGAAAGAAACATCGAAAGCTTCTTCATATATTATTCCTCCTGTTGTTCAGTATGCAAGCGGCCGGCGCTTTTGGCACCGGCCATAAGGTCTAACGCTTAGTTACCCCAATTCAGGCACTGACCAAGCATTTGCAACAGAGCGCTACAGTCAAAAGAACCGCCGCTGAAAGAGAAGCAATTGAACATTGCAGTTACCTCCTTGTCATATTTGCCTTGCAAGTGCAATTACAGGGTAACAAAACCGACAATAAAAAGCAAATGCAATATCTACCTCGTGACTGGGTATTAATTTTACAAGGGCTTATTTCCCAATTTTAGGCATAAAACGAAAAAAATTTATAAATTATAAATCAAAAAACGCATTTAATATGCTTTTGAACAATGCTGCAGCCATCGACACTGGCAAAATGCATAAAAAGAAGAATAGGCATAGTGCCGGGGAAAACTACGCTCAGATTTTTTGTTAAAATTCTTTCTCAAATTGTCCTTTTTTATTTTTGTATGCGAAAAAAGGGCCTGAAAGAAGAATCGGGCTCTATCATAGAAAATACCGATAACCTGTTAAAAGTTGATGTTTGCAGCCCTGTTTTTCGTCCTGTAGCTACTTTGCCGGACGAAAAAACGGCGCGTGTCAATCTGTTCAACCTTAACATGTTATCGGTATAAGCGGCGGGCTCCTTTAAAAGTGATATGCGTTCGAGCATTGTGCAACATTTTTTAGCAACCCATATTTTTAAAAAGCGAATATACAAAATTCAGTTGTTAACTTTTAGCTGTTAACAAATAAACCATGGTTATTGCAATAAAAATAGAGCTTGCCGTCAAAAGCGAGCGGAAGGCTCAGTTGCGCCTCCTGCTCGGGATAAAGCCGAACCAGCGTTAGCCTGCTGCTTGAAAGATACGCTACGAAGCTGATATAATGCGCTTTGCTCATCGGATGGTCAAAGGTTACAAAGTGCTGATTGTCTATCGTTTCAATCTTAAGGGCATGCGCGCTGCCGGCGCGCTGAGGGGTCAGCGGCTCAAGTCTTCGGCCGCAGCACGAGATCTCGGCCGCGCCGGTGCTGTTGACAATGCCGCCGCAGTTTTGGCAGACATAAAATTTTAATCGTTTCATATTTCCTCCATCGGTCGGGTTTTCGCCGATATCGCCCGCGAGAATGCGCTCGATATTCACGCCCAGCAGCTCTGAGAGCGCGCCAAGCAGAGAAACGTCGGGGCAGCCTAAGCCGCGCTCCCATTTCGAAATGGTTTTATCGCTGATATTCATTGCATCCGCAACCTGCTTTTGCGTCAGGCCCTTTTCTTTTCTCAAGCTTAAAATCAGGGCGCCCACTTTGCTGCAATCCATACGATTCACCTCCATCATAATACTATAGCATTTTATCAGCCGGTTTTTCAATAAACGATCCGTAGAGTTTATTGTGGCCGTATTGCTGCGTCATATCGCTTTTTAAAATTTTGTTTATAGCGCAAAAGTGATCTCCCGGTCGGCGCAGACAAAAAGACCAGCTTGTTGGGCTGGTCTTTATCCGTAGCGGCAGTGTGCAGATTTGAGGCCTGGCTGACTGTCGGACGCAAGTTTAATTTTCCGGCGCTATCCGATGAACGTTATCTTATCCTTATCCGGAACGTGGGGCGGCCTTGTTGTGTTTGCGTACCCCAATAACACTGAGCAGCCAAACGCATAGCCGTCGGGGAAGCCTAAGCGCTTGCTAAATTCCTCTGCACGCAGGCCGCTGGCAAAGGCCAGCCCGGTAAACCCGCACATAATGTTGGCAATGCCCAGCGACGTTGCGGCCAGTGCGATATTCTGGCACAAAATGCCGCAGTCGATCAGCGCGGGGGCGTACTGCGCCGGATTAATCGGGACGACGATCATGCACGGCGCACCGTAAAACAGCCTGCCGCCAGCCGCCATAATTTTATCGTAGGCAGATTTGTCCGCCATGCCAGAGAGATAGGACATCCCCTCCGCTTCCATGTCCTCTATCAGAGCGCTGTCCTTTACAACAATAACCCGCCATGCCTGACGGTTCATGCCGCTGGGCGCTTGTATCGCGGCTTCGGCAATGGCTTTGAGCAGGTCGTCGGGCGGTATTTCATCCTTATAATCACGGCAGGAGTATCGTTTAGCTATGACGTTGAGTGTTTCGTTCATTTTATATAGGACTCCTTTATTTTCTTATATCATTATTCTCATTATAAACGCATCAATTCCGAGTTGCCCACTTTAAATATAGCATTGAATACGCGGGCTTTCAATAAACGCTCCGTAGAGCTTATATTTGGCTGAGCCGTCACGCTTTTAAGCGCTACGGTATTATAAAAGGCATACCTTCGTTTGACGGAAGGTCTGCCTTTTCTGTGTCTGGAGTCGGTAATTTAGACGGCGGGAGCCGTCGGACAAAGCGGTTAAAGCGTATTTTCTGATCGTCAGAAAGAAGCCGCCGTACCATGCTCATGCTTTTCGTGAGCAAAATCTCCGCTGCAAGCGAAGATTTTCTCTTTTAAGGAACACGGTTCACCGCCGTATCATTTCCGGACATAAAACGGCCTTTAGATTTTGTCCAGTCCAATTAGAACTGTTTAAAACCTAAAGACCGCTTTAATTCATCGCGACAGAAATAGTTGCTCCGGATGCGTCATCCTTACGCCATAATATGCCAGCAGATTGTCCGCTTCCAGAATCTCCAGAGCAAGGCTGTTTAGAGGGGTCGCCCTCAGCCTGTTTTCCCTTGTTCTGTTTTCTACTATCCCCGACCTCAAATCACAATATAATGTGTCTCCGTTTTGAAATGCGGCGGTTACACCCGGGCACTGAACCACAGGGAGTCCAAGGTTAATACAGTTCCGGAAAAAAATGCGGGAAAAAGACTCCGCCACAATCAGCTTGACGCCCGCGCCCTTTAGTGCGAGAACGGGGTGGTCGTTGCTTTTCCCGCCGCCGCCAAAGTTATATCCAGCCACAACCACAGAGCGGGTCATGCTTTTAAACCCGCCTGCGACGTTTTCCGCGCCGGGGGCCAGATGCTCGAACACCCATTTACCCAACTCCGGTTCCACTGTGCCACAGGCGGTCCAGCGGGCCTGAGATATAATTTGATAGGCGGTGATACCATTGCCGACACAGAAGCACGTTCCTTCAATCAGATTGTTCATACCACCACTCCCTACAAATATTTTTCGGGCGATTCGATACAGCCGGCCACCGCGGAGGCGGCCACTGTATACGGAGAAGCCAGATAGACCTCAGAGTCGGGACTGCCCATGCGGCCGCGCCAGTTTCGGTTTGTGGTGCTGATGCACCGCTCGCCTCTGCCGATCATGCCCGGCCCGTTGCCCGCGCACGAAGCGCAGGAGGGAAGCATAACCGCAGCCCCCGCCTTGAGGAACAACTCGGTTAAACCCTGCTCGGTTGCCTCAATCAGCACCTTTTGGCTGGCGGGGACGACAATCAGCCGGACGTCGGGATGAACCTTGCGCCCCTTGAGAATCTCTGCGGCCTCCTGCAAATCCTCCAGTCTGCCATTGGTGCAGGAGCCCAGAAAGGCCTGATGGATGGGGATGCCCCGAACCGCCTCCACTGTCTTAATATTTGTGGTGCTGTGTGGACAGGCCACCAAAGGTTTTAGCTCGGAAAGATTAATAGAAAATTCCTTTTCATACACCGCATCGTTATCTGACTGCAAATGGAATTGGCGGGGTCGCCCCAGATAGTCATCTACGGCTTTATCAGCGGGGAAGATACAGCCCTTGGCCTCCATTTCAGCGGCCATGTTGGCAATGACCAGTCTGCCGTCTACAGGCAGAGATTCCGCCCCTTGCCCCACAACCTCAATCATGCGGTAATTAAAATTCTCATAGTCGTCTAAAATCTGCATGTACAAGCTGATGTCCTTTGCGGTACAGGGCTGCTTCAGCCGCCCTGTCAGCGTCACCTTAACGCTGCCGGGTACGCGCAGCCACATCTTGCCCGAGGCCATAATTACAGCCGCGTCGCTGGCGTTGATGCCACAGGCCAGAGCGCCCAGCCCGCCATACATGGTAGCATGGGAATCTGTGCCCACCGCAACCTCTCCCGGCAGCGTAAAGTTTTCACACATAAGCTGGTGCCCCACCCCGTGACGGCCGATTTCCCGGAATCCCTTCAGGTCATGCGCCTTGCAAAATTCCCGAACCCCGCACAGTGCGTCCGCAAGAGCGACGTCGGCGGGAGGGATTCGATGATCCAAGCCAATGAGGATGCGATCCGGGTTTACAATTTTGTCAACCCCCAGATTGGAATAGTGCTTAAACACGGTTGGGGCCATTAGGTCATTGATCATGAGCCGGTCAACGGTGATGCCGACAATTTCCCCCGGAGTGACCGAATCACAGCCTGCCGCTCTCGCTATTATTTTTTCTGTAATGGTCAGGCCCATCTTTATCACCCCTGTTTATTATGCAGCATCGTCTCGTATCCGCTTTGGTTTTGCACCTCCAACGCGTTGAGGCCCTTGCGCAGTTCCTCCAGCATGGCGGTTTCCTTCTCTTGAATTTTTTCTGCCGCCAGCAGCAACGAAAGCGAGAATGCAGCAAATGGTCTTGATGAAGCAAGCAAGGCGGCAGACGATAGCGGCAGCCGCTTTGAAAAGCTGGGGGGGATATTAAAATCATCCGCTTTGGCGTTAGGAGCGGTAGCGGCAGCAGCAGGAGCGGCGGCACTCAAGCTTGGCAAGGAAGTCGTTCAGCAATTCGGAGAGTTAGAGCAGAATTTGGGTGGCTCCGAAGCTGTATTTGGCGAGTACGCAGAAAATATCCAAAAAACCGGCGAAGAAGCTTATAAAAACCTTGGAATATCCCAAAGTGAATACTTAGCGACCGCCAATAAGATGGGCGCGTTGTTCCAGGGCACGGGCATTGAGCAAAAGAAAAGTCTTGAGTTGACCGAAAAAGCTATGCAGCGCGCGGCTGATATGGCGTCTGTCATGGGCATCGATATGTCGTCTGCGATGGAGGCCGTTACCGGCGCAGCCAAGGGCAACTTTACAATGATGGATAACCTCGGTGTGGCGATGAACGCTACCAATATCCAAGCTTATGCCCTCGCAAAGGGTCTGGATTTCACTTGGAATACTGCAACACAAGCTGAAAAAGCCGAAATCGCAATGCAGATGTTTTTTGAAAACACCGAGCAATACGCAGGCAACTTCGCCAAAGAAGCGACCGAAACGATAACAGGGTCGTTAGGGCTTCTAAATGCGGCGACGGACTCGTTTGTCGCTGGCCTCGGTAACAAGGACGCAGACATGGAGAACCTAACGGGAAACATGGTTGATGCGTTCCAGTCGGTGGTCAAAAACATTACGCCGATCATAAAAAATTTAACCGCAGCACTTCCGGAAGTTGTCGCAGCTTTGATTCCTGCAATTGGTGAAATATTGCCCGACCTATTAACGACCGTCACAACGCTTTTTGAACAAGTGCTGACCGCGCTTCTTTCAATGTTGCCCGAACTCATTCCCGTTGCAGTAGAGGCAACCATGACCATTACGAACGCTATAATCGATAATTTGCCTATGATAATCAGCGCGGCGATGGTTTTAATTACGGCTCTGGCAGACGGGCTGATTAAAGCGTTGCCAGAACTCATTCCCGCGACAGTCAGTGCGGTATTGACAATTGTGGATAGCCTGATTGATAACATTGACATGCTGGTTGATGCAGCTATCGCCATAACAATAGCGCTTGCCGAGGGGTTAATAACCGCCCTCCCGATACTACTTGAAAAAGCGCCCGAAATAATCGGGAAACTCAACCTCGCAATCGTAAAAGCTTTGCCGAAATTACTCGACGCAGCGTTAAGGATTATTGGAACGCTCGTTGCAGGAATTGTTGAATCCCTGCCGAAGCTTATGGCCCCCGCTATTAAAATTATCGATACGGTAGTCGGCGCGATAGTCGGCGTATTCGGCAAAATCAAAGACATAGGCGTGAATATCGTCACGGGTGTATGGGAAGGCATCAAGAGCAAAGCGGCGTGGCTCAAGGACAACATGACGTCATTCTTCAAAAACATTGTCGATAACATTAAAAACGTTCTCGGCATTGCGTCACCGTCAAAGGTAACAAAAGAAATGGGCGGTTTTTTTGCTGAAGGTTTCGGGGTCGGATTTGACAGACAATTTGCGTCTATTAAAAACAATATCGAAAGCCAATTAAGCTTTTCTAGCACGGCCGGAGTTACGCAAACGAGTGGAAATATAGTTGCAGCAAGCGCATCCCCGGGAATTAATAACTTTTATTTCAACGTGAGTGCCGCCGACATGCAAAGCGTTGCCGACTTCTGGCGTACAATGGAACAAGCCCGCAGGTTGGGGAGGATGAAATAATGGCGACAGATGTGACGCTCATTGCGTCGGAGAGTGCGTATGTCGATTCCGGAAACCCGTACACGACATACATTAACAATAATTTAGAGCTATATAGTTACGCGAATTCACTTGGACACTCGTCTGCCAAGAATGGTTTTATAAAATTCGCCGGCTGGCCTACTCAGAAAAGAATTATCTTTCCTTTATCGATCGAGCTATACGTTACGGAAAAAACGGAAAGCAGCGGGGCAGCCGGTGATATTAACGTTCGTTCGATCGTAAGCGCATACGACATGGCATCTGTGAATTATAATAATGCTCCAAGCGTTTCGGGTAATTCCGGGCAATTACTTTTCTCGTCCATTGTCGCAAACTCGTATGCGCAGGTACCGTATACCCCGCCGAACCTAAGCTCGATTTGCAACAACGGGGTAAGAGTAAATGTTTCGTCCACGGTGGGGATAACCCCTCGAACAATAACGGCAAAAACGCATTCCTCAAGGGGGGCAAACCCGCCGAGGCTTAAAATCTCCGTTGACGACGTTGTGCCATATAC
>JAEYPH010000058.1 GCA_023410875.1 Bacillota bacterium | reverse complement strand
CTCCAACACCGTAGGCTACACCCGCCAGCGGCTCAACCTGACCTCCCGGGAGTTGGCGTCCGGCGGCGTGCATTTTAAGGAAGTCATTACCGGCTATTCCGGTGCTGGCGTGCGCACAGGCGGCATCGAGCAGGTGCGCAGCGACTTTCTGGACCGCCAGTATCGCCGCGAGAACAGCGCGCTGCAGCAGTGGACCACCCGCGCCGACGGCCTGGGGTACATCGAAACGCTGCTCAGCAACACCGGCGACGGCTCTCTGTCCGGCACCATCGACGCATTCTTCACTTCGGTGCAGAGCCTGACACAGAATCCCGAGAGCAAAGAATATCGCACCAACATGATGCAAAACGCGCTGAAGATGACGGACACCTTCAACCATCTGCATTCTCAGCTCAACGACAAGCTCCAGGATCAAAACAGCGCCGTCAAGACCGTGGCCGACCAGATCAACGACATCGCCCGCAACCTGGCCGACATGAACAACCAGATCTTTCGCTTCGAAATCAGCGGAGACGTCGCCGTGGACCTGCGCGATCAGCGCAACCTGCTGCTGGACAAGCTCTCCACCCTCGCGGATATGTCCTATTCCGAGGGCAGTGACGGCAAGCTGACCGTGTCGGTGGGCGGCCATGAGCTGGTCAACCACATCAACTACAATCAGATCAACACCGCCCTGACGGTGAACAATCCGGTTACCGGCGCCAATGATTTTTATGGCCTGACCTGGTCCGACGACAGCTCGGTGGTTGCGGTGAGCTCCGGCCAGCTGCGGGGATACCTGGACCTGCGTGACGGCGACACCGCTGCCAACCCCGGCATACCCTATCTGATCAGCCGGCTCAACACGCTGGCCTCGGGCATCGCCACGCAGTTCAACGCTGTGCACTCCGGCGGCTTCACGCTGCCCGACGGCGTCAACCCCTCGGTGGCTGGCGGCAGCTTCTTCGCGGTGCCGGCGGGGCCCATCACGGCGGCCAATTTCACCGTGGATGCCTCCATACAGGCCAACGTCTACCTGATCGCCGCCTCCGACCAGATGATCACGACAGACGCGCTCAAGGGCAACAACAAGAACGCGCTGGAGTTGGTCCGGCTGCAAAGCCGTCTGGATTTGCCCGGCATCGGCAGCATCGAAGGCTATCTCAAAGGATATCTGGCGGAAATCGGCGTGGAGGTTAATCATACCTACACGATGCGCGACGGCGAGCAGACCATGGTGGACAGCATCGAGCAGCAGCGCCAGTCCTTAAGCGGCGTGTCCGTCGATGAAGAGACGACCAATCTGATCAAATTCCAACACGCCTATTCGGCCAATGCCCGCGTTATCACGACGATAGACGAGTATCTGGACGTGTTGATCAACAAGATGGGCCTGGTAGGCCGCTGAGCGGCACATAGAAAGGGGTGAGCGCGCCATGAGAGTCACGAACTCGATGATGATCAGCAGTTTCTTGAGCAATCTGAACCGCAACACGACGACGATGAGCATCTATCAGGATCAGCTCTCCAGCGGCAAGCGCATCAACCGCTTGAGCGACGATCCCATCGGCATTATGACCGTGCTGGACAGCCGATCCAAGCTCTCCAAGCTGACCCAACACAACAGCTCCATCGATGACGGCATCAGCTGGCTGGAACAATCGGAGACCAGCCTTCGGGAGATCAACGACGTGCTGGGAACGATCTATGAAAAGACAGTCAACGGATCCAACGGCACGCTGGCGGATACCGACCGCCAGGCCATCGGCACGTTGGTGGGCCAGCTCAAGGAGCACATTGTGCAGCTGGGCAACTCCACCTACGGCGGGCGCTACATCTTCGGCGGCTACAACACGACACAGCCCCCCTTCGTGCTGGATGCCGGCGGCAATCTGCTCTATAACGGCGTCGATCTGGCCGATCCGGCCACTCCCGCCGCTACCATCGCCGCGTTGCAGAATCAGAGCATCGATTACTCCACCGGCACCAACCTGACGACCAGCATATCGGTCAACGGTGTGCAGTTGATGGGCACCGGCGCGAACAATCTTTTTGCCATACTCAAGGACCTGGAAACCGCGCTCAACACGGGCACCGATGCGGATGTGGCGCCTTTTGTAGGCCAGGTGCAGAGCAAGCAGCAGGACATCCTGAGCCTGCTGGCGGACGTGGGCGGCCGCCAGAACCGCCTGGACCTGATGTCCCAAAGCAATGACGACAATGAGATCAGCTACACTGCGGCGCTTTCCAAGGTCGAGGACATCGATCAAGCCTATGTCACGATGCAGTTCAAGATGGCCGAGGCCATCTACCGGGCGGCCCTCAGCGTGGGCGCCAAGGTCGTCCAGCCCACGCTGCTGGATTTCCTGCGTTAAATAAATATATCTTATACTGAATGAACATTTCTGTTTCCGGGTATATCCGAAACAGATGATAAACAACAACACAACGCAGCCGCAGGCCGGTTCATCCGGCCAAGGCAACGAGGAACAAAGCAAGAAACGGCAGCAGACCCGCCCGCAGGCGTCTTGCGTTTCCTGCACAGCCATCGTGAGACCATAAGCCAGCCATCGCCCGGCGACGGTTATCGCCGGGCGATGAACGAGAACGAAGGACAGGATGTCCAGATCGCCAAGGCGCATCAGCGCCGCAGGCGAAACGATAGAACGAAGGACAGGATGTCCAAGTCGCGGGCGGCGCGCATGCGCCGACTGCGAAACGTGAGGCATGGATGCAACCGAGACTGGAGATTACGACCCAGAGGGCACAGATTGAGATCACCACCCACAGGGGTTCTGTAGAGATCACTCAGCGGAAACCCCAGTTCCGCATGCGGCGCGTGCCCGCGCAGATGAGGATCGAGAAGCGCGCACCGGTCATGCATCTGGACCGCACGGCTCAGTGGAAGACGCTGCACATAGGCGGCGTGCTGCAAACGGCGCAGGCCTATTACCAGCAGTCGCTCAGCGTGGGTCTGGAAGCCATCGCCGACATCGCCGGCGAAGGCGACGAACTGATGCGGATTGAAAACACCGGCAACTCGCTGGCCGATCTGGCCTCCCGGCGCAACGAGGACATACAGGGCGACCTGACCATGTCCATGCTGCCGCTGCCACAGGTGCAATGGGATCCCGGCTATTTCAACATCCAATGGAGCCAGCATCAGTTGGAGCTGGAGTGGGACGTGAGCACCCGGGCGGACATCCGCATTGAGCCGGGCTATGTGGAGATCCGCATGGTCAAGCATCCCGAGGTTGTCATTCGCGTCAAGTATGACGAGAGGAACATGAAGAAAAAACCACTGCTGGACAAATACGTGTAGATAGCCGGCCTGAAACGCCGGGAAAGGGGACACACTATGCTCCACACGAGGAATTTTGGCGATATTGAGGTGCCCGAGGACAAGGTCATCCAGTTCCGGGATGGCATGCCGGGCCTGGCATGCATGCGGCGGTGCTTCCTCGTGAAGGTGGAGGACACGATGCCCATCTATTGGCTGCAGTCGGTAGAAGATGGCGCCGTGGCGCTGCCGGTCATCAACCCACTGGTCGTGGATGGTGCCTATGCGCCTCAAGTGGAAGACGGCGTGCTCTCGGAGCTGGAGCTGGAACGGGACGAAGACCTGCTCATCGTAAACGTCGCGGTGATTCCCCAGGACATCAGCAAAATGACCGCCAACATGGCCGCGCCCATTCTCATCAACATCGAGCGGAACCTGGGCCGCCAGATCGTGCTGGATGACACCCAGCACCCGATGCGCCTGCCCATCTATGAGGCGGTGTGCCTGTATCGGAAGGGGGAAGCCGAACATGCTGGTACTGACCAGAAGGCTTAATGAAGCCATCCAGTTGGGAGACGACATCCGTATCACCGTCGTCGCCATCGACGCCGACCGTGTGCGCATCGGTATCGATGCGCCCCGGGAACTTAAGATCTACCGCAGGGAGCTTCTGGAGGAGGTCACCAACCTCAACCGGCAGGCCGCTTCGTCGGTGGGTGCGTTGAACTTGGATTTTTCCGCCCAGACCAAAGAAAATTTGTTAAAAGAAGAAAAAAACGGGTAATTCTTACTTAAGCGACATCAAAATCGCACGATATATCTGGTGTGAAGCATGAACCAGCGCGAATCGGTACAAGGCGCCAACCGCCGGGCCGCGAAGGGGCGTGAGTCATAAAGGCCCGGAGCAAGGATGCTCCGGAGCAGAAAATCTCAAGGAGGAACACCCATGCGCATCAACCACAACATTTCGGCGCTGAACACCTACCGTCAGCTGTCGAGCAACAACACCACCGGTGCCAAGTCCCTGGAAAAGCTCTCTTCCGGTTTCCGCATCAACCGCGCCGGCGACGACGCCGCAGGCCTGGCCATCAGCGAAAAGATGCGCGGCCAGATCCGCGGCCTGGATCAGGCCAGCCGCAACGCCCAGGACGGCATCTCGCTGATCCAGACGGCGGAAGGCGCCCTGAACGAGACCCACAGCATCCTGCAGCGCATGCGCGAGCTGGCGGTCCAGTCCTCCACGGACACCAACACCATCGATGACCGCGCGAAGATCCAGTCCGAAATCGACGAACTGGCCAAGGAAATCACCCGTATCTCCAACACCACCGAGTTCAACACCAAGAACCTGTTGGCCGGCGGCCTGGACAGCACCTTCCACATCGGCGCCAACGCCGGGCAGAACGTGGATCTGACCGTTGGCGCCATGGACGCCAAGACGCTGGGCGTCGCCGGCGACATCGTGAACACGACCGCCACCAACGGCGCTGAGCTCGGCACGAACTTCAGCGTGACGACCAGCTCCGGCGGGCTCAACGGCTACTTCGTGAACGTGGCCAAGGTTGCCGCCACGCAGAACGCTGTTGTTGCCGGCGGCACAGCCAACACCACCGTGACGGCCGGCGGCAGCTACACCGGTTCCAGCGATGTCACCGTCCAGTTGAAGGTCACTGGCGTCACCGCGAACAAGGTCACCGGCGCTGAGTACACGACCGACGGCGGCGTCACCTGGACCAATGCCGGCGCCATGCTGGATACCTCCGGCGCAAATGCGATCTTCACCTATCAGGGCGCCACGATGACCATGACCACGCACGCCGACGTTACGGCCAACGCGGGCACGCTGCGCTACACCGGCACCCTCACCGCTCAGTACATGAACGTTCAGCTGGCCACCACGGCCACCGGCGGCACCGTCGGCACCGCCGCCAAGATGTACAACAACCAGAGCTCTGTGACCGTCGGTGACAGCGCTACGGACCGCGTCGCGACGCTCAAGCTCAACGGCGGCACGACCTATTCGACGGCCTTTGGTGCTGTGGGCGCCACCGGCACCACCTACACCGCCGCCAGCAGCTCGGCCATCGCTCAGACGATCTCCGGCTCCACCGCCGCCACCATCGCGGCCGACGGCTCCATCACGGTTGCCGCCGACACCAAGAAGGGCCTGAACGTCTCCTCGCAGGGTGCGGCCAACAACGCGATCACGACCATCGACGAGGCCATCAAGAAGGTCTCCACGACCCGCTCCTCGCTGGGCGCCATGCAGAACCGCCTGGAGCACACGATCGCCAACCTGGGCACCTCTTCTGAGAACCTGACCGCCGCCGAAAGCCGCGTCCGCGATGTGGACATGGCCAAGGAAATGATGGAGTTCACCAAGAACAACATCCTGAGCCAGGCTGCCCAGGCCATGCTGGCCCAGGCCAACCAGGCTCCCCAGGGCGTGCTGCAGCTCCTCAAGTAATCAAGGCGCCATCTGGCAGTTGAACCAAGCCACTACGGGGCCAGGGGCCATGTCCCCTGGCCCCGCTTCCTTTTTAAGGGAGGTAGGATATGAACCCCATGGATATCGCCGCCCTGTCCGTCGTGACGCGCCAGGCATATGCCCAGCAGCAGGCCGGGTTCGCTGTGATGCGCCTGGCCATGGACAGTGCCCAGACCCAGGCCCAAGGCATGGCGCAGCTGGCCCACACCGTGGACGCCCGGCAGCTGGCGGCGCTGACCGGCATCGGGCAGCACCTGGACATCACGATCTGAACAACACAACAAAGCAAACAAAGTGGAACTTTCGACCGACTGACGATTCATTGGGCAGGAGGAAACACAAGTCCGAAAAGATGCCGCTTAAAATCTCGTCCACAGGCGAAGGTCGTCTCTTTGAAGCAAAGTTTGAGTCTTAATTCAGGATATCGCCCGGCGACATGTGCGGCGGGCGATAAAGCAACAACTAGCACAAGTCGTCTGAATCGCCAAGGCACAACAGCGCCACAGGCGACAGCGCAGGAAGTAGAAATGAAAGAGCGCACTACCCAGACCCTTCAGCCCTCCTATATGAAAGACTTCCGCTGCATCGGCGGCGACTGTGAGCACAACTGCTGCGCCCCGGGCTGGCGCATCGCCGTGGATCAGAGGAGCTATGAGCGCTACCTGCGCGTGAAGGACGGCGAATTGGGCGCGCTGCTGGCCGCTTCCATCGAAAGGAACCCTGCCGAGCAGCTCAAGCCGCAGTATTATGCGAGCATCCGTCTCAATGAGAAGGGGTTGTGCCCCTTTCTGAACGACAGGATGATGTGCCGCTTGCAGGCTGAGATGGGTGAAAAGTATCTGTGCAACGTTTGCTATACCTATCCGCGGGTGACCAACCGCGTCGACGGCGTGCTGGAGCGCGGGTTGTCCCTTTCCTGCCCCGAGGCTGCCAGGCAGGCCTTGCGCACCGAAGGTTACATGGAGTTCGACGAAGGGCTGGAGGAGGAGACGGGCAGGGACATCATCGCGCTGGCATTCCGAACCGATGAGAGAATCACCGCCAGCAGGCCCCAACAGCTGTTTTGGACCATACGCCATTTCACCGTGGGCTTGTTGCAGAACCGAGATTATGCCGTGTGGGAGCGCATGATGATTCTCGGGCTGTGTCTGGAGAAGATACAGGGGCAACTGGACCAAAACGCCCGGCTTTCCGAGATCACCCAAACCTTGGAGGAATACGGGGCGCGTGCCCGCTCCCGAGGATATGTGGGAGCCATGAAGGATATTCCGCTGAAGCTTGCGATGAAGATGACCCTGGTGTCTAAGCTCTTCGCCAAGCGGCTGGGCATGGGCGGAGCCGACGCGCTGTTCGGCGAGGCCTTTTGTTCCCTGGTCGCGCATTTCCAGAATGCCGATGCCGACGAGGGGGAGCGGTTCTCCGCGGCTTATCTGCAAGCCAGGGAACGCAGTTATAAGCCCTTTATGGCCTGCCACGAGCATATGCTGGAGCATTTCATGGTCAACCACGTGTTTCTGAGCGCCTTCCCCTATACGCAGGATGCGACACTGTTTCAGGCTTATATGCAAGCAGCCATATTGTTTAGCATCGTCAATACCATGATGATCGGCCTGTGCATGGATGGCCGCGAGCTCACGGAGGAGATGCTTTTGGAAGTTGTGCATTCTGTTTCCTTCACCATCGTGCATCACCCGGCCTATCTAGCCGACATGGCACGGGATATGAGTGCCAAAGGGCAGGACAACATGGCCTACATGGCCATGCTGATCGCGAATTAGCCTGGCGAATCCGGAAAAATCCTTATCTTTCTTCCCAAAATGCCGATTTATACTATACACAGGTAAACTTTGGAGGCTTTGCGAAGGCAGAATGCGGATTCCCAGCGTAAGCAATTTGTATCAGACGAGGCTTCGGGCCGTGGGGTTACCCTCGCTTTCCCAGCCCGGGTTTGCCGACACGCTGAATGCCGCCGTGGCAGTGAACCCGGTGCAGGCGGCGGCCCGGAGCGCCGCGGCGCTCCCGCTGGGTGGCGTTATCTATGCGCTGGTCCCCGACGTGCACTACACACTGAAACCGGAAGCGCCTACCCCGAGCAATCCTCCCGACGCTGAGCCGCCCCAGATTCCGGAAGGCAACTATTCCACGCTGGGCAGCACCATGGCGGCCTATGCCGTGCAGTTTGTCGGCAACCCCTATGTGTGGGGCGGTGAAGACCCGGTGAACGGGGCCGACTGCTCGGGCTTCACCCAGACAATCTACAGGACGTTCCACATGTCGCTGCCCCGCACGGCCTACCGCCAGTCGCAGGTGGGCCGGGAGGTAAGCCTGGATGAGCTGCAGCCCGGTGACCTGCTGTGCTTCCAGAACAAGGGGCAGGCACAGGTGGGCCATGTGGGCATGTATCTGGGCGACGGCAAATTTGTGCACGCTGCCAACAGCAAACTGGGCATCATCATATCCGATCTGTCCAAGTGGATGGATCGCCTGAAGACCATCCGGCGGCTGCCGGAACTGGAACCGGCCGTCGGCTGACGGCCCGCCGAGAAAGGAGCGATCCCCATGGCGAGTTCACCGCTTTCCCCCTTGTTGACCAGCACGACGCTGCGCATGACCGGCCTGGCCACCGGCCTGGACACCACGTCCATGGTCGAGCAGTTGATGCGGGCCGAGCGCATCCCGCTGGACAAGCTCAATCAGAAGAAAACCAAACTCGAGTGGCAGAAGACTGCCAATCTCGAGGTTAACAACCTGCTGCGCACATTTCGTGACGATTTTCTGAGCATCCTCAAGCGCGACAACTATATGCTCTCGGCGGACAACATCAAGGCCAACAAGGTCACGATGAATACGACAACCAGTGCCGTGACGGTGAGCGCCAACAAGGATGCTGCTGCTGCCAGCCATGTCATCAATTCCATCACCAGCATCGCCACGGGCGCCAATGCGTCCAGCGCCGCGCCGGTTAGCGCCATGGGTCTGACAGGCAACACGACGCTGGGAGAGTTGTCGCTCAACACGCCGCTGGATTTCTCCGGCGGGTCTTTGAGCTTTATGATCAACGGCGCCACGTTCAACTTCCAGAGCACCGACACGCTGCAGACGGTGATCAACCGCGTCAACAGCAGCACCACCGCCAACGCGACCATGTCCTATAGCTCGCTGACCGGCAAGTTTACGCTGCGCAGCAAGGCCACCGGCAGTGATTCCGTGCTGGCCATGGCGGATATCACCGGCAATTTCGTGAGCGCCATCGGTATGACCGCCGGCGCTCACATCAATGGCACCGACGCGGTGCTGTCCATCGACGGCGTAGCGGTGACGCAGAAGACCAACAACTTCACCATCGACGGCATGAACTTCATCCTGTCCGAACCGTCGGCCACCCCCATCAGCTTCAAGGTGGCCCAGGATATCGACGGCGCCGTAAACAGGATCAAGTCTTTTGTGGACTCTTATAATACGCTGATAGCCAAGCTCCACGAAAAGCTGGACGAGAAGGTCTACCGCGAGTATACGCCGCTGACCGATGAGCAGCGGGACGCCATGGACGAAGACCAGATCAAAAAGTGGGAGGAGAAGGCCAAATCCGGCCTGCTGCACAACGATAGCAGCATCGCGCGCCTTTTGGGCGACATGCGCGCGGCTTTCTTTGACAAGGTCAGCAGCGCCGGCATCAATGCGGCGTCCATCGGCCTGACCACAGGCGCCAATTACAGCGAGAAGGGCAAAATTGAGCTGGATGAAATCACCCTGCGCAAGGCGCTGGCCGCCAACCCCGACCAGGTCGCCGATGTGTTCACGGCCTCGTCCACATCCGCGGACAAGGCCACGAAATATGCCCAGAGCGGGTTGGCTACCCGGATTCAGACGATGTTCAACAATTACCTCAGCGACTACACGGTTACGCGCTCGGTCAACGCCGATGAAGCCATCGACGACCTCGAGGACAGCATCGTCAGCATGACGGACCGCCTCACCCAGAGGGAAGAGCGCTATTGGAGGCAGTTTGACGCGCTGGAAGTAGCCATGCAGAAGATGAACTCCCAGAGCGCCTGGCTGGCCCAGCAGTTCAGCACCAACAGCTCCTCATAATGAGTGTGGCATAAGGAGAAACGGATATGATGACGGCCAATCCCTATGAAGTCTATCGCCAGCAGGAGGTGCTCTCGGCCAACCGGGGGGATCTGTTGCTGCTGCTTTATGACGGCTGCATCAAGCAGCTCAAGCTTGCCCGCCTGTTCCTGGCGGAGCGTTCCATTCAGGAGAGCAGCAATGCTCTCATCAAGGCGCAGAACATCATCGGCGAGCTGATGAACGGTCTGGACATGCAGTATGAGGTCGCCGCGCAGCTGATGGCGCTGTATGAGTTCTTCCAGGACCAACTGGTTGCGGCCAACATCAGCAAGGATGCCGCGCCGCTGGAGCCCGTGCTGGACATGATGAGCGAACTGCGCGACACATGGCAGCAGGCCATACAGATACAGAAGGCCGCAGCGGTCGTGAAATGAGGGTGAGGCCATGGCGGAACGCGCGCAGCTGCTGACGCAGAAGCTGGAATTGCTCAAGAAAATGGCTGAAGAGACGGAGCGTATGGGAATTTTGTTGCAAAACAATGACCTGGACGCTCTTGCTGTGTGTATAGAGCAAAAATCCGGGTATATAGAACGTGTGAACGACATCGATCGACAGCTCGAGGGCTTTGCGGCGCAGGTTGGGGAGGAGCCCCTGCGCGCCGAGATTGCCCGAACGCTGCAGGCGCTCATGGAAGCCGACCGGCGAAACACAGCGCTGGCCGAGCACATCCGAACCGGCTTTACCACGCAGATTCGCGGCGTAAACCGCGAGCGCAGCCTGATGGCCTACGGGACGACGCCCGCCGGAAGCAAATTTGTGGACAGGGAAGGGTAGCCGAGCATGAAAGTGACCGACGACCGTCCCAAGATTCCCGATCTGGCGCAATCGCCGTCCGGCGTTGCCCGGCGATCTTCCGCGGATGCTCCGGCGCCCTTTCGCGACGCGTTGCAGTCCTCGGCCAGAGCGCAAAGCGAGGACAGGCTGAGGGCGCTGCTGCAGAAGGTCAACGATCAGGGCGAGCTGCTGGCTTCACGGCTGGATGTGTCGGAGCTCAAGAAGTACCGACAGATGGTGTCGGATTTCTTGAACGAGGCGATGAACAGCACCTATGCCAGCGACCGGGATAGCCTGTTCGACGCCAGAGGACGCTTCAAAGAATATTCGGTCGTTCGCAAGGTCAACGCCGAGCTGGAAAAGCTCACTTCTACGGTGCTCAGCGATCAGAAGGACAACCTGGACATCCTGGCTCAGCTGGGTGTCATCAGAGGTTTGCTGGTCGATTTGCTGATATAAAACCCAAGGATGGGAACCAGGGTGCAGGAGGATGGACTTGTGAAAACTGTTTTGATCGTAGATGACGCGGCATTTATGCGCCTGTCGATTAAAAACATGTTAGAGAAGAATGGCTACAGCGTTGTCGGCGAGGCGGAGAACGGCTTGGTGGCCATACAGAAATATGCGGAGCTGCGGCCCAACATCGTCACGATGGACATCACGATGCCGGAGATGGACGGGCTGGCGGCGCTCAAGAGCATCCGCACGATGGACCCCGGCGCCAACGTTGTCATGCTCAGCGCCATGGGGCAGCAAGCCATGGTAAAGGACGCCGTGCTGCTGGGGGCCAAGGGCTTCGTCGTGAAGCCTTTCAAGGAAGACACCGTCATCGGCGCGCTCTCCAAGCTTTAACCATTTTCGCTCGAACTGCTTGCCGGCGCTGCGATATCGTGGCGTCTTGGCGTAGGCTGTTCCCTCTATGACCGCAAGCGCAACCAACCGGAGGTTTCACCATGGCGGATTCTTTCCGTGAACCCCTTCTGGATATGTTCATATTCGAGACCAGCCAGTTGCTTGAGCAGATCGAGCAGACGATGCTCTCATGCGAAAAAGGGAACGCGCTGAGCGTCGAAAGCATCAACGAAATTTTCCGGGCCATGCACACGATCAAGGGCTCCTCCGCGATGATGATGTATGAGAACATCGCCGGCGTGACCCACGCCGTGGAGGACATGTTCTATTTCATCCGGGAGAACAAGCCCGCTCACCTGAACTTCACCGAGGTAGCCGACATCGTGCTGCAGACTTCGGATTTCATCAAGGGCGAGATTGCCAAGATCAGCGATAACCAGCCCTCTGATGGCAGCACCGATGAGCTGTCCGCCCGCGTGCGCGCCTATCTGCGGCAGTTGAAAGCTCCTGTAGCGCCCGTTGCGGCGGCAGCGCCGGCCCAGGCTGCCCCTGTCACCGCGGCGCCCGGGCAGAGCCCCACCGCACCGGCTGCGGCCCATCCCCAGGCGGTCGCGGAGGCCCGCGCTGCCATCAGGAGCTACCGTGCCCAGGTGTTCTTTGAAGAGAACTGCCAGATGGAGAACATCCGCGCCTTCGGCCTGGTGCACAACCTGAAAGACATCTGTGTGGAGTTGGCCTATCAGCCTGCCGGCATCCTGGAGGATGAGGATACCTCTCAGATGATCGCCCAGAACGGCTTCGCGTTGCAGTTTACGACAGCCGAGGACAGGCTGCGTATCGAGCGCATTTTTGACGAGACGATGTTCGTAAAGCACTTCACGCTGAGTGAGGGCGCTGCGGAAGGCCATTCCGCAGCTACGCCGTTGCCGCCGCAGCCGGCTCAGACCGCCCAGGCAGAGCCACAGCCGGCAGCTCAGGCGCTGCCCGAGACCGCCGTAGCCAGCGCGCCGGTGGACGATGCGCCGACCGCCAAGGCCACCGCTCAGGAGGAGCGCGACTCGCTGCTGCGCTCGGTCAAGCAGAGCCAGATCAATGTCAACATCGCCAAGCTGGACAGCCTCATGGACTTGGTCGGTGAGATTGTCATCACCGAGGCCATGGTCACGCGCAACCCGGACCTGAGCGGCCTGCAGCTGGATAACTTCCAGAAGGCTGCCCGACAGCTGCGCACGTTGACCGACGAGCTGCAGGATTTGGTTATGTCGGTGCGCATGATCCCCGTGGCCAACACGTTCCACAAGATGACGCGCATCGTGCGCGACATGAGCAAGAAGCTGGACAAGGAAGCGGAGTTGACCATCGCCGGCGAGGATACCGAGGTTGACAAGAACATCATAGACAATCTGAGCGATCCGCTGATGCATCTGATCCGCAACGCCATGGATCATGGCATCGAGACCCGCGAGCAGCGCATCGCCGCCGGCAAGCCCGAGTGCGGCCGTGTGGCGCTGGAGGCCGTGAACACCGGCGGTGACGTGCTCATCACGATCCGCGACGATGGCCGCGGCCTTAACAAGGAGAAGATCATCCGCAAGGCCCGCGAAAACGGCCTGCTGACCAAGTCTGAGAGCGAGCTTACCGACCGCGATATCTATGGACTGGTGCTGCTGCCTGGCTTTTCCACCAAGGAGGCGGTCACCGAGTTTTCCGGCCGCGGCGTGGGCATGGATGTCGTCAAGCGCAACATCGAGAAAGTGGGCGGCACCGTGACGCTGGACAGCGTAGAGGGGCAGGGCACCACCGTGACGATCAAGATACCGCTGACGCTGGCCATCGTGGACGGCATGCTGTTCTCCGTGGGCAAGACCACCTACACGGTACCTACGATCTCCATCCGGGAGTCCTTCCGTGCAGAGGCCCGCAACGTCGTGCGCGATCCCGACGGCCACGACATGCTCCTGGTGCGCGGAAGCGTTGTGCCGGTGCTCCGCCTGCATGAGATCTACCGCGTGGAGGACGCGGCTACCGATTTTGAGAGCGGCATCGTGCTGCTCATCGAAAATGACGGCAAGAGCTTCTGCCTGTTCGCCGATAAATTGCTGGGCGAGCAGCAGGTCGTCGTGAAACCGCTGCCCTACTACCTGATGCGCTTCGGCATCAAGGCCAAGGCGGGCATCGCAGGCTGCACGATACTGGGCGATGGCAGCATCAGCCTGATCCTGGATACCGCTCAGATGCAACGCGCGTTGATCTAGCACAGCACACCAACATACTCCCCAACCAAGGAAAGGCAGGCGCGAGCAATGGAACTCCGAGACACGCTCATGGAAGAGGACACACAACACGGCCGGTTTTTGACCTTTGCGCTGGGCAGCGAGGTGTTCGGCCTGGAGATTCGCCACGTCACGCAGATCGTGGGCGTTTTGCCCATCACGCCCATCCCCGAGACGCCGGAATTCGTCAAGGGCGTCATCAACCTGCGCGGCAAGATTCTCCCCGTCATCGACATGCGCCTGAAGTTCAAGAAGACGCCCATCCCCTATGACGACCGCACGTGCATCATCATCGTGGACATCAAGGACATTTCGGTCGGCCTCATCGTGGACAACGTGGCCGAAGTGCTGACGATCGCCGACGAGGAAATCGCGCCGCCGCCGCAGTATTCCAGCGGCTCCCAGAACCGCTACATTAAGGGCGTGGGCAAGGTGGGCAGCGACGTGAAGCTGTTGCTGGACTGTGAGCGTTTGTTCAACGAGGGCGAGTTTGCGGCGGTGGAGGGCATCGCCTGAACGCAGCCAAAGCGCTTTACTTTTATGGCGTTGTAAAACGCCATTTCTTTTGTTCAAAATATGAATCAATGGCTATAAGGAAATAACTAGAAGCGAATCGCCAAAATGCACAAGGAAAGCCTTAACCCCGAAAGCCAACCCGCCGGACGAAGGACAATTCGAGGAGAGTTTATGAAAACCAGAAGCAAAGGCATGAGATTGGGGACACGCATCACCTGGATGGCAGGCATCTTCATGCTGCTGTCCCTGGGACTGGTTGGAGCCACTTCCTATTGGCAGGCCTCCAACAGCCTGTACACCACGTATCACGACAATCTTCTGTTCGAGGCCAAACAGAGCGCGCAGATTCTGGGCTTTGGCCTTGGTGAGATCAAGACGAGCCTGGCCGACGTCAACCGCAGCAAGGCTATCCAATCGATGAACTGGGAAGACCAAAAGGCACAGCTGGAAAAGGACATGGAGCGTTTGGACCTGCTGCGGGCGGGCATCTCCGATGTCAATGGCAAAACCACGTTCACAGACGGCGCCGCCGGCTCCTATGGGGAAGACCCGCTGTTCCAAAAAGCCCTCGCCGGTGAAACGACGCTGGGGGACGTCGTGATATTGGAAGACAAGACGCCCATCTTCCCCGGCTTTACGCCGATCCAGCGGGACGGTGAGGTTGTCGGGGTCGCGGTACTGCAGGTCAAGTATGACACCGTGGCCAAGTATATCAAGGACATCAAAGTGGCGCAGACCGGGTACGCCTATGCGGTCAACGGGATCGACGATAAGATGTACCATCCCAACACTGAGCTCATCATCAAAAAAGACAACAGCATCGCCAACGGCCTCAAGGACCCGCTGCTCAAGCCGCTGGGAGATATCCATGAAAAGATGATCAAAGGCGAGGTCGGGTATGGCCCCTACTTCTATAAAGGCGATATGAAGTTTCTGGCCTATGCCCCGGTTCCGGGCACCGATTGGTCTCTGGCGCTGGCCGGCACACAGGCGGAGCTCTTCGCGGGCACCAAGCAGCAGCTGACGATGACGATCCTGATTACGGCGCTTTCTCTGCTGGCGGCGGTGGCAGCATTCCTGCTGGTCACCCGCCGGCAGATCAGCCAGCCCATCGGCAAGCTGGTCGCCCTGGCCAACCGTGTGGCGCTGGGCGATGTGCGGGCGGAGCAGAAGCTGGCGTTCTCCGGCGAAATCGGCCAGTTAAGCAACGCCTTTGACGGCGTCATCCAGCAGATGCGCGCCCACAGCGCCGCGGCCAAGCAGATTGCGGCAGGGCAGGTGGACAGCGAAATCGTTGCCCGCTCCGACCAGGATGTTTTGGGAACCAGCATGATCGAGATGCAGAACACGCTGCTGACGCTCTCGCAGGAGTTTGAGCGGCTCATGGACGCCGCCACCCGGGGCGACTTCACCCAGCGCGGCCGGGAGGACGGCTTTGCCGGGCAGTATCAGAAGATGCTGATCGGCGTCAACGGCCTGCTGGACGAGGTCGTAAAGGCCTTTACCAAGGTGGATGCCGCCCAGACAGTCGCAGACAAAAAGCTGCTCTACCAGCAGGCGGAAACGGCAAAGCTGGTCTCCAGCCTGCACAAGCTGGCCGCGGGCGAGCTCACCGAGGACTTCGCCGTTGCGCCTGCCGATGGGGACACGGCCCAGCTGCGTGAGCAATTCCTCGCCATACAGACCAGCCTTAAGACCAGTGTGGATGCCATCCGCCGGTTGGTGGCCGATGTGCGCGCGCTGTCCGCCGCCGCGGTGGATGGCGATCTTGCCGCCCGGGCCGACACCGGCTGCCATCAGGGCGAATACCGAAGCGTCATGGAGGGCGTCAACGCGACGATAGACGCCGTGGTCGGCCCGCTGAATGTCGCTGCCAATTACATGGACCGCATCTCCAAGGGTAACATCCCGGTGAAAATCACCGACGACTACCGCGGCGACTTCAACGAGATCAAAAACAACCTGAATACGTGCATTGACGCTGTGAACCGGCTCATCGCCGACGCCAACATGCTCTCGGCAGCCGCTGTTGAAGGCAGTCTTTCCGCCCGCGCCGACGCCAGCCAGCATCAGGGCGACTTCCGCCGTGTCGTCGAGGGCGTCAACGCCACGCTGGACGCCGTGGTCCGCCCGATCACGGCAGCGTCGCAGCAACTAGAGCTGCTGGCCAACGGCGAGGATCAGAAGGATATCGACGAGAGCGTGTATCGCGGCGACTTCCGGATCATCCACAATAGCCTGAACCGGGTGCGCGCATCGTTGAACCAGCTGCTGGACGACACGACGATGCTCACAGCGGCGGCGCTGGAAGGCGATTTCCACGCCCGCGCCGATTTGAAGCGCCACAAGGGCGGCTATGCCGATATCGTTCGCGGCATCAACAACACGTTGGACGCGATCCTGACGCCCGTCAGCGAGTTCATCGCCGTTCTGGGCAAACTGGCGGTCAACGACTACACGGTCAAGGTGGAGGGCAGCTACCGTGGCATGTCCCGGGAGATGGGCGACGCCATCAACACGACGCTGGCGCGGCTGGTCGCCGTGCAGGCTGTGCTGGTGGATTTGTCACGGGGCGATACCTCCCAGCTGGAGGAGTTCCTCAAGGTCGGCCGGCGCAGTGAGAACGACCGTATGATTCCTGCGGTCATCCGCTGCATGCAGACCATCAACGGCCTGGTGGACGAGACCAACCGCCTGTCCCACGAGGCGGCGCATGGCAACCTGACGGTGCGCGGCGAAGCGGCCAAGTTCGAGGGCATGTACAACCGTGTGATCGGCGGCATCAACGGCATGCTGGACGCCGTAGCCGCCCCGCTCTCCGAGGCGGTGGATGTGTTGGGCGCCATGGCCGCCAACGATTACACAACAGACATGTCCGGTGCTTACAACGGCGAGTTCCGCACGCTGGCCGAATCGGTGAATTCGGTACAGGATACGCTCAACGAGGTGCTGGGCGAGCTGGCCTCCGCCGCCGAGCAGGTGGCCGGCGGCACCCGCCAGGTGTCCGACGGCAGCCAGGCCTTAAGCCAGGGCGCCACCGAGCAAGCCAGCGCCATCGAGCAGCTGTCGGCCTCGGTCACCGAAATCGCCAGCCAGACCAAGCAGAACGCGCTGAACGCCGGCCAGGCCAACAGCCTGTCCGCCGCGGCCAAGGACAACGCCGAGACCGGCAACGCCCAGATGCGCCAGATGTTGCAGTCCATGGCGGAGATCAACGAGTCCTCGGCCAACATCTCCCGCGTCATCAAGGTCATCGACGACATCGCCTTCCAGACCAATTTGCTGGCCTTGAACGCCGCGGTGGAGGCTGCCCGGGCCGGGCAGCACGGCAAGGGCTTTGCCGTGGTGGCCGAAGAAGTGCGTAACCTGGCCGCCCGCAGTGCCAACGCTGCCAAGGAGACTACGGCCATGATCGAGAGCTCCATACAGAAGGCCCAGGGCGGCACCCGCATCGCCAACGAGACGGCGCAGGCGCTGGGCAAGATCGTGTCGGGTGTGGATCAGGTCACGGCGCTGGTGGGCAGCATCGCCACGGCCAGCAACGAGCAGGCCACGGCGGTGGCCCAGGTGAACCGGGGCATCGAGCAGGTGAGCCAGGTCGTTCAGACCAACAGCGCCACCGCCGAAGAAAGTGCGGCGACTTCGGAAGAACTCTCCGGACAAGCCGGACTGCTCAAGGAGATGGTGGGCCGCTTCCATCTTCGAGGCCACGCCCAGGCCAAGCCCGAGCGCGCGGCGCTGCCCCGGGGCCGCGGCGACGCCCAGCCCACAAGACCGAAGATTTCACTGAACGATCGGGAATTCGGAAAGTACTAGACGAAGACAGGGACCGAACACAGAGGGCGCGCCATGCGGCGCGTCCTCTGTGTTGCAAAAGCACCATTTTCTAAGCCGCATTCGTAGGGCCGTATTGCATACGGCCTCCTCGGTCGTCTTCCCTGTGGGGCAAGGGCAGAGCCCCAGGTCGCATGGGCGAGCAGCACCGCAGGTGCGGCCAGCCTTGCCCTACATAGGAGACGGCTAGGCTGTCGCTGTTCTTAAGGATATATCTCCACCGGCGTGCCCAACGCGCCCCACGCCCACAATTGGTCCATGTCATCGTTTTCCAGCGCGATGCAGCCGGCGGTCCAGTCGCTTTGAGCGCCGCCGCCGTGGATCATGATGGCCCCGCCCAGCGGCGTATCCCAGGGTGGCCGGCGGCCAGCCGCGAGTGCTTCGGCAATGGCGTCGTGCTGGCCCTGGGTGATGCTGCCCTCAGCCAGCGCGGAGTCGGCGTCCTGTGTGTTGGGGTAGGTCAGCCCCAGCGCCAGATGATACTTGGACGCCTCGTTGCGCACGCACACGGTGTAGCGCCCCTCGGGCGTTCTGCCATCGCCCTCCCGCTGCTTGTGGCCCAGCGGCTGGCTGCCCAGCGCCATGGGGTATTCGGCCAGCTTCTCCTGTGCGCACCACACCTGCAGCGTTCGTTTGATCTTATATATCTTGATTAGGATGCAATCCGTTTGTGCCATGGCAGAAGGATACCGCAACCGCGGCGGCATTGCAACCGCGTCCAACAAAGGTGATATTCATGGGCGGCTGGCGGTTTCTTGTCGTTCTTCGCATAAGTGGTTTCTTGGGAGTCCGGCGCCGTGGTATAATCCACGCAGACTGAACGCACGCGGAGGATGCCCATGGCCCACAATGGCAGGATACAGATATACACCGGCAACGGAAAGGGCAAGACCACCGCTTCCCTGGGGCTGTGCTTCCGGGCGGCGGGGCAGGGCCTGCGGCCCTGCGTCGTGCAGTTTTGGAAGCGGCAGCGCTGCGGTGAACATGTAAGCGCCGAGCGGCTGGGCTTTGAAATTCTGCAATGCCAGCTGCCCGACGAGCGCCAGGCCGCCCTGACCCAACTGGCCGTGGCCCACGAGCGCTTGACCGGCGGCTGTGATCTGCTGGTGTGCGACGAGATATTGGGTGCGCTGCACGCAGGCCTGCTGACGCTGGACGAAGTGCAGGGCCTGCTGGACGCGCGGCCCGCAGCCGTGGAGCTGGTACTGACCGGCCGCCACGCCCATCCGGACCTCGTCCGGCGGGCTGACCTGGTCACCGAGATGCGCCCGATCAAGCACTACTATGACGATGGGCTGCGGGCGCGCCGCGGCATTGAATACTGAGGGCAGCAGATGAAGATCTATATGCTGCGCCATGGTGAGACGTCGGACAACACCGCCGGGCGGTATACCGGCGGCGGAGACGCGGCGCTTACAGACCGCGGCCAGGAGCAGATGCGCGCGGTGGCGGCGCGGCTGGCCGGCGCGGGCATTGCGCGCCTGTGGTGCAGCCCCAGCCCAAGAGCCATACAGAGCGCGACGCTGGCACTGCCCGGCGTGCATCCCCAACAGGACGACCGCCTGCGGGAGCGGGACATGGGGATCTTCGAGGGGCTCACCTACGGGCAGATCTGCCAACGATACCCCACGGAGTGCGCCGCGTGGCAGGCCGACTGGGTGGGTTATGCGATTTCCGGCGGAGAAAGCTATGGGCAGTTCTACGAGCGCGTGGCAGGCTTCTGGCGGGAGCTGCTGGCCAAAGAGGAAGGCGACGCGCTGCTGAGCGCCCACGGCGGCGTGCTGCGGGCCAGCTACTGTTTCGTGATGGGCGACCCCGCGTTGTTCTGGAAGTTCGCGTGCCGCAACGGAGACGTGGCGGCCGTGCATTATGAATACGGCAACCTGTATCTGGGCGCCATCTGGCCGGGGGAACCGGCGGGGGAGGGACCATGAGCCAAAGCAAGATCATACTGATCACTGGGGGCAGCCGCTCGGGCAAGAGCACCTTTGCCGAGGGGCTGTTTGCCGACCGGGACGATGTGCTGTACATCGCCACGGCCACACGTTCCGACGGCGAGATGGACGAGCGCATTGCCCGCCACCGCGCCCGACGCAACGCCAATTGGGGCACCCACGAAGGATATATGGATCTGGGCGATGTCGTGCGCGCCACGCCCCACGGCCATGTGCTGCTGGATTGCTGCACGCTGTGGTTTACAAACCTGCTCTTCGGCGCAGCCGGGGTGGATCTGGAGGGTGGTAACATCACCGGCCACACGCTGGATGCGGCGCTGGCGCTGGCCACGGAACAGGCCCAGGGCTTGATCACCGCGGCCCGAGAGACCGGCAAGACCGTGGCCCTGGTCACCAATGAGGTGGGCTGGGGGCTGGTCAGCGAGTATCCGCTGGGGCGGCTGTTCTGCGACCTGTGCGGCTTTATGAACCAGCGCATGGCGGCGCTTTGCGACGAGGTGTATCTGGTGGCCTGCGGGCTGCCGCTGCGCCTGAAGTGAGGAGCAAATGATGGACTTTCTGCTGATGGTGCAGATGCTCACGCGCATACCGGTCAAGAAGGAACTGCCTTGCGCGCAGGAGGACTTCCGGCGGGCTTCGGCGTGGTTTGCACCGGTGGGGCTGCTGCTGGGGGCGCTGAGCCTGCTGGCGGCGGCGCTGGGCAGCTGGCTGCTGGGCCGCCCGCTGGGAGCGGCGGCCTATACGCTGACGCTGGTGCTGCTGACCGGCGCGCTGCACAACGACGGTCTGGCCGATTGCTTCGACGCGTTTTTCTGTTTCAAGGATCGCGAGGGTATGCTGGCCATCCTCAAGGACAGCCGCATGGGCGCTTACGGCACGCTGGCGCTGGTGTTCGATGTGGGCCTGCGCACGCTGGCCGTGGCGGCGCTGCCGCAGCGCTGGCTTTGGTTCCTGCTGGTGGTGCCGGTGCTGGGCCGCGCCTGCACCGCATGGGCGGCGGCCGTGGGCGCCAGCGCCCGGCCTGGTGGCAGTGGCGCGCTGTTCATCGGCAACGTGCCCGCGTTCACGGCGGCCTGCAGCCTGGCCTGCGCGCTGATGGGCTTCACGGTGTGCGGCTTTGCGCTGGGCGGCGGCGCGCTGGCGCTGGCGGCGGCGGGCTGCGCCGGCGTGGGCTTCCTGGCAGCGTGGGCATTCTTTGGCCTGTGCAACCGCAAGCTTGGCGGCCTGACCGGCGATTGCCTGGGCGGGTGCTGCGAACTTGCGGAGCTGGCGGCGCTGCTGGCGCTAGTGGCCGCAGGCAATGCGGGATAGCGGCGTCGCAGACGACGCTATAAGAGCATTGCCGGTCGTCTGCCATCGGCAGACGAGCATTGCCCGCCATTTGGCGGGCAATTGGATGTACTGTGAGAGTGAAGAGGTGGGCATATGTCCCTGCTACAAAAGACAATCGAGAGCATAACGCCAGTAGACAAGGCGGCGCTGGCCGCGGCGTGGCGGCACATCGACGCGCTGGCCAAGCCCGTTGGCAGCCTGGGGCTGCTGGAGCACATGGCGGCGCGGCTGGCAGCCATCGCCGGTGAGGATTTTAACCTGGGCGCCGGCGATGTGCTGGTGTTCTGCGCCGACAACGGCGTGTGCGACGAGGGCGTGAGCTCCTGCCCTCAGGACGTGACCAGGCAGGTCACGGTCAACCTGACCCGGGGCTTGACCGGCGTGTGCGTGCTGGCCCGCAGCGCGGGCGCAAGTGTCACCCCCGTGGACTTGGGCGTCAAGAACCTGCCGCCCCATGCGGGCGTGCTGCATCGCAAGCTGATGCCCGAGGGCACGGGCAACATCGCCCGAGAGGCGGCCATGAGCCGCGATACCGCCGTGGCCGCGCTGGAGGCGGGCATCGTCTGCGTGCGGGAGCGCCACGCCCAGGGGGCAGGCGTGTTCGCCATCGGGGAGATGGGCATCGGCAATACGACGACCGCCGCCGCGGTGCTCAGCGCCCTTACGGCGCTGCCGCCGGAGCGCACCGTGGGGCGCGGCGCGGGCCTGGACGACGTGCAGCTGGAGAACAAGCGCCGCGTGGTGCAGATGGCGCTGGATTTGCACCGGCCCGACGCCAGTGACCCCATCGATGTGCTGGCCAAGGTGGGCGGGCTGGACATCGCCGCCATGGCCGGGGCGTGCCTGGGAGCCGCTGCGCTGCGCCGGCCCATGGTGCTGGATGGTTACATCTCCTGCGTGGCGGGGCTGTGCGCCCGGCGGCTGTGCCCGGCCGCGGCAGATTATCTGTTCGCAAGCCACGTGTCCGAGGAGCCCGGCGCCGTGCACGCGCTCTCGGAGCTGGGGCTGGAGGCGCCGCTGCGCATGCACATGCGTTTGGGCGAGGGGTCTGGCGCGGTGCTGCTGTTCCCGATACTGCGGGCGGCACAAACCATGTACCGGCAGATGGGCACCTTCGAGCAGGCCAACATTTCCGAAGGTGAATACCTGGACAAATGGCAGTCGCATACATGACTCCGCAGGCGATGCTGCCAGCCTGAAAGATTGGCAAGACAGCTATGCTTCTGGTATAATATCCCCGGCTTGAACACTACTTGAGAGATAAAGGACGGACGAATATGAGCAGCGTGAAGCAAAACGTACAGAGCTTTTTTGTGAAGCACGGCATGTGGCACGGCGACATCGACATGAACGAAGGCGTGCAGACCTTCCTGGGCGAGATGGAGGCCGGCCTGAAAGGCCAGCCCAAGTCGCTGCTGATGATACCGGCCTTTGTGGACGCCGGTGCGGACATCCCGATGAATGAGCCCGTCATCGTCATAGACGCCGGCGGCACCAACTTCCGCGTGTGTCTTGTCACCTTCACCGTGAACGGCGCGGTCATCGAGCATCATCAGAATCACCCGATGCCCGGCGCCCGCGAGGCCATCAGCCGTGAGAAGTTCTTTGAGACCATCGCTGAGTATCTGTCGCCGGTGCTGGACCGCAGCTCCAAGATCGGCTTCTGCTTCTCCTATCCCACGGAGATTCAACCCAACGGCGACGGCCGTCTGATTCGCTTCAGCAAGGAAGTGCGCGCCGAAGGCGTGGAAGGCCAGCTGATCGGCGCGGGCCTGCTGGAGACGCTCAAGCGCATGGGACGCAAGCACGACCACACGATCGTGCTGCTCAACGACACCGTCTCCACGCTGCTGGGCGGCATGGCGGCGCAGGTTGGCCGCAAGTTCGACAGCTACATCGGCTTCATACTGGGCACCGGCACCAACACGTGCTACATCGAGCGCAACAGCAACATCACCAAGGTGCCCGGCCTTGCGCCCGACGGCACGATGATCATCAACATCGAGTCCGGCGGCTACACCAACCTCAAGCAGGGCGACATCGACCGCGCCTATGACGCGACCAGCGTCAACCCCGGCGCCTTCGTCAACGAGAAGATGATTTCCGGCGGCTATTTCGGCGGCCTGGCGTTGTGGGTGCTCAAGAGCGCCGCCCAGGAGGGGCTGTTCAGCGCCGAGGCGGCCAAGGCCATCCTGGCTTTAACCCAGCTTACGACCAAGGACGTCACCGATTACGTGGGCAACCCCTACGACAAGGAAGAGGGCGTCGTGTCCCGCTGCCTGAGCGCCGAGGACGACTTCCTGGCCGCCTATCTGATCTTCGACGATATGTATGAGCGCGCGGCGCGGCTGGTGGCCATCTCCATGGCCGCCGTCGTGCGCAAGACCGGCCGCGGCGGCAACCCCTGCAAGCCCGTGTGCGTGGCCGCCGAGGGCACGATGTTCAGCAAGGCTAAGCTGTTCCGCCAGAAGCTGGATTATTACATGCGCAGCTTTGTGGAGGGCGAGCTGGGGCTGTACATCGAGTATGTGACCGTGGAGAATTCAGTGCTGCTCGGAACGGCCATTGCCGGACTCCAGTTCAAAGCTTAAGACAAACACCATCCAGCATATAAAGAGAAGGCGCGGTTGCTCCGCGCCTTCTGTGTTTCGCCGTTTAGAGCAGCTCCAGCATCCTTCGGCCGTCACATCAAAGCAAAGACGGCAACTGTCTGTCAGGGTTTCACGCGTTTGTTTCTTTCAGGCGGAACACCTGGGCGCAGGTGCCGCCCAGCACCAGAGCCAAGTCGCCCTCGTCGGGTATGGCCGAGCGGTATTTGGCCAGCTCCACCGGGGTGTTCTGCGGCATGTCGGTGGAGAACATCAGCTTGCCGGGGCCTAGCGTGCGCATCATCGCCTCGATGCCCAATATGCTGGTCCACGAGGGCTCCACGTACACGTTGTCATAGTCCCTGGCCAGCTGGATACACTGGGTCATCGTTAGGTCGCCGCCGCCGTGGGCCACCACGATGGCCACATCGGGGAAGGACCGGGCGGGCTGAACCAGCTGCACCGGGTCTGCAAAGGGGATGCCGCTGCCGGTGTGCACCATGACCGGCACACCCAGGCTTCGGGCCACTTCAAACACATGCATGCCGTCGCGCTTGGAGGGGTTGCAGCCAAAGGCCGACGTGGCGATCTTGATGCCCACGAAGCCCAGCTCCCGCACGCAGCGGGCGCACTCGGCGTCAAAATCCTCCGGTGCGAAATGGGGGTTCAGCGACACCATGCCCCATATGCGGCCGGGGTGGGCCAGCGCAAAGCGGTGCACGCGGTCATGGGCGGTCTTGGCGGCATCCAGATAGGGCCGGGCGATCATCGGCTGCACGATGGCGCCGTGGATGCCGAAGCGGTTCATGGTATCCAGGATGTCCTGCTCGTTCAGCTCCTCGTCGAACACCACATCCTCGCCGATGTGGGCGTGGGCGTCTATGATCTTCATGCGTGCGCTCCATAACGATTTTATTCCATTTTATACCAGTTAACAGGAAAACGAAAGCGGCGGGACATCGTCCCGCCGCCTGGTTTGATTGCTTTTACTTGGTCAGGAAATCCTTGAGCGCGTCGCGATTCTTCTGGAAGTCGATGAGCAGGATGGACATCTTCTTGTAGTTGCCGTACTTGAAGGTCTTGTCCATGGGAATGCGCATCTCCTGCACTTTGGTCCCGCGCATATCATAGAGCTTGGTGGCCATCTCGATGATCTCCGCCTGGCTCATGTTGGTGCGCACATACTTGGGCAGCACGTTGGCCAGAGAAATGGCCTTGTCCAGCGACAGGTCGGACATCTGCGCCGTCAGCTTGTTGAGCACGGTGCGCTGGCGCTGGGTGCGTTCAAAGTCGCCGTTGCCCACCTTACGGATGCGCATGTAACCGACAGCCTGGCGGCCGTTCAGATGCTGCAGTCCGGCATTTTTGATCTCGGGCGCCTTTTTGCCTCCGGTGGCCAGTTCGTTGAGCTCGCGGATGGATTTGTTCATGTTCTTGATTTCTGCGGATTTGACGTCAATGTCCACACCGCCCAGCGCGTCGATGACATCGGACAGGGCCCAGAAGTTGATGATCGCGAACTTATCGGCCTGTACGCCGAAGTTATCCTTAAGCGCTTGCAGTGTCCCTTCGGGCCCGTTGAACACGAAGGCCGTGTTCAAGCGGTTCTTGTCATGGCCGTCTATGGATACGAGAATATCGCGCATGAAGCTGGTCAGCTTCATCGTTTTCTTTTCAGTATCCACGCTCAGCAGCATCATGACGTCGCTGCGAGAGCCGCTGAAGCGCTTTGGGTCGCGGGTATCCAAACCGATCAGTACGATATTAAAGGTGTTCTTGCCTTGCTCAATCGGCGCCGCTTTGCCGGACAGCGAGGAGTCGATCTCTTCGTCGCCGATATCGGGCAGACTGGGGTCCAGCAGTTCGTCTTCAGGTTCCGGCGTATAGTTGCCTTGCGCATTGGGATCATATTTCATGGCGCTGACCAGATTGGCCGTATAGGCGAACACACCGATGGCACATGCCACCAGCACACCCAGCGTTATGAGCAGCACCCGGATGGCAAGGGGCTTCTTTTTCTTGTCGGTCTGCTTTTCGCCTCTTTGAGACCGGCGATTCCGCCGCGTTTCTTCACTCATGTTTATGTATGGTCCTTTCTCATGTCTGGCTGCAATACGCGGCTAGTATATCATCATTGCTCGTTTGCGTCCAACAAACCGCGCGCTTTTGAAGCCTAAGTGCTATGTATATGAGACGTCAAAAGCATCGAACTGGTTCCATACGCGCTCAAAAGCGCCGTGAAGCGGGCAGTTTACTGATGTAAACAATCTGTAAAAAATTCTATAAGGATACAGGAACGGCCGCCACAACGATGCGGCGGCCGATGTTTGGCGATATGTACCGATTACTTTTCCAGGAATTCCTGCAGCGCAGCCTGGTTCTTCGTGAAGTCCAGCAGAAGGATGCCCTTCATGCCGTTGTAGCTGCCCTGGCGGTAAGCGCCGTCGGTGGGGATGCGCAGCTCCTCGACTTTTGCGCCGCGCATGGTCAGCAGCCTGCCGGCCAGGTCCACCATCTGTTGCTGTGTCATGTCGGTTTTGACATAGTTTTGCAGCACGTTGACCAGCTCCACGGCCTGGGGCAGCGTCATGTCGTCCAGCTTGGCCACCAGTTTGTTGAGCACCGTGCGCTGGCGATGGGTGCGCTCAAAATCACCGCCGCCAGCAGAGCCCTTGCGGATGCGCATGTAGGCGATGGCCTGGCCGCCGGAGAGCTCCTGAATGCCGCCGGAGCGCACCTTGGCAACTTTTCTCCCTTTGGTCAGGCCGTTGATTTCGTTGATGGACTTGTTCATGTTGGCGATCTCCGCAGACTTCACATCGATGGTAACGCCGCCCAGCGCATCGATGACGTCGGCAAAGGCCCAGAAGTTGATGACGCCATAGTTTTCTGTCTGCAAGCCGAAATATTGCGAAAGCACCTGCTTGGTCAGATCCGGCCCGCCGAACACGAAGGCCGTGTTCAGGCGGTTCTTGCCATGGCCGGGTACTTCTACGATGATATCGCGCATGAAACTGGTCAGTTTGATCTTCTTCTGCTCGGTGTCCAGCGTCAGCAGCATCATAACGTCGCTCCGCGCGCCGGTGAACCGGGTGGGGCTGCGGGTATCCAACCCCAGCAGCAGGATGTTATAGGTGGCCTTGCCCTGCAGGATCGGGGCGGCGCTCTGAACGGCCAGGGCATCGTTCAGCGCGTCGTCGTCCAGCACCGGCTCATCGGGGTCCGGGGTCTCCAGCTGGTCCGGCTCCGGCGTTAGGCTTGGGTCGTCGGTCCATTGTGTGTATTGCAGCCCCCCCATAAGCTTGGAGGCGTAGGCAAACAGACCAGCGCCCAGGATGACGAGCACGCTCAGCATCGCCGCCAGCGCCACCACGGGCTTGGAGAAACGCCGCCCCATCGGCGCGTTTCTGCGGTCGCTGCGATCGCTGCGCCGCCGCCTGGCGGGTTCCTGGTCATCATACGGCGCCGGCTCAGGTTCCGCGGGGGTCTCCATAGCCGGTTCATCCGGCACGCCCGCCATGGGCCGGGTGTCGCCCTCGGCCCATTCAGCCTCGGCCTTTGCAGGCTCTATGGCAGCCAGCGTGCGCGTGAACTCCTGATCCGCCACGGGTGGTATGGTTTCTATGGAAGGCTCTTCTTGTACCTTAGGCCTTGCTCTGTTCGGAGGAGGGGTTTGCCTGGTAGTGGTCCGCATAATTGCCCTTTCCAAAGGAAGCGCTGAATAAAGCATAGCTTCCGCCTTGCTTGGTCTTTTTCCGTCCTGCTTCGTTGTTGTCAGTTGCTTATGCTCTTTGGCATAAGCGCCTTCCTCCGCCTTGCAGGTCTAAAAAATCCACGGCGCAATTCGGACGCCCCATTTATTCAGCGATTCCTTAGCACAGCATTGTCTTTCGACATTATAGCTTCCATGCCGGAGGGCGTCAAATGGTTCGGTATTTCCACTTCCCGCTGAGGAAGCGCAGCCAGATGACCAGAGACCGGGTGGCCTGGTCAAACAGGAAGGCGTACCAACCGCCGGGCAGCCCCCAGCCAAACACGCGAATGCACAGATAGCCGGCGAGCACGCGCACGATGAGCACGCCGCACATGGTGGCCACCAGCGGCCACACGGTGTCGCCGGCGCCGCGCAGGCCGCCGCACAGGATCAGCTGGCTGGTCTGGAAGGGTACGATGGCGGCGCCAACCCATAGGATGGCCTGGCTGGCGGCGAGTATGGCAGGGTCCGGCGTGAACAGCGACGCGATGGCCCGGGGAAAGAGCGCCAGCGCGGCGGAGAACACGACACTGGTGGCCAGGCCCAGCCGGCGGGTTTCCCGCAGATAGGCCTGCGCCAGGTCCGGCCGGCACCGCCCCAGTGACTGCCCGGTAAGCGCCGTGGCTGCCGCGCCCAGCGCCGCGCCGAAGTTGAAGATGATGCCCTGTATGTTCATGTTGATCGTGTGAGCGGCCAGCGGCACGGCCCCCAGATCGGCGATGAGCTTGGAGAAAACCAGAAGACCCAGCCGCATGGCCGTTTGCTCGGCGGCGGCGGGCAGGCCGATCTTGATGAGCCGGCCAAGAGAGGAGAATTCCGGGCGCAGCAGGTTGCGGCCGGTGATGCGGATGCGCAGGTTGTCGCTGCCCAGCATGGCCCACAGCGACAGCGCCATGGCAACGGCCTTGGCCCCCAACTGTGCAATGCCCGCACCCAGGATGCCCAGGCGAGGCAGGCCCAGCGGGCCATAGATCAGCACATAGCCCAGCGCCACGTTGACGAGATTGGCGATCAGATTGAAAGCTGCGGGCAGGCGCGTGTTGCCCGCGCCGCGGGTGAGCGCCGATACGCCCGTGGGCACGGCCTGCAGCACCACGCCCAGCGCGCTCCAGCGCATATAGAGCGTGGCCTCGGCCAGATAATCCGGCGTGGCGCCCATGGCGCGCACCAGCCACTCGGAGGCGAGGAAGGTGCCCATGCCCACGACGATGCCGGCCAGTGCGTTGAGCCACAGCGTCAGTGCGCTGATGCGCCGGGCCAGGCCGTCGTCGCCTTGGCCCACGGCGCGGGCCACCAGCGCCGTGCCGCCGATGTTGAAAGCCTGGAACAGGATAAAACAAATGAGAACCGGCTGGCTTGTGATGCCCACGGCGGCCAGCGCGCCCGCGCCCAGATGGCCTACCATGATCATGTTGACCATGCCCAGCAGGCTCACCAGCAGCAGCTCCAGCACCACAGGCCACGCCAGGTTGACGATGGTCTTGCGCAGCGTGCTGGCGGAAGGAATGTCCTCAGGCTGTGCGGCGTCCGCAGAAGAACGGCCGGAGGAGAGCGTCTGCTCCGGCTTTTCCGATGTGATTTGTTTTCGCATGGTGTCTTTAGTATATCACGATCATCGGAATTGGCAAGCGCGCACGACAGGGAGGATTCTCTTTTCCGTGGCGAATTGTTGGCTTATAATGGAAATGATCGGTGATATAGGCGAATGCAAATGAAAAAGCATATGCCGCCGCCAGCGGCATCCGCCTCGGGAGGACATCCATGAAGCCTTTGAACGAGCAACAACTGCGCAACCTGCTGCGTCCCTACGACCTTACGCCGGTGGACGTGCGCCCCCTCGGCGGCGGCCGCGAGGATTCCGACGGTATCGTCTATGCCTTTGACCGCAATGGCGCGCCCATGGCGATCAAGCTCATGGCATACGAAGAGCCTGCGGAACGCTTTGCCGACACCGTGGCGGGCTATGAGGAGCGGGCGCGGTTTGCCCGGTACCTGAGCGAAAGCGGCGCGGCCATCGTAGGACCCGTGCCCGATGGCAGCGGCGCGCTGTACCGCGCCGGCAGGCAGGACGACCTTACGTGCATCAGCTATCTGATGCCCAGGGTAGCCGGCGCGAATCCGCCGCCCGAAAGCTGGGATGAAACCTTCTACCGGGCTTGGGGCCGCGCCGTGGGGCGCATGCACCGGCTGGCCACGGCCTGGCCGGAGTTTCGGCATTCCCGGTCAATGGATGCCGACGGCACGGCGCTCATCAGCTGGCGGCGGGAGATTTCGTTCTTCCAGGGCCTGTGCCGGGACGATGCCGTGTCGGCGGCCTGGGCGGAGATGCAGGCCCAGCTGGACACGCTGCCGGTGGAGCGCTCCGGCTTCGGATTCATCCACAACGACCCCCATGGCAACAACCTGCTCTATGACGGCCATTCGCTGCACATGATCGATTTCGACGTGGCCAACTACCATTGGTTTGTCACCGATTTGCCCATCGCAGCGCAATCGGTGCTGTTCGTGAAATCCGGCGGCATGGAGCGCCCGCTGACGGACCCGGCGGAGCTGTGGGAGTTCCTGCGGGCATTCCTGGGCGGTTATCGGGAAGAATACGATCTGGATGCTGCATGGCTTGCGCGGCTGGACCTGTTCCTGCAATACCGCCGGCTGCTGCTGTTCACCGTGATGCAGGATTGGCTGGACACCAACGCCCAGGTGCGGGACGGCTGGAAGGCCATGATCGCCGCCGCGCCGGCGGTGCTGTGCCCATTGCTGGATTGAAAGGGAGCCTTCGTGGACATTGTGGAGTTGAGCCGCAAGGAGTACCAGGACTACGAGCTTGTGTTCGAATACGACACCGCCGAGCACTATGCCGTGGAAGTGTGTCAAGATGAGCGGGGTTTTACGGTGGCGCTGCAGCGCCTGCCGCTACCCGAGCCGCAGCACAAGCGCTTTGTCGAATGTCTGTTCCAGCGCTACCTGGCGCGGCCAAGCGCCTATGCGATCCTGCAGGAAGGCAATCCCGCTGCGATCATCGAGATCGACCGGGAGTTCTGGAGCAAGCGGCTGCGCATCGCCGATCTGGTCGTATGTCCGGAATACCGCCGCCGGGGCTACGGTGCGGCGCTGTTGGGCCATGCGCTGGCCATCGCCCGCGCCGAGGGCTTCCGGGCGGTCTATCTGGACACCCACAGCTGCAACGTGGGCGCCATCGATTTTTATCTGTCCCAGGGGTTCACGCTGGGCGGGCTGGATACGACCTATTATTCCAACCGCGACGTGGAGCGCGGCGAGGTGTATGTCGAGATGGTCTATGTATTCCGGGACGAAAAGAGCATGAGCTGGCGGTATCAGCAGGAGTAAGGCAAGGCTTTTTGCCTTGCTATGCCGGCGAACCTTTGATAAAATGACTGAGAGCTTTATAGGGTTCCGCGGCAACGCCGGTCTGGTCCGAGATAAAGCCCATCGGCAACGATGTTCACGGAGGGATAAAAGCCCGGGAGATACGCAATCTCTCGGGCTTCTTTTTATCTGTTTTCGGGAGGAAAAACATGCATTGGATGTACTTGGTTTTGGCGGGAGCGTTCGAGGTGTGCTGGGCGGTGGGGCTGAAAAGCTCTCAAGGGTTCACGAGACCTTTGCCCAGCGCGTTGACGGTGTTGGGCATGGCCGCCAGTTTCTATTTGCTCGCGCTATCTCTAAGGAGCCTGCCCTTGGGTACCACCTATGCCGTGTGGACGGGCATCGGCACGGTGGGCACGGCGCTTCTTGGCATTGCTTTGTTCCACGAACCCGTCAGCGCGGCGCGACTGGTATGCATCGGCCTGATTGTGGCGGGCATCGTGGGCCTGAAGCTTCTGGCCCACGAGTCGTAGAGCCGCTTTACATGCCCTCTACCCATATCCACGCCCTGGCGTCGGGCTGGGGCAGGAAGCCCAGCTTCTTCGCCAGGCCCTGCGATTCTACGCGAAAAGGCCAGCAGCTCCAACTGGGCGTCAGGCCGTCCTGCAACAGATTGTCTATCAGCAGCGTTGCGGCCGCAGTAGCGTATCCCATGCTGCGGAAGGCCTCTTCGGTGCCAATGTCGATCTCCGCCATGCCGTCGCCTATCATAATGGCGTCACAATGGCAAACAACCTGATCGTCGCTCATCAGCCGGACACACCACGCATCCGCATGGCTTGCCGGGAGGGCCCTGTCTTTAGACATCAACGGCAGGATACCATCGGGCAGGCTGGGTCGTTCAACCGTGCAAAACTTTTCCGCAGAGAACTCAAATATCTTCCGGCCATCGGTCACGCCACGGTGCTTTGCATAGATGCCATCCAGCACATCATTCCATCGGTCGGAATCGGCGAATGCAACGATTTCCTTCTCCTCTTGGCCTGCCAGGATATCGTTGAACAGGATGTCCTCCAAAACGGGTGCGCACCCTGCCGTCGGCACCCCGGCGACAAAGTGCTGCAGGAACGGCGTACAAAGCACGGCCCAGTGTATATCGTGGATATCATCCACATACGCACATCCATCATATTGGCTTTCAAAGATGCTGAATATCGGAGCCCGGTTGCTGGTATAGCGTTCATAAAGGGGCCGTGTCATTTGGATGTCACGACCTGTTAGCTTGTTATACATTGTCATCTCCTTAAGCTATATATTCGGTTGGTTACAGCGGATGGAGATTACAAGCCGATCAGCCCCTTCATGTTGGCATAGAACGATGATACAGCAAGCAGCTTCTCGGCAATAGATGCTAGAATGGATTAGGGCGTTCTGGGAGAGGGATTTCGCGCCTGCGGGCACGACCAAAGGGCTTTCCGATCGCCCTTTGGAAACCTTCGGTCCCATTTTATGGGTGAATAGTACAATATTGCTACAGCCTTAGGTTAACAGGCGGTTGTGTAGGGCAAGGGCTATGCCCTTGCCGCATCGCTCCTGAACCCCGTTGCCGACGGCGGATTCATTTCGCCGGAGGAAGTATACGCTGAGAAAGAAGGATGCACAAATACCCCGCCACAGCGGTCCCGTTCCTGGAGAATCAGCATGGGCCGAAAAGAAAAGAAGCCTCCCGGCGACGGTTATCGCCGGGAGGCTTACTAGTGCTGGATCAAACCGTCTGTATCGACGACGACGCAGCAGCGTCGGCGTCGAAAGCCGAAGGCGCTAGCCGCAGGCTTAAAGTTTTTCGGCCTGCTCTGCAACCTTCTTCATCGCTTCCAGCGCCTCGTCGGGCAGCTTGTCGATGCCGCCGCGGTTGGTGATCTGCTTCTCGATGAAGGCCACGCGGTCGGAGATGCGGGCGGTGAAGCGCTTCTTATAATCGGCGTCCTGGAAGTTCGGGTTGAAGCCCTCCACCGGCAGGTAGGAGATGTGATCGATGCCGGTAGGCGCGAACTGCGCGGCGCCTTCGATGATCTTCTCGATGGAGCCCAGCGTGACTTCCTTGGTGACCTTCTTGCCCTCGAAATCACCGGTGTTGATGATGTAGCACTCCACGCCGCGGTTGGCAAAGAGCTTCTTGAACTCGGTGTAGTCGATGGACAGCGGATAGGTGCGGAAGGGGTTGGCGTAGGGCTCGATGACCAGAGCATTGGGATCCACCCCAGGGGCCAGGCGCTCGGCGCTGGTGCGCTTGGTGGCCAGTGTGGCGCCCATGGCGGAGGCCAGCGTCGGGTCGGAGATCTTGAGCACCGGCGGCAGCGTGGGGTCCTTCATGATCCACATGATGCAATCCACGGGCTCGCCGAAGCGGTTCTGGCGGTTGGGGCTCCACAGGATGGACTTGACCGCGCGGCCGTTGCCGTTGCGGATGTCTTCGGTCACCAGGACCACCTTGCCGTCCTCATCCAGCGTGGCGCCGCAGTTCTGCACCGTCACCAGATAGGCGTTGTTGGGGTCTTCCATGGAGTAGTCCTGGGTCTTGTCAAAGTAGGCGGGCTCCAGCGCGATGGAAGAACCATCCTCGGTGGAGATGATGAAGGCGTCATCATGCAGCACGGTGATGTCGTACTTGCCGTCGTGCTTGGCGTGGGTGATCGTGGACTTGCCCGAGCCGGACAGGCCGAACACGCCTACGACGACCTTCTTGCCGTCCTTCATGTTGTAGCGCTTCTGGCCGCCGTGGCAGCTGGCATAGCCGTGGCGGCTGGCGCAGCCCCAGGCCAGCGTCAGCGTGCCCTTCTTGTGCTCGCCAAAGTAGCGCATGCCCAGCAGAGCGGCGCAGTTGTGCTTGGGGTCGAAGAAGGTCATGCCCATGGGGAAGTCCGGCGTGCTCCACTGGGGATCGGAGAAGATGTAAATGTCGTTTTCGCCGGGGATGTTGCGGCTTTCGCTGTACATCTTGGAATACGTCTCGTTGATGTACTGGAAGTTGAGCATCCAGGAGTACATAACGTTCTCCTCGCCCTCGGGGATGAGCAGATGGGCCTTGATCATGAAGTCGGGATGCAGGCCGATGAGCACCTGGGCGTGGTACATCGTGCGGTTGCGGGTGTTGTAGATGGCCTCGCGCACGATCGTGCAATACTCGTCCTCGTTGACGGTGGGCTCGCCCAGAATGCGGCGGGCAGCGGCGGCGCGGCCATACACGGAGCCGTCGTTGAACATGAGCACGCGGGCATCGTCGGGCAGGCCGATTTCGCCGGGCTTATAAACAGGAAGGTCGGTTATAACGGTGCCTGGAGCGTCGCAGGCCAGCCGATAAGCTTCGGCCAGCGAATCCACGCGGATGACGTTGTTGCCGTAGAAGGCGGTCTCGATGGTTGCCTTGGCCATGGACAGAGCGGGGTTGTCCTTGCGGATCTCGCTCCACTTGAAGGTTTGCTTTGTTGCCATGTATGGTCCTCCTTGTAGTGTGAATACAGCCCGTGAGCCCTTATTTTGGTCGAAAATCGCCAACTTTACTTGCAATTTTCCCCATTGTGATTATATCAGTTTTTTGCAGCATTGCAAGGCCCAATTTTGCATATGTGAATTAATTATCAATCCTTGCTCGTTTATCAGACGGACGTTTGTTGGAAAGGACAGAGGTAATCCGGACAAAAATGAAGGATGGAGAAATAAAACTTGCACCGAAAAATATGTAAAGATACCAGCAGGCAATGGAAAAACCAAGCCCTTACGGCGCGACTGTGAACCAAGGGCGGCGCGTTCCTGCACGGGGCGTGAGGGCAAACCCCCTCCGCCGGTGGTGGAACCCCCTTGATAAGGGGGTCGAGGCAGGTTCAACAAAATCTTGCCTCCCTTGAAAAGGGAGGTGTCAGGCCAGAGCCTGACGGAGGGTTTGTGCAACACTGCACTAGAACTCAGGCGTGTTCCGCCACAAATTGCTCGTAATCCTCCAGCATCGCCCGCAGAAGCGCCGGCGTGTCCAGGCCGTAGGGGCAGTGGGCCACGCAATGGCCGCAATCCTGGCAGTCGCGGATGCGGCCCATCTGCGCTTGCCATTCCGGCGACACGAACTGCTGCCAGGGCGCCCGGCGCAGCAGCAGGCTCATGCGGGCGGCCATCTGTATCGGGATGCCCGCCGGGCAGGGCTGGCAATAGCCGCAGCCGCGGCAGAAGGAGCCGCTGAGCTCCCGTCGGTCGGCCTCAATGACGGCGGCAAGCGCCTCGTCCAGCGCCGGGGGTTGGTCACTGAAGCGCAGGAATTCCTCCAGCTCATGGGGATGCTGTATGCCCCAGATGGGCGCCACGTTGTCATACTGGCGCAGAAAGGCGAAGGCCGCCGCGGCGTTGGTGATGAGCCCGCCGCACAGCGCCTTCATGGCGATCAAGCCAACATCCAGCCGGGCGCACAGCGCGCACAGGTCCAGGTCCTCCTGGGCGGAAAGATAGCTCAGCGGAAACTGCACCGTTTCATACAGGCCGCTGTTGGCGGCTTGCACGGCATTGGCCAGCCGGTGGCATGTGATGCCGATGTGGCCGATCTTGCCCTGGCGCTTGAGTTCCAGCATGCCGTCATACAGGCCGTCTGCCCCGCCGGGTACCGGCACAAAGGATGGGTTGTGCAGCTGATAGATGTCGATATGGTCGGTGCGCAGCATGCGCAGGCTGGTTTCGCAGTGGGCGAACAGGCCCGCGCGGTCGGCGGCGCCGCTCTTGGTCGCGATCACGATATCGCCGCGCACGTACGAGAGCGCCAGGCCGATCTTCTCCTCGCTGTCGGAATAGCCGCGGGCGGTATCATAAAAATCGATGCCGCCCTCATAGGCCCGGCGCAGGATGTCCACGGCAAGTTTGGTTTCGGTGCGCTGCAGCGGCAGCACGCCGAAGGCGGTGCGGTTGACGGTGAGGCCGGTGCGACCCAGGCGGATGCGTTCCATGATCTTATGCGTCCCCGTTTTTTTCCTTTATTCTAGCCCTGCCTGTTGTTTTTTTCAACCGGAGGGCCGCTTTTAGTGTGTTAAGGATTTGTTGCGATGGCATCTTGTGGTATACTAAAACCATGGAAGCTCGGGCACTGTCATTTTCCGCATCGGTCAAGGATGAGTTGGCCAAGGTCGCCGTCAACGGCGACTGCTGCCGCCTGTCCGAGTTGGCTGGGCTCGTGCTGTCTGCCGGCTCCATGCATGTGGTGCGTGCCGTCGTGCAGGCCGTTGTCAGCACCGAGAGCCCGGCCATCGCCCGGCGTGTGTACACGCTGGTCAAGGCGCTTTATGGCGCGCGGCCGCAGATCGAACAGCATGAGCGTCACCGGCTCAACCGCAACTTCAGCTACCGCGTGGTGCTGGATGACGACGCCGCTGCCCGGCGCATGTTGGGCGATGCGGGAATGCTGGGCGATGGCCAGGGAGGCATCCCTGCGGGCCTGGTGCGCAGGAGCTGCTGTGAGAGCGCGCTGCTGCGGGGGCTGTTTCTGGGCTGTGGCTCCATGTCAGACCCTGGCAAGGGCTATCACCTGGAACTCGTCGTGGGCGACGAGGCGCTGGCCCATGACACTGCGGCGCTGCTGGCCGGCTCTGACATCCACGCGCGGGTGATCGCCCGGCGGGACAAAGCAGTTGTATATATCAAAGAAGCCGAGCATGTGTCACAGTTCCTGGCTCTGACGGGCGCCCATGCCAGTATGCTGCGCTTTGAGGGCGTGCGCGTGGAAAAGAACGTGCGCAACAAGGTCAACCGCGTCGTCAACTGCGACACGGCCAACCTGGAAAAAACCGTGCTGGCCGCCGCCCGACAGATTGAGAACATACGCCTCATCGAGCGCGCCACAAGTTTGGCCGCGCTGCCCCAGGGCCTGCGGGACGCCGCCGAGGCACGGCTGGACAACCCCGACGCCACACTGGAGCGCATTGCGGAACTGCTGGGCGGCGTGAGCAAATCCGGCCTCAACCATCGATACCTACGGCTGGAAAAACTGGCCAACGATATCAAAGCGAAAGAGGGGAACTTGGATGAGTCATAAGAAACTGACCATTCGAAATGACGAGGGCCTGCAGTCCAAGGCCGCGGCGCTGCTGGTGCAGGTGGCCGGTCGCTTCAGCTCCAACGTGTGGATCGAGCAAGGCGACAAGCGCATCAACGCCAAGAGCATCATGGGCGTACTGTCGCTGAAGCTGCGCAAGGGCGACGTGTTCACGATTGTGGCCATCGGCTCCGATGAAGAGGAGGCTGTCACCACGCTCACGCGATTGATCGAGACAGGCGAAGCCTGATCGACAGCCTCCCGCGGCGCATCGCGCGCTCATAGGAGCGGTTCGTTGTTATGCCGTCCGGTCTGCTACCGGACGGTATTTTTATGCGCATTTTGTAAAAGTACTGTAAGAGTTCCGGGGGATGTTTGCTACGGCGGAACCGGTTGGGTATAATCAATCTGTTACATATCATTTTTTAGGAAGGGAACACGATATACGATGAAAACGTGCATACGCCTGGCGGCGGTGATCCTTTCGGCGCTGTTGGCGGTGGGATCGCTGCCCGCCGTGGCGCTGGCCCAGGGGGAGGCGGTGGCCATTCCCGACGCCAACCTGCTGCTGGCGCTGCAGGACGCGGGCATGGACGCCGACGGCGACGGCCGCCTGACCGCCCAGGAGATGGCCGGCTTTGAGGGCGACCTGACGCTGGACTCCCGCGACATCTATGACCTGACCGGTCTGGAGCACGCCACCGGCGCCACGGGTCTGTCCATAGGCTTCAACAGCGTGCAGAGCATTCAGCCGCTGGCGGCGCTCACGGCGCTGCAAACGCTGGACCTGAGTGGCAACGAGATCACGGATTTAAAGCCTTTGAGCGAGCTTGCGAATCTGACGATGCTGACGATGACCGACACGCCCGCGAGCGACCTGTCGCCGCTCAAGAGCCTGCCGGTGCTGCAGACGCTGGACATCGCCCGGGCCGAGCTCAATGACCTTGCGCCGTTGGCCTCCATCCAGAGCCTGCGCCAGCTTTACCTGACCGAGAGCAGTCTGACCTCCATCGCGGCGCTGAGCGGCCTTGTGTCGCTGGAGGAGCTCTCCCTCAACGACAACCAAATCACCGATCTTTCCCCGCTGCAGAAGCTTACCGCCCTGCAGCAGCTGGACCTCTCCGGCAACCCCTGCGCCAACCTTGCGCCGCTGGGCAGCCTGAGCGGGCTGTCCAGCCTTGTGGTCAGCTCTACCCAGGTGAGCGACCTTACGCCTGTGGCGGGCATGACGGGCCTGCAGTTTCTGGAATGCAGCCAGACGCAGGTCACCAGTCTGGCCGCCCTGGCCGGCCTGCAGCAGTTGCAGGCAGTCGGCCTGGATGGCACGGCGGTGTCCGATGTGACCCCGCTGGGAGGCCTGCCGGCGCTGGCCTATGTCAGCATGGCCAACACCCAGGTGCACTCGCTGGCCCCGTTGGCCCAGAGCCCCGCGCTGGAGCAACTGATCGCCTCGGGCTGCGGCATAAGCGACGTGTCGCCGCTCCAGAGCCTGGTGAACCTGAACTACCTGGACCTGTCCGACAACAAAATACAGGACGTATCGCCTCTTAAGGGCAACGCTGCGCTGGCCTCGCTGCTGCTGTCCGTCAATGACATTTCCGATGCGTCGGCACTCTCGGCGCTTACGGCCATGGTGATGCTGGACCTGTCCGGCAATTCGCTGACCGATATCAAGTTTGCCGCGCCCATGACCGCCCTGCAGGAGCTGGCCATCGCCGACAATCAGATCGTGGACCTCTCGCCGCTCTCCGGCCTAAAGGAGCTGGCCACGCTGAGTGCCGACGGCAACAGCATCCAAAGCCTTGCGCCGCTGGAGCCCCTTGTGCACATGGCGTCGCTTACCTTGCAGGACAATTCCATAGAAGAGGTGTCCGCCTTGGGCGCGCTGACCGACCTTACGCTGCTCTCTTTGCGCAACAACCCCGTGAGCGACCTGACGCCGCTGGTAAATCTGAGTGCCATGCAGGATCTGGACGTAAGCTATACCGGCGCGGACAACCTGGATTTCACGGCGGCTATGGAAGGCCTGAACATCCTGCGCGCCCGCCATTGCAGCATCGAAAGCCTGGAGCCGCTGGCCGGCCTGGAGGTTCTGGGGTATCTGGATGTGTCCAACAACCAGATTTCCGACCTGAGCCCGCTGGAAACCCTGCCGCTGTGCGCGCTGGATGTGTCCGACAACCTGCTCTCCACGGTTGCCCCGCTGCGGGCGGCGAACTTCTTTACCGACAGCGTGTTCTATTTCAACGCCGCCAACAACTATCTGGACCTGGAGGCCTCCGACGGAGACCGCGTCGTGTTTCAGGACCTCTCCTCGGTGCAGGGGCCCTTCGTCGTGAACACCGTGCCCGCCGGGGACGTGGAGGACATGGACATGGTCCTCTTCACCTATGACTACCAAAGCTATGGCGCTTACATGCCCAATGGCGAGGCCCAGAGCTTTGTCATCTATGAACCGCAGGGCGATGTGGCCCAGCGGCCCGCGCTGCCCCAGGGCGGCAAGCCCCCCGCCCAGATCGACAAGAGCGGCCTGCCGGAGAGCGCCTATGTCGCCATCATCGTGGCGGTGGCGCTCACGGCCGTGGCCATGGCAGCGCTGCTGATACTGGGCCTGCGCAAGAGCCGGAAGAACAAGATGAAGGAATAGCGCTACAAAGGGAAAGCCCGGTGTCATGTGAATGCCGGGCCTTTCGTTTGTCCCGTTCTTCCTGAACTGTTGTACAAAGAAAAAACCCGGCGTCCTTGACGGGACGTCGGGTATTTGCCGTTGAGGAATCCACAGGAGTTTATCAGTCGAAAAGAGACCGGATGAGATCCTTGGAATCGTTGTCCACGACCTCGTAGAAGATTTCCTGGCCGTTGCGGTGGCCTTGGATGATGCCGGCGGTCTTGAGCTTGGCCAGATGGGCGGACACGCTGGGCTGCGGAATGCCCAGGGATTCCTGAATCGTCGTGACGTTGCGCGCCTGGGACATCAGGTCCTGCACGATGCGCAGGCGGTGGGGGTGGGAAAGAGCCTTGAGCTTGTCGGAGAGAGCGATGACGCGGTCCATGTCGTTGGTCATTTTTTTCACCTCATTTGAATTTGTTCAGCGTTTCATATTCCATGATTCCGGTGTGCGCATACTTAATATTTTCACATTTTGCGGCTTTCATACCTGTCAAAAACATATTTTTTCATACATATGCGGCATTCCATCTATGGACTTGCATATATATAACATATCCGGTGGCAGAAAGCAACAAATTCGGACAACTTCTGGTTCATACGAGTCATAATTAACATTCTGTACACAATTTGGTCAAAGCGTACAAAATCGTTTTCATACAGGTATCCCGCCACTTTCCGGCAATCATATTTTGCTCATATTCTTTGAATACATGGAAGCCCTGTTGTATAATGGCAGATGGTTGAGATTGACATAGGAGCTGGAGGAGCCATGCACGCAAGAGCATTTCGCTGGGCGGTACTGGGACCGGGCAACATCGCCAACACCTTTGCACAGGCGCTGGCGGCTTGGCCGGACGCAACGCTTGCCGCCGTGGGCTCCCGAGACCTGGGCCGGGCGCAGGCCTTTGCCCAGCGATATGGAGCGCCTCGGGCCTACGGCAGCTATGAGCAGCTGGCCGAGGACGACGGGATAGACGCAGTATACATTGCCACGCCCCACCCGCAGCACTGCGAGCACGCTCTATTGTGCCTGGAGCGCGACAAGCCCGTGCTGGTGGAGAAGCCCTTCGCCATCAACGCCGCGCAGGCGCGGCGCATGGCCCAGGCTGCCCAGGCCAACGGCGTGTTTTTGATGGAGGCCATGTGGACGCGCTTTCTGCCGGCCATGGAGCGGGCGCGCCAGTTGGTGGCCGAGGGGCGCATCGGCGAACCCAGGATGCTTCAGGCGGACTTTTCCTTCCGCGCCGGCGACGACCCGCGCTCCCGGCTGCTGAACCCCGCGCTGGGCGGCGGCGCGCTGCTGGATGTGGGCATCTATGTGCTGGAGTTGGCCACGATGTTCTTTGGAGCCCATCCGGCCAGCGTGCACGCCGACGCCCACATCGGCGCCACTGGTGTGGACGAGCAGACCGCCATCACCTTGCGCTATGCCGACGGGGCGCTGTGCGCGCTCACGTGCGCCGTGCGCACCCAGGGCGCCCAGACCGCCACGCTCTTTGGCACCCAGGGGCGCATCGAGCTTGGGCAGTTCTGGAAGGCCCAGTCCTTGCGGCTGTTCGCCGGCGATGAGGTCGTGGAGGAGAACCACCCGTTGATGGTGAACGGCTTTGAATATGAGATCCGCGAGGCGATGGACTGCATTGCCGCCGGCCGGGCGGAAAGCCCGCGCATGGCGCCGGCGGAATCGGTGGCTGTGCTGGAGATCATGGACGGTATAAGGGCTACCCTTGGGCTCAAATACCCGATGGAGTAGCCCGACATTGTATGCAGGGAGGACACCACATGAGCAACTTTATCCTGTCCGCTTTTGCCGACGAGATCTGCCCCGATCTGGATGGCCAGATGGATGTGCTGACCAGCCACGGCATTGCCCATATCGAATTGCGGGCCGCCGACGGCAAGAACATCGCCGATTTCACAACCGATGACGCCCGTGAAGCCTATGAGCGCATGAGCGCCCGGGGCTTCGCCGTGAGCGCGCTGGGCACACCCATCGGCAAATACCCGATCCAGGAGCCCTTCCAGCCCCACTTTGAGCGCTTCCAGCACGTCGTGGAACTGGCCCATATCCTGCGCACGCCCTACATCCGCGTGTTCAGTTTCTTCATCCCTGCCGATGAGGACCCGGCGAAATACCGCGACGAGGTAATGCTCCGCATGCGGGCCATGGCTGGCTATGCTGCGGCCCACGGCGTCGTGCTGCTGCATGAGAACGAGAAGCACATCTACGGCGACACGGCGGCGCGCTGCCGCGACATCTTCGATAGCGTGCCCAGCCCCGCGCTGCTGGCCACCTACGATCCTTCCAACTTTGTGCAGTGCGGCGAGCGCAACTTTCCCGACGCCTTTGAGCTGCTGCGGGACAAGATCCACTACATGCATATGAAGGATTCGGTGTATCAGCACGAGCAGGCGGCGCTGGACAAAGGGTTTGACACCGCCGTGGTGTCCGACGCCCACCGGCCGGTGGGCCAGGGCGACGGGCAGGTTGTGGACATCCTGCGCGCGCTGTGGCGCGGCGGCTTCGAGGGCTTCCTGAGCATCGAGCCTCACCTGGCCAACAACCACAACGTCCCCGGCAGCGGGGCGGACAAGTTTGCCGTGGCTGCCACCGCGCTCAAGGACCTGATCGCCCAGGCCACTGCGTAGAAACGGGACTAAAAATCCTTGCATGAGAAGAAATGCATGATCCCGACGGCGGTTCACCCGACGGCGGGAAGCAAAAAGCAATTACAAGGTAGGCAAAAGAACCCGCCCACAGGCGAAACAACGTTCTAGTGAACGAAATATGAGAATTAAAGCCGAGATATCGCCTGGCGACATGTGCGGCAGGCGATAAGCAAAGGCAAGAACAAGTCGTCTAAATCGCGATCGATGCTACAGCATCGAACGCGAAAGGAGGAAGCCGCCATGAATCCGGTGCAATGGTTGGAAACCGGCTTTGGCCAGCTGGCCCGCCGCATGGTGTTTGCGCTGCAGGCAACGGCGCCGCCCTTTCACCCGGCTGCTGCCGATGGCGTTTCAGAGCAGTCGCAGCGGCAGTTCTATGACTTTATGGCCGCGCTGCAGCACAGCGCCTTTGAGGACCCGGCGCTGCTTGCCCTGCCGGAGTTCCCCGACGACCGCTATGGCGAGTGGGAGGTCAACAACCGCAAGCCTGAGCTGATCCTGCAGATGCGCGCCATCAACAAGCAGATGGACGAGTTCTTCGGCTTCATGGCCCACCTGGGCAGCGCCGCCGTCCTCATACCCGATGGCTTCCTGCTGCCCAAGAGCGCCATGCGACTGGCGGGCAAGCAGCCGCTGCTGCTCGCGAACTTCGGCGTGACCCACGAGGGCACGCCCGAGGGTGCGGTTTTCCGCTGCGCCGCGTGGCCGCAAATGTTCCCGGCGTGGAAGCTGTTGAGCGACACCATAGCCGCGCAGGGCGCCAGCGCTGCCGTGGCCTTCCCGCGTTGCCTGTTCGACCCGGCCCATGATTACGCCACAGCCCTTTATGGGCTGCGCTGCGGCGACGATGCGTTGTTCGGGCGGCTCATGGCCTTCTTCGATGAGCGCGGTTATGAAGCGCAGGGCGGCATCCAGCTGCCCACGAGCTCCGACAACGGCCTGCGGCTGGACCGCTCCAAGCCCATCGGCAGAAAGGACAAGCTGGCGCTGGGGGCGTGGTACGATTACCGCAAGCAGTGGCCACTCAAGCACGAGCTCAAGGTACCGCACTTCCGCGAGCTGCTGCGGCGCTGGGATGCCATGGATGAGCGCCTGCAGGCCCTGTGCGCGCTGCGCTGCAAGAAGTGCGACGGCTGCGGCTACTGCGTGCAAACCGCGCCGGACAAGCTCAAGAAGGTCACCATCACCGTAGAACATGGCGGCCAGCAGCTGGCGCTGTGCCCCTATTTCCCCTATCTCGTGTGGAATCACCTGGACGAGAACGCCGTCGCCGACATCATGGCGGTTCTGGCCTTCGCCGAGGAGACGCTGGCGGGATAGCCGGAGTGCCCAGGTTAGCAAAGGAGTTGTCGTGTTATTACGTAATGGCACAACTATTCATCAGATGGGGGCCGAAGGTTTCCAAAGGGCGACCGGAAAGCCCTTTGGTCGCGCCTCAAAGGCGCGGAATCCTTTTCCCTTTCAAGAACACTCTCACCCACTGGAGGCTTCTATATGACCAATTCCATCCGCGCGGCCATCATCGGCTGCGGAGCCATCCATCACACCCACTTGACTGCCCTGAAAGACCTGCCCCAGGTGCAGGTGGCCGCCGTGTGCGACAACAAACCCAAGCGCGCGCAGGCTTCGGCCCAGGCGCTGGGCTGCGAAGCGTATACCGACTATCGCCGGATGCTGACCGACGCCGCCATCGACGCCGTGCACATCTGTGCGCCCCACTGGCTGCATGCCGAGATGGCGCTGGCAGCGCTGGCCGCGGGCAAATACGTGCTGGTAGAAAAACCCATGGCCATGACCGTGGCCGACGCGCAGGCCATGATCGCCGCAGACCAGGCCGCCGGCGGCGGCCATCTGTGCGTGATCTTCCAGAACCGCTACAACCACGCGTCCCGCATCCTCAAGGAGATCGTCGGGGACGGTTCCTTCGGCGCGCTGCAGTGTATGCGCGGCAGCGTGGTCTGGCGGCGCACCGAGGCCTACTACAGCGACGACTGGCACGGCCGCAAAGCTACCGAGGGCGGCGGCGTCATGATCAACCAGGCCATCCACACGCTGGACCTGGTGCAGTGGCTGGGCGGCGGCGCGGCTTCCATCAAGGGTGCCATCAGCACCGATGCGCTCACAGGCCTTATCGACGTGGAGGATAGCGCCCACGCCCGCATCCTGATGCGCAGCGGCGTGCCGGCGGTGTTCTATGCCACCGTGGGCTATGGCGTGGACAGCCCCGTGGAGATCGAGGCCGTGTTCGAGCGCGGCACGTTCCTGCTGCGGGGTGAATCGCTGTACCGCCTGGACGATGGCTTCACGCGCCTGTGCGCCCCCGACGGCGCGCCCATCGGCCAGAAAGACTGCTGGGGCAGCGGCCACCGCACCCAGATCGCCGATTTCTACCGCTGCGTGGCCGCCGGCCTGCCCTTCGCCATCGATGGAACCCAGGGCATCGAGGCCGTCAAGCTCGTGTGCGGGCTGTATGAATCCTCGGCCACCGGCGCGGCCGTGGCGCTGTGAGGCGAGGCATGTTGAGGGAGATCGCGGCCAAGGAGATTGAGAATCTGATCTACGACCTGTGCCTGCGGGCGGGCCGCACGCTGGACGAACCGGCGCAGGCCGCGCTGCGCGCGGCGCTGGCCGCCGAGGAATCGCCGGTGGGCCGCGAATCGCTGCGCCAACTGGTGGACAATCTGGACGCCGCCCGGGCGCGCAACCTGCCGCTGTGCCAGGACACCGGCATGGCCGTCGTGTTCGCCGACGTGGGGCAGGATGTGCACATCGCCGGCGGTCTCTTAAGCGACGCCATCGACGAGGGTGTGCGCCGCGCCTACCGCGACGGGAGCTTCCGCGCTTCGGTGCTGACGCCGCTGGAACGCCGCAACACCGGCGATAACACGCCAGCGGTGCTGCACACGCGGCTGGTGGCCGGCGACCGAATCCACATCACCGTGGCCCCCAAGGGCTTTGGTTCTGAGAACATGAGCCGCCTGAAAATGCTGACGCCTAGCGCCGGCGTGGCCGGCGCGCTGGATTTCATCGTGGAGACCGTGGCGCTGGCCGGGGGCAACCCGTGCCCGCCGGTGGTCGTGGGCGTGGGCCTGGGCGGCACCTTTGAGCGCTGCGCGCAGCTGGCCAAGCGCTCGCTGCTGCGCCCTCTGGGGGCTTTCAGCCCCGATTCCGCGCTTCGCGCACTGGAGACAGAGTTGCTGGCACGCATCAACGCCTTGGGCATCGGCCCCATGGGCCTGGGCGGCACGGTCACGGCGCTGGCCGTGCACATCGAGGCTGAACCCACCCACATCGCCGGGCTGCCGGTGGCGGTCAACATGCAGTGCCACTGCGCCCGCCACGCCGAGGGGGTGATCTGATGGCCGAACACCGCCTGACCACGCCGTTGACCGATGAGGCCATCGCCGCCGTGCGCGCCGGAGACACGGTGCTGCTCACTGGAAGCATCCTGACCGCCCGCGACGCCGCCCACAAGCGCCTGATGGCGCTGCTGGACGCGGGAGCCCCGCTGCCCTTCGAACTCAGCGACGCCGTAATCTACTACGCCGGGCCCTGCCCCGCGCCGCCTGGGCAACCCATCGGCTCCTGCGGGCCTACAACGTCCAGCCGCATGGACGCCTATGCGCCGCGGCTGATCGCCCTGGGCCAGCGGGTCAGCATCGGCAAAGGCCCCCGCAGCGACGGTGTAAAGGCCGCGCTGGCCCGGCACCGGGGGCTGTATCTGGCAGCCACCGGCGGCGCCGGCGCGCTGTACGCCGCCTGCGTTCGTGCCAGCCGCGTGGTGGCCTTCGCCGATCTGGGCGCGGAGGCCGTGCATGAACTTCAGGTTGTAGACATGCCTCTCATTGCCGCGGTGGATTGCCACGGCGGCGACCTGTACTTAAGCGGCCCCGTCGCATACCGGCGGGGATAGGAGGAATCCGTGCGCACCGAGCAGCAGATGCTTTCGCTGATACTGGATATCGCCCGGCGCGACGAACGCGTGCGCGCCGTCTACATGAACGGCTCCCGAGCCAACCCCGGCGCCCCGCGGGACGCTCTGCAGGATTATGACGTCGTCTATGTCGTCACGCAGACGCGGCCTTTCGTCCAGGACAAGGCATGGCTGGCGGCCTTTGGGGAGATCGCCATCTTGCAGGAGCCCGACCGCTCCACGCTCTTTGACGACAACGGCAACCCCGATGAAAGCTATGGATACCTGATGCAGTTCGCCGACGGCAACCGCATCGACATGACCGTGCAGACCCGGGAGGTCACCGCGACCAACTATCTGTCGGATTCTCAGACCATGCCGCTGCTGGACAAGGACGGCTTGTTGCCCGCGATCACGCCGCCCTCCGATGCGGATTATGTGATCCGCCGGCCCTCCGCCGAGCAATACCGCGACTGCTGCAACGAGTTCTGGTGGATCACGCTGTATGTGGCCAAGGGGCTGTATCGCGGCGAGCTGCTGTACGCGCTGGAGCACCTGAACGCCTACCTGCGGCCTATGCTGTTGATGATGTTGAGCTGGCAGGTGGGGCTGGCCACGGATTTTACCCGCGGCGCGGGCAAGTGCCACAAATACCTGCCCGGCCTGCTGCCGGCGCAGGATGCCGAAGCGCTGCTGCGCACGTGGCCCACCGCCCAACGGCCTGCCATAGAGGCCGCACTGGCCGAGACCATGGAGCTGTTCCGCCGCTCGGCGGCGGTGGTGGCCCAGGGGTTGGGCTTTGTCTATGAACAGCGGGAGGAGGACGGAGCCACCGCCTGCCTTGCGTGGATGCTGTCGCTGGAGCACCCGGGCGAGGCCGACCGGGGAACCGGCGGCACACAACCCATCGATACGCTGCGGCTGATTCTGCGGCCCTTCCGGGCGGAGGATGCCGCCAGCGCGTGGAAAAACTGGGCCGGAGACCCGCTGGTGCAGTGCGAATACGGCGAGCCGGCCTACGCCGACGAGGCCCAGGTGGCCGCGTTGATCCGGGGTTGGGCATCCCGATACGCTCAAGGCAATTTCTACCGCTGGGCCGTCACGCTGCGCGACGGCGGCGAATGCATCGGGCAGATCGCCTTTTACCAGGTGAACGAGCGCCACCGCATGGCCGATGTTGAATATTGCGTGGGCCGGCCCTGGCAGGGGCAGGGCTATGCCACCGAGGCGCTCTCGGCGGTCGTGAAGTACGCCTTCGGGCACACGGAGCTGCACCGTCTGCAGGCCTTCCACCGGGGGCGCAACGCAGCCAGTGGCCGGGTGTTGGCCAAGTCCGGATTCCAGCGCGAGGGCGTGCTGCGCCAGAGCTTCTGCTACTCCGACACCGACCGCTATGACGACCGGGTGTACTATGGCGTGACCCGGCTGGACGGTCAACCCTTGACAATGTAAGGACTGGTCCCAGGGAGCGAGGTGCAACCATGGCTGACCGAGTGGATTTCCGTATGCTTTCCGCCGACGGGCGGTCGCTGGCCTGCTATGAGTGGCCGGTGGACAACCCCCGCGCAGTGGTGCTCATCGTGCACGGCATGGCCGAGCACGCCGCGCGCTATGGTCGCTTCGCCCAGGCGCTGGGTGACCGCGGGTTTGCCGCCGTGGCCATGGACCTGCGCGGCCACGGGCGCACCGCCGCCGGCGCGGCCAAGGGCTTTTTCGCAGCGAAAGCCGGCTGGCAAACCGTGCTGGGAGATCTGCAGCAGCTGACCCGCTGGGCGCAGACGCGTTATGACAGGCCGGTGCTGCTGTTGGGCCATTCCATGGGTTCCATCTTCGCCCGGCTGATGCTGCAGGGTTTCGGAGAGAGCTTCCGCGCGGCGGCGCTGTCCGGCGTCACCGTGGACAAGCCCATCCGGCGGGACATGGCGCCCTTGCTCACGGGCCTCATGTGCGCGCTGCAAGGGCCTGCCACGCCTTCCAAGCTGCTGGACGATATGGTGTTTGGCGTCTGGCATAAGCCCTTCCGGGCGGAGCGCCCGACCTTCGGCTGGCTCAGCCGCGACAGGGCCGAGACGCAGGCCTATGTGGACGACCCCGACTGCGGCTTTGTGTGCACGGCGTCGCTGTTCCGTGATGTGGCCCAGGCGCTGCTGCGCACGCTGCGGGCCGACCAGGTGGCGCGCATGCCCCGGGCCGTGCCGGTGCTGCTGTTGTCCGGCTCGTGCGACCCCGCCGGCGAATACGGCGCGGCGGCGCGGGAGCTGCGCCGTCAATATGAGCGCGCGGGCCTGGCGGTCACATGCCACGTGTACGAAGACGCGCGCCACGAGCTGCTCAACGACACCTGCCGCGACGAAGTCACGCGGGACATTTTGGATTTTTTTGATACGGTCTTGACGCCCAATTAGGCCCGATACATCGGATAAATGAACCGATCGTCGATTCGTAATCGGCCATTGCCTTCCATAACTTACATGCTTCTTGCTTTCCTGCCAGGAACACAATAATGGCATCGAAAGAAAGAGGCGGTTGCTTTGAGAAAAAAATCGGTTCTTGTCGTCTTACTGTGCCTGATTCTGCTGACTTCCTGCGCGCCTTCGCCCATCGTGCCCGGCGTAACCAGCCCCGCGCCCACCGAATCTGCGGGGCCCAAGCCCGTGGGCGTGCTGACGCCCCAGAATGACAATACCCCGCTGGCCGATGTTGTGGAACGCGTGTCCCCGGCGGTCGTGGGCTTGGCGGTGAAGGCCGTGCAGCCCGCCGACATGGGCGGCAAGACCGTGGAGGGCCTGGGCACCGGCGTGTTCGTGGATGCCCGGGGATACATCCTGACCAACAACCATGTGGCCGGCAACGCCACGCAGATCGACGTGGTGACCAACGACGGCAACCGCCGCCCCGGCAAGACCGTGTGGAGCGACAGCGCTTTGGACTTGGCTGTGGTCAAATGCGAGGGAGGGCCTTATCCCGCCGCCGAGATGGGCAACTCGCAGAACCTGCGGGTCGGCGACACCGTGATCGCCATCGGCACGCCGCTGACGATGAACTTCCAGCACACGGTGACCAGCGGCATCGTGTCGGCGCTGCGGCGCACGCTCAAAGTGCCCACCGACGCGGGCCTAAGCTTCATGGAAGAGCTCATACAGACCGACGCGCCCATCAATCCCGGCAATTCCGGCGGCCCGCTGTGCGACCTGCGGGGCCAGATCGTGGGCATCAACACACTCAAAGTAACCGAAGCCGAGGGCATCGGCTTTGCGATCCCCATCGAGATCGCCCGGCCCATCGTGCAGATGATCGAGGCCGACGGCGGCTATACGACACCCTATCTGGGCCTTTACACGATTGACGCCGAGATCGCCCGCTACTACAACGAGGCCACTGTGGATCGCGGCATACTGGTCATCAACGTGGACGCCGAGGGGCCCGGAGCCGCCGCCGGCATCCGCAAGGGCGACCTGCTGACCGCTGTAGACGGCAAACCGCTGACCACGGTGCTGGGCCTGCGCCAGGCTGTGTATGAGCGCAAGCCCGGCCAGCAGGTGCCCCTGGAATATGAGCGCGACGGCCAGGCCAACTCTGCGGTCGTGATACTGGGGAGTAAACCGGTCGAATAAAAGAAACGAACGTCGCTGTCATTCTGAACGCAGTGAAGAATCCCCCGAGAGAACGCCGTTGTTCTCAGGGGATTCTTCGGTCGCATGCGGCCTCAGAATGACAGAAAGGGGTCGCGCTGCACCCTGCCCTGTCATTCCGAAGCGCAGCGAGGAATCTCCCGAGAGAACGCCGTTGTTTCTTCGGCCTTGCGGCCTCAGAATGACAGGAACCGAATGTCTCCATAAAGCTTGTTCTGTCATTCCGAGCGCAGCGAGGAATCCCCTGAGAAAGAGTCGTTACACTCAGGGGATTCTTCGGCCGTTGCGGCCTCAGAACGACAGGAAGGTGCCGAATAACACCAGTCAACCGCACCCGTTTTGCATTTCTTGCTCTGCTTTTTCCCCGCTCGTTGTCTTGTTTGTATATTGTGTTTATAATTCATATCAATATTGGTACAGAGAATTTGTGCCTTACGAACCATAGAAAGGAAGATGACCATGCGTCCCTACGATCTTCGCTGTGAGTACCGCGTTAACCCGCTGGGGCTGGACGTCCAGGCGCCCCGGTTCTATTGGAAGCTGCAGGGCGGCGGCGAGCGCGGCGCGCGCCAGAGCATGTGGCGGCTGCAGGTGGCCGACAACCCTCGTTTTGAGAACCCCTGCTGGGATAGCGGCGAGCGCGAAGGCGCCCAGTGCACCCATGTGGCCTATGAAGGCGAGGCGCTGCGCCCCCGCACCCGCTATTTCTGGCGCGTGCAGGCCTGGGACGCCGCCGGCCGCAGCGACGGCTTCGGCGAGGAGGCATGGTTTGAGACCGGCCTGATGAACGAGGGCTGGAAGGCCCGGTGGATCAGCGCCGACGCGGACCCGTCAGCGGAGGCATGCCCGCTTCTGCGCCGCGAATTCCATGTGGACGGCCCCGTGCGCCGCGCTCGCGTCTACGCCACGGCCAAGGGCATGTACCGCCTGTGGATCAACGGGCAGCCGGTCAGCGAGGACCTTTTCACGCCGGGTTGGACCGTGTATCGCAAGCGCATACAGTATCAGGCCTACGACGTGACGGCGCTGCTGCGCGACGACGGAAACGCCATCGGCGCCATGCTGGCCAACGGCTGGTATCGCGGACGTTTGGGCTGGGAAAGGAAGGACTTAAGCCAACGGCCCCCGCGGGAGCTGCTGGCGCAGCTGCACATCCTCTATGAGGATGGCCGCGAGCAGGTGCTCACGACGGGCTCCGAGTGGAAGGCCTGCGACGGCCCGCTGCTGTTCTCGGAAATCTACGATGGCGAGCGCTACGACGCCCGCGCCGAGGTGCCGCGCTGGAGCCAGCCCAACTGCGAGGCAGGGGACTGGCGCGATGTGCTGGTGAGCGCCGAGGGCGGCCGCGGCGTGGTCGTGGCGCAGGACGGTTTGCCGGTGCGCGCCATACAGGAGCTGCGCCCCAAGCGCCTGCTCAAGACCCCAGCCGGCGAAGCGGTGCTGGACATGGGCCAGAACATGGTGGGCCACATCCGCCTGCGCGTGCGCGGCAACGCCGGTGATCGCGTGTCACTGCGCTGTTTCGAGGTGCTGGACCGCGAGGGCAACGTCTACACCGACAACCTGCGAGACGCCGAGCAGCGTGTGGTCTACACGCTCCGGGGCGACGGCGACGAGATTTTCCAGCCCATGTTCACGTTCATGGGCTTCCAGTATGTGCACATCGAGCAGTGGCCGGGAGAGCCCTCCGTCGAAGATTTCACCGGCGTCGTCGTGCATTCGGACATGGAGCCCACCGGGCGCTTCTCGTGCAACGACGAGTTGGTCAACCAGCTGCAGCACAACATCGTGTGGGGCCAGAAGGGCAACTTCGTGGATGTGCCCACCGACTGCCCCCAGCGCGACGAGCGCTTGGGCTGGACCGGCGACGCCCAGGTTTTCATCTCAACGGCCAGCTATAACTTCATGACCGCACCGTTTTACACCAAGTGGCTGCGGGACATGGCCGCCGACCAGTTGGAAAACGGCGGCATTCCCTTTGTGATCCCCAACATGCTGGGCGGCGATGAGTTCGGCGGCCATTCCTCCGCCGCCTGGGGCGACGCCGCCACCGTGTGCCCGTGGACGGTCTATGAGTATTACGGCGACCGGCGCGCGCTGGAAGAAAGCTACCCGATGATGAAGGGCTGGGTCGAGTATATCCGCGCGCAAGGCACAGACGAGGCTTTGTGGAATACCGGCTTCCACTTCGGCGACTGGCTGGCGCTGGACGCCCCCAACAGCGACAGCAACTGCATCGGCGCCACCAGCCGCGACCTGATCGCCACGGCCTACTACGCGCTGTCCACGCGCTTGACCGCCCAAGCCGCCAACATACTGGGCTATGAGGACGACGCCGACGAATACGACAAGCTGTACCGCAAGGTGCGCCGCGCCTTCCGCGACGAATTTGTGACGCCCAGCGGCCGCCTGGCCTGCCCCACGCAGACCGCCCAGGTGCTGGGTTTGCATTTCGACCTGCTGGACAAGCCCTCCCGCAAGCGCGCCGTGCGCATGCTGCAGGCGCTGCTGCAGGAGAGCAAGAACCATCTGATGACCGGCTTTGTGGGCACGCCCTATCTGTGCCACGCGCTGAGCGACAACGGCCTGCACGAAACCGCCTGCGAGCTGGCTCTGCAGAAGGATTATCCCTCGTGGCTGTATCCCGTAACCCGCGGCGCCACGACGATGTGGGAGCACTGGGATGGCATCAAGCCCGACGGCAGCTTCTGGTCGCCGGGCATGAATTCTTACAACCACTACGCCTACGGCGCCATCGGCGACTGGCTGTACCGGGACATTCTGGGCATCGCGCCGGATCCGTCCCGCCCCGGCTTTGCCAACACGAACGTGGCCCCGCAGCCCGGCCCCGGTTTTTCCGAGGCCAGCGGCAGCCTGATGACGCTCTTTGGCGAGGTGTCCGTGGCGTGGAAGCTGGCCGACGGCCTCTTCCGGCTGGACCTGCGGGTGCCGGACAACGCCGGCGCCACCGTTATGCTGCCGGGCGCGAGCAAGGGCGCCGTTACCGAGAGCGGCGTCAAGCTCTCCCAGGCCGAGGGCGTGTGTGACGTCCAGCGCGAGGACGAGGGCGTGAGCTTGCGCGTGGGCAGTGGCAGCTACCGATTTGAGTACACACTCCAAGATAAGGAGTAGTTTGCCTTTCCCTTGAGGGGAGGTGGCGCGTAGCGCCGGATGAGGTGGTTTGTGCCTGCTTGACGTAACACCTCATCAGTCACCTTCGGTGACAGCTTCCCCTCCAGGGGAAGCCAAGTAAGGCCCTTAGGTATAGACCGCTCGCCGGCAACTCGCCGGCGAGCGGTCTGTTTTTCTGCTCCTACATTTGGTATAATGATCAAAACACTTAGGATTACCAAAGCACGGAGGAAGACGATGAACGAGGTAGACGCTGTCGCCAAGAACCGCATGTTCTTCACCGCCATATTGGATGAATACAAGATCCGCCTGGAGGCTGTGGAGAAGAACCGCGCCCAGGCGCTGGGCATCCTGCCAGTGCTGGTACTGACGGCGCTGGTGTTCGGGTGGTATTTCTTCGTCTATGTGCTGGGCGGCGACGGCGGCGGCATCACCGTGGGTGCCATACTGGCCTGCGTGGCCGAGGCATGCTTTGTGGCGGGCACGGTGTTCCTGCTGCTGACGGCATCCCGCAAGGGCTTTATGCGAGCCGACGTCAACGCGCTGCTCAAGGCCGCCCGCCAGGAGGACGCCCAGGCCAGCGAGGCCATGGCCAACCTTTACATCGACCGCGTCAACGATCTGGACCATCTGCTGGTCGTGCAGCAGCATCACTTCCGCAGCGGCACCTGGCTCATGTTTGCCTATGCCACCGTGGCCGTCATCGCGTTTGTGTTGCAGGGTGTTGTGCACTAGGCGTTTGTTGTCATTTCTCCCGCCGATTCGCTGGCGATGACGAACGGCAGTGGGTATCCTGACTTCTATGATCATATTGCGCCACCCGCAGGCGGTCAGTCGCCTGCGGGTGGACTTTATATACCGTCTTGTTTCATCTTTATACATCCTTGGTTCAAATGAGCCGGCGAGCTGCGACAGAATTTTGCGCCACCCGATTTCCACCATGACGAAAGAACTCGAAAAAGTGGGCAAAAAGCCGGTGCTCCTACCTATTGCCCGTCTTTAGTGGATGGAATATAATAACACCACAACATCTAGTGCAGCGCGCTAGATTTTCACATCTGGAGGAAATGGCTGTGATTACGAAGATCCGCAAGCGCAACGGTTCCTTTGAGCCCTTTAAGAAGGAGAAGATCACTTGGGCCATCTTCAAGGCGGCCACGGCCGTGGGGGGCAACGATTATTCCCGGGCCGAAGCGCTGGCCGATCAGGTTGTGGACATCCTTACGCTGCGGCACACCGACGGTGTGGCCGAGGTTGAACAGATACAGGACGCTGTGGAAAAGGTGCTCATCGAGAACGGCCACGCCCGCACGGCCAAGGCGTTCATCCTCTATCGCGAGAAGCGCAAGGGCGCCCGCGAGGCCAACGCCCTCATCGGCGCTACGATCAACATGTTCTCCGATTATCTGCAGGACAAGGATTGGCACATTCAGGAGAACGCCAACACCGGCCGCAGCATCAACGGCCTCAACAACTACGTGCGCGAGGCCTTCACCAAGCAGTATTGGCTGCACGAGATCTACCCCGAGGACATCCGCGACGCCCACGTCAACGGCGACATCCATCTGCACGATCTGGGTTTCTTCGGCCCCTATTGCGCCGGATGGGACCTGCGCCAGCTGCTGCGTGAGGGTTTCGGCGGCGTGCCCGGCAAGGTGGAGAGCTCCCCGGCCAAGCACCTGCGGTCCTTCTTGGGCCAGATCGTCAATTCCACCTTCACGACCCAGGGCGAGACCGCCGGGGCTCAGGCGTGGAGCAGCATCGACACCTACTGCGCGCCCTTCATCCGCCGCGACCACCTGACCTACTGGCAGGTCAAGCAGGCGCTGCAGGAGTTCGTGTTCAACATCAACGTGCCCACCCGTGTGGGCTTCCAGTGCCCGTTCTCCAACCTGACCTTCGACATCGTCGTGCCCCACACGCTCAAGAACGAGGCCGTCGTCATCGGCGGGGAATACATGGACGCCGTGTACGGCGACTTTCAGGAGGAGATGGACCTGTTCAATCAGGCGTTCTGCGACGTCATGCTGGAAGGCGACAGCAAGGGCCGCGTGTTCACGTTCCCGATCCCCACGATCAACGTGACCCGCGATTTCGATTGGGACAGCCCCGTGGTCAACCGCTTCATGGAGATCACGTGCAAATACGGCATTCCGTATTTCTCCAATTACATCAACAGCGACCTGTCCCCCGAAGACGCCGTTTCCATGTGCTGCCGCCTGCGCCTGGACACCACCGAGCTGCGCAAGCGCGGCGGAGGCCTCTTTGGCAGCAACCCCATGACCGGCTCCATCGGCGTCGTCACGATCAACCTGCCCCGCGTGGGCTACTTAAGCCGCACCGAGAGCGAGTTCAAGAGCCGGCTGTGGCGGCTCATCCAGCTGGCCAAATCGTCGCTGGAGATCAAGCGCAAGATCGTGGAGGACCAGACCGATAAGAACTTATACCCGTACTCCGCGCATTACTTGAGGGACATCAAGGCCCGCACCGGCCGTTATTGGTACAACCACTTCAACACCATCGGCATCGTGGGTATGAACGAGGCGTTGCTGAACTTCCTGGGCCGCGACATCACCACGTCCGAGGGTCAGGATTTCGCCCGGCGCATGATGGAATACATGCGCAGCCTGCTCATGGAGATTCAGGAGCAGACCGGCAACTTCTACAACCTGGAGGCCACGCCCGCCGAGGGGACCAGCTTCCGCCTGGCCATGGCCGATAAGAAGCGCTACCCGGACATCATCACCGCCGGCACCGAGGAAGCGCCCTATTACACCAACTCCACACAGCTGCCCGTGGGCTATACCGACGACATTTTCGAGACGCTGGACCTGCAGGATGAGCTGCAGAGCGGCTACACCGGCGGCACCGTGCTGCACCTGTACCTGGGTGAGAAGATCAGCGACATCGAGGTGTGCAAGAACCTGATCCGCAAGATCTTTACCAACTACAAGCTGCCCTACGTGTCCATCACGCCGACGTTCTCCATCTGCAACACCCACGGCTACATCGCCGGCGAGCACTTCACGTGCCCCCACTGCAACGCCGAAACCGAGGTGTGGAGCCGCGTGACCGGTTATCTGCGACCGGTGCAGAACTACAACCGCGGCAAGCGTCAGGAATACGCCGACCGCCGCAAGTTCGTGCTGGAGGAAACCGCGCTGGTATAACGGCGGAAATATTTCTTTCCGCCGTACCCCAGAAGGGGGTTCCGGGGTAATAACATGCTAAAGCTCGTTGGTCTGGCCAAAAACTCCTTTGTCGATTATCCCGGCCGCATCGCCGCAGTGGTGTTTGCGGCCGGCTGCAATTATGACTGTTTTTTTTGCCACAACCGCGCGCTCATAGACGCCGGTGCGGCGCATATCGATTCCACCGTGGTGTGGGAGATGCTTGCGCGCCGCCGGGGCCTGCTGGACGCCGTTGTCGTGAGCGGCGGCGAGCCCACGCTGCAGAGCGACGGTCTGAAGGCCTTTCTGTCCCGCGTGCGCACGATGGACTATCTGACAAAGCTGGACACCAACGGCAGCCGGCCGGAGGTTGTGGAGGCGTTGCTGCGTGACCGCCTGCTGGACTATGTGGCGCTGGACATCAAGCTGCCCCCGGCGCGCTACGGCGAGCTGGGCGGCGCTGCGGCCTGGCAGCCGGTGGCGCGCACGCTGGAGCTGCTGCGATCAAATACCGTGCCCTTCGAGTGCCGCACGACCTTCGTGCCGCAGCTGACCATGGACGACATAGAAACAATGTCCCGTGCCATCGCGCCCATCCCCCGCTGGGCGCTGCAAACGTACCGTGCGCCTGCGCTCTACAAGCCCACCGACCGCTTCCGCGTGCTGGCCGCACCGCATGGGCCTCAGGATATGAAAAGGGCCGCCGAGGTGGCCAGGGGGTGTGGGGGAGAGGTTGTTGTAAGAGGGTGAGCGTAAAAGAAGGAGCGCGGCGAGGGCGGCAAGGGCGGCAAGGGCAAAGCCCTTGCCCTACAGAGAAGACGCTGGACGACGCGGGGAGGCCGTATGCAATACGGCCCTACGAATGCGGCAACGAAAATAGATAGATAGTAGTCAATTTTGTGACTCTTCCGCCTATAAGATGGGGTCCGAAGGTTTCCAAAGGGCGATCGGAAAGCCCTTTGGCCTTGGCGCAGGATGCGCCGTAGCCTAGCGTCGCCTTGTGCGGCTCTGCCGCACTCGCCGACTGGACGTCGGCGAGGCGATGCGCAGGTCGCGCCTCAAAGGCGCGAAATCCTTTCCTTCCGTGCAACCTCTCCTTATTCATGTTATAATGATCAAACAAAACCTTTCAGGAGTACCCATGGATTTCGTCAAGATCAACCAGCTCAAGAACGGCCTGTCCGCCACCGGCTTCTATCTGGTCAAGAACGCCGCCGTAAAGACCAGTGCCAGCGGCAAATCCCAGTACGGCGACTACACGCTGGCCGATGAGACCGGCGAGATCAACGCCAAGATATGGGACGTGGCCGAACCGGAGCTGTGCCCCAAGGCCGGCAGCATCATCAAGGCGCAGGGGTTGGTCAACGAATACCAGGGCAAGCTGCAGTTCCGTATCGATAAGTTCCGCGACGCCGCCGCAGGAGACCCGGTGGACCCTGCAGCCATGGTGCCCTCAGCGCCCAGCAGCGGCGAGGAGCTCTATGAAGCCGTGAGCGAATACGCCATGCGCATAGGCAATGAGAAGCTGTGCCTGCTGGTGCTCTCGGCGCTGGAAGAGAACAAGGAAAGGCTGCTCGTGTGGCCCGCTGCCGTGAAGAACCACCACAGCATCCGCGCGGGGCTGCTCTATCACACCCACACGATGCTGCGCAACGGAGAGGCCATGATGCAGGTGTATGACTTCCTGCGCGCCGACCTCGTTTATGCCGGAGCCATTCTGCATGACATCGCCAAGCTCTTTGAGCTGGGCGCCACGCCCACGGGCATCGCCATCGAATACACCCGCGACGGCATGCTGCTGGGGCACATCGTGCAGGGCATCCTCTATGTGGAGAAGCTGGCCGAGAAGGTGGGCCTGGAGCCGGCCATAACATCGCTCATCCAGCACATGCTGCTCAGCCATCACTACGAGCCTGAGTATGGCAGCCCCCGGCGGCCTATGTTCCCCGAAGCGGAGATCCTTCACTATCTGGATATCATCGATTCTCGCATGTACGACATGCAGAAGGCCTTGGAGGCCGTGGCGCCGGGAGGCTTCACCGAGCGGCTGTGGACACTGCACAACCGCCAGCTCTACCGCCTGACCGACGAGGAAAGCCGCTGAACCTTTCCATGAGGGATACGACGGCGTTGCCATAGGCCGGCCTGTGAAACGTTTCATTCTCGATTGTGAATTAGAATCGTTTCGTTCGGGCGGTATCGACATATTTCTGCATAAACGACTAAAAACAGACCATTCTTCCTATTGAACCCCAAATTTGTATATAGTATGATGTGCGTATGCTAGATGTTGTGTATGTCAGGAATCGTAACCGAATCCGGACACAGGGAAGGCGGGGATATCCGGCCTATGAGTTGTCGGATTTCTTCAGTGAGGGGAACGTGCTGCACGATATGCTGAAACAGGAATTGAAACTGATTGAATGGCAGATCGATCAGATCAATGATCAATATGCGCGCATCAAGCAAGACCTGGAATCGTTGTATTGCACCTTGCGCTGTGAAAACAAGCCATACCAATCTCAAGACGCCGACGAGCAGCAGGACCTGATCGCCTTAAGCTGTCGCGCCGATGTGTGCATCGGCGAAGTGTATGCGCTCCAAACCCGCAGAAAAACGCTGTTGCACCTCATTGATCAGAGCATGTAAACAATTTTTCTCATTTTTTGTCCGTTTTGCTTGTGAAAGATACAGTTTTACCAGAAAAGTCCGCACAAGGGCTTTCTTGACCACGCTTCAAAGGGTATAATATTGGTCAGGCGGGTGTTTATGGGATGAACGAGAGGCGGCGAACCGAGCTCTGCTGCGACCGGCAAGAGCTGTGCGCCATGCTGGACGGCATGGAGGATTGGTATGCACTGCTGGACGGCTTCGGTCGGCCCATGTTTGCCAATGCCGCCCTTTGCCGCAGCTTGGGCTGCGATGGCGATTGCCAGGGTTGCAGCCTGGACTGCCCGGTGCAGGCTGCAGCGGCCCAAAGCGACGCTGTGGTCGTGGAAGTGGCCGGCAGGCTGTACCGGCAGGCCTTCTCCCGCCGGGTGGACGGGCTGACGCTAGCCAACTGGCAGGATGTCACCCGCGAGCAACGGGTGGGCGAGGCGCTCAAGCGCCAGTACGAGCGCATGCGGCGGGACATCCTGCGGGCTCAGAGCATACAGAGCAGCCTGCTGCCCCAGGAGCTGGCCCGCGCCGAGGGGTATCGTTTCGATTCGCTGTATCGTCCCTGCGAAGAGATGAGCGGGGACATCTTTGATATCTTCCGCATCGGCCGCGACAACATTGCCTTTTACGTCGCCGATGTGGCCGGTCACGGCGTCACCGCCGCGATGCTGACGGTGTTCTTCAGCACCACCGTGCGCGTGGAGATGCACCCCACCGACATGCCCGGCGATGTGCTGACCCGCATCCAGCGGCGCTTTTCACAGCTTCGCCTGGAGGAGCAGCACTACATCACGGCCTTTCTGGCCCGTCTGGAGCTGTCCACCGGCCGGCTGTATTGGTGCAATGCCGGGCACATCTGCCCGCCGGTGCTGTGGGACGAATCCGGCGTCACGGCGCTGGAGATGCCCGGAATGCCCATCTGCCGTTGGTTCGAACAGCGCGAATATGGTACATCCGAAGGCGTGCTGGCCCCCGGCGCGCGCCTGGTGCTGTACTCCGACGGGCTGGAATCCTTGTGGCAGTGCAGCGACAAGCCCGATCTGCTGGCCACGGTGGGGGCCATTCTGGCCCAGGGCGGCGATGATTGCCTGGGGAGGATCTGGCGGGTGGCCGGCGAGGGCATAGGCGACGGCGAGAGCCGCGATGATACGACGTTGCTGCTGGTGGAGCGGCTGGCCGATCAAAAAAGGAACGAGGAATCCTAGTTTGCTGCAGAAGCTTCTGGAGGCCATACAGCCTGCGCTGACACAGATTCATATGGATCCCAAGGATTTTGTGGACATCCTCATCCTTTCCTTTGTCGTGTATCAATTGCTCAAGGTCACCAAGGAAACCCGTGCCAGCTCGGTGCTCAAAGGCTTCGGCGTGCTGATCGTCGTGGCCCAGATTGCCGAGTGGCTGGGCTTGAGCGGCGTGGCCTGGCTGCTCAACTACATCGTAGGCGCAGGCGCCATCGCGCTGGTCATCCTCTTTCAACCGGAGCTTCGCCGGGCGCTGGAGCGCCTGGGCGCCGGCCGCCTGCTGGACAACACCCCCATCCGCCACGCGCTGGAAGAGGCCGACGCTGCCCATGTGGCCGACGAGATTGCCCGCGCCGTACAGAACATGGCCAAGAAGCGCGTAGGAGCCCTGATCGTGCTGCAGCGCACCAACACGCTTAGCAACATCGTGGAAAGCGGCACCGTCATCGATGCGCGCCTGAGTCACCAGATCATAGAGAACATCTTCGTGCCCAACACGCCGTTGCACGACGGCGCCATGATCATACACAATGACCGCATCGTGGCCGCGGGCTGCTTTTTGCCCTTGGCGGCCGACACGGCGCTGGCCAGCGATCTGGGCACGCGCCACCGCGCCGCCGTGGGCATGAGCGAAACCACCGACGCCATGGTTATCGCCGTGAGCGAAGAAACGGGCATCATCTCCATCGCCGAGAGCGGCAAGCTGACCCGCTATCTGGATGCGCAGACGCTGCGCAAGTCGCTTGATCGCATCTATACCAAGAAGGAGACCATGGCGGGACGTGTGCTCAACCTGAACCTGAACAACCTGATCCGGCGGAGGAAGCGCGAAAATGAACCGCGTCCTTGAAGTGTTGAAAAAAATCTGGGCGGCTGTCCGCAGCAATCTGAGCCTCAAGATCGTGTCGCTGCTGTTCGCGCTGATCCTGTGGAACTATGTCATCGCCGAGATCGATCCATCCCGGCCGGTCACGCTGGAGGATGTTCCCGTGGTCCTGAGCGGCGAAAGCATCATGAGGCAATCCAACCTGACCATACGGGGAGACAGGAATTTTGCCGCGGATGTGACGGTAGAAGTTTCCCGCAAGGTCTTGTCCCAACTGCGGCAGAGCGATGTGACGCTGCGGGCGGACCTGTCATCGGTGGCGCGGGACGGAACCCAGAAGGTCCGGCTCTCGTGGTTGACAGCGCGGGGCACCATCGTGCGCGTGGAGCCGGACACGATCACAGTGAACGTGGAACGCTTGCGATCCAAGGTGGTGCCGGTGAACGTCGTGCCAACCGGCACGCTGCCCGACGGCTATTGGAGCGGCACCCCCGAGGTAAGGACCGGCACAACGCTGGAGATCACCGGCGCCTTTACCGACATTCAGACCGTGGCGCGTGCCGTGGTGGAGGTATCGCTGGACAATCTGACCGGAAGTCTCTCGCGGACTCCGCCCTACACGCTGCTGGATGCCAATGGTGCGGTGGTGGCCACGGGCAACATGACGCTGAACCCGCCCAACTGCATCGTCAATCTGCCGGTATACCCGACCAAGATGGTGCCGGTGTCGGTGCAGGCCGAGGACATTCTGACCGGCGAGCTGCCCGATGGATATGCGCTCAAATCGCTGGCTGCGGACCCGCCCCAGATTGAAGTGGCCGGCCCAGCCGATCTGCTGGACGCTTTGGATGTACTGCGGGTATCCCGCATCGACATCACGAATAAAAAGGCTGATTTCAATGAGGACAAGGCGGTGCAGCCGCCCGCGAACATATGGATCGTGGACAGCGCCCGCGTCAACATCGCCGTGGGCATAGCCATGAAGATGAAGACGGTGACGCTGGGCCCGTTGCCCGTCACCGTCACCGGTCTGGGCACCGGGCTGGCCATCGACGACAAGCTGACCGCTTCGGTCAGGGTCACCTGCCCGGAGCTCTATTACCGAAGGGTGACCGCCTCGCGGGTGCACCTCTTTGTAGACGTCAACGGCCTGGGAGCCGGGCAGCACAAGCTGGCGGTCCGCTCGGAGTTGGACCCCTACCTGGGCCAGGCTAGCGCCGTGGTCATGCCGGCGGAGGTTACCCTGAACATCCGCTCGGATGTTCAGGATACCGCACTCGTCGGAGGCATGCCATGACCGATACAGCCAGCCGCGACATCTGCCGCGCCGCGATCCTCATGAGCCTGACGCCCAGCCGTGAGGAGGAGCGCGCCCTCAAGGACCGGTACGCCGCCCAGGGCTTCCACTGCGCCGCGGTGGATTATGGCGGCGAGTTCATCGCGTCGGTCATGAAGATTGTGGAACGCACCGTGGTGGCGGCCAAACGCGAAGGCATCATCGGCGACCACCACAACGAGGAGGGCGCCGTGGCCGGCGCCGTGCGCGAGGCCATCTCGCAGATTTCCACCAAGGCCATAGGGCTTAACATCGGCTGCAAGATCGGCATCGCCCGCGCCGGGGAGCATGTGGCCGTCAGCATCTTCAGCGGCATCGGGCTGCTGCATCTCAACGAAAACGCCATCGGGATGGGACACAGGGTTATATGAATATAGCGCAACCGATACAGATCGCCATAGACGGGCCGGCCGGTGCCGGCAAATCCACGATCGCCCGGGCGGTGGCCGCGCGGCTGGGCATCGCCTATCTGGACACAGGGGCCATGTACCGCGCCGTGGGCTTAAAAGCCCTGCGGCTGGGCCTGAGCACCGACGACGAGGCCGCCGTGTCCGCCATGGCGCAGGGCACCGCCGTGGAGGTGCGCGCCGGGGATGGCGCGCAGCGCATCCTGCTGGATGGATCGGACGTCACAGCCGACATCCGCACGGCGGAGGTCTCCATGGCGGCCAGCGACGTTTCGCGCTTTGCCGCGGTGCGCGCGCACCTGGTGCGCCTGCAGCAGCAGTATGCCGGCCAGAGCAGCGCCGTTATGGATGGCCGCGACATCGGTACCCATGTGCTGCCCAACGCGCAGTTCAAGTTTTTTATCACAGCCTCGGTGGAGGTGCGGGCCCGGCGGCGCATGCTGGAGATGCATGAGCGCGGCGTGGAGCGGCCATTGCAGGAGTATATCGACGACATCGCCGGCCGCGATCATCAGGACAGCACCCGCGCCGCGTCGCCGCTCACGGTGGCGCCGGACGTCGAGGTGCTGGACACATCGGACATGACCGTGCAGCAGGCGGTGGACTACGTCGTGGCAAAGGTGACGGGGGCGCAATGAATTACAGCGAAATGAAATGGCACCACAAGGCTTTTTATAAGTTTGCGACGACGGTGGTAAAGCCGCTGGTCGGTTTGCTGCACCCTTTGCAGATCCGGAGCCGGGAGCATCTGCCCGCCAAGGGCCCTTTCATCGTCATCGCCAACCATGTGTCCATGTGGGATGTGCTGTTTATTTCCCGTATGCTGCTGCCACTGCGCACCGAATACATGGCCAAGGAAGAGCTCTATGGCCACGGGCGGTTCCTCTCCTTCGTGCTGGACGCCTGCGGCGCTTATCCGGTGCGCCGGGGCAGCGCCGACATCGGCGCCATGAAAAAGGCGCTCACGACGCTGCGGGAGGGCAATGTGTTTGGAATCTTCCCCGAGGGCACGCGCAACCGCAATTGGGAGGGCGATTTTCAAAAGTTCTATAGCGGCGTAGGCTACATCGCGCTCAACAGCCGCGCGCCGGTGATCCCGGTGTTCTTTGCGGACACCCAGGGCTTCCGTACGTTCCGCAAGGTGCGCGTGTTCGTGGGTGAGCCGGTGCCGCTGGACGATCTTTACGGCAGAAAGGTCAACGGAGAGATCAGTGAACAGGCCACGGCGCGCATTTTGCGGGCGATGCGCGACATAATGGAAGAAAGTGGCTCTATAAAATCGTGAGTTAATTGCAATGATATTTGAAATATGATATTTTATGGTATATAATCATGGTATGTACGTGAAAATCAGGCGAGCGGAAAAAGGCGGTTTTTGTTTCGGCGTCCGCCGTGCGGTGGATATCGCGATGCAAAACGCCAATTCCGGACGCCCGGTCTACACGCTGGGGCCCATCATTCACAATAGCCAGGTCGTGGACAGGCTCAGGGGCGCCGGCGTGCAGGTCGCGCAGGACTTGGAGCAGCTGCCCCGAGGCGCAGTGGTCGTGGTGCGCTCCCACGGGGTGCCGCCCGAGGTGCTGGAGCGTTGCCGGGTTTTGGGATTGGATGTCGTGGACGCCACGTGCCCGTGTGTCAAGCGCATACAGAACCGTGTCAGCGAAAGCGCCGCTCAGGGTTTGCCCGTCGTGATCATCGGCGAGCGCGAGCACCCGGAGGTGGAGGGCATCGCCGGCTGGTGTGCTGGGAAAGCAATTGTCGTGAGCAGCGCCGCCGATGTGGAGGCCCTGCCGCCGATGCCCAAGGCCTGTGTCGTCGCCCAGACGACCACGCCCGAAGCGCTGTGGTGCGAGCTGCTGCAAAAGCTGCGGGAGCATATCCCTGAGCTGGATGTGTACCCGAGCATCTGCCATGCGACCAGCGAACGCCAGCAGGAGGCCACGGAGCTGGCCGAGCAGATGGAGCGTCTGGGCGGCGCCGTGGTCGTGGTCGGTGGGCGCGACAGCTCCAACACCAAGAAGCTCTACCAGATTTGCGCCGCGCTGTGCCCCCGGACATGGTGGGTGGAGCAGGCCGACGAGCTGCCGATGGATGAGATCGGCCGATATGAGGACATTGCGATCATTTCTGGCGCTTCAACGCCGGATTGGATAATTGAGGAGGTTTGCACCAAAATGAGCGACACAGAAAACAGGGCCAACGCACCGGCGGAGGAGATCGTGCTGGCGCAGGATTCGGCAGAGTTGAAGGAGGTTCCGCAGGCGTCGGAGCCGGTGCAGGCCGCCGAGCCCGAAGCCGCTGCCCCCGAAGCGCAGCCCGAGGAGATAGCGCCTGCTGCGCCCGCGGCCCCCGCTGCGCCCAAGAACAGCTTCGAGGAGGCCTTCGAGAAGACCATGAGGCCCATCCACACCGGCCAGGTCATCACAGGCACAGTTGTGCAGGTGACGGCCAACGAGGTGTGCGTCAACATCGGCTACAAGGCCGACGGCATCATCACCCACGACGAATACTCCTCTGACAGCTCGGTGGACCTGCTCAAGGAAGTCCACGAGGGCGACGAGATGGAGGTCGAGATCCTCAAGATCAACGACGGCGAGGGCAACGTGTTGCTCAGCCGCAAGAATCTGGAGGTCAAGCGCGGCTGGAAGCAGATTATGGATGACTTCGAAGCCGGCAACCCCGTGACCGGCGTGGGCAAGCAGGTCGTCAAGGGCGGCCTGATCGCCCAGGTGTTCGGCGTGCGTGCCTTTATCCCCGCCTCGCAGGTGGACAGCCGCTATGTCGAGGACTTAAGCGAGTACATCGGCAAGGAGCTGGTGCTCAAGATCCTGGAGGTCGAGAAGCACCGTCACCGCGTCGTCGCGTCCCGCAAGGCTGTGCTGGAGGCCGAGAAAGCCCGCCTCGAGGGCGAGATCTGGGAGGCCCTCAAGGCCAAGGAAGGCGAGCGCGTCACCGGCGTCGTGCGCCGCCTGACCGACTTCGGCGCCTTTGTCGAAGTGGACGGCGTGGACGGCCTGGTGCACGTGACCGACCTGGCCTGGGGCCGTGTGAAGCATCCCCGCGACATCGTGGCCATCGGCGACGAGATCGAGGTCATCATCCTGAAGGTGGACGTGGAGCGCAAGCGCCTAAGCCTGTCCGCCAAGCAGGCGCGCCCCCGCCCCTGGGACATCGCCCCGCAGAAGTATCACGTGGGCGACATCGTAGAGGGCAAGGTCGTGCGCATCGTAAGCTTCGGCGCCTTTGTGGAGTTGGAGCCTGGCTTGGACGGCCTGGTGCACATCTCCCAAGTCGCCACCCGCCACATCGAGAAGGTCGAGGATGTGCTGCACCCCGACGACCTCGTGTGGGTCAAGATCCTCGATGTGAACCCCGATGAGAAGCGCATCTCGCTGAGCATCCGCGAGGCCTATCTGGCCGCCTCTCAGGACGAAGCCGCCGGCGACTACGCCGACGACAGCGGTCTGGCCTACTCCACCGAGGACGCCGCCGCTTATCAGGACTATCAGGACGATCAGGATCAACAGTAATCACCAGGATCACCACGGCAGGACGTAAGGAGAAGGGCCGCCCAGTTGGGCGGCCCTTTCGTCGGCGACACTGTGGCGTCGCCGACGATTCAGACGACTTGTCCATACTGCTTTGGATCGCCCGGCGATAACCGTCGCTGAGCGATGTTTCACTTTCATCCTCATAATTTGTTTTCAAGAAACGATGGATCGTCCGCAGGCGGGGTTCTTGTGCTCATTTCTTCCTCTATATCCGTTTCCTCGGCGGAATAAATCCGCCATCGGTAATGGGCTGTCGTGCCATCGAATTACAATATGGTCCCTCCCCCTTTGGGGGAGGGTGCGGGAGAGGGCTTGGGAAGACGGCGACGGCAAGTCACTGGTTGTTGCGTTCGTGACATATTGCATAACAATTCAAAAATTGGGTGCCGAAGGTTTCCAAAGGGCGATCGGAAAGCCCCTTGGTCGCGCCGAAGGGCGCGAAATCTCCTTTTTAACTTAGCCACCTTGAAATACCCACGGTACATCCATATAATACCAGTAAACCCATCGGCACAGGAGTACGCGATGTATAATCTGCTCATCGGTGGCGCCGCGGGCCAGGGCATTGATACCACGGCGGCCATACTCGAGAAGCTGCTCAAGCGCTCCGGCTACGCCGTGTTCACCATGCGGGATTTTATGTCCCGGGTGCGTGGCGGCCACAATTTCACCCAGATACGCTTTGGCGACCAACCCCTCTATGCCCACAGCGACGAGTTGGACGGCATCATTGCCCTGAACGACGAGACCGCAGCGTTGCACGCCGGCCGCCTGAAAGACGGCGGTTTCATCCTTTGCGACACCGCCATACAGACCGATGATCCGCGGACTCTCCGCATCGACATGAACGCCATTGCCAAGGCTGCCGGCAACGCCAGGGCCAGCGGCAGCGTGGCCGTGGGCGCGGTGCTGGGGCTCTTCGGCGTGGGGCTGGACGCTATGGAAGACGTGCTGCCCGCCTTCGTCAAGGAGCAATATCTGCAATCCAATTTCCAGGCGCTGCGCCAGGGTTATGACGCCGTGCAGCCCCGCTTCCAGGCGCAGCGGGGCGACTTCGCCGACACGCTGATGATGACCGGCAGCCGCGCCATGGCGCTGGGCGCTGTTGCTGCAGGGCTCAAGTTCTACTCGGCCTATCCGATGTCGCCCTCCACGACGCTCATGGAAGTGCTGGCTGCGACCAGTGAAAAGACCGGTGTCGTCGTGGAACAGGCCGAGGACGAAATCGCCGCGATCAACATGGCCATCGGCGCCAGCTTTGCTGGGGCCCGGGCCATGACCGGCACCTCCGGCGGCGGCTTTTCGCTGATGGTGGAGGCGCTGGGCCTGTCGGGCATGGCGGAGATTCCGCTGGTCGTGGCCGACGTGCAGCGCCCCGGCCCGGTAACCGGCCTGCCCACCCGCACCGAGCAGAGCGACCTGAAGTTCGTGATCTCGGCGTCCCAGGGCGAGTTCCCGCGCATGGTCATCGCCGTGCGCAACCACACCGACGCCTTTTATCAGACGGCCCGGGCCTTCCACCTGGCCGAGAAATATCAGATACCCGTGATCCTGCTAAGCGACCAATACTTGGGTGACGCGTCTACCACGGTGCCGGCCTATGATCTGGAAGACATCTCCACCGCTCAGCCGGCATCGGCCCATGAGGGCGAAGGCGAATACCTGCGCTATCGCCTCACCGACAGCGGCGTCTCGCCCCGGCTGATCCCCGGCAAGACCGAACATCTCGTGACCGCCGACAGCGACGAGCACGATGAGCGCGGCCACATCACCGAGAGCGCCGAAGTGCGCGTGGCCATGATGGACAAGCGCATGCGCAAGCTGGAGGGCCTGCGCACCGAGCTGCAGGAGCCGGACTTCCTGGGCGACGAGGCGTGCCACACGTTGCTGGTGGGTTGGGGCTCGCTGTGGGGGCCGATCAAGGAGGCCGTGGAGCTGTTGGGCCCGGGCTACGGCGCGCTGGTGTTCGGCGATATTGATCCGCTGCCCACGGCGCGGCTGCTGGAGAAGGCCGCCTTTGTCCGCCGCATTGTCAATGTGGAGCAGAACGCCACCGGCCAGCTGGCAGGCCTCATCCGCGAGCACACCGGCATCGCGTGTCACGCCAGCGTGCTCAAATACGACGGCCGCCAGATGACCGCCGCGTTCATCGCCGACGCGGTGCGAGAGGAGGAGAAGGCATGAGCGTTTTCCATACAAACGAGACCGCCTGGTGCCCCGGCTGCGGCAACTTCGTGATACTGGATTGCCTGAAGACCGCGCTGGAGCAGCTGGACAAACGCCCGCAGGATGTGCTGCTGGCTGCCGGCATCGGCCAGGCCGCCAAGACGCCGCAATATCTGAACGCCAACGCCTTCTGCGGACTGCACGGCCGGGCGCTGCCCGCAGCCATCGCCGCCAAGATTGCCAATGGCAACCTGACCGTCATCGTGGACAGCGGCGACGGCGATTCCTACGGCGAGGGCGGCAACCACTTCCTGCACAACATCCGCCGCAACGTGGACATCGCCCACTTCGTGCATGACAACCAGGTCTACGGCCTAACCAAGGGCCAGTCGTCGCCCACATCCGACGAGGGCTTTGTGACCGACGTGCAGCCCGACGGCAACCTTAACACGCCCTTCAACCCGGTCATGCTGGCCATCGCCGCAGGAGCAGGCTTTGTGGCCCGGGGCTTCACCGGCCGCAAGGAGCAGCTCATAGACCTGATGAAGCAGGCCATACAGTTCCCCGGCTACGCGCTGGTGGATATCCTGCAGCCCTGCGTCAGCTTCAACAAGGTGAATACCTTCGCGTGGTATCAGTCCCGTGTCTACGAGCTGGGCCCCGACCACGACCCCTCGGACCGCATCGCTGCCCTGCGCTGCGCCGAGGATTACTGCGACCAGATTCCGCTGGGCGTGCTGTACCGCGAGGAACGCCCGACCTTCCACCAAAAGCACCCGGCGCTGCGCGGCGGTGTGCCGCTGGTGGGTAAGGCATCAGACCCCGCGGTTGTGCACAAGCTGATGGCGGATTATCGATAGCCAAAATTTACTGTAGGAGGGTATCTCATGGCAGTCAAGAACGCGATGACTTCGGACTTTCTGCACTCGGCCTACGGCGGCGAAAGCATGGCCCACATGCGCTACCTGATCTGGGGCGACATGGCCGTCAAGGAGGGCTTCCCCAACATCGGCAAGCTGTTCACGGCCATCGCCTGGGCGGAGCGCGTGCACGCCGGCAACCATTTCCGTGAGATCGGCGGGCAGACAGTGGACGCTACGGTGACCGCCGGCGGCGTGTTCGGCCCCGGCAAGACCGTGGACAACCTGCAGGGCGGCATCAATGGGGAGCTGCATGAGGTGGAGCAGATGTACCCGGTGTACTTAAACGCCGCCAAGTTTCAGAACGAGCCCGGCGCTGAGCGCTCCTTCCACTTCGCGCTGGAGGCCGAGAAGATCCACGCTAAAATGTTCAAGGACGCCCAGGACGCCGCCCGCGAGGGCCGCGACTTCCCGCTGGACGCCGTGCTCGTGTGCCCGGTGTGCGGCCACACAGTGCTGGATGACGCGCCGGACTTCTGCCCGGTGTGCGGCACCAAGAAGGATAAGTACGTGAAATTCTAAGGTGTAGGGCAAGGGCTTTGCCCTTGCCGGAGATGTGGGCGGCAAGGGCAGAGCCCTTGCCCTACAGGTAAACAAAAAGCGTCCGTCACTGGACGCTTTTTGTTTATTGACCCTATTTCACCCTGGCCGAAACATGGACGTCAATATTGCCTCTGGTGGCATGGGAATACGGGCAGATAGCGTGCGCCTCCTGCACCAGCTCGTCGGCGGTGGCCTGATCCACGCCCTGTATAATCGCCACGATGTCGGCCTGCAGTTGGTTGTTGCCGGCGGCGTTGCGGCCCAGGCCAACGGTGACCTCCACATCCGGCGGTGGCACGTGCAGCTTGCGCACGCGGACTACGTGGTGCATGGCCCCGCCGAAGCATGCGGCGTAGGCCGCCGCGAAGAGCTGCTCGGGGTTGGCGCCGGACTTGGCGTCGCCGGGCGGCACCATGTCGAATTTCAACGCGCCGTCGTCCACCGTCACGGTACCGGATCGGCCGCCGGTGGAATATGCTGTGGTTTGATAATTGATATCCATATAAAATCTCCTTTCGTTGGCAAACAGATGGAGTCGTCGTTTAGCACTTTATAGGTATTATAAAATTAGATTGAGGGAAGTGAAGCGACGACAGTCACACAAATGATGTTCCCATGGCATTTATGCAAAGTGATTGCCGTCGTTATTCATACGGCGTGGTATACTGTTTGTGTGGAGGTGCTAACGATGTTTGAGAAGATTGACCAGCTGTTAGCGATGATGAGAGCCCTGCCGCCGCTGCGCCCTGCATCGCTGGAGCGCCTGCTGGACGACTTCTGCGTCAGCTACACCTATAACACCAACGCCATTGAAGGGAATCCGCTGACCGAACGTGAGACTTACCTGGTGCTAAAGGATGGCATGACGATTTCCGGAAAGCCGTTGCGAAGTCATTTGGAGGTCATCGGGCACCGGAATGCGTTCCAGTATATCCGCGGACTGGCGGAACAACATACTGCTATTTCGGAAGAATCGATACTGGCCATGCATCGGCATTTGCTTGCCGACAACGAGGACGCCCGCGGGCGTTACCGGGACGTGGATGTCTATATCAGCGGCGCAGATGTGGAATTGCCCAGTGCCGGCAGCGTTCCGCAGCTTATGGCACGGCTGTTGGCAGATTATCATTCACGCATGGTACAGGAGCACATCGTACGGCGCGTGGCGTTGTTCCACCTGAAATTCGAGAGTATCCATCCGTTTCTGGATGGCAACGGAAGAACCGGACGGCTGCTCATGAACCATGAGCTGATGTTACACGGATATCCGCCCATCGATATCAAGTTTCAGGATAAGGAACGGTATTATTACTGCCTGCAGCAGTACCAGGGTTCTGATGAAAACGAACTGCCCATGGTCTTAATGATATCCGACTATCTGGAAGCCGCTCTGCAAACGCGCGTACAGGCCATGTGGCAAGCCCAAGAGCTTCACTGAGGAGCTGCACATGGCAGATAAGTAATATTCTTGATGTTTCCTTTGTACGCGGCAGGTTCACTGGAAGAAGAGCGGCTCAGTACTCCTCCCGCAGGCCGAATTCCGCCGATTCCACCCACTCATTGGGGCGGTTCACGCGCTTGATGAGCTCGTCGAGAATCTGCTCGTGCTCCTGCTCCTGGGCGATCAGGAACGTGAACAGTTCGCGGGTTTCGCTGGACTGTTCCAGCAGCTGCTTGTACAGCGCAATGCTCTTTTCTTCCAGCTCATGGGCCATGCGGTAGACGTCCACCTGCTCGGGCAGCTGCTTGGTCTCGTCTTGAAAGTTATCCTTGCCGGTGAAAACGTTGTGCCATTCGGGGCGGGCCGACGCCTCCAGCGTGTAGGGCTGGCCCTGGGCCACCCGTCGCAGCAGGGCCGCATGCATGCTCTCCTCGTCGGCCAGAAGCGTGAACACGACCTTCAGGCCGTCGCCGGAGTGCAGCGTAGCCTGCTTGCGGTAGTAAGCCTCTCCCTCGACTTCCATGTTGATGGCAAAGCTGATCAGATCCATTGCAGCAGCCTCTTTTCTTTCGAATTATGCGCTTTTGTCCTTGGGAAGTATTATAAGGAAAGGTTGGAATGATTTCAAGTTACATTGGTCTTACAATGCGAGATAATGCACAGGGTTTTCGCGCCTGCAGGCGCGACCAAAGGGCTTTCCGATCGCCCTTTGGAAACCTTCGGCCCATATCTTATGAAATAAACTGCATCACCCTCTTATGGGCAGCAAGACTGTAAAAAGCGGCAGGAGAATGTTCCTGCCGCAACGATATACCATGTTTCCTTATCCCTGTAGTTTCTGCGTCGCTAAGTTGAGCCGTCTCAAGGACTCGTCCCGACCAAGCAGCGCCGCCACTTCGAAGGCGCCGCCGGGCGTGCTCTCGCGGCCACTGAGCGCGATGCGCAGCGGCCAGAGCACCTGCCCGTTCTTAAGGCCTGCGGCCTCTATGTGGGACATCACGGCGGCGTGCAGGCCGGCCTCGGTCCAGTCGGTCAAGCCTTGCAGCACCGGAAGCAGCGCCTGCAGCGTGGGCAGCGCGGTCTCGGCGGTGCACTTCATCTTTTTGTTGGCATAGAGCTCGGGGCCAAAGTCCGGGTAAGCTTGCAGGAAATCCACCTTGGCGGCCAGCTCGCTTAACACCTCGGCGCGGGGCTGCAGCAGCTGCGCCAGCCGGCAAGTGTCAAAGCGGCTCACGTCGATGGCTCCACTGATCCACGGCAAGATGGTGTCGTGAAACTCGTTCTCATCCATGGCGCGCAGATACTCGGCATTGAACCAGCGCAGCTTCTCAATGTCGAACAGGGCGGGGGACTTGCTTAGGCCTTCCAGGCCGAAGGCCTGCTCCAACTGCTCCCGGGTGAACATCTCCTGGGTCGTGCCTGGGTTCCAGCCCAGCAGCGCGATGTAGTTCATGATGGCGTCCTTGAGGTATCCGGCATTCAGCAGGTCCTCAAAGGACGGGTCGCCCTTGCGCTTGCTGAGCTTACGCCGCACACCGTCGGAGACGATCTCGATCAGCGGCAGATGCACATAGGTGGGGATGTCCCACCCAAAGCTGCGGTACAGGTGGTTGTATTTGGGCGTGGAGCTTAAATACTCGGTGCCGCGCAGCACATGGGTGATGCCCATCAGGTGGTCGTCGATGACGTTGGCAAAGTTGTAGGTCGGCATGCCGTCGGACTTGATGAGGATCGTGTCATCCAGCGCCGCGTAGTCGGCCTCGATGTGGCCGAAGATCACGTCGTCAAAGTCTGCCCGGCCCTCGGTGGGCATGTTCTGGCGGATGACGTGGGGTTCGCCTGTGGCGATGCGGGCTTGCACTTCCTCTTTGGGCAGGTGCAGGCAGTGCTTGTCGTATTTATAGGTCTCGCCGCGAGCCTGGGAATCGGCGCGCAGGGCGTCCAGGCGCTCCTTGGTGCAGAAGCACACATAGGCGCCGCCGCGCTCGATCAGCTGCTCGGCGTAGGGGCGATAGAGGTGCTTGCGTCGGCTCTGAATGTAGGGGCCATAGTCGCCACCCACGTCGGGGCCTTCGTCGTAGTGAAGGCCCGCAGTGGCCAGCGCGCGGTAAATGGCCTCCACAGCTCCTGAGACCTCGCGCTCCTGGTCGGTGTCCTCTATGCGCAGGATGAACCGCCCGCCGTTCTTGCGAGCAAAGAGATAGGCGTAAAGCGCCGTGCGAAAACTGCCCAGATGCATATAGCCTGTTGGGCTGGGCGCGAATCTAGACCGTACCGTCATTGGCTCCTCCTAGTCGCCATTCGCGACCGATGCTGTTGCATCGTCCGCGATTTGGACGTGTTGTTTATGCTGTCTCAAATCGCCCGCCGCGCAGGTCGCCGGGTACTACCCCCAGCTCTGCGCAGTGTCGGCTTTAGCCGATACGGGAGTAAAGCTGAGCAGTGCTTGCACTGCGATGGGGCGATCTCTTAGCTTCCATGCTCATGCGCCGTTTCTAAATGACGTTTTCGCCGCGTGCGGGTTTTATTAACTTCGTTGGTCTCGGCTCAAGTTTCCTTCCGGCGAATAAATCGCCGTCGGTTACTATGTACTCGTCTGATGCTAGCCTGTCTAAGATGAGGCTTTAACCCTTGTTTATTTCCTTGGCCCAGCTGTCCTTAAGGCCCACGACGCGGTTGAACACCGGGCGACTGGCCGTGGTGTCCTTGTCGCTGATGAAATAGCCCTGCCGCAGGAACTGGAAGCGGGAGCCTGCCTGTACGCCGGCCAGAGAGCCCTCCAGCAGCGCGTTCGGCATCACCTTGATGCTGTCGTGGTTGAGCCGCGCGGCGTAGTCGTCGCCCTCGCTGTCGTTGAACAGCACGTCATACAGGCGCACCTCGGCGGGCACTGCCGTGGCGGCATCCACCCAGTGCAGCGTGCCCTTGACGCGGCGGCTGTCTTCACCGGAGCGGCTGTCGGGGTCATAGCTGCAGCGCAGTTCGACGAACTCGCCGGAAGCATCCTTAACGACCTCGTCGCAGCGGATGATGTAGGCGCCTTTGAGACGCACCTCGCCGCCGGGCTTCAGGCGGAAGAACTTGTTGGGCGGGTTCTCCATAAAGTCCTCGCGCTCGATGTAGACCTGGCGGGAGAAGGAAAGCTCGCGGCTGCCCATCTCCTCATGGCCGGGGTGGTTCTCCAACGGCAGCATCTCGGTCTTACCCTCGGGGTAGTTGGTGATCACGACCTTGACTGGGTCCAGCACGGCCATGGCCCGGGGCGCGGCGTCGTTGAGCTCCTCGCGGATGCAGTGTTCCAGCAGTTTAATGTCCACGGTGCTGTTGGCCTTGGCCACGCCCACGCGGTTCAGGAAGTCCTTGATGGCGCTGGCAGTGTAGCCCCGGCGGCGCAGGCCGCACAGCGTGGGCATTCGCGGGTCGTCCCAGCCGGCCACCAGGCCTTCTTCCACCAACTGGCGCAGGTAGCGTTTGCTCATCACGGTGTTGGTGATGCCCAGGCGCGCAAACTCGATCTGCCGCGGCGGCTCTGCAAAGCCGCACGCCCGCACCACCCAGTCGTACAGCGGCCTATGGTCCTCATATTCCAGCGAGCACAGCGAGTGGGTGATGCCCTCCAGCGCGTCGTCCAGCGGATGGGAGTAGTCATACATTGGATAGATACACCACTTGTCGCCGGTGCGGTGGTGGTGGGCGAACAGAATGCGGTACATGACCGGGTCGCGCATGTTGATGTTGGGCGAGGCCATATCGATCTTGGCACGCAGCGTCAGGCTGCCTTCGGCGTGTTTGCCCTCGCGCATCTCCTGGAACAGCCGTAGGCTTTCCTCCATGGGCCGGTCGCGCCAGGGGCTGTTGCGGCCGGGCTCGGTCAGTGTGCCGCGGTATTCCCGCGTCTGGTCGGGAGTCAGCTCGTCCACATAGGCCTTGCCCTGCTGTATCAGCTTGACCGCGTATTCATAGTTCTGCTCAAAATAATCCGAGGCGTAGTACAGGCGGTCACCCCAGTCGTAGCCCATCCAGTGGATGTCCTCGAAGATGGCGTCCACGAACTCCTGGTCTTCCTTGACGGGGTTCGTGTCATCAAAGCGCAGGTTGCACAGCCCGCCGTAATTCTCGGCGATGCCGAAGTCCACAGAGAAGGCTTTCACGTGGCCGATGTGCAGATAGCCGTTGGGTTCCGGGGGGAACCGCGTGTGAATGCGGTGGGTGAACCGACCGTTCTGGATGTCCTGGTTGATTTCTTCCTCTATGAAATTGGTCGCCTCGATGGGGGTCAGTACCGGCTCGCTCACGCTCTCACGCTCCTGTGAAGGTTATATCGGTTAATATTACCATGGCGGACTGTTTGAAACAAGGCATTGTGGGCGACTGAAACCGCTCTTAACGTCCACGCGCTTGACGGGACCCTGTGACAAGTTTATGATAACGACAATATATAGAGAGTATGGAAAAGAATATCCGGAAAGCAATCCGTGAAGACATCCAAGAGGCGACCATGAGCACCTATCATTTGGGGCTGGACATCGGCTCCACGACCATAAAGGCAGTTTTACTGAACAGCAGCCTGCAGCCGGTTTTTGAGCGCTACCGCAGGCATTTTTCCGACACCCGCAATACGCTCATCGAACTCGTGGCTGAGGCGGCCAGGCTGTTTGCCGGCAGCGCCGTCACGGCGCGGTTCACCGGCTCCGGCGGCCTGACCATCGCCGAGACGCTGGGCTTGCCCTTCACCCAGGAGGTTATCGCCAGCACCGCCGCCGTCAAAAGGCTGATTCCCCAGGCCGACGTGGCCATCGAGCTGGGCGGCGAGGACGCCAAGATTACCTACTTCCAGGGTACCGTGGAGCAGCGCATGAACGGCATCTGCGCCGGCGGCACCGGCAGCTTCATCGACCAGATGGCGTCGCTGCTCAACACCGACGCCGGCGGCCTGGACGTGCTGGCCCGTGGCTCCAAGGTCATTTATTCCATCGCGTCGCGCTGCGGCGTGTTCGCCAAATCCGACATCCAGTCGCTGCTAAACGAAGGCGCCGGTGCTGCGGACATCGCGGCCTCGGTGTTCCAGTCGGTCGTCAACCAGACCATCAGCGGCCTGGCCTGCGGCAAGCCCATTCGCGGCGCCGTGGCCTTTTTGGGCGGCCCGCTGCACTTCCTGGGTGAACTGCGCCGCCGCTTCGAGGAGACGCTGCATCTGACCCCTGAACGAGCCATCCACCCCGAGGGCAGCCATCTGTTCGCCGCCCACGGCGCGGCGCTGGAGAGCGTGCAGGACGACGTGACGGCGCTGGATGCGCTGCAGCGCCGCCTGGAGCGCCTGCGCGCCGTGGTCAGCCATGAGATCGACCGCCTGCCGGCGCTATTTGCCGATCAGCAGGAATATGACGCCTTCCGGGCCTGCCATGAGGCCGCGCGGGCGCCGGCAGCGCCGTTGGCTGGTTACAGCGGGCCGTGCTTTTTGGGCATTGATGCCGGCAGCACGACGACCAAGCTGGCGCTCATTGCCCCCGACGGCAGCCTGATGCACAGCCGATATGGCAGCAACCAGGGCCGCCCGCTGGAGCTGGTGCGCGGCTATCTGCAGGAGCTCTACGGCCTGCTGCCGCCCGGCGCGTTCATCGCCCGCTCCTGTGTGACCGGCTATGGCGAGGGCCTGCTCAAGGCCGCGCTGCATGTGGACGAGGGCGAAATAGAGACCGTAGCCCACTACAAGGCCGCTGCCCGGTTCGACCCCGAAGTGGACTTCATCTTGGACATCGGCGGCCAGGACATGAAGTGCCTGCGCATCCGCGACGGTGTCATCGACAGCATCCTGCTCAACGAGGCGTGCTCGTCGGGCTGCGGTTCTTTCATCGAGACCTTTGCCAAATCCCTGAACCTGACCGTGGACCAATTCGCCCAAGAGGCACTCTTTGCCCAGAGCCCCATAGACCTGGGCAGCCGCTGCACGGTGTTCATGAATTCCCGCGTGAAGCAGGCCCAGAAGGAAGGGGCCACCGTGGGCGACATCTCCGCTGGCCTGGCCTATTCGGTCATCAAGAACGCGCTCAACAAGGTCATCAAGCTGCGCAGCCCGCAGGACATGGGCCGACATGTCGTCGTGCAGGGCGGCACTTTTGCCAACGCGGCGGTGCTGCGGGCGCTGGAGCTCATCGCCGGCCGCGACGTGATTCGCGCTGACATCGCCGCGCTCATGGGCGCCTATGGCGCGGCACTGTTAGCCGCCGACCGCTGGGATGGCCAGGCCACCGCGCTGCTGGGCAGCCGGGATCTGGAGACCTTCCGGCACCGCACGTCGCTGAGCCGCTGCGGCCTGTGCGAGAACCGCTGCCTGCTGACGGTCAGCCGTTTTGAGGACGGCGCCACCTTTGTGAGCGGCAACCGCTGCGAGCGCGGCGGCGGCAAGGGCGGGCGCAAGAGCGAGCTGCCCAACCTGTATGAAGACAAGCTCAAGCGATTCATGGGCTACGAGCCCACGCCGGAGGATCATGCGCCGCTGGGCGTCATCGGCATTCCCCGGGTGCTCAACATCTTTGAGAATTATCCCTACTGGTTCACGTTCCTGACGGCCATTGGCTACAGCGTCCGGCTGTCGCCGCCCTCGAGCAAGCACCTCTATGAGCTGGGCATGGAGACGATCCCCAGCGAATCGGCGTGCTACCCGGCCAAGCTGGCCCACGGCCATGTTATGAGCCTCATTGGGTCCGGCGTCAAGACCGTCTTTTACCCCAGTGTGGCTTATGAGACCAAGGAGGACGAAGGGGCCAACAATTGCTTCAACTGCCCCATCGTCACGAGCTACCCCGAGAACATCCGCAACAACATGGAGGTGTTCCGCGAGCAGGGCGTGGCCTTCCTGAACCCCTTCCTGTCGCTCAACGACCCGCGCAAGCTGGGCCTGAGGCTGGCGGAGGAGTTCGCCTTCACCGGTGTGGATCGTCGCACCATACTGCGGGCCGCCGCCGCCGCCTGGCGGGAGCTTATGAGCGCCCGCGCCGACATCCGCCGCCGCGGCGAGCAGGTGCTCTCGGAGCTGGACCGCACCGGCGGCCGGGGCATCGTGCTGGCAGGCCGGCCCTATCACATCGATCCGGAGATCCACCACGGCATACCGGAGCTCTTAAACAGCTATGGCTTTGCCGTGCTCAGTGAGGATTCCATCGCCCACCAGGGCCATGTGCCGCGGCCGCTGCAGGTCGTGGACCAGTGGGCCTACCACACCCGGCTGTACCGCGCCGCCGAGGTCGTAAAGACCCGGCCCAACCTGGAGCTGGTGCAACTGAATTCCTTCGGCTGTGGGCTGGACGCCATCACGACCGACGAAGTGCAGCGCATCGTACACGGCCACAACCGCGTCTACACGGTGCTCAAGATCGACGAGATCAACAACCTGGGCAATGTGCGCATCCGCCTGCGGTCGCTCATGGCCGCCATGGAGGAGCGCCAGCGCGCCGGCATCGGCCCGCGGGCCGTGGACACGCCCCAGAGCCGCGTGGAATTCACGAAGGCCATGCGCAAGCGCCACACGATCCTGTGCCCGCAGATGTCGCCGATCCATTTCGAACTGTTGGAAGCTGCCTTCCGTCACAGCGGCTACAATCTGGAGATCCTGCCCCATGATGACCGAGAGCTCATCAACGAGGGCCTCAAATACGTCAACAACGACGCGTGCTATCCTTCGCTGCTGGTCGTGGGCCAGATCATGCATGCGCTGAAGTCCGGCAAGTACGACCTGGACAACGTGAGCGTGATCATCACGCAGACCGGCGGCGGCTGCCGCGCCACGAACTATATCACCTTTATCCGCAAGGCGCTGCGCAGCGCGGGCTTCGAGAGCATCCCGGTTATATCCCTAAACGCCGCCGGCCTGGAGCGCAACGCCGGCATGGTATACACCTACGGCCTGGCCAAGCGGGCTATGATGGCGCTGGCGTATGGCGACGTGTTCATGCGGGTGCTGTACCGCGTGCGGCCCTATGAGCGTTTCCCTGGCTCGGCCAACGCGCTGTGGCGCCAGTGGGCGGCCAAGGCGGCGGCGTCCCTGCGGGGGGCCTCCATGGGCGAATACCGGCGCAACCTGCGCGCCATCGTCGCGGATTTCGATTCGCTGGAGATCGTGGAGAAACTCAAGCCCCGGGTGGGCGTCGTGGGAGAGATCCTCGTGAAGTTCCATCCGCTGGCCAACAACAACATCGTGGACGTGCTGGAGGCCGAGGGCGCCGAAGCCGTCGTGCCGGACCTCATGGACTTTATGATGTACAGCTCTTATAACAGCAACTACAAGCACCGCTATCTGGCCGGAGCGCTGCGCAGCAAGGTGCTGGCCAACATCGGCATCTGGTATATGGAGCGCATGCGCGCCGACGCCGTGGCGGCGCTCAAATCCAGCCGCCGCTTCACTGCGCCCCAACCCGTGGCCAAGATGGCCGCGCTGGCACAGGAGGTCACCTCGCTTGGCAACCAGACCGGCGAAGGATGGCTGCTGACCGCCGAAATGCTGGAGCTGCTGCACAGCGGCGTGGGCAACATCGCGTGCCTGCAGCCCTTCGGCTGCCTGCCCAACCACATCACCGGCAAGGGCGTGCTCAAGGAGCTGCGACGCCTGCACCCCGAGGCCAACGTGACCGCCATCGATTATGACCCCGGCGCCAGCGAGGTCAACCAGCTTAACCGCATCAAGCTCATGCTGGCCATCGCCGGCCAGCGCCTGCGCCCCAGCGCGCCTGCCGAGGCCGCCGGCCCCGCAGAGCAGATCGAGAAAGAATCGGTCTGACGAAAAATCGCATCTTCTCTTATGAAGCGCGGAATTTTCGGTTTCGCGCTTTTCATTTTATCCAATAAAACGCGCAAAATAGCCCCATGAACATGCAAACAAACCGTCACTGGATGCCAATGCCAATTTTTCCAATGCTTAAAACACGCCCAATTTATTTCCATGAGTATTCAAAGCACGTGGGGTTACATTAATAGCAGAATCACGTAAGGAGGTGAAACAAATGGCAAGGAGCAACAGAAAGCTCGTCCCGCAGGCCAGCCAGGCTCTGGACAACATGAAGTATGAGGTGGCGACGTCCTTTGGCATCAACCTCAAGAACGGCTACAACGGCGACCTGACGAGCGCTCAGAACGGCCGGGTCGGCGGCGAAATGGTTAAGCGCATGATCCAGCAGTATGAGCAGACCATCGGTACCGGCACGATTCAGCGCTAAACGGTACTGAAAACAAATCCCGGAGGTGAACCTGATGGCAAACAAAAAACTGGTGCCTGAAGCTCAGGGTGCGCTTGATAAGATGAAGTATGAAGTTGCCAACTCATTGAATGTCAAGTTCAGCCAGGGATACAACGGCGACTTAAGCTCCCGCGAGGCCGGTTCGGTGGGCGGAGAGATGGTCAAGCGCATGATCCAGCAGTATGAGCAGGGCATGAGCGGAAGGCCTGGCACTCGCTAACGAATAGGCGTTGGCTGGTAGTACTTTCATCGCCCGCGCGGTTGCGCGGGCGATGATTTATTTTCTTGCATGAGTTCACGTTGGCCGTCTGGCGATAACCGTCGCCGGACGGCCCTTTAAGCTGTACGACCCATATCAACTGATGAAGAATCGAGGTCGCCCGCGGGCGGGTTTTTGACACGATTCTATCTGGTTTTCGGTTTCCTCGGCGGAATGAATCCGCCATCGGCAATATGCTGCTGCTTATGTCCGCACCCCGAACTGTCATCCTGAGCGCAGCGAAGGATCCCCTGAGAATTTGCCGTTTCTTCTTCGCTTACTCTCCCCCCGCCAGCTTCATCCGCTGCACGGCCCGGCTGGTCTTGCGCCAGCGCCAGCCGATAAGGCGGGCCACCAGTGCTTTGGGCACCAGTGCGCCGGCGGCGGCCAGAATGCGGTTGACGATGCCGGGAATGTAGACGGCGCGGCCCCGCAGCGCTGCGTCCACAGTGCCGGCGCAGATGCGGCCCACCTGCAGCGTGGTGACGCGGCCCATGAAGCCCTGCACCGCCATGCCGCGGATGCAGTCCTCATTGGTCGCCATGCCCGCCGGGCACAGCGCCGTCACTGTGGCGCCCACGGCGCGCAGCTCCTCCCGCAGGGCCAAGGAGAGATCCAGCAGCAGCCTCTTGGAGGCGGCGTAGGTCGCCTTAACCGGCATCGGGAACAGCGCCGCCAGGCTGCATACGTTGACGATGCGCAGCGGTCTGGCGCCGTCGCGCAGGTCGGTCAGCCCATGGAGCATATCCACGGTGGACAGCACATTGACCTTCAGGATATCCAGTATCCGGTTGCGGGGCTGATCCAGAAACGGCCCTTCATAGTCCACACCGGCTATGTTGCAGATGAAATGCAGTGTGACACCGCGCTGGCGCAAGGTGTGCAGCAGCGCCGTGCGGCTGGCCTCATCGGCCATGTCGCAGGCGGCGCAATCCACCCGCACATGCCAGCCGCTGCGCAGGCTGGAGGCAAAGGCCTCCAGCGCCGCAGCGTTGCGGTCGGTCAAAAAAAGATCCCACCCCCGGCTGGCGCATTCCACGGCCATGCTGCGGCCCAGGCCGCCGGTGGCGCCGGACAAAAATGCCATGCTCATCGAGACACCTCCTGCGTGAAAAAGGATAGCATGTCGCAGTACAGAAGTCAAACAAATGTTTTAAATGCATGTTAAAAACAAACGATTGACACGGTGGATGCGATGCGATAGGATGGGGATGATGAAAGAATCAGGGAGGGGCCTCGATGGAAGAAACAAAGGTGGCCGTGGTCACGGGGGCCACGGCGGGCATCGGGCTGGCTGTGGCGCTGGCGCTGGCAAACCGGGGATATGCGCTGGCCGGCGTGGGGCGCAGTGCCCAGCGCTGCGAGCAGGTGGGCATACGCATCCGGGAGGCGTGCCCCGGGGCGGACGTGCGCTTCTTCGTGGCCGACCTGGGCTCCCAGCGGCAGGTGAGGGAGCTTGCCGCCCAGCTGCGCCGCCAGTACAGCGCGGTGGACGCGCTGGTGCTGTGCGCCGGCACGGTCAGCAGCCACTTTATGACGACAGAGGACGGCGTGGAGCTGCAGTTCGCGGTGAATCACCTTTCGGGCTTTCTGCTGACCCACGAACTGCTGCCGCTGCTGCGCCGTGCCGGCGGGCGGGTCGTTGCGGTCAGTTCCAACTCCCACCGGCACACACGGCTAAGCTTCCCCGACGTGCAGCAGCGCCGCCGCTACAGCCTGCTGGGCGCATACAAGCGCACCAAGCTGTGCAATGTGTTGTTCGCCGCGGAGCTGAACCGCCGCCTGGGCTGCGCGGTGCGCGCCTTCGCGGCGGACCCAGGTCTCGTGCGCACCGACATCGGCCTCAAGGGCACCGCCGGCCTGGAACGCCTGGTGTGGCGGCTGCGCATGGGCAGCGGGGTGGACCCATCCATACCCGGCGAGGCCATCGCGTGGCTGGCCGCCGACGAGCAGCCGTTGCGCAGCGGCGCGCTTTATTGGTATGATAAGAAGCCGGTGAAGCCCAGCGCCTACGCGCTGCGGGTGGACCCGGCCACCCTGCTGTGGGAGGCTTCGGAGCGCCTGTGCGCCGTGCAGCCGGACAGCTGGGATGAGGGGGAGCGGAATACTTTATGAATGCTGGGAATATGGAAGGCAAAATCATCGACTCAGCCATCGCCTGCATCGAGCGCCGGGGCTTGCAGGCCACGACGGTGCGCGCCATTGCCGAGGAGGCCGGGGTCAACATCTCCGCGATCAACTACTATTTTCGCTCCAAGGAGCAACTGATCGAGCGCGTCATGGAAGTCACGCTAAACAATGCCTTCGACTGGTCGCACTTTGGCCCCGGGGAGGGCGTGCCGGCGCAGCAGCGGCTGGCGGACATCCTGGATCACATAACCAAAGGCGCATTGGACTATCCCGAGCTCACCCGTGCTCATTTTTATGAGCCGCTGATTTTGGGCCGGTGCAGCGCGAAGCTGGATAGCCACTTTACCGCTTTTCTGGAACATATCCATGAAGACCTGCGCGGCAGGGGTGTAACGCTGGGTGAAGGCGCGCTGCGCAGCGCGATTGTGCAGGCAATCGCGGCCATGTTTGGTGTCATTCTGTTGGGGCCGTTGTTTCGATCCTTCTCCCGTCAGGACTTCCATGACCCGCAGGAACGCCGACAGGCGCTGGAGGCTTTGGCCCGGAGCGTGCTGGGCGAATGATGCCGAACCGCTATTCCTTGACCCAATACTGCAGGCAATCGTCGGTGCGCTCCAGCAGACCATAGTCCACCAAATAGCGCCGCAACGTCGCGAAGTCCTCAAAGGTCGTACCGATGAGGGCGTTGACCTCTTTTTCGCTGTACTTCTGACCGGCCTCAAACCGCTTGATCAACTCATACAGCACGATGATCTTCTTCTTCTCCCGGGCCGGCAGGCTGGCGTTGACGCGGCCATGGGCAAAGTAGGCCTTGAAGACCGCGGCCCGCTCTTCCTCGGTGATGGCAAATCGTTCGTCCAACATGGGCGCCTCCTCGTTTACGTTCATCAAATCTTCATCGCGGCCGCGCTCCAGGCTGCCCCGTTCCAGCCGGAAGGCCTCCATCAGTGCCAGAAAAGCTTTTGCTTGGCGCTCCCGTTCCCTTAAAGAGAATCGAAGATTCCGGATGGCAGCGGTGCTGGCGGAGCCGGTGTGCGCGGCAATCTCGCGGTCGTTTTTTCCCTCGTGCATCAGCCGCAGCACTTGCGCCTGATGGGGTGTCAGGCCCGTGAGCTTCTTCTCGAACAGCAGCAGTTCCAAGAAAACCGAGCCGTGGGCAGAGCGCACATGCTCCGCCGCGGCCCGTTGCGCTTCATAGAGCAAGCCTTCCAGCGCATAGATGACGCCGAGCTCGAAGGTCTTGCCGCACAGCATGCAGCGCCAGCCCGACTCCGTCGGCGCAAAACCACGGGCAATGTCCTGAGGAACGGCGTTCCATAAAAGTTTGTATGATTTCATGATGATCACCATTTTTGTTAGTAAAAACAGATTACAACTGCTTGATGCGATTGTCAATATCCATTGTATGTGGCGCAGAGCAAGCCGAAGCGGCAAAGCGTTGGCGCTGCCAGCGGTTGCCAATTTTTTATCTGTTCTTTGTATTGCATTTCTATAAATCGGAATGTATAATTATGAATCATAAAAAAGCATAGGAGGAACCCAAAAATGAAAAAGTGGATCGCGCTGGTGACAGCGATCATAGCCACGGTGGCGCTGGCTGCCTGCCAGGCTCCCGCTCCTTCCGCGGCGCCCTCGGACGCCGCCATTCTGCCCGCCGCTTCCCCCGAGGCGTCCGCCGCTGCTTCTGAGGCGCCCGCCGCCGGCGGCGTCACGCTGGATTCCATCAAGGCCAAGGGCGAGCTGGTCGTGGCGACCAACGCCGAATACCCTCCCTTCGAGATGCTGGAAGGCGAAAAGTTCGTGGGCATCGATATGGAAGTGGCCCAGATCATCGCCGACAAGTTGGGCGTCAAGCTCAAGCTGGACAACATGAGCTTCGACGCGGTGCTGGCCGCCATTCCCTCGGGCAAGTGCGACCTGGGCATGTCTTCGCTGAGCATCACCGAGGATCGCACCAAGGTTATGGACTTCTCTGATCCTTACATGGAGACCTCTATCAAGATGATCGTGGCCAAGGACAGCGCCATCGCCACGCTGGATGACCTCGTAGGCAAGAAGATCGGCGTGCAGCTGGGCACGCTGGCCGACACGACCGTGGCTTCCTTCGTGGAAGGCGCCGAGGTCAGCCGCATGAACAAGGATTCCGATGCGCTGATGGAGCTCATCAACGGCAAGGTGGACGCTGTGATGACCGACTCCGCCCCCGCCCAGGCGCTGGTGGATAAGAATGCCGACAAAGTCAAGCTCGTGGACGAGCCGCTGAGCTCCGACAAGCTGGCCATCGCCACCAAGAAGGGCAATGCCGAGCTCATCGCCTTCGTCAACAGCGTGCTCAAGGACATGCAGGCCGACGGCTCCTTCCAGAAGATCGTGGACAAGTACATCCCCGCGGCGAAGTAACAGCTCCTGTAACCCCGCGCCCGCGGCACGTTGGTGCTGCGGGCGCGCTTATGATTTGATTATGACGCAGTAAGGAACACCCATGTTTAACGACTTCTGGTCTAAAATCTCCCTGACGCTGCTGGAGAAGGAACGATACCTCTACATCATCCGCGGCCTGGAAAACACGCTGCTCATGACGCTGGGCGCTGTTGCGCTGGGCATCCTGATCGGTCTGCTGATTGCGGCGGTCAAGGTGGCGCCGGGCAGGTCGCTGCCGCTGCGGTTCCTGCGGCTGCTGGCCGATGGCTATCTGACCGTCATCCGCGGCACGCCGGCCACGGTGCAGCTGATGATCATCTACTTCGTCATCTTCTCCTCGGTCAACATCGACAAGGTGCTGGTGTCCATCATCGCCTTCGGCATCAACTCCGGCGCCTATGTGGCCGAGATCATCCGCGCCGGCATATTGGCCGTGGACCGCGGGCAGATGGAGGCCGGGCGCTCGTTGGGCCTTTCGTACAACGCGTCCATGCGCCACATCATCCTGCCCCAGGCCTTCAAGAACATTCTGCCGGCGCTGGGCAATGAGCTCATCACGCTGCTCAAGGAAACGTCGGTGGCGGGCTTCATCGGCACGATGGACCTGGCCAAGGCCGGCGACATCATCAAGAGCCAGACCTATGAGGCCATGGTGCCTCTGCTGCTGGTTGCAGCGATCTATCTGGTTATCGTGATGCTTATGACCTGGGCACTGGGCAAGCTGGAGGGGAGGCTGCGCAAGAGTGATCACCGTTAAGAATCTGGTCAAGGAGTTTGGCCCTGTCCGCGTGCTGGACGACATCAGCGAGCACATCGACCAGGGAGAGAAGGTCGTGGTCATTGGCCCCTCGGGCTCGGGCAAGAGCACTTTTCTGCGCTGCCTGAACCTGCTGGAGACGCCAACCTCCGGCCAGGTGATCTTCGAGGGCAACGACATCACCGCGCCGGGCGCCGATGTGGACCGTTTGCGCCGCAAGATGGGCATGGTGTTCCAGCAGTTCAACCTGTTCCCGCACCTGACGGTGCGCCAGAACATCACGCTGGCGCCGGTGCAGCTTAAGCTGTGCACCCAGACCGAGGCCGACGAGCGGGCCATGGCGCTGCTGCGCCGCGTAGGCTTGCCGGAGAAGGCTGAGGCCTACCCGCCGCAGCTTTCCGGCGGGCAGAAGCAGCGCATCGCCATCGTGCGGGCGCTGGCCATGGAGCCCGACGTGATGCTCTTCGATGAGCCCACCAGCGCGCTGGACCCGGAGATGGTCGGCGAGGTGCTGGACGTCATGAAGGACCTGGCTCAACAGGGCATGACGATGGTTGTCGTGACCCACGAGATGGGCTTCGCCCGGGAGGTCGGCACCCGGGTGCTGTTTATGGACGAGGGCCGCATCGTGGAGCAGGGGCCGCCGCAGCAGCTCTTCGCCAACCCCAAGAGCCCCCGGCTGCAGACGTTCCTGGGAAAGGTGCTCAAGAACAACTGAGGAAAATACAAGTCAAGCCCGCGCAATCGCGCGGGCTTTTTCTACCTTAGCCTTCCCCTCCAGGGGAAGCCATGGATTCAGTCCTCAGATCCACCACGATTCAGATAATCCAGCAGCGCCTGCTGGCGGTCCAGCGTCAGCGGCAGAAAGGCCTCCTCCGGCCCGTCGGCGTCCACCATCTCGGCGATCAGAGCGGCGTCGCCGCCGTCGGCGGGTTTGAGTACCGCATACTGGCCGCCATCGTGGTAAAAGGTGTGCAGCAGCGTGAATTCCAGCGTCTTGCCGTCGTCGATCTCAAAACTGACGATGTCGTCGCGTTCGTTTTCCATGGTTCGCACCTCCCAAGCCATTGTAGTATGCGCGGTTTGTTTTCACAAGATGCCTATGAATGTAAAGATATCGTAATGGATATCCCGCCGGCGGTTATGACCCTTGCTATACCCTGGCTTTGCTGTTAGAATTTTACCATACCAAATGTTTGGAGGAATCCCAATGGCTATTTCGATCAAGGAAATCACATATGGCGCGTTTGGCCGCTGCATCGAGGTGTCCAACGGCATCGTGGACCTCGTCGTCACCGTGGACGTCGGCCCGCGCATCATCCGCTACGGCTTCACCGGCCGGGAGAACATGTTCGCCGAGGCGCCCGATCAGGTCAATGAAGCAACCGGCTGGAAGATTCTGGGCGGCCACCGCCTGTGGCACAGCCCCGAGAACATGCCTCGTACCTATGAAAACGACAACAAGCCCGTGAAGTGGGAAGCCACCGAGGACGGCATCATCGTCGTTCAGGAGCCCGAACCCTTCGCCATGACCCAGAAGGAGATGGAGATCTCCATGGACACCGAGAGCTCCGCTGTGACCGTGCTGCACCGCATCCGCAATGTAGGCGCGTGGCCGGCGGAATTCGCCGTGTGGGCGCTGTCGGTGATGGCCCCCGGCGGCAAGGAAGTAATACCGATGTCCGAAACCGACACCGGGCTGCTGGCCAACCGCACCATCGCCCTGTGGCCTTACAGCAAGATGAATGACGACCGCATCTGGTGGGGCAGCCGCTACATCACGCTGCAGCAGGACCCGGCCACCAAGCCGCCGTTCAAGCTGGGCATCACCAACGAGTATGGTTGGGCGGCCTATTTCAACTTCGACCAGGTGTTCGTCAAGCAGCACATCCACGAGGACGAGGAGAAGTATCCCGACGGCGGCATGTCCTACGAGACCTATACGACCGACTTCATGTTGGAGATGGAGACCCTCTCTCCGCTGGTCAAGGTGGAGCCCGGCGAAGAGCTGGAGCACATGGAGTGCTGGGCGCTGGTGGATGGCATTGAGGCTCCCGCCAACGATGACGACGCCATCGAGACGCTCATGGATGACATCATCGGCGATTGTGACTGCGACGACGGGTGCGGCTGCGGTTGCGGCTGTGACGAGTGCGGCGACGAGTGCGATTGCGACGATGAGTGCGATTGCGACGGCGAGTGCGATTGCGGGCATGACCACGAACACGGCGAGAATTGCGACTGCGAGAAGGACAAGTAAGAATACGGTTTCTCCGGGCCGCTCCCATGTGGAGCGGCTCTTTTTTACTTGACGAATGCATAAAAATAAATAGAATAGAATAATAATGCGTACTCGATTTGGAGGGAACCATGATCCGAGAGTTCACCTTTGCCGATTATGACGCTGCGTTGGCGCTATGGAAGGCTACGCCGGGGCTGGGTATCACCGCCGCAGACGAGCCGGAGCCCATTGCCGGATTCCTGGTGCGCAACCCCGGCTGCAGCATGCTCTGGGAACAGGATGGCGCTCTGATCGGCACGGCGCTGTGCGGTCATGATGGCCGCCGGGGTTACCTGTACCACGTGGCGGTGCTGCCCGGGCACCGGGGGCGGGGCATCGGCGCGGCGCTGGTGGACGCCTGCCGTGCGGCGCTGCAGGCCCAGGGTGTGGACCGCTGCCATGTGTTCGTGTACACCGACAACGCCATCGGCAACCGCTTCTGGGCGGCGCGGTGGCGCCGCCGGCATGACATTGTTGTGTACACCGCCGATACCTGATAGGATGGTGCCAACCCAATCAGGAGGACAGACAAATGCAGATCGATTTGAGCGGCAAGGTTGCCGTCGTGACCGGCGCTGCCGGTCAGCTGGGGCGGGTCATGGCCCGCACGCTGGCGGCCTGCGGGGCTGATGTGGCCGTACACTACCACAGTAGCGCCGCCGTGGCCCAGCAGCTGGTGCAGGAGATACAGGCCATGGGCCGCAAAGCCATTGCCGTATCCGCCGATATCACCGACGAGGCGCAGGTGCACGCGCTGCGCGACGCCGCGGCAGAGGGCTTGGGCTGGCCGGACATCGTCGTGGACAACGCCGTGAGCCAATACCGCTGGACCACGGTGCTGGAGCAGGACAACGCAGACTTCGAGAGCCAGTTCCGCTCCTGCGTGATGCAGAACGTGCTGATGGCCAAGGCCTTTGTGCCGCACATGAAGGAGCAGGGGTACGGCCGCTTCATCGGCATCAACACCGAGTGCACGCTGCTGCATCTGGCCGGCCAGGCTGCCTATGTGGCCGGCAAGAGCGGCATGGACGGCCTGCTTAAGATACTGGCGCGGGAGGTGGGCGCCTTCGGCGTAACCGTGAACCAGGTGGCCCCGGGCTGGACCATCAGCGACCGCGAACGCACCGAAGGCATGGTGGATAGCACGGGCTATCTGCAAAGCGTGCCCATGGGCCGCCGGGGCACCGATCAAGAGATTGCCAACGTCGTGGCCTTCCTGGCTTCGGACTTGGCCAGCTATGTGACCGGCGCATTGATCCCGGTGTGTGGGGGAAGAGCTGTGCGCTAAGGCGCACTTCGCTTTCGCCGGCAATGCTGTTGCATCGCCGGCGATTTGGTCAGTTCATCCCAGGGTCAGCATTCGGCCCGGCGATAACCGTCGCCGGGCCTGCACATTGTCTATTATTCTTGCGAGCTCAGGGAGAAACGTAGGCCGTTGTGGCGGGGGGCCTTTGCGAGACGTCTGCTCGGGTGCATGTTTCCTCGGCGGAATGAATCCGCCGTCGGCAATCGGTGGGTTGCCACGCTCTTGCTGTTTTAGCACAAGGTCACAATCTTATCATGACCCGCACACTGGGCAAAGGTCGGTGAGACAGTTTTAAATTCTGCTGCACGGACCGATGTTCAGGTAGTCGAATGGGTTTGAGCTCAGTACATTGCGGATGCAGCCGTTGTCCACGGTGACCTGCATGCCCTTCCATGTCATCGTGGGGATCTCCGGGGCCTTGAATTCCTCCGGGTTCTCCAATATCACGTTGGCCGGCAGAATGCTGTAGATCATGAAGGTTTCACATCCTTTTCCTCTATGAGGCTGCGAAGCTTGCTCATGGCCTTGTCCAGCGTGCCCAGCTCGTCGATGAGCCCGCAGGCGACAGCCTCGTTGCCTATCAATATGGTGCCCACATCGCCTGCCATTTCGCCGGTGCGCATCATCATTTCCAGGAATTTTTCGCGGCTGACACGGCTGTGCACGGAGATGAAACTGACCACGCGATCTTGCATCTTGTTCAGATAGTCAAAGGTCTGCGGCACGCTGATAACCAGGCCCGTGTGGCGGATCGGGTGGATCGTCATCGTGGCCGAAGGCGCGATGAAGGAATAGGTCGTGCTGACCGCCAGCGGCACGCCGATGCTGTGGCCGCCGCCCAGCACCACCGAAACCGAGGGTTTGGACATGCCGGCGATCATCTCGGAGATGGCCAGGCCGGCCTCCACATCGCCGCCTACGGTGTTCAGCAGTACCAGGAAGCCCTTGATGTCCGGGCTTTCCTCTATGGCCACCAGCATCGGTATGATGTGCTCGTATTTGGTCGTTTTGTTGTGGGCGGGCAGTATGATGTGCCCCTCGATCTGGCCGACGATCGTGATGCAATGGATGGGGCTTTTCTCCACCATGGGCGGCAGCGGCGTCGGCATGCCGTAATTTGTGGTTGGGTCCGGCGGCGTTGGCTGCGCGGGTTGCTCGGGCTGTACGGTGGGGTTGGGTTCCGTCGACATCGTTGCATCAACTCCTTGTTTGATGCTTTAGGTTGTCCACACGGCACACAAACTATCAACAACGAAAAACGCCCGGAATCCGCTGTGCGGATCACGGGCGTTTGACGGTGTGGATTGTTATGGCAGCAGAAAGTGGATGAGGATGGAGACCAGAGCACCCAAACCCATGATGGCGATGAGGAACAGAAAGCTCCGCGCAGGCGGGCGCCCGGCGAGGACCTTGCTCTTGACCTGATAGCCGATGGAAACAAGGCTTCCGAGGATCACGATCAGCAGCAAATCCCAATTGGAGTGGATCAAAGGAATGTCCAGGTTCAGCCCACGGAGGAAGATGTCCCCGAGCAGCGCAAAGAGCGTAAACCTTCCGCCATATGCGTCGCCCCGGTATACGATGGCCTTGGTCCGTTCATCCACAACGCCATAGAGCGGCGACTGCTTGCCCGGTTCGTTGTTGCTGTTATCCATGATGGGTTTCCTCCTCCAGATAGAATAGGTCTTCAAAGCTCTTGTGCAGGCACCGGGATAGGATCAGCGCGAGCTTGGCCGTGGGGCAGTACTGCCCGCTTTCGATGGAACCGATGGTCTGCCGGGATACGCCGGCCATGTTGGCCAGCTGCTCTTGGGAGAGGTCCAGCTCGGCCCTGGCTACTTTCAGGCGGTTTTTCAGTTTTGCTTTGTCATCCAAAGGGCCACCTCCTTTGTGATTTCAGTATAGCATGGGCAAAGGGAATGTCAAGTGTGCTTTGCAGAATGCAAAGCATAATTTGCGGAAAGACAGGTGGTCTTGCTAAACGCATAAGCTATGTGAACGGCTAATTCAAGGGGATTCTTCGCTGCGCTCAGAATGACAGTACGAGGTGTGGACTTGGCACCGACCGGCGGTTTACCCGACGGGAGGAAACGGCATCTGAAAGAGAAACGTCACAAGAGTCCGCCGGAGCGATCCCCGTTCTCTCTTTCATCTGCATGGGTACCAACAGGCAAGCACAGGCCCGGCGACGGTTATCGCCGGGCCGAAACCTAGCATATATGCAAGTCTTCTGAATCGCCAAGGCGTAGCGCGCCGCAGGCGACACACGTTATCGGCGTCGTCTTGAGGTCGTTGCCACCGGCTTGTTGGGGATGCACACGGTGTTGCCCGGCGCAAAGTAGCACGGCGGCACGAAGGGGTTGGCCCGCAGCAGGTCATCGGTGCTCAGGTGGAAGCGCTCGGCCACGCGGTTCAGGTCCTCGCCGGCGGAAAGAGTGTAACGCTCGCTCTCCACGCACGGTGGCAGGCAGGAGAACGGCGCGATGCACAGGCGCATGCCCGGCGTCAGGTTCTCGATGGGCACGCCGGGGTTGGCGATGGTCAGCCCGTAGATGCTCACGGAGAAGCGCTCGGCGATGCTGGTCAGCGTGTCTCCCTGGATCACGGTGTAGGTCATTGCCCCGGCGGGGCAGGGGCGGGTCACCGGGTGGGGCACGCACAGCATGCTGCCAGCGGCCAGCATGTTGGGGGTTACACCAGGGTTGGCGTTCATGAGCTCTGTCACGGTGATGGCATGCTTGCGGGCAATGCTGTAGAATGTGTCACCGGGGGCCACGGTGATCTTCTGGCCGCGGCAGGGTTTGGGGATCGGGATGCACAATGTCTGGCCTATGTAGATCATCTCGCCCAGGCCGGGGTTGGCGTTCAGAATGTCGGCCACGGTGGCGCCGTACAGACGGCCGATGCTGTAGAGGGTATCGCCTTCTTCCACCGTGTAGGGCACCGCGCCGCTGGGGCATGGGCTGGGCTGGGGCGCCGGCGCGGGCTCGCCGGCGGCCTCCTCGCCGCCTTCGGCCATGGCGTAGGGAGCCGCAGGCATGGGCATATCGCCCATGTCCAGGCAGGGGTTGTATCCCGGCAGGTAGTTGACAGTGGGATCGTTTGCTCTCATGGCTTAGCCTCCATCGCCTCAGTGGCCACCGTTGTATAACTCACTTGTTAATGGTTGGACGTGCTGCTGCTGTCTGCACATGTTCTGCGGCGACAGCATTGTCGCCGCTATAAGGTGGCCCGTTACAGAGTATTCCGGCGGGAGGGCAGGGGTTCGCAGGTGGGCGCTGGTCGCTCCGGCAGGCCCACGCTGACCTCTATGCCGCCCTTTTTCGTTCGTTGCCTGACAATCAAACTGGATGATATAATGAAGTGCATCTCTTAAGGAGCGACGATATGTGCATCTGCCTTTATAACAACAATCGAATCCGCTAACGAATTGGATTCAAGGCTCATTGGCTTATTGGATAAGCCTTTTTTTGAGCTACAAATTGTAGTTATAAGGAGACTATCATGAAAATAGCCAACAACATACTGAGGTACTATCTTCGGAACGTGTACTTTCTCTGCGGAACAGCCTGTGGCGGGAAAACGACACTGTCAAAAGCATTGGCTCAAAAGCATGGCCTCTTGTTGTATGAAGAAAATGCGACCTATGCAATCAGCAAACTCATTGCCGACAGGCAGAACCAACCCGCCCAATGTAGCCAGTTCTCAAGCTGGGAAGTCTATTTCAACCGACCCCATCAGCAATATCATCAATGGCTTCAGGACGTTGCCGAAGAGCAACTTCCCGTGGCACTGATAGAGCTGATCAAGCTGGCTGAACATCAAAGGGTTGTGGCGGACATGCATATGCCTGTCCAAACAGCCCTGTCGATTACGGAGCGTGAGCGCATCGTTTTTTTGGTTGCCGAACCTGACCTGGTTGTCAAAGACTACTATCATCGTCCGGATCATAAGGACTTTTATGACTGCATTATGGCGCTTCCTGAGCCAGAGAAAGCCCTTTGCAATGTCAGCAAAATGCTGAGATACGGTACCGAGATGTTTTTGAAGGAGCTTTATCAAAGCGATGTTTTCTATCTTTTGCGCGACGAGACAAGCACCATTGAGAATAGGCTGCTGCAGGTTGAAAAACATTTTGGGCTGATTTGACCTTTGCCAAAAGAACGGCGCTTCCAGATTGCCCGGAAGCGCCGTTCTTGCACATTATCACAGGTGAGTTTCAATAGCGCCCTCTTGATGCGGAGTGGTAAGAGACAATGATGGCGATTTCTAGAACTGCTTCTCGTAAGTACGATAGGTGCGGTACAGCCGCGCGCCGGATTTCTCCACGGAGTTCAGCGACTGTATGTTGCGCTCGTCGATCGTGGACACTTCGCCCCAGCGATAGCCCTTGTGTTTGGCGGCGAGGTACAGCTGCAGCAGCATGGCGCCGGTCACGGCCTTGTTCTGGTATTCGGGGATTACGAACATCACGAGCACCCGCAGGCCCTCGAGCACCTTGCCGCCGGCCTTTTTGCCGCGGGCGCGGCGGCGCTCCTTGAGGAATTGCAGCAGCGCGGGGCTGAGCATGTGGCCATTCATGCGGGCGATGATGGGGTTGTAATCGGGCATGGCCAGCAGGAAGCCGATGGCGCGCTGGCCCACGCGGGCCAGATAGATCAGTTCCTGGTCGGCCATGTCCCGCAGCATCTTGCCCTCGGCGCGCACATCCTCCACGGTGGGCGGGGCCAGTTGGTCCAGCAGGTCGGGCATGGCGGTGGACAACACATAGGTGATGTCCTGCACCTCCCGCTCGAAATGGTGATCCAGGTCCAGGCGCTCCACGGTGAAGCCGAACTTCTTCTGAGCCCAGGCGGAGATAGCGCTGTAGCGCCCGGGGTCGAAATCCCCCACCTTGATGTAGAAAGCCAGATGGTCATATTGCTTCACGAAGCCGTAATTCTCGAACAGAGAGATGTAGTATTCGGGGTTGTAGGGGTTGAAGAGCACCGGCGGGCCATCGAAGCCCTGGTATAGCAGGCCCTTACCAAAGTCGTCGTAGGTGTAGTTCTCCGGCCCTACGATCTTGTGGATGCCGCGGGCCCGCAGCCAGTCGCAGGCGTGGTCCAGTATGGCGTTGGCGGTCTGCTGATCGTTCACGCACTCGAACAGGCTCAGGTAGCCCTGCTGAAAGCCGCGGGCGGCGTTGAGCTGTTCGTTGGTGCCCACCAGCAGCCGCGCCACGGGCCGGCCGTCGTCATAGGCCATCAGGAAGGCCTGCTCGCCGTTGTCGAACAGCGCGTTGTGGATGCCCATCAGGCTTTTGCGCATGTCGGCGATCAACGGGGGCACGAAGTTGGGGTCGTCCTTGTAGATATTCCACGCGAAGCGAATGAAGCGGTTGATGTTTGCCCGAGTCCTTGTCAGCTCCTTTACATCCAGCACGCAGAGTTCGTCCCCTTTCATGAAGATACGATGATGAATGCATTCATAGTAGCGCGAAACCGGGACAAAGTAAACGGTTATATGTACGAAGGAATCTGTGGAGATCGGTGGTTGGACCGGCAGTTTTGCCCGCAGGGCATTGCAAGATCATTCTTTTGGATGTATAATTATGCAAAACGAAGCGGAGGCGACCCCAATGAGCAAACTCAAGGTAGTGCTCGCCTACTCCGGCGGGCTGGATACGTCCATCATCATTCCTTGGCTCAAGGAGCATTATGATTGCGAGGTCATCGCCATGGCCGGCGACGTGGGCCAAGGTGAAGAGCTGGAGCCCTTAAACGAAAAGGCCATAAAGACCGGCGCCAGCAAGATCTATATCGAGGATTTAAAGGATGAGTTCGTTCGCGACTTCATCTTCCCAACGCTGAAGGCTGGCGCGGTTTATGAGGGCAAGTATCTGCTGGGCACCAGCTTTGCCCGGCCGATCATCGCCAAGCGCCTGGTGGAGATCGCCCTGAAGGAGGGTGCTTCGGCCATCTGCCACGGGTGCACCGGTAAGGGCAACGACCAGGTGCGCTTTGAGCTGACCGTCAAGGCGCTGGCACCCCATCTGAAGATCATCGCCCCCTGGCGGCTGTGGGACCTGAAGTCCCGCGAGGAGGAGATCGATTACGCCGTAGCCCGCGGCATCGACGTGCCGGTGACCAAGGCCCGGCCCTACAGCATGGACCGCAACCTGTGGCATTTGAGCCACGAGGGCGCGGACCTGGAGGACCCGTGGAATGAGCCTAAGAAGTCGCTGCTGATGATCTGCACCAACCCCGAGGACGCGCCGGACGCGCCGGAATATGTGGAAGTCGGCTTCGAGCAGGGCATCCCGGTCAGCGTGAACGGCAAAGCGCTGGCCCCCATCGAGCTGCTGACTGCCCTCAATGAGATCGGCGCCAAACACGGCGTGGGCGTAACCGACATGGTGGAGAACCGCCTGGTGGGCATGAAGAGCCGCGGCGTCTATGAGAATCCCGGCGGCGCCATCCTCTACGCCGCCCACAAGGAGCTGGAGAGCATCACGCTGGACCGCGACACCGCCCACTACAAGGAACTGGTGGCCAGCAAGTTCGCCGAGCTCGTCTATTACGGCCAGTGGTTCACGCCGCTGCGTGAGAGCCTGAGCGCCTTTGTGGACAGCACCCAGAAGATGGTGACCGGCGCCTCGCGCCTGAAGCTCTACAAGGGCAACTGCACGCCCGCCGGCGTCAAGTCTCCCTATTCGCTGTACAACGAGGAGTTCGCGACCTTCGGCGAGGACGCCGTGTACAACCAGAAGGACTCTGAGGGCTTCATCAACCTGTTCGGCCTGCCGCTGACGGTGCGCGCGCTGATGCTGGAAAGCCTTAAGAAAAAGGACTGATTGAATGAAACTGTGGAGCGGCCGCTTTGAGGGCGGCACCGACGGCGCGGTGGACAGCTTCCACTCGTCGCTCCCCTTCGACTGCCGGCTGTGGCGCCAGGACATCGCAGGCTCCATCGCCCACGCCCGCATGCTGGGCCGCCAGGGCATCCTGAGCGGCGAAGACGTGCAGGCCATCGTGGCCGGGCTGCAGGGCATCGCCGAAGACCTGGAGGCAGGCCGGGTGGCTTTCTCCGAAGGCGAGGACATCCACATGTTCGTGGAGGCGCTGCTGACCGAGCGCATCGGTGAGGCTGGCAAACGCCTGCACACCGGGCGCAGCCGCAACGACCAGGTGGCGCTGGACAGCCGCCTGTTCGTGCGCGACGCTTCGGCGCGAGCAGTGGAGAAGCTGCGCGTGTTGGGCGCCGTGCTGCTGGACATCGCCCAGGATCACGCCGGCACGATCATGCCGGGCTTCACACACCTGCAGAAGGCCCAGCCGGTGACGCTGGGCTTCCACCTGTGCGCCTATTGGGAGATGCTGCGCCGCGACACCAGCCGCTTCGCCGACGGCGCCCGCCGCGCCGACGCGCTGCCGCTGGGTTCCGGCGCCCTGGCCGGCACGACCTATCCGCTGGACCGGGAATCCGTGGCGGCGGAGCTGGGCTTCTCGGCCGTGACGACCAACGCCATGGACGCCGTCAGCGACCGCGACTTTATTCTGGACTACCTGTACGCAGCGTCGGTGGCCATGATGCACCTAAGCCGCCTGTGTGAGGAAGTGATCCTGTGGGCCAGCGACGAATACCGCTTCCTGACGCTGGACGACGGCTTCTCCACCGGCAGCTCCATCATGCCCCAGAAGAAGAACCCCGACGTGGCCGAACTGGTGCGCGGCAAGACCGGCCGTGTCTATGGAGGCCTCATGGGCCTGCTGACGGTGATGAAGGGCCTGCCGCTGGCCTACAACAAGGACATGCAGGAGGACAAGGAGGCGCTCTTTGACGCCTGCGACACGTTGGAGGCCTGTCTGGATATCCTGACGGCCATGCTGCGCACGACGACGTTCCACCCCGCGGTGATGGCCCGCTCGGCGGCCGGCGGCTTCACCAACGCCACCGATGCCGCCGATTATCTGGTGGGCCGGGGCATCCCCTTCCGCGAGGCCCACGAGATCATCGGCCACATGGTGCTGACCTGTCTCAAACGCGGCATAGGCCTGACCGACCTGACCATGGAAGAACTCCAAGGCTATTCGCCGCTGATCGGTGAGGACTTCTACGCCGCGCTGTCGCTGGACGCCTGCGTAAACCGCCGGTCCCTGACCGGCGGCCCCGCCGAAGCCACCGTGCGCGCGCAGATCGAAAAGAACAGAGCCAATATGACAAAATGGTAGCACCCTGTATGTAGTTCTGATGCACAAGCAAATGAACATCCTCCCGCCGCTGGTCGGGGGGATGTTCATTCCTATCCCTTTTGTGATGATGTGATTTGACATTTCCGGGAACCTTGGTCACAATAATCCCATCCAAAGAGCGAAGGAGGCAGCGATGACGTTCAAGATCAAAACAGGGGTTCTGCTTCTTGGCATTCTTTTGGTGCTGACCGCCTGCGCACGCTCCGGTGGGCAGCCCACGGCCAGCCCGCCGCTCGGCGGGCAGAGCGCAGCCCAATCCGTGCCTCCCGGCGGCGACAGCATCACCGGCCCTCCGGCAGACCCGGAAAAGCTCATCGTGCGCTTCTTTGCTGTGGGCAAGGCAGACAGCATACTGGTGCAGCAGGGCGACGCCGCCATGCTCATCGACGGCGGCACAGAGGACCAGGGCCTGGACATCGCCCGCTATCTGAACGAGGCCGGCGTGCATGGTCTGGACTGGACCGTCGTGACCCACTCGGATTCCGACCATGTGGGCGGCGTGGAGCAGATTCTGCGGCTATTTAAAACATCATCCTTCATGATGCCCATCATGGACGATTCTGACAAGGATTATCAGCGGCTCATAAAGGCCGTGAACGACAAAGGTCTGGAGATCACCAAGCCCCAGCCCGGCAGCACCTTCCAGTTGGGGCAGGCTCAGGTCACGGTGCTGGCGCCCAATCGGGATGATTATGAAACCCCAGACAACTTCTCCGTGGTGCTGCGCATGGTGTTCGGCGAGACGTCTTTCCTGTTCACCGGCGACGCCATGGAGCAGTCGGAAACGGAGATGCTGACCCGTGGCTATGAGCTTTCCTCTACGGTGTTAAAAGTCGGGCACCACGGTCAGAACGACGCCAGCTCCACGGCCTTTCTGAACGCCGTGAGACCCAAAGCCGCCGTCATCAGCGACGCCGCGGAAGATGGCGCGGCCAAGAAGGTGTTGCAGCGGCTGGCGGACGTGGGCGCCGATGTATACCGCACCGGCCAGGCGGGCACCGTCATCGCCACATCCGACGGCCAGACGGTGACGTTCAACGTCGTGCCCTCGCCGCCGGAGAAGAAGAAGGACAAGAAGAAGTGATCGGCATAAAGGACGTGAAGAGCCATGAAAAGCGGTTGCACGGTCTGCTTGATGATCCTTTGCATTTTGTTCACTGGTTGTTCTGCGGACATTCCGTCCGCAGAGCTGAATGAGACCGCTGCCGCCACGCCGGCCACGCCAACTGGTGGGACCATGGCAGCTGTTCTTAATACACCACCTTCCATCAGTGATGCGATCTTTCATCCCCATCCGCAAGATGTCACGGTGGAAGCGTTGGGCGTCACCGTTGGGCCGGCGAGCCAAACCATTCATGAGATGGTTCTGTCTTCCGATGGCATAGGGGTATGCGCCGATTGCGAAGGTTGGTTGCCTGGCGATGGCGCTATGCTATACGACACGGAGCTAAAGAAAGCCAAAACCATAGCCGAAAAGCAGGAACCTCTGCTCCATAACGGGGAGCTGCATGTGTTGGCAGACGGCGCTCCGCTGGCTGAGTTTTCTTTTATGTTATACGATTGCGAGACATTTCAAAGGGTCAGTGACGATCCCGATCTGAAGGGCGTGGACGGCGTAGCACTTTTGCCAAAGGAAGAAGGCGTGTTCCTTGTGAACCTGGTGGTCACGTGGACTGCCGCGCAACCGTATCCCGGTGTGGATTACAGCGCCTATGAAAGCCGTCAATATGTGTTCCCCGTGCGGTACACTCCCTCGAGCGGTCAATAACCGATTATAGATGCCTGCGGATGACCTTGTCTTTGAAGTCCAAGCTGCCTTCGGCCAGGCCCAGCAGCCGTTCCATGAATTCGGCCAGCGCCTCCAGCGTGGCGTCGGCTGCCATGGGGCTCTCACGCATCCACTGCCGCCGCCCGGCCATGAAGCCTGTAACGCCCAGCAGAGCGATTTCCGAGAGCTCCGGTGGGAACCGCAGGGCCTTGAATTGCCCGCTGGTCACGCCGGCATCCAGCAGCTCCCGCAGCACGGGGCCCAGCAGGCGCAGGCGCACCTGTTCCAGCTTGGCGTGCACGGCCGGGTCGCTCAAGAAAGCGCTGTAGGGGGAGTTGGCCTCCATGCTGCCCCGGGGCGAGAACAGCATGCGGAACAGCGCTTCCAACCGCTGTACCGCCGTTTGCTCTCCATCGCCCACCAGCCGCCGGGCGCGGTCCACCGCCTCCTGCAGGATGCGCTCCAGCACGGCGTCCAGCGCGTCCTCCTTGGTCGGGAAGTAATAGTAAAACGTGCCCTGGGCCACGTTCACGCGGCGAACGATGTCGCTGATCATCGTGGCGGCATAGCCTTTTTCCATAAACAGCGCCAGCGACGCCTCTACGAACTCCGCGCGGCGGGTTTCCTTATCCTTGGTGATTCTCATCCTTCATCCTCCGGGTGTTGGCCCACTGAACTCAGTCAGGCGTATTCTATTATACCTTTTTGATCATGCGATTCCAGACATTATCTTAGCGAATGATGAGAATAACACAAAGAACAGCGCGTTGGCAAATGGTCGCCTGCAGCGCTGTGGCGCCTTGGCGATCTGGAGGATTTGTTCTTGCTGTCATTTTATCGCCCGACGATAACCGTCGTCGGGCGATATCTTTGCTTTCAGACTCGCACTGTGTTCTCAAGAGACGAGTCTCGCCTGTGGGCGGGATTTTAAACGGCATTTTCTATTTTTCTGTTTCCTCCCGCCGGATGAACCGTCGGTCGGCTTTATGCTATTCCTTGCCTACAGGCTTTTGTACAAGCTGAGCGCGTTGGCAAATGGCCGACGCCTCGGGAGAGATCAGTTGCCGAAAAGTCCCATCGCCGAGAGATCCATGTAGCCAATTTCCCATAGATGACCGTCCGGATCCTGGAAGGTGCGGGTATACATGCCCGTCATTTCCAGAGGCGGCTTTGAAGGTTTAGCCCCTAGCGAAAAGGCTTTTTCGACAAAGGCGTCCACTTCCTCCCGGGTGTCGACCATCAATGATAGTATAACCTCAGCATAGGCGCTGGTGTCGGCAATCTCTTTGTTGATGAAGGTTAGAAAGTCAGGGATCGGCAGCAGCATGACGGTCGTATTGTTGTTAATTACCATGGCCGCTGCGTGGTCCTCATAAGAGAAGCGCTCGTCATATGTAAAGCCAAGCGCGGAGAAGAATGCCATCGTATCTTTCAGGTTCTTGACAGGCAGATTGGCAAAAAACAGATTGTTCATTGGGAATGCCTCCTTAATGCTTAGCCGGGTAGTTCCATCTCCGAGAGGACCATGTGGCCTATTTCCCACAGGTGACCGTCCAAATCCTGAAAGCTGCGGGTATACATGCCCGGCATTTCCAGTGGCGGCTGTGAAGGTTTGGCCCCTAGCGAAAAGGCTTTTTCGACAAAGGCGTCCACTTCCTCACGGGAGTCGGCGGATAACGACAGTATAACCTCGGCATGGGTGCCGGTGTCGGCAATCTCTTTGCTGATGAAGCTTCGGAAGAAAGGACCCTGTAGCAGCATGATGGTCGTGTTGTCGTTTATCACCATGGCCGCGCCGTGATCCTCATCGGTGAAGCGCTTATCATATGTAAAGCCCAGCTCGGAGAAGAATGCCATCGTGTTTTTCAGGTTCCTGACCGGCAGATTGACAAAAAACAGATTGTTCATGGGATGTGCCTCCTTTTGTGGTCCTGTTGTGTTTTATACTATACTTGCTGTGAGCATGCATCTGTAACGGGCATCACGGCTAAGAGACAAATCAATCAAGCCAAGGTGCAACACCGCCGCAGGCGGAATCGGTTTCCTATTCTTATCAGAATACTCTCACATTCCCACTTGTCAGAACGCCGCATATCGTGTAAAGTATGTCGAGCATCGATCGAGACGCGCGGCAGGCAATCCCCACAAAGGAAAGGCTTGCATAAAATGGTGAAAAGCGAAAACAAAGTGTTGACATCAGCCGCTCGATTTGATAATATACTTAAGCCGCTCTCGTGAGGCGACTCACGAAAAGGCAAGCGATTCTTGAAAACCGAATAGTGCACAACTGAAAGTGAAGTAAGGACAGACGATTCTTTTGAGTTAATTGGAAAAAAGAGACGTACTCTCTGGAAACAGAGAGGATGGAGCTTGGATTTGAACATGAGAGTTTGATCCTGGCTCAGGACGAACGCTGGCGGCGTGCCTGACCCATGCAAGTCGAACGGGGGTGTAGCAATACACCTTAGTGGCGGACGGGTGAGTAACA
>JAEYPH010000051.1 GCA_023410875.1 Bacillota bacterium | reverse complement strand
TAGCAGACTTAAACTGAATTCTTCCTTTACTGGACTTAAACTGGATTCCTCCTCTACCGGACTTAAACGGATTCTTCCCTTAGCAGACTTAAACTGAATTCTTGCTTTACCGGACTTAAGCGGAATTCCTCCTCTACAGGATCATTTTAGGTATTGATGAAGATGGATACCGCGAAGTGATTGATTTCTTTATTGGCACGAATGAAAGTGCCTATGTCTGGGAGGAAAATCTCCATACAATCAAAAACCGTGGTGTTGAGCAGGTTCTTCTTTTCGTTATGGATGGTCTGACTGGCTTGGATGAGGCAGTCCACCGGGTATACCCTAAAGCCGAGATTCAACGCTGTATCGTCCATAAAATCCGTTCCTCCATAAGGAATATCCGAAAGAAGGACATCAGTGCATTTACCACAGATTTGAAATCAGTATATGAATCACCTAACAGGAATCTTGCCCAAAATGCCTTAGATGAGCTCAACCAGAAATGGGGAAAATCCTATCGTAAGGTAGTCGATTCCTGGTGCTATGATGACCAGTTATTCGCCTATTATCAGTTTCCGGAATCAATACGTAAATGCATCTATACAACAAATTGGATAGAGCGTTTTAACAAGGAAGTACGCCGTCTTACGAAGACAAAGGACAGTCTTCCTACTGAAGATGCGTGCAGTAAATTGGTATACTATAAAGTTATTCAGTACAATGAAACATGGTCAACCAAAAAGCTAAGGGGATTTGCTATTGCTTATGATGATCTTCAGGAAATGTTCTCCTTGAAGTACTCATAAACTATTTACACAAATTTCTTGACACTATCTTTCTCTTCTCTGCTTTAATATACTTTTATTATCTACATTCCCAAGTATAGGTTCTACTAACAGTTTGGAACACGTATTTATACTTGTAGATTCACACAGCCTTCTGCTCTCTTCTCCAATACATCTAAGAACTTAATTAACTTCAATAATATTATAGTTATGAAAGTACCCTGCATTTATTTTGCTGCTTCATTAATTGCCTTTTCTATTACCTTTATATTAGCTCGCATTGCTTTAAGGTAGGAATCCTTATCTGCAGTTCCGGTAACAACAGAATCAATGATATATACCTTTGCACTTGTCTCTTCTGCAATCTGTTTTGCTATGGAATCACTATACTGTTGTTCTGTAAAAAGATATTTTATATTTTCCTGTCTAACCTCATCAATAATGGATGCTATATCCCCCGCACTGAGCGCTGTGTCAGAATCCAATGGTATTGTATGAGCAATCTCAATCCCAACTTTATTTGCCAGGTAAGCAAAGGAATCGTGAAAAACTACTGCCTTTGGAAGCTTACTCAGCTTCGTTTTCCCTAATTGTTCAGACTTCTGGAATTGCTTCATTTCATGATTCAAACCTTCAACAGAGTCGATATAATTGCCGGCGTTCTCTTCAACCTGACGAATGAAAGCTGTATGATTATCACCTTGCTCTAACTCATTATCGTTAACATATTGAATTATACCATCTCGAACAGTTTCAATTTGTTTTATATACAATTCTGGATCTAGCCATACATGTGCATTGTATTCCCCATGATCATGATCGATGCTATGAACGTGATTATTCTCTTCTCCATCATCATGCTTAGATTTATTAGTTTCTTTATTAATATCTTTATTAACATCTTTATCATTATCTTCATTAATAGTATCATGATCTACACTATTATCAACTTCATATGAATTATGATCCACATCAAACTCGTTATGATTATGCTCAGCTTCATTATCTAGCATCGCGATGCCCTGTGTGGTGTCAATAATTGTGAGTTTCGGATAATTTGTACGGATATCCTGTATAAAGCTTTCCATACATCCGCCATTTATGATTAGCATATCAGCATTACTGATTAGTTTCATATCCTCTGTCGTAAGCTGATAGTCATGGAGGCATCCTGTATTGAGCTGGGTTAAGCTTTTTACCTCCAGGAAATCAATTTGATCGGCTACATTCAATCCAATTAGATATATCGGATAAAAGGTCGTCACTATATTAATTTTTCTTTCCCCTACGTTAGAGTCTTTCATTGTATTATCCTTAATTATATTTATAATCAAACCTCCTGCGAATGCGATTAGTACCATCGCAGAAATAAGAAGAAATAATTTCTTTTTCATGGGTATATCCTTTCTTAAAGCATTACTTGTAAATATTTCACAATGTATTGTTGTAAACATTTCGGAAGTATATTATTGTAATTCACTATTGCAATTCATTTGCATTTAATTATATTATAAACAGATACATTATGTCAACGACTAATAAAAGACTAGTTGGCATATATATCATATATATTTTATAGAAAGTTGGTGAAAGATGACTTGTATTACTTTTTGATTTGTGCTATGATTTCTCAAAACATAAAAAAGATCTCTTTAGGGGGACATATTGATGAGAAGAAATGATAAGATTCTAAAATTAGTAACAGCTGCTCTTCTGGCTGCTATGACTTGTGTAGTAACCATGATACTTCCAATTAAAATACCATATGGAAATGG
>JAEYPH010000015.1 GCA_023410875.1 Bacillota bacterium | reverse complement strand
TCCCATTCCGAACACAGAAGTTAAGCCTCTGCACGCTGACAATACTTGGCTGGCAACGGCCCGGGAAGATAAGTCGCCGCCGAACTCCAAATGAAACACCCTGCAGCAATGCGGGGTGTTTTGCTATATCCAGGGAGAATCTGTTCTCATACCAAGTGCGGATTTTATAACTCTCCACGCTGACAAGGGATACCTTGTTGTCAAAACAACGATATGACTGAACAAAGTCAACTACTGGATTAGACAGTCGCATGCCCATTCGACCAAAATCGTCTGGCTGTTTCCGTCGTGATTCGTCATACTGCACTTGCGCCCATCGTCATCGCGCTGTATAATTCCAATCAGTTGCCCGCATCGGCGAAGCGTTGCATAAGGCGGCGCTTGCCGGGGCAAAAGAGCAGAGATGAGGAGAGATGAGCCATGAGCAAGCATGTGCCCAATTGCATCTATTTGTCCGAAGACGAGCTTCCCCGTTCTTATTACAACATCGTTGCCGATTTGCCCAATAGGCCGCAGCCCCCGCTGCATCCCGGAACCCACCAGCCGTTGGGCCCTTCCGATTTATCTTCGCTGTTCCCCATCGGCCTTATACAGCAGGAAGCCTCCGCCGAGCGCTACATCGAGATTCCCGACGAGGTGCTGGAGGCTTATAAGACCTACCGCGCTACGCCGCTCATCCGCGCCTACCGGCTGGAGCGCGCGCTGGGCACTCCCGCGCACATTTACTATAAGTATGAGGGCGTGGCGCCCAGCGGCAGCCACAAGCTCAATACTGCGTTGGCTCAGGTGTATTACAACAAGCAGGCCGGTGTAAAAAAGCTGTCCACCGAGACCGGCGCGGGCCAGTGGGGCACGGCGCTCTCCATCGCCTGCAAGATGCTGGGCGTGGAATGCGAAGTGTTTATGGTCAAGTGCTCGGCTCAGCAGAAGCCCTACCGCAAGCTGATCATGGAGACCTATGGAGCCAAGGTGCATGAAAGCCCCAGCGCCTTGACCGACGCCGGCCGCGCCATATTGGCAGACGATCCCGATTGCCCCGGCAGCCTGGGCATCGCGATCTCTGAGGCGGTGGAGGTTGCCGCCAAGAACGCCGACACCAACTACGCGCTGGGCAGCGTGCTCAACCACGTATGCCTGCATCAGACGATCATCGGCCAGGAAGCCATGCTACAGATGGAAAAAGCCGGCGAGTATCCGGACGTCGTAATCGCCTGCTGCGGCGGCGGCAGCAACTTCGCCGGCTTGTGCTTCCCCTTCCTGCGGGACAAGCTGACTGGCAAGACATCCACGCGCTTTGTCGCCGTGGAACCCACCGCGTGCCCCACACTGACCCGAGGTGTCTATGCCTATGACTTCGGTGACGCCAGCTATATGACGCCCATGATGCTGCAATACACGCTGGGCAACGGTTTCGTGCCCGAGAGCATCCACGCCGGCGGCCTGCGCTACCACGGCGATTCGGCGCTGGTGAGCCAGCTCTATCATGAGGGCTTTATCGAGGCTGTGGCTGTGGACCAGAACCCCGTTTTCCAGGCGGCGGAGTTCTTCGCCCATCATGAGGCCATACTGCCGGCCCCAGAGAGCAGCCATGCCATCCGCGTGGCCATCGACGAGGCGCTCAAGTGCAAACAGAGCGGTGAGGAAAAGGTCATTCTCTTCAACCTGAGCGGCCACGGATACTTCGACCTGGCGGCCTATGACATGTACAATTCCGGCCGCCTGCAGGACGTGCCGCTTACTGAGAAGACGCTGAAGGACGGTCTGGAGACAATACCAAAGCTGTAACGCCCTGATAGATGAAAACGAAGGGAGGCGCCGGTTTCGCAGCGTCTCCCTTGCTTGTTGTCGTTGATAGTCGGTTCAGGGCGTCGCAAGCTGCTGCCGCTTTTCGATGGGCACCCAGATTTCCACGATGGAATCTGAAGAATCGCCGTGGAAGCGCTCGTCGTAGTACTCCACCACGTAAGACTTGCCATCCAGCAAGCGTTGGGTATAGCCGTCCTCATTGGTCTGCAGCCACTGGTCCATGGCGCTGTTCTCGCTGTCGTAGCCTTGCGCCACATAGACATCAAAGCACGCATAGCGGGACGCGGGCAGCCGGACCAGTGAGAAGGCAGGGCCCACGTTGTCATCGGACACAGCGGCCCCTACATGGACGTCGCTGCTCTCTCCGTCGTACAGGCGTATCTCGTAGCCATTGTCCGATTTTTTGTTGCTCAGACCGATTTCTTTCTCCAACTGAATGTATTGCTGCCACACCTCGCCGGTTTTGCAGCCGTCGCCGGACACGCCGGCGATCAGCAGGGCGGGCGCCGATAGGATGCGCGGATGCACAAAGATGCCTCCCTTCAATCTGTTTGTAAATTTGCGGATCATTTCCTCCACGCTGCATGTGGCGGGGGAGAGGCCCTGTTTGCGGTATTGGCTGGGCGATAGGCCGTAGGCCCGGCGGAACGCCCGGGAGAACGACTGTGCCGAATCAAACCCGCAACCAAGGCCAACCCCCAGTACGGACACCTCGGTGGAAGCAAGCTGCGCGCAGGCCTGCTCCAGCCGCCGGTCGCGCACATGGGCGGCTATGGTCTTGCCCACGATGGCAGAGAAGATGCGATGGAAGTAATAGGGAGAGAAGTGAAACCGGTCTGCCAGTCCTTCCAGGCTTATGGGTTCGTCCAGATGCTCGTCGATATACCGAAGAGCTTCCTAAATGCGGCCGAAGTGCGTCATTGTCTTCCTCCGTTCCGTGGGCTGGGTTGCAGCTGCACAACCATGATACCGCGCGGTAGGAGATCTTTCTTAACCTTTTTTGCCGAGTTTACAGCCGCTGCATTACACCTGGAACTCCGACGCCAGTATGGCCCATAGGCGCATGTCGCGGAAGTTACCGTCCCGGTCGCGGTGGCTCTGGCGCAAGATGCCTTCAAAGGTCATGCCGGCCTTCTGCATGACGCGACCGGACGCGGTGTTCTCCAGGTCGTGGAGAGCTTCCACGCGGTGCACGCCTACCTCCCGGAACAGAAACCCCAGCACTGCCCGCAGCGCCTCGGTGGTCAGCCCCTGGCCCCAGAAGGCCTTGGCAATGCAATAGCCCACCTCGCAGCAATCGTTGCGCTCGTTCATCTGCATAGCCCCGATGGAGCCGATGATGTGCCCTGCCGCCTTGTGCTCAATGACCCAGTGATACACCGCGTTGTTCTCATATTCCGCGACCCAGCGCTCTAGCAGGTTGCGGGTTGTGTCCACCTGCCCGTGCGGGGGCCAGGTCATATATTTGCATACGTCTGCGTCGTTGGCCCAGTGTTCGAACATGGGCTGGGCATCCTCCAGCGTGAAGCGCCGCAAGATCAGCCGGCTCGTTTCCAGCGTTTGCGTACCCTTGTGTGTCAGCATGATGTCCTCCGTTCTGGCCGTTGCCGGGTAAATTGCCGCAAGCATAGCAAACTATGGAAACACTGTCAACGGGTGTGAGGAGCGTAAAACATACGGCAGGTACTTTCTTTTAGCATTTTTCCTATTGACACGTCAAGCTTGACGCAATACAATAACAGTATTAAAAATATATATACAAAGTTCGGGACCATAAGATGCAATTCATATATGAAACGGGAGACTGCACATGGACGAGAAAAAGACAACCGAAAAGCGGAACCTCAAGCGGAACAGAGGCAAGATGTTTTTTCTTCAGGCAGCCAAAGAGATGATTACCAGGGAAGGGGTGGAAAGCGTCTCGGTCCGCAAGGTCGCGGATGCAGCGGGGTACTCGTATCCAACCCTGTACAATTATTTTGAGGACTTGAATGAACTGCTGTGGGAGACAAAGCTGTTCATGATTCATGAGTTGATGGAAGCCTTGCAGCGAAAAATGCATGATCCGATAGAGGATAAGGAAGGAATAAAAAATGTATTCAAAACATACATGGAATACTATTTGACCAACCCCAATGTTTTTAGGTTTTTCTACTTCTATTCGGTGCACAAACCGAGCAGGGAATCGGAAGATGCTTTTGCGGATCCGGACTATGGCGCCATGTGGAAGGAAACGTTCAAAAGCTTTGTGTTGAGTGGAAGACTGAAGCCTGAGGATATCGAAGCGGTGGCCAAAATATCCATTTACGCGATACATGGCATGCTGACCTTAAGTTTCTCCAAAAACGGTGAATTGAGTGACCAGGCGAGCCTATACCGCGACCTGGATAAGATTGTCGATTATTTGCTATAAAGGAGATGGAGGCGCAATCATGAAAGTTGGCATTATCGTTCACTCTCGCACGGGCAACACGCTTTGCGTGGCGCAAAGGCTACAGGACAAGCTTACAGCTGCCGGGCATTCTGTATCCATTCAAAGGGTGTGCGCGGCCAATGATGAGGAATCCGATGTCCGAAAGATCAGACTCACCGAAAGCCCCGATGCCAGCGTGTACGATGTGATGATTTACGGCGCGCCGGTGCGCGGCTTTGCGCTCTCGCCGGTCATGCGGGCCTATATGTCCGGCATTGGTTCTCTTGGAGGCAAAAAGACCGCTTGTTTCATGACACAGGCCTTTCCCTACCCGTGGATGGGAGGAACCCGTGCGCTCAAGCAAATGCTGGAGATCTGCCAGAGCAAAGGCGCAGCCCTCTATGGATCGGGCATCGTCAACTGGTCCAATGCCGCCAAACGCGAAAAGTTGATCCGGGATGTGATCGAGAAGCTGTGTAATAAGGAGTTTAGTGTATGAAAAGGAAACATGTCGTTGTTCTTGCGGTAATACTCTTGGTTGCCGCCGCGGGTTATCTTGGCGTTAGAGGGATGCTGGCGTCCATTGAGACCAAGCTTGCGTCGCTTGGGGATATGGAAATGGCGCAAGTCGATTTGACCTCGATCGAGGATGGTGTTTATACCGGGAGCTATTCCGTCTTTCCCGTTTCCGCCGAGGTCCAGGTGACGGTAAAGGATCACCGGATCGCCGCCATCGATCTGCTAAAGCACAACAACGGACAAGGAGCCCCTGCGGAGGTGGTTCCCGGCAGGGTGGTTGAATTCCAATCCCTGCAGGTGGATGTCGTGTCGGGCGCCACCTACAGCAGCAGGGTCATATTGAAGGCAATTGAGAATGCCCTGCTCAACGACCGCGAATTGCATGATTGGGGGAATGTGTGTGAAAACTTCGAAATATGACAAGAGTCTCACTGATCTGGATTTAACCAGCCTCCAAAGCGAAACGGGACTCCCTAAATGGGGGCTGCTTTACCGAATCGCCGGTGTGGCGACCGTAGCGATGCTGATCCTGATCCCTGTGCAGATCGCGATCTTCACCATATGGCCGACGCCAAAGAACATAACGGAGTGGTTTCAACTGTTTCAGAGCAGCTGGATTCTCGGCCTTATGCACCTGGACTTTCTATATATTATTAATAATACCATCGTAGCTGTCATGTATCTTGCCTTCTATCATTCGCTCAGGCGAAAGAACGAGGCCTTGATGCTCATCGCCCTTATGACCGGTCTGTTGGGCACTGCAGCATACTATTCATCCAACCCGGCTTTTGAGATGCTGTCTCTGAGCCGGCTCTTTACAGGCAGTGTCGCTGAGCCGCAAAGATCCGCACTCCTTGCCGCCGGGCAGGTGCTGATCGCGCAATGGAAAGGCACCGCATTCGATGTGTACTATATATTAAGCGCGATTTGTTTGATTCTCATAGCCGCAGTTATGTTCAAAAGCGCCGTCTACGGCAAGGCGATGGCTGCGATCGGTTTATCCTCCGGTATCCTAATGTTGATCCCCTCCACCGCCGGCACTCTCGGTCTTTTTTTCTCGCTGGCTTCTCTGGTTCCGTGGATGGTCTTTTCGGCGATGGGCGCCGTTCGATTTCTCCGCTTGGGCTCGGCCGCCTCACAAAGCGAGCTCAATAAAACCAGAGAGGCACTGCCAATGAGGTAGTGCCTCTCTTTTATTTCTGTCGATGAATCAGAGCGCCGCCGTGGTGTCCAGCAAACGCAGCGCAGGCTTTTGCTGCAAAGCCGCCGGTTCGCCGTGCAGCTGCAGATACAGCCGCCGTGCCAGCACCGCTCCATGGGCCGCGCCGGCCACTGCGCGCTCGGTGAGCTCTCGCAGCTCCTGCTCGGTCAGCACCGCCTTTTCATTGTGGCGGGGTTTGGCCAGCCGGCGGGGCTTGTGGATGAAGGACGCTGCGCGGCGCATGGTCTTGTAGGCCTTTTTGCAGGCCGACTGCTTGACCGTGCGGTCGTAAAGCTCCGAAAAGAGGCTGTTGTACCACTGGGTCAGGCTGCCCAACTCAGAAACATACATGCCCGCCCACGGACGGAGACCCGGGTCCGGGCCCCGGTCCAGCTCCCGGGCCATGAAGGCGTCCAGATCCAGCTCAATGCGGCGATGGCGCAGCGTGCTGGATGTGAGCCCTTCGATGAGCGGGTGCACCTGTTGGTCCACGGCGTGATGGCACAAAAAGCCGCATGTATAGGCGAAGAGGCTCTCGAACTGACGCCCCTTGCACGTTTGCAGATACCATAGCGTCATGGTGGCCAACTGGTCCACAGGCACCTGGTGCAGCAGCTTTGCCAGATAGACGATGCCGCGGCGGCCCATGAGCAGCTGCACCGGACGGAAATAGAGAAGATCGGCGCCCTGGCTGCCCAGGCGGTAACTCCCGAGATTGCGGGATAATATCTCTGCGGCTTCGCTGCCGTGCAGTTGTTCCAGTGTCAAACTGGCGCAAATCCGATGCGCCCAAAAATCAGGCATGAATCCTCCGTCGTTTGCTTGGAAAGGTTGCCGCATTCCTTGCGGTGCTTCTGATGGTATGGTACAACTTTACGCCCGTATTGTAAACGTAAAATAGTTGGATTCTTTGTAAAACTATTTTCACAAAAGATCATTTACAAAAGTCATTTTGATCCATTTGCCCCCAACTTATAACGCAAACCTGTTTGGCAATGCGTTTTGCGGTGTATTTAGCCACTGTATGATTGGATTGGAGAGGGCATGAAGCCGATGAACTTGTTGCCGTCCGCTGTCCGCTTGCCGGACGGGCAGACGGTGCAGACGCTGCGATGGCTGGCCGGGGGGCAGAATGGCCGCGTGGCGCTGATCAACGAACGATTTATTTGCAAATATTCCAAATACAGCAAATGCGATCAGAGCGCCCTGCGGGAGGCAGAGGCGCTGCGGCGTTTGCAGGGGCTGCTGCCGCTGGACATCCCGCGGCCATGGGAGGGCTCCGGCCTGCCGGCAGGGGCACTGTGCTATGAGCGGCTGGAGGGCAGGCCGTTGACCAGCGAAGCGCTGCAAGGCCTGCCGCCGGCGCGCCAGGCTGCCGTGGCCGCGCAGCTGGCCGGCTTTCTGCGGGCGCTGCACGGGTTGCCCTGCGGGCTGCTGGAGGGCCTTGAACTGCCCCCGGCGGACACCGCCCGCCACTGGCAGGAGTTCTATCAGAAGGTCAGCACGCTGCTCTTTCCGCGCTTTGGAGCCGACGCTATAGAGCCGGTGCGCTGGAGCTTTGTGCGGCATTTGAACCGGAACAGCAACTTCAACGTGAGCCCGGTGGTGCTGCACGGCGATTTCGGGCCGGGCAACCTGCTTTGTGACGACGAAGGCACGGTGCGGGTGCTGGACTCTGGCTCCGTGCGCCTGGGCGACCCCGCGGCGGACATCGCGTCGCTGATGGGGCCTATGGGCTATGGAGAGGCCTTCGTGCGGGAGCTTGCTCCCCATTACCCAGGCCTGGAGGACATGCTGGAGCGCGCCCGGTTCTACGCCCAGACTTTCGCGCTGCAAGAGGCGCTCTTCGGCCTGGAGAACGGCGACCAGGATGCCTATGAGGACGGGATGAGAAAGTATATCTAGCTCCCACTGAGAGATGAAGCAGGGTCATGCGCTACACATCTACTCAATATAAAGGTGGATATTGTGAATATTGTCTGTATAGAGCAAAGATTATATAATGCCTATAACATGCAGTTTTGGACTGCCGATTATTGCATTCTGGGCAGGAGCTAAATAATGAAAAACAAATGGTTTGCTTTCATTAGAATCTTCGAAAATGAAAGTTATATTGAATCATCAGGGATATCTTTTAATGAATTTTATAATGGCATAAATGAAAAACCGCGAAACATTTTAGTTCTTAAAGGCCATCCAAACAATACCGCTTTTAATTATGAACATTTGTTCCACTATATAACATCTGAGAATGTTGTAGAGTTTACAAAATCAAATGTGTATGATTATGGGGATTTTTGTTGGGTTGACTTCACTAATTCAAAACATTTAAATGATCTTTCAAATAAACAATTGGCAGAGTTATTATTTTTTGCTCATAAGGCAAAACCCTTACTATCACATTATTTTAGTGATTTAGATAACAAGTATTCTTATTGTAGTCATGATGATGAATGGTTTGTTAGGGTATTTATGGAAGAAACAAAAAATTACTTGTCAGTAATCGCGTATAAGCTTTTAACCGAATTAAAAGGGAGAAAAAAGCATATATCACCATTACCAGATGCTATTTTGGGATATATCTACAATTTGGCTAAGGATGGAATTATTATAGATTTTGAAAATAGCTTTACAACTGGAGTTATGATTTATAAAGCAGGATCTGTTGATAATTTGGATTCCATTCATAAGGCACTTGATAAATGTAGGAAGAATCTAAACGGATTATGTCTTAGTTATAATTCAAAGTCGCATAAATGGAGATTGATTTAAAGAGTATAAGCAGACCCAGCAGTTATAAGTAAGTATCAATTTCCTGTTCAATTAATGCACAATAGGAAAAAACAAGCTCGCTGAATCTTCAGCGGGCTTGCTTTTATGAATGGTTATGATGTGTTTTGCCTCAGTACCTTCCGTAATTCTGTATCGCGAACATGACCGCCCGCATGCTGGTAAGCAGCGAGCCGTTGTTGATGCTGCCGGCCGTGGTCACATTGAGCCCACGGGCTCCCCGCGCCATCTCGCAGTCGCGGCGCACCTCGGCGATGATGGCGTCCTCGTCGTTGTTCATGAATGTAAAGGGGGCCAGCTGCCCGTCGATGCGGGTTCGAGGCATGTGGGAGCGGATCTGCTCCACGGTGAGCGTGGGGCCAAAATTGCAGCCGGTCAGGTTCAGCCGCGCCAGGATGGGCAGCAGATGGCCCATGGGGCTGTCGGAATGCTGGTATCGCACATCGCCGGGGTTGGGGCTGTAGCGCCGGAACACGCGGTCCAGAATGGGGAAGGCGAAGAACTCATACATCTGCGGCGTCAGCAGGCAGCAGTCGTCGTCGTTGAACCAGAAGCCGCCGGGCCTGCCTCCTCCTGCTTCTTCATCCATGATGTCGGCGATGTCGCACAGCAGATCGCCGATGGCCTGGGAGAAGCGCTGTGCCAGGTCCGGGTCGTCCACAATCAGATAGATCAGGTTCTCCACGCCATACAGCGACATGGCCAGCGTAACCGGCCCGCGCACCCCGCGCGCCCGGTGGGGCACAATGCCGTAGGCCTCGTAAACGCGGCGCTTCTCCTGCTCCCAATTGGCCGGCAGCAGCCATTGGCGCAGGTCTCGCTGGCGCTCGTCCACGCGGTCCAACACGGCGCGCAGGGTTTCCGGCGTGTCGCAGCAGCTCTGCAGCCACATGGAGCCGCCGTGTTGCACATATTTGCCGCCGAAGATCTCGTGAATTCCGGCCACAGGGGGCAGCTGCATGTCGTCGGTGGGCAGCTCCTCGGGTAGCAGGCGGCGGCCCACGATGCGCTCTGCTTTGTCGTTGTAGCGGCGGTTGAGCTCCAGGCGGCGCTCCCGCGGCGCGGTCAGCCACGGGTCGCCGGGTTCGCCCAGCTCGGCGTACACGCATTCTTCGCTCATGTGGATGCCCAGCGCCGCTTGCGGCGCGGCCGGATCAAAACAGTTGTCGCCGTGGCTGAGCGCGTCGTCGCGCCAGAAACGTTCCAGATCAACTTCCAGCATGGTTCCTCCTGTGCAAGGCATACGCGGGCAGCCAGTGCGCCAGAATAGGATAAGCCCGGTGCTGCCGTGGTTTGCGGTTTTGGATCTGTTCGCTTGAAAACCGCTTACCATCATGATATCATGGGGCATCACCGGAGGCAACGGCTCCATTGCCGTGCCGCGACACCGGATTTTGGGCAGCAGCCCGCGATGAGGAAGAGGCCCCATGAAGGTTACACTGCTGGGACACAGCGGATATTTGGTGGAAGGCAGGAACACCTGCCTGGTTTTCGATTATTATACCGATGAGTTGGCCCTGTTGGAGCGCGTGCCCTTCGGGCGCAAGGACGTCGTGTTTTTTGTGTCCCATGGGCACCATGATCATTTTAATCCGACCATCTTCGACTATGCCGATTATGAGCGCGTGGCCTATGTGCTGGCCCGCGGCGTGCCCGCCGACCTGCCCGGCGCTTATGTTTTGGCAAAGGGCCAGACAGCCGAGGTCATGGGCGTGTCCGTGCGCGCCTATGGCTCCACCGACGAGGGCGTGAGCTTCCTCACGGGCTTCGAGGGCAAGACGGTGTTCCACGCCGGTGACTTAAACGATTGGTACTGGGAGGATGAATCCACACCGGCGGAGCTCAAGCGGGACGAGCAGCGCTTCCTGGACGAGATCGCACCGCTGGAGGGCATGCCCATAGACGCGGCCATGTTCCCGGTGGACGCCCGCCTGGGCCGCCACGCGCTGCGCGGGCCCATGCGCTTCGCGCTGAGCGTACGCCCCCGGTGGCTGCTGCCCATGCATTTGAACGGCGATCTGGGCCTGCCGGCGGAGCTGCGGGCCAGCGTGGAGGAATCCGGCCTCAAGGAGGTCGCCGTGGCGGAGATCGCCCACGCCGGCGACAACGTGCTCATCGACGACGAATTGGACTGACCCAACCAAGGACGAGGAGGCAGCCATGAAATTTACGATTGCCCACACCAACCTCAACGTTTTCAACCTGGAGCGCTCGCTGGCCTTTTACCAAAAGGCGCTGGGCTTGCAGGAGCTGCGCCGCAAGGAGGCCCAGGATGGCAGCTTCATCCTGATCTTCCTGGGAGACGGTGAGACCAGCCACCAGATCGAGCTTACGTGGCTCAAGGACCGCGAGGAAGCCTACAATCTGGGCGACAACGAGATCCACATCGCATTTGTCGTGGATGATTACGCCGCCGCCCACAAGCTGCACAGCGAGATGGGTTGCATTTGCTTTGAGAACAAGGCCATGGGCATCTATTTCATCGAGGATCCGGACGGTTACTGGCTGGAGATCATCCCCAAGAGGTAGGAAGGCTGTGCGCTGTGCCATTGCCCTTGCGGGGGTTTCCTTTGGTGTGCCGCCGGTTGCTGTGCACGTTGGCGCTCATCCGGTGATATACTAAAAGGGAAACCTCGCTCGAAAGGAAGTGCCGTCATGGCGCAGATCATTCTGCCCGCGCAGGAGGCCATCGCCGTCCTGCGCGCCAATGTGCAGATGCCGCCCATTATCCGTTCCATTGATGTGACATTACAAGGCCCCCGGTTGAACGTGAAGATCGCCCCGATCTTGCCCATGATGCCCATCCTGATCCGCCTGCAGCGCTATGAGGCGCCCATGGCCCAGTTCGCGTTGGATGGGATGCCGGCCAACGTGAACCTGAACGCGCTGGTCAAGCTGCCTCCGGGCATCCAGGCCCAGGACGGAATCCTAGTCATCAACACCGACATGCTGATCCGCGGCCAGCTGGGGCTCAAGGGCCTGCGGGTGACCGGCGTGAGCTGGGATGGCGCGGCGTACCGCATCGAGGCGATGCCGGGCTGAGCCTTTCGCCGATAATGCTGCGGCATCATCGGCGATTCAGACGACTTGTGATAGCTGCCTTTTATCGCCTGCCGCACATGTCGCCAGGCGATAGCTTTATCTTAATCCTCATACTCATTTTCGTGAAGAACGTTTTCGCCTGCGGGCGGGCTTTTGGACGTCTTAGTACCAGCGTTCCGTTTCCTTCCGCCGAATCAATCGGCGGTCGGTTATCTCCTCTTCTCTTGTATCATTGTTTACAGGATGAGGCTCTCCGTGCATTATTTATCTTAAGAAATTCTCAATTGTCTACAAACCTGTTTTATACTATACTTGCACAGTTGTAGAAAGCACGGCGCTGGGAGGCCCCTTGAACGTTCTGGAGATCTGCGAAGTCGTGGGTGTGGCGGCTTTTGCCGCGTCGGGCGCCATCGTCGCCATGGAGAAGCGCCTGGATGTGTTCGGCATCTTTGTGCTGGCCACGGTGACAGCGGTGGGCGGCGGTGTGATTCGTGATGTCGTGATGGACCGCGGCATACCGGCGTTCTTTTCCAGCTATGTGTACGCGCTGGTCATCGCGCTGAGCGCCGCCGCTGTGATGGCGCTGCGGGGCCGGGTGCGCTGGAGCTTCCCCTTCGTCGTCATCGATGCGCTGGGCCTGAGCGTGTTCACGATCGTGGCCGGCGTAAAGGCCATGGACACGCAGGTGAACCTGCTGGCGTTCCTGTTCGTGTCGGTCGTCACCGGCATCGGCGGCAGCCTGCTGCGCGACATCATGGTGGGGGAGATCCCCACGCTGCTGCGCCGCGAGATCTACGCCACGGCGGTGCTGCTGGGCGCGGTGGTGCTGTGGTTCGCGCGGCCGGTGCTGGGGCAGGCGGCGGTCTATCTGGCCATGGCGGTGGTCTTCGTGGTGCGCGTGGTGTGCTTCCGCCTCAACGTGCATCTGAATTTCGACGCGCCGACCCGCTCACACGCACAGAATACATAAGCGCGCCCGGCCAAACGGCGCGCGGGAAAGACCGTATGACAGAGAAACTCAAGCGATGGAGCAACCGGGTGGAGGCCGCGCGGTCGTGGGACTGGGCGGTGCTGGCGCTGTTCGTGGCGCTGGTCACGCTGGTGAGCGCCCATCACGAGCCGTGGCGCGATGAGGCGCAGGCATGGCTGCTGGCCCGGGACATGAAACTATGGGATCTGGTGACCCAGCAATTGCGCTATGAGGGCCACACGCCGCTGTGGTATCTGCTGCTGGCCATACCGGCCAAGCTGGGCGTGCCCTATGAATGGGGCCTGAAATCTGTGAGTCTGGTCGTGGCGGCGCTGTCTGCGGCGCTGCTGATCCGCCGCTCGCCCTTCCCGTGGTTTGCGCGGTACACATTGCCCTTTACGTATTTTTTATTCTTCCAGTTCACCGTCGTCAACCGCAGCTATTGCCTGGTCGTGCTGTTTATGTGGCTGGCGGCGATGTGCTTCCACAGCCGCAACCGCCGCCCGTGGCGCTACGTGGTGGTGCTGGCGGCGCTGGGCGGCGTAAGCGCCCACGGCATGCTGTTCGGCGCGGGCTTTGCGCTGGCGTGGCTGCTGGAGATGGCCACGGCAGAAAGCAGAACCGGCAGGGGGTGGTTTGGCCGCCTGCTGCGGGATGGGCGCGTCCACGCGCTGCTGGCCTATGCCGCGGCGATGCTGGTTTTCGTGGCCATCCTGTGGCCGCCGGCGGATCGCTACACCTATGGCGTCATACTGAACTACGGCGGCCTGCGTCCGCTGTATGCGCTGGTCGCGGCACCGCTGGACGCCTTCGTCAGCGATGTGGCCGTGGGCTTCGCGCTGGGCGCGCCGTGGTACACCGGCCTGCTGCCGGCCGTCACATGCCTGCTGGGGCTGGCCGCCCTGGGCGTCTACTTCCACCGCAAGAAGCTGCTGCACGTGGCGGTGCTGAGTTATCTGCCCTTCACGCTGTTCCTGGGCTTCGTGTACCTGGGGCTCTATCACCTGGGGCTGTATGCCGTGTGGCTGGTCTGCCTGATGTGGGTGGCCATGGGCGGGCCGGCCGGCGAAGTGCGCACCGCCGATGGCATGCCGGAGCGCCTGCGCCTGCCGTGGCGCGCTCTAGGCCCGCTGGCCTATGCGGCGGTGCTGGCGGTGCAGCTGGTGTGGACGGCCAGCGCCAGCATCCATGAGATTCAACTGCCCTTCGAGGCTGGCCGCGCCGAGGCGCAATACATACAGGACCACGGTATAGACGGCCGCCGCATCATGAACCAGTACGACTTCAACGAAGCCTTTGGACAGGTGTACACCGATCAGGTCGTGTCGGTGCTGCCGTATTTTGACCGCAACATTTTCTACAACTTTAATAGCGGCGACCCCGAGCGCAGCTACAATCCCTTTTGCGTGCCCACCGGCCGGGAGCCGGAGCAGTGGCGCGCCCAGGGGCAGCCGGAGTTCTATCTGGAGAACTTCTTCCACCGCATTGAGGACTATCCTGACATCCTGAACGCCGAGGACTACGTCGTGATCGCCAGCTTCTCCTACCACCACCTGTGGAAGGGAATGATGGACAGCTACACCGACCGGCTGTATGCCCGTAAGGACATCGCCGGGCCCTTCCTGAACGGCCAATAGGAGGCTGCATGGAGCGCGAACGACTGCTGCGTCTGCGGCTGCACAGCCATGGGCTGGCAGAGCCGCACACTGCCGGGCCGGCAGCCGTGGTGGCCCGCATGGGGGCCGTACAGGCGCAGCTCTATGAGAGCGGCAAGTGGACCATCGGCGCACGTACCGGCTGCACCCGGCAGGATGTGGACGACACCATCGCCGCCGGCGCCATCGTGCGCACATGGATGATGCGCGGCACGCTGCACTTCGTGCCGCCGGCGGACGTGCGCTGGATGCTGGCGCTGCTGACACCGCCCATCATCGCCGGCAGCGCCTCGCGGGTGCGCCAGCTGGAGCTGGACGACGGGCAGTTTGCCCGCGCCGAGGCGGCGCTGGGCCGGGAGCTGCGGCAGTCGGGGCTGCTCACCCGCAAGCAGGCGCTGGCCGTGCTGCGCGCCGAGGGGCTATCCACCGATGGCCAGCGGGGCTATGCCCTGCTCAGCCGTGCCGCCCAGCGGGGGATCATCGCATTCGGTCCCCAGCAAGGGACGCAGGAGACCTTTGTTTTGCTGGACGGCGTGGCGCCGCAGGGCAGGCTGTGGCAGCGGGAAGAAGCGCTGGTGGAGCTGGCACGGAGGTACTTCACCAGCCACGGCCCGGCCAGTGTGCAGGACTTCGCCCGGTGGTCAGGCCTTACGCTGACCGACACCCGCAAGGCGCTCCTGGCGCTGGCCGGCGAGCTGGAGCGGGATGTCTGCGAGGGCGGGGACGTGTACTTTGCCGCCGCGCTGCCACAGCCGCAAGCCGGTGCGCTGCTGCTGGCGGGCTTTGACGAATACGTGCTGGGCTACCGCGACCGCTCCCCGGTGCTGGATCGGGAGCATGACGGCGACGTCGTACCCGGCAACAACGGCATGTTCCAGCCCACTATTGTGCTGGATGGCCGTGTGGCCGGTACATGGAAGGCCGCCGAGTGCCGCGGCGCAACGACGGTGGAGGCGCTGCCCTTTCAGCCGCTGAGCCTGGAGCAGGAGCAAGCGCTGGGCCGCGCCGCCGCACTGTACGGCAGCTATCTGGGCCTGCCGGCGCGGCTGCAGATTGTAATATTCGCTGCAAATGCAACGGGTTGTTCAGCAAGGAAGGAAACGTGTACGCGTTGCCGACCGACGGTTTATCCGGCGGGAGGAAACAACTAAGTGATCAAAAACGGCTCAGACCCCGCAGGCGATTTCACGTTCCTAAAAAATAAAATGAGGATTCAACAGCTAAGGTATCTTCCGGCGACGGTTATCGCCGGAAGATAAACAGCACTGGTGACAAGTCGTCTGAATCGCCGAGGCGCAACAGCGCCGCGGGCGACAGGCGAGCCGTTGACGCTAAGGTATCGCTGGAGTAAAATAGTTCCATCAGCCTAAATACTGTTCGGAGGTGTATCATGTCGGATTTCACATGCACGCTCAAGATACCGAACTTTCCCGCGGAAGTGCGTCCCGGCTCCATGATCAAGGTAAACGCCCAGGTGGAGGCATCCAGCGCGCCGGTGCGCAGCGTCATCTTTGCCGTGGATGCCTACGGCATCCGCCAGGCCTTCAAGAAGCTGGAGGACGGCTCCTTCGCGCTCAACTTCATGGTGCCCTTTGAGGCCCCCCGGGGCAACTACAAGGTGGCCGTGTGGGCGGTCAGTGAGGAAGGCGAGAAGAGCGCCGTGACCTCATACCAGGTTTCTATCAAGTAAGAATCACAAAGGGAAAGCGCCGCCCAGGAAATACCGGGCGGCGCTTTCCCTTGCTGCTTTACAGCTTCAATTCATAACAGTCGTACCAACGGTAACCTTCTTCCTTGAAATCGAAGTACACCTTCCCCACATGCTCGAAACCAAACTTCTGATACAGCCGAACGGCGGCCTTGTTGGGCGGGAACACGTCCAGCCGCACGGCGTCATAGCCGTGGCTGCGGGCGTAGTCCAGCGAATAGCGCACGATCTCCGTGGCGACGCCGCGACCGCCGAAGGCCGGGTGCACGGCCAGCGTGTGCATGACCAGCTGCGGGCCGTCGTTGTAGCGCCATGTGAGGCCCGCGTAGCTGGGGTGCTGTATTTCATTTAAGACGACCGTGCCGCAGATGGTCCCGTCCATCTCCACGACGTGCAGCGTGCCCGCCTCCAGCGCGTCGTCGGCAGTCTTGGGCGTGGGGTAGATCGTCTCGCTCCACTGGCGGTTGCCCTGGTCGTTCAGAAAGCGGATGGCCTCGCGGTAGATCGCAACGATGGCGTCGCGATCGGCAGCGGTGGCGATGCGCAGCGTGGCGGTGGGCTCGGTCATGGCACGCCTCCTGGGTCGATGTTTTGCAGTATCTTAACATGTTTTGCCGTACGCTGCATAGGCATAGCCATAAGGGGGGAGGGTATGCCATGAAGTTTCCGAGTGTCTTCGACAGAAAAGCTGACTACAAACTGGCCACGGTGTTCATCGCCGGGTTCCTGGCACTGTTTGTGCTGTTCAACGGCGTGGCGTGGGCCTGCGGGTGGGAGCGTGTCAGCGTGTTCGCCGCCAACGAGGCCATGGATAAGTTTGAGGTGCGCAGCCAGCTGCTGATGCAGGCCACCGACGCGGTGGGCTCCAGCGACACCGAGAGTGCGGCCCTCACGTGGGCCCGGGGCCTCAAGGAGCGCAACGCCGCGCTGCAATATGCGGTGATGACCCGCGATCTCAAGACCAGGTACGCCGCCGACCTGGAGAAGACGTTCCCCAACTGGGTCACCGGCATGTCCAGCCCCTGGGTGGATAGTTTCAAGGTGCTCTCCATCCGCGAGACTGGGGACGACGTGTTCCAGGCCAAGCTGCAGTTCGTCACGGCCACGTCTACCGGGCCTTTCCAAAGCTATAACGCCACATTGACCATCGTGTGCGAGGATGGTTTCTGGCGCGTCAGCAAAGTCGTGACCGACGCCGGGCTGTTGCCTTACACCGGATTTGCGAAGTAAAGACATTGGAGCAAGCGCAAGAGTGGCAGGGTCTGCCACTCTTGCGCTGTCATATATCCTTTGCGTTGATGATGTGCTTGAACTTTCCGCTCTGAGGATGCTGCAGGGGCTCTTCCGGAGAGAGCGTGATGTCGATGCTCTTCACGCCGTGGGTCTTGAGGTACCTCTCCAGTACCTCCTTGGCTAGGTCGAACGCCTCAACCTTGGCGAAGCCCTCAACGGGGATAAGCCGAAGCTCAATCCTGTTGTTCCGGTGGGCAACCAACTGGAACCGCTGGATTTCGTGCACTTCCTTGAGCGTTGCGTAGATTGAAAGCGGCGGAATTTTGATCTCTTTGTCGCCTTCCACAAAGCTTACAATGTCGTCGGTGCGCCCCTCCAGCGTGAGCCACGGCGCGGGGTTGCCACAGGCGCAAGGTTCGTGGTGCATGGCCACGCGGTCGGTCACCTCATAGCGGATGAAGGGCTGCGTGAAGTTATACAGGTTGGTCAGCAGGATCTTGTCCGACTGCACGCCGTCGGGCACCGGCCGGTTGTGGGCGTCCACGGGTTCCACGATGATCCAGTCGTCATTGATGTGGAAGTGGTGCTCGGTGCACTCGCACGCGACGGTTCCGCCCTCGGTGCAGGCGTAGGCCGTCTGCACATAGCAGCCGAAGGCATCCTGCAGGCGCTGGCGCAGGTCCTCGGACAGATATTCGCCGCCGGTCATGATGATCACCGGGCGTATGTGCAGCCGCCCGGCCTTCTGCTCGTCGATGAGCAGCTCCAGCGCGGTCGGGTATCCGCCCAGCATGACCGGCCCAAAGGCGTTGAGCTCCTGCACGATCCTGGAAACGGGCAGCAGCGAGCTCGTGACCGCCATCTGCCTGCGCTTCCACGGCGCGGCCAGCAGCCGCGCGCGCACTGAGCTGGCGCCCAGATAGAAGCCGCCGGTGGCGAACACGCCGATGGACTTGCCTCCGCGTTTCATGAAGGCCATCAGGTCGCTGGAGCGGGCGAAGGCGCGCCCGGCGCTGATGGCGCCCATCACGTTGTTGGTCGTCGCGTCACACAGCATCACCAGCGGGTTGCCCGTGGAGCCGCTGGTCGTGAACACGAGGTATTCGCCGCGGAACTTGCGCCCGACGTTGTCCAGATCGCCCATGAACGCGTGCACGTCGGCCAGCCGGACGCCGCGGTCGGTGATCCAGTCGTCGAAGTGGGCCATCAGGTCCACCTTGCTCACGACCGGCAGGTCGGTAAGCCGGAACCCGTCTGCAACGTCTTTGTATGCTTTTCCATAGTAGGGGCTGTTGGCCCTGGCGAAGGACACGATCTCCCGCAGGCGCCGGTCGCGGACTTGAGCCCTTTGCGCCTCGCTCATCTTCCTGTAGCGCGAGCAGAGCAGCAGGGCCTTGAGCATGCCGATTTTCTTCATTCTTCAATCCTCCTTCACGATGCCGTACAGCATCAGGTCCAGGTATTCGCGGATTTCCCTCTGGATTTCGCCGGCTCTCTCAAAGAATTCATCCGGCTTTTCCTGGTAGGTTTCCATATAGGTTCGGATCAGCGCGCCTGCGTACACCGACAATGCCACCGTAGCCCTTTCCCGGTCGGTGTGTTTCAGTCGCAGCGTACCGACCGCCCGCGCCATGGTCCGCGCCGATTGGGCTCTTGTGTGCGCGAGAGAACCGGCAATGAACTTGTTCTTGTCTTCTTGAACCTCTTTGCCTGTCTCCCTGGCGGCCATGTTCAAAAGGCGCGTTTCGTCGGGGAACTGCCGGCACAGCCGGATCTTCTCATCCATCATTGAAAAAATGATCCCGTAAAAATCCCCCGCCTCTGGTGGTGGCGTGTCGGCGACGACCTTCGCCAGGGCCTGCTCCAGGCAGTACAAGTAGAAGTCGCGCTTGCTGCCGAAGTAATGAAAGAGCAGCCCCTTGGAGATGCCGCAGCTCTTCGTGATCTCGTCGGTGCTGGCGTCGCTGTAGGACTTCGCGGCAAACTCTGTCGTTCCGCTCTGGAGGATGGCCGCCTTGCGCTGCTCCGGCAGCTTGAGAAAGGATGCTTGAACCATGACGTCTCCTTTGACTGATCAGTCAATTCGTATGTATACATTGTACTTCGATTTGACTGATCAGTCAATAGCCAGGAGGCTGCATTTGTGATATATTTCGCCCATGAGCCATATTGCGCGCTTTGAGCACGGAATTGATCGTGGTATAATTGATACCTGAGCTAGGATGGGAGGGAACATCGTGTATCAGATCCTCAAGAAAGAGCAGATCGGCCCGGACACGTACCGCATGGAGGTCAGCGCGCCGCGGACAGCCCGCCGCGCGCAGCCCGGCCAGTTCGTGATGCTGCGCGTAAACGCCGACAGCGAGCGCATGCCGCTGACCATCGCCGGCAGCAGCAGCGAAGCCGGCGTCGTAACGATCATCTTCCAGGCCGTGGGCCATTCCACGCGCCTGTTGGCCGCCAAGGAGGCCGGCGAGGGCATCCACGACTTTCTGGGGCCGCTGGGTAAGCCCGCACAATTGCCGGATCACGGCCGCGTGCTGTGCGTGGGCGGCGGCGTGGGCGTGGCCGTGGTCTACCCAGAGGTCAAGGCGCTCTTTGACAAGGGCGTGCACGTGGACGTCATCATCGGCGCGCGCAACGAAAAGCTGCTCATCCTGGAGGACGAGGTGCGCGCCGTGTGCAACAACCTCTACATCACGACCGACGACGGTTCCCAGGGCCGCAAGGGCCTGGTCACCGACGTCATGAAGGAGCTCTTTGAGGCCGGGGAGAAATACGATGAGGTCATCACCATCGGCCCGGTCATCATGATGAAGTTCGTAAGCCTGCTGACCAAGCAGTATGGCATCAAGACGACGGCCAGCATGAACCCGATTATGGTGGATGGCACCGGCATGTGCGGCGGCTGCCGCGTCACTGTGGGCGGTGAGAGCAAGTATGCCTGCGTGGACGGCCCGGAGTTCGACGCCCACCAGATCGATTTTGACGAGGCCATGCGCCGCCTGAACACCTATAAGGACGACGAGCGCCGCGCCTGCGAGGAGGAAGCCTGCCATGCCCGTTAAGGACAGAGTCAAGATGGACGCTATGGACCCGGCGGAGCGCGCAAAGTGCTTCCAGGAAGTGGCGTTGGGATATAGCGACGAGCAGGCCCAGGCCGAGGCCAACCGCTGCATCAACTGCAAGAAGCCCGGCTGTGTGGCCGGCTGCCCTGTGAGTGTGCCCATTCCGCAGTTCATCACCGCCATCAAGCAGGGCGACTTCGCCAAGGCTTATGAGATCGTGACCTCCACCAACAGCCTGCCCGGCGTGTGCGGGCGCGTGTGCCCCCAGGAGGAGCAGTGCGAGAAGGGCTGTGTGCTCTTAAAGACCGGCAAGCCCGTCGCCATCGGCAATCTGGAGCGCTTTGTGGCCGACTTCGCCGCCGAGGAAACGCTGCGCGACCTGCACCAGGAGCCTTCCAACGGCAAGAAGGTGGCCATCGTGGGCAGCGGCCCCGCCGGCCTCACGTGCGCAGGCGATCTGGCCCGTCTGGGCTATGACGTCACGGTGTTCGAGGCGCTGCACACCCCCGGCGGCGTGCTGGTATACGGCATCCCCGAGTTCCGCCTTCCGAAGGCCATCGTCGCCAATGAGATTCAGGGCCTTAAAGAATTAGGCGTGAAGATCGAAACCAATGTGTCTGTTGGCTACGGCACGCCCATCGACCAACTGTTGGAGGAGGAGGGCTTCGCCGCCGTGTTCATCGGCTCCGGCGCGGGCCTGCCCAGCTTCATGAAGATCCCCGGAGAGAACCTGATCGGCGTGTATTCGGCCAACGAGTTCCTGACCCGCATCAACCTGATGAAGGCCTATGAGCCCGGTTCCACCACGCCGGTGAAGAAGGGCCGCAAGGTGGCGGTGGTCGGCGGCGGCAACGTGGCCATGGACGCGGCCCGCTGCGCGCTGCGCATGGGCGCGGAAGAGGTGCACATCGTCTACCGTCGCAGCCGCACCGAGATGCCCGCCCGCCACGAGGAAGTGCTGCACGCCGAGGAGGAGGGCATCATCTTCGACATGCTCACGAACCCCGTGGAGGTGCTGGGCCAGGACGGCAAGGTGGCCGGCCTGCGCTGCGTGCGAATGGAATTGACCGAACCCGACGCCTCCGGCCGGCGCGGCGTGCGCACGATCGCCGGCAGCGAATTCGACATGGAGTGCGACGTCGCCGTGATCGCCATCGGTACGCGGCCCAACCCGGCGCTCACCAACAGCGAACCCCGTATCCAGATCAACCGCTGGGGTGGCATCGTTGTGGAGGAGGAGACTGGCTGCACCAGCATGGACTGCGTGTATGCCGGCGGTGACGCCGTGACCGGCGCGGCCACGGTGATCTTGGCCATGGGCGCGGGCAAAAAGGCTGCCGCAGCAATTCATGAGAAGCTTACGGGAAAATAATCCTCTCCAATTTAATGGGGCCGAAGGTTTCCAAAGGTCTGACCGGAGCCTGCAGCTCCTGCTCGACCATGCATCCTGGGCGACCGGAGACCTTTGGACGCGCCCGCAGGCGCGGAATCTCAGTGATTCCTTGCTTATAGGTTCACTATCGTGTATAATTCACATCCCACAGTATTTGCTGTGGGATGTGTTTTTGATTGGAGAAGCGCCCAACGGCGCACAATGATACCATGTTTGTAGATAAAGCTAAAATCAAAATAAAGTCCGGTGACGGCGGCAACGGCAAGGTCAGCTTCTACCGGGAGCTGTTTGTGCAGAAGGGCGGTCCCGACGGCGGCGACGGCGGCCGGGGCGGGGACATCTTGTTCCAGGCCGACGAGGGCCTGCGCACGCTGCTGGATTTCCGCTATCAGCACAGCTATGAAGCCGAGCGCGGCGCCGACGGCGGCGCCAACAAGTGCTTTGGCTGCGACGGTGAGGACCTGATCATCAAGGTGCCCGTGGGCACTGTGATCCGCGAGGAGAAGACCGACCGCGTGGTGGCCGACATGCGCACGCCCGGCGAATGCCGCCGGGTGCTGCGTGGCGGCCGCGGCGGCTGGGGCAACATTCACTATGCCACACCCACGCGCCAGGCCCCCAACTTTGCTCAGCCGGGGCAGAAGACCATGGCCTATGACGTGGTGCTGGAACTCAAGACCATCGCCGACGTGGGCCTGGTGGGCTTTCCCAACGTGGGCAAATCCACGATGCTCTCGGTGGTCACCCGCGCCCGGCCCAAGATCGCCAACTATCACTTCACCACATTGTCGCCCAACTTGGGCGTGGCCGAAGTGGATGGCCGCAGCTTTTTGGTGGCCGACATCCCCGGCCTCATCGAGAACGCCCACAAGGGCGAGGGCCTGGGCCACGACTTCCTGCGCCATGTGGAGCGCACGCGGCTGCTGGTGCACGTCGTGGACGCCTCCGGCAGTGAGGATCGCGACCCCATGGAGGACTTCGATAAGATCAACGAGGAGCTGCGCCTGTACAGCGCCGTGCTGGCCGAGCGGCCCCAGATCGTGGCCGCCAACAAGGTGGACCTGCCCGATGCCGCGGTGTTCCTGGAGGAATTGACCGCCCACTGCAACGCCAAGGGATACCCCGTATTCCCCGTGAGCGCCGCCACGAACAAGGGACTGCTGGAGCTGATGCGGGCCGTGGCCCGCAAGCTGGCCGAGCTGCCGCCGGTGCAGCCCATCCATGAGGACATGGAGGAGCTGGAGAGCTTGCCCGGCAATGACTGGTCCATAGAAAAGGTCGGCGACGTTTACGAAGTGACCGGCCCCTTGGTGGACAAGCTGCTGGACAGCGTCAACTTCTCCGACAGCACGTCCATGGCTTTCTTCGAGCGCCGCCTGGAGGAAACCGGCATCGTGGAGTGTCTGCGCCAGATGGGCGCACAGCACGACGATACCGTGCGGATGAATGATATGGAGTTTGAGTTCTGGGAGTGAGCTCTTGATTTCGGGGATTCCTCACTGCGTTCGGAATGACAGGTTGTACGGCGACACCCGTTCCTGTCATTCAGAGGGCACGAAGTGCCCGAAGAATCCCCCAATGCAACGGCGTTCAGATCAGGGGATTCCTCGCTGCACTCGGAATGACAGTACGGCTTTACGTCGACATCCAGTTCTGTCATTCAGAGGGCACGAAGTGCCCGAAGAATCCCCCAATGCAACGGCGTTCAGATCAGGGGATTCCTCGCTGCACTCGGAATGACAGTACGGCTTTACGTCGACACCCAGTTCTGTCATTCAGAGGGTGCGCAGCGCCCGAAGAATCCCCCAATGCAACGGAGTTCAACTCAGGGGATTCCTCTCTGCGCTCGGAATGACAGGTTTTACGGCGACACCCGTTCCTGTCATTCAGAAGGCGCGCAGCGCCCGAAGAATCCCCCAATGCAACGGCGTACAGCTCAGGGGATTCATCACTGCGTTCGGAATGACAGGTTGTACGGCGACACCCGTTCCTGTCATTCAGAGGGCACGAAGTGCCCGAAGAATCCCCCCAATGCAACGGAGTTCAACTCAGGGGATCCCTCACTGCGTTCGGAATGACAGTGCGGTTGTACGGCGACACCCGTTCCTGTCATTCAGAGGGTACGAAGTGCCCGAAGAATCCCCCAATTCAACGGCGTACAGCTCAGGGGATTCTTGCTGCGCACGGAATAACAGTAAGGCGGCAGAATGTATTTTGTCTACATCATGACGAATAAGCACCGTACCGTCGTATACACAGGGGTCACCAATGATCTTGTACGCAGGGTTCATGAGCACAAGAGTAAGGTAAACGAAGGATTCACATCTCAATATAACGTCAGTGACCTGGTTTACTACGAAATGATAAACGATGTGAAAGATGCAATCATAAGAGAAAAACAGATAAAGGGTTGGAGCAGGAAGAAAAAGAACGATCTCATAGCTTCTGTAAACCCACAATGGTTGGAATTAGAAATAAAGCAATGATAAGAATCGAGGAAAAGACATGCTAACCCCCAAACAACGCAGCGCCCTGCGCTCCCTGGCCAATGACCTGCAGCCGATCTTCCAGGTGGGCAAGCAGGGGATCAACGATAACCTGATCAAGCAGGTGAACGACGCGCTGGAGGCGCGGGAGCTCATCAAGCTGACGGCGCTGACCACGGCGCCGCTGGGCGCGCGGGAGGCCTGCGAGGTGCTGGCCGCGGCCACGGGCGCAGAGGCCGTGTTCGCCATCGGCAATCGTTTCGTGCTCTTCCGCCCCAGCAAAGAGGCTAAAAACCGCAAAATCTTCATAGACTGATATAAGTCGGTGACAGAAAAGGACTGGGGCTGTGTCGGCGGGACCTCGTCGATGCAGCCTCTTTACATTTTTCACCCCTTTCGCTAGAATACCGAATTGTAGATATGTAGCAAGGTAGCCCCGGCATCCCCAACGGCAAAACGGAAGGATGGTAGCCCTTATGTCCGATTGGTCTCTTTTGTTTACCCTTTTACCCATCGTCGTAATACTGGCCATGCTGTTGATCTGGAAGCGCCCCGCCGACGTCAGCGGCATCGTGGGGTGGGTCGTCATCGCGGTGGTCGCGGTGTTCGCGTTCCAGACCACGGTGGAGGTCGTGCTGCGCTCCACGCTGGCGGGGTTCATCCGCTCGTTCTCGGTTTCGCTGATCGTAGCGGCTTCGCTGTTGCAGATGGCATTCATGGAGAAGACCGGCGCCATCCGCCGCATCACCGTGTTCTTAAAGACGCTGTCGCCGGCCAGCCGCGCCGCGCAGATCATGATGGTCAACATCGGCTTTGGCACGCTAATGGTGGCCGTGGGCGCCACGCCGGTCAGCGTACTGCCGCCCATCCTGCTGGCCATGGGCTATTCCACCTATGTGGCCATCGCGCTGCCGGCCATCGGCTATGATTCGCTGTGCACCTATGCGCTGCTGGGCGCGCCCATCGTGGCCTTTGTGGATATCGCCAACGGCTTTTTGCGGGCCAACCCCATCGACGGCGCCACGGCGCTGACGCTCAGCCAGGCCGGCGGCGTGTTCTTCTGGTTCCTGCCGCTGACCAGCACACTCATAGGCCTGAGCATGCTGTGGATCGTGGGCCGGTGGAAGGCCATACGGGAGGGCTGGGCGCCCTGCCTGCTGACCGGCGCAGTCGTGGGCGTCGTGTCCTTCTTCACCAATCGTGTGGAAAACCTCGTGACGCTGACCGGCGTGTTCTGCGGTATTGCCGTCATCGTCGCGATGATGGTTTACCTGAAAGCGACCGGCCGCAAGCTCATCGACCGCGGCGCATTGAGCGAGGAGGACCGGCGCGCCGAAGCTGCCATGCCGTTGTGGCGGGCGCTGTCTCCGTGGGCGCTGCTCATCGTGCTGATCCTGGCGCTCAACCTGCCCAAGCCGCTCTTCGAGCTGCTCTACCGCCAGTGGACGCTGCCGGTCTTCGGCCTGGCCGCCAACGACGCGACGCTGTATGCAGCCGACGTGGCCAAGAACAATGCGGCCTTCCTGACCAACGGTATCCCCACGCGGGCGCTGTGGAGCGCCTACACGTGGATCTTCGTGTCGGTGCTGCTGGCCGCGCCAATCCTTAAGCCCAGCCGCGCCCAGTGGGGCGACATCCTGCGCACCTGGGGGCGGCGCGCGCCGCGGCCGGTGTTCTCCACGGCCATCTTCTTCGCCATCGGCGAGATCATGAGCATGTCGGGTTTCCAGATGCAGCAGGCTCAGTGGTCGGTGCCCAGCATGGTAAAGGTGCTGGCAGATTCCTCTTCCAGCTTCTTCGGCCAGGCCTACGGGGCCATCGCCGGGTTCATCGGGTTGCTGGGCGGCTTCCTGACCGGCAGCGAGGCTTCCACGATTGGCATGTTCGGCAAGTACGCGCTGCTGACGGCCAAGAACCTGAATCTGGGCCTGCCGCAATTGGTGCTTATTGCAGCGGCGCTGGCCTTCGGCGGCGGCCTGGCCAGCATCATTTCGCCTGCCAAGCTGCAAAACGCCGCCGCGTCCATCGATAAGCTGGGCGAGGAGAACCAGGTTATCCGTACGGCCTTCGCGTTCTCGCTGCTGCTGACGGTGTGTCTGTCGGTCTATGTGGTGATTTTGCTGCGTCTGAATCTGATTATTTAATGAAGGAAATTGCGTAATACAAAAGCAAGCAGGCCATCCTGCTTGCTTTTACTTATCAAAGATATCACAAAATCGAGATAAAATCAAGTCTTTTCCTGAACGGTGTTTGGTGGTAAGAAGGAAAGAAAGAATTCTTTCAGGAGGGAACACCAATGAGGATTGCCGATAACATTGCTATGCTGGATATCGTTGGCGCCAGGGGTGCTATACACCCGGTGCTGTTGCAGGGTGAAGGACGGCTGATGCTGGTGGATGCCGGTTACCCTATGCAGATGGAACTGATCCGGCAGGCCATGGAGGCTGAGGGGTTTGCATTGAACCAGCTGACAGACCTGGTATTCACCCACCACGACATGGACCACATCGGCAGCGCCAAGGACGTACTATCCCAGGCGCCCCATGCCCGCACGCTGGCCCACGCCCAAAAGGCGCCTTACATCGACGGGCGGCAGACGCCGGTGAAGCTGGCGGCGCTGCTGGCGGATTTCGATAACCTGCCGCCGGAGCGTCAGGCCTTTGTCCGGCAATTCCAGGAAGCCTACGCCAATCGCAAGATTCCCATCGATCAAGAATTGTCCGATGGCGATGTGCTGCCGGTAGCCGGCGGGGTGGAGGTTCTGCACACGCCCGGCCACATGCCGGGGCACATTTGTCTGTTTGAACGGGCAAGCGGCACGCTGATTGCCGGCGACGCGCTGTTCCTAGTGGATGGCAAACTCAGCGTGCAGTCGCACTACCACCAGGACCAGCAGTTGGCACAGCAATCGGCCCAAAGGCTGGCGCGGCTGCCTGTGAAGCGGTTGGTGCTGTATCATGGCGGCGTCCTGGGCAGCCCTGAGGCGCTGCAAGTATTGAAGGATTTGGCGTAACGAGTAAAGCGAGGGGCGGCCTTTCGACCGCCCCTCGGGCATTTATTAGGTCAGATGGAAATCTCCACAGCCCGGCCTGCCGCCAAGGAAGCCGCCACATCGATGGAGCGCTGGTTGGAGGAGCCGCGAAAGCGCAGCTCATAGCTCTTGAGCGCCTGCACGAAGGGCCCGTCGATGAGCACGTCCACATGGCGCAACAGGTCCATGATGGAAGGCTGGCTCTTTGCCAGCTCCAGCAGCTCCTCATAAAGATAACCAGTGTAGCTGATGACGTGGTAGTCTTCGGAGCGGGCCAGCTGGGCCAGTTTGGCCATGGCCTCGGGCTGGCTGAAGGGTTCGCCGCCGCTCAGCGTCAGGCCGCTGACCAGCGGGTCCTTCTTCATTTCGTCCAGCAGCCTCTCCGGCAGGGCCTCGAAGCCGCCCTCGAAGGGCCACGTCTGCGGGTTGTGGCAGCCGGGGCAGCGCCGCGGGCAGCCCTGAGCGAACACCGTGTAGCGGATGCCGGGGCCGTCCACGATGCTCTCTCGAATGACGCCGGCTAGTCGCAGTGCGCTCACAGCCGTTCCAGCGAGCATGTCTGGGCGATGTTCACATGTTTGACCCGATCATGCTCCTCGGCGCGCTTGGCGTTGTTGAAGCGGTCCAGCGTGCCCACGAGATAGCCGGTGATGCGGCGGATGCGCTCGAAGGCGGGGCCGTCCTCCTCATGGCGGTGGCACTTGGGGCACTCGTCGTTGATGACGCCGTTGAAGCCGCAAACCGGGTCGCGGTCCACCGGGTGGTTGATGGAACCGTAACCCACGCCGCTGGCCTTCATTGCGCGGATGACGGCCTCGATGGCCTGCACGTTCTGCGTGGGGTCGCCGTCCAGCTCCACATAGGTGATGTGGCCGCCGTTGGTCAGCGCGTGGTAAGGGGCCTCCAGGCGGATCTTGTCATAGGCGCTGATCGGGTGATACACGGGCACGTGGAAGGAGTTCGTGTAATACTCGCGATCGGTAACGCCGGGGATGGAGCCAAAGCGCTTGCGGTCGATGGCGACGAAGCGGCCGGATAGGCCCTCGGCGGGCGTGGCGATCAGCGAGAAGTTGAGCCGGGTCTTGGCAGCCAGGTCGTCCATACGCTGGCGCATGTGGCCCACGATCTTCAGGCCCAGCGCCTGGGATTCCTCTGATTCGCCGTGGTGCTTGCCGGTCAGCACCATGAGCGTCTCGGCCAGGCCGATGAAGCCCACCGTCAGCGTGCCATGGCGCAGCACCTCGCGGGCCTCGTCGTCGGGGCCCAGCTTGTCGGAATCCAGCCAGATGCCATTGCCCATCAGGAAGGGGAAATTGCGCACCTTCTTGCGGCACTGTATCTCAAAGCGGTCCATCAGCTGGTCGGTCACGAGGTCGATCATCTCGTCCAGGCGGCGGTTGAACTCGTCCAGATCGCCGTTGCTCAAGATGGCCAGGCGCGGCAGGTTGATGGACGTAAAGCTCAGGTTGCCGCGGCCGTTGACGATCTGGCGGCTGGGGTCGTTGGCGTTGGCGATGACGCGGGTGCGGCAGCCCATGTAGGCGACCTCGGACTCTGTGCGGCCCGGTTGATAATATTGCAGGTTGAAGGGCGCATCCAGGAACGAGAAGTTCGGGAACAGCCGCTTGGCCGTGGTGCGGCAGGCCAGCTGGAACAGGTCGTAGTTGGGGTCGCCGGGGTTTGCAGAAACGCCGTCCTTTACCTTGAAGATCTGGATGGGGAAGATCGGCGTCTCGCCGTAGCCCAAGCCATTCTCGGTGGCCAGCAGGATGTTGCGGATGACCATACGGCCCTCGGGGCTTGTGTCGGTGCCATAGTTGATGGAGCTGAAGGGCACCTGGGCGCCGGCGCGGCTGTGCATCGTGTTCAGGTTGTGGATGAGCGCCTCCATGGCCTGGAACGTGGCGCGATCGGTCTCCTCGGCGGCGCGCTTCATGGCGAAAGCCTGGCAACGCCGCACGGTCTCGCCGTCCCACTTGCTACTTAGGATGGGGTGCTCCAAGGCGCAGTAGCCGCTGGCGTCGTCCAGCTCGGGGCGTACGCCGCCCTGTCCGTAAATCTGCTGATAGGCGGCCTCCACCGAGGCGGCCACGCCGGCGCTGTCCGCCGCATCGTCGGGGTGCAGAGTGAAGGCGAGGATACGCGAGAGGTTGTCGCGGTATTTGCGTGTGAACGTCTTGCGTACGCCGTCGGCCAGCGCATAGTCGAAGTTGGGGATGCTCTGGCCTCCGTGCTGGTCATTCTGGTTGCTCTGTATCGCGATGCATGTCAGCGCCGAATAGCTGGCGATGTCGTTGGGCTCCCGCAGAAAACCGTGACCGGTGGAGAAGCCGTTGTGGAACAGCTTCTGTATATCAATCTGGCAGCATGTCGTCGTCAGCGTGTAGAAGTCAAAATCATGGATGTGGATGTCGCCGCTCTTGTGGGCCAGCGCATGGGCCGGCTTGATGATGTACATCTCGTTGAAGATCTTGGCGCCTTCGGAACCGTACTTGAGCATGACACCCATGGCCGTGTCGCCGTCGATGTTGGCGTTGTCGCGCTTGATGTCGCTGTCGATGGAGGCGCTGTGGGTGATCTCCTCATAGGTCTTCATCAGGCGCGTGTTCATCTCGCGGGCGCGGGTGCGCTCGGCGCGATAGAGGATGTAGGCCTTGGCGGGTTCCGGCAGGTCTGCTTCTATGAGCACGCGCTCCACGATGTCCTGTATCTGCTCCACGGTGGGCGCAACGCCCTGGGCAGCGCTAACGGCGTCCGCCTGGTTGGCTGCGCGGGCGGCCAATTCCATGGCCAGCGCCTCATCGGGGTTGCCGCTGGCCCGCATGGCCTTCACGATGGCGCCGTGAATCTTTTCCAGATTGAAAGGAACGGAGCGTCCGTCCCGCTTTACGATCGTTGTAATCATTGCGCTTTTCACCGGCCGGGCATGGCCGGTTTTTGCCTCCTTGCAGCGTCAATTTTTGGGAGTGGTAGTCATTTTATCACTACATTTTGGTGCTGTCAACCGCCAAAACCACTATATATAGTCTGCGTTGCGGGTTTTGTCGAAGGATGCACTGATACAGTTATTATATCACAGATGCGTGGATGGAGGTGGAACCTATGTCACATTGTAAGCAAATATTGGAATGATTCTAACAAGGAAATGCAAAAATGTAAAGAGGATGGTAGGCATTGCTTTTGATGTCATTCCGAGCCCTTCGGCTTCGCTCAGGATATACTCCGCGAGGAATCCCCTGAGCACACGCCGTTGTTCTCGGGGGATTCTTCGGCCGCTGCGCGGCCGAAGAATGACAGGACTGAGTGTCGTCGTAAACCCCATGCTGTCATTCCGAGTGCAACGAGGAATCCCCCAGTTAAGCAACGGCTGGCGTTCTTAATAGGGGGATTCTTATACTGTTATGCACTTCGGAAAATTGGTTTGGATTAGGCTACTATTCCTTTTCCTTTGGCGTTTCCCTTTTGAACAGCCGGAAATTGGGGAAAATGAGCGCGGCGGCGGCGATGACCAGGCAGCCCGCCGCGCACAGCAGATACCACGTGCGATAGGGTGTCAGCCACGAAAGCGCCGCAAGCGCCGCGCCGGCCGCGGCAAAGCGCAAACTGGCCGCCCAGCCCGAGAAACGGATGCGCCGGCGGCGGCGCTGGGTGCGAAGGTTTTCCGCGGCGCGCTCCAGATAGGGTTCCAGAGCGCCGTCGGGGGCGTCCAGCGCGGCATCCCAGGCCATCGCATACAGCGTCGAGCCGTCATAGAGCGTGATGGCCACGCCCTGTATGCTGCGGGCCAGGGAGCGGGCGTCGTCGGTGATACCGGCGGTCGTGGCCAGGATCAACGCGTCCAGCCCTTCGTCGCGGGTGCGGTCGGCCTCCTCCAGCACATCCTGTGCACCCACCGGCGCGCTGGGGTGCCGGCGCAGCACGGCCACGCGGCAGATTGTTCCGTCGCGGCTCACGCGGCGGCCATCGCACTCGGGCACGGGGCTGCAGCGGCATTGCCCCAGCAAAATGTCGCTGACGAACTTGCGGAAGCGCCGCTCGTCGTGGGTGATCATGACATCGCACAGCCACAGGTCATAAGCCAGCCGCTGCAGCGCCAGGTTGGTGCGCCGGATGCGCCGCCGCCGCCACAGCAGAAAAGCTGTCACCGCGCAGCCGGTGAACAAAGCGCTGGGCAGCACCGCGACCCACGGGCTTTCGATGCGTGAGGCGAAGACGACAAAGCTGACCACCGCGCACAGCGTGCCGAAGGCGGCTCCATCCAGCAGCCGAGCCAGCGAAAAGGCGCTGCTATGGCCGACCCTGGGTTGAACTGCGGACACGTTCATACGGAAATCCTCCCCTGGTGCTCAGGTGTATGGTAATGTGTATTTGACTTTTTCCATTGGTAGTTTTACCCTTGTATGGATATTCGATACACTACGCAGGCAATGCGGGATGTCGGCTCTGCCGACATAGGAGCATTGCCGGTCAGTGCGCAGCACTAAGCATCGCCGCAAGATTGCGGCGATCAGATGTGCCGCCACCGCAAAATCCACAAGCCGGTCAGTGCGCAGCACTGAGCATCGCCGCAAGATTGCGGCGATCGGATGTGCCGCCACCGCAAAATCCACAGGCGAGTCAGTGCGCAGCACTGAGCATCGCCGCAAGATTGCGGCGATCGGATGTGCCGCTGCCGCAAAATCCACAGGCCGGTCAGTGCGCAGCACTGAGCATAGCCGCAAGATTGCGGCGATCGGATGTACCGCCACCGCAAAATCCATAACAGGCGAAAGCGTTATATAAAATATGGATGAGCATAAAAAGATGGAACGCATTGGCATACTGGGCGGCACATTCGACCCGGTGCACCGGGCGCACCTGATGATCGCCGCGGTGGCTCGCGAAGCCGCCGCGCTGGACCGCGTGATCTTGATGCCGGCAGGGCAGCCGCCCCACAAGGAGCACCGGGCATTGACCGACGCAAGCCACCGGCTGGCCATGGCGCGCCTGGCGGCGGCGGGCGCGGGCTATGAGGTCAGTGATCTGGAGATTGTCACGCCCGGCGTGGACTACACCGTGGACACGCTGCGCACGCTCAAGGGCCGGCACCCAAACGACCGGCTGTATTTCATCATCGGCGGCGATTCGCTGATGATGCTGGACCAGTGGTACCGGTCCGACGAGCTGATGCGGTTGGCGGCCTTTGTGGCCGTATATCGCCCAGGCAACAGCATTGTGGAGTTGGAAAGCCAGCGCCAGGCGCTGCAGGCGCGTTTCGGAGCGGAGATTTTATTGGTGCCCTCGCCGGGCATGGACATCTCCTCCACGGCGCTGCGGGGGCTCGCCGGGCGGGGTGCGGACCTTTCGCCCTGGGTGCCCGACGCCGTGGCGGATTACATCCGCGAGCACAGACTGTATCAAGCATAAGAGGATGGTATGGATAGGGAAGGCATAGTGGCGTTTCTGAAGGAGAACCTGCGCCCCAAGCGGGTGGCTCACAGCTTGGGCACGGAGAAGGCCGCGCTGGCGCTGGCGCGGCGCTTCGGCTGTGACGAGGCCAAGGCGGCGTTGGCCGGCCTGGCCCATGACTGCGCCAAGGGCATGCAACTGGAACAGATGGTGGCATACGCTGCCGAGGTGGACTTTCCGCTGGATGAGGTCAGCCTCAACAGCCCGCAGATTCTGCACGCGCCTGCCGGCGCCGCGTTGGCCCGCCGGGCGCTGGGCATTGCCGATGAGGAGGTGTTGGGGGCCATCTGCTGGCACACCGTACCCAGATTTGGCATGACGATGCTGGAGAAGATCGTTTCCGTGGCCGACCTGATCGAGGAGAACCGCGACTACGACGGCGTGGAGGACATCCGCCGCGCCGCCAGGAGCGACCTGGACGAGGCGTTGCGGCTCAAGCTCGGGCGCAGCGCCATCCACGTGCTGTCCCACGGGCTGCCGCTGCACCCCAGCACCATAGCGGTGTACAACGAGCTGTGCCTGAAAAAGGGAGTGGACCCCAGATCAGAGTGAAGGAAGTGCCTGCCGGGAAGGATGAAAGAGCTGACAGGCGCTTTGTTCCTTGCGGTGCGGTGCAGCCTTTGGTAAGATGTATGAGAGTACAGGATGTTCAGATCGCCGAGGTGCCATAGCGCCGCTGGCGAAGATAAAGGAGAGATTCTGTTGACAGAACAGGCGCGCAAGCTGTGCGAAACCGTGGTCGGCATACTGCTGGAGAAGAAGGCCCAGGACGTGGTGCAGGTGGACATCGCCGCCATGACGGTCATCGCCGACGCGTTCATCGTGTGCAGCGGCCGCACGAACCTGCAGGTGCGAGCGTTGGCAGACGAACTGGGGGACAAACTGGCCGAGGCCGGCATCCCTGTGCTGCGCCGCGAGGGGTTCGAGGCCGCCCGCTGGATCGTGCTGGACTTAGGCCTCGTGCTCGTGCACATCTTCCACAAGGACGACCGGGCCTTCTACAACCTGGAACGCTTGTGGAGCAACGGCGGCAACATCACCGCCTTCGCCGATTGATTTTGATATAGGGCAAGAAGAACAGGACGGCCAAATCGCCAAGGCGCAACAGTTCCGAAGGCGAAAGGAGTACCTATGCAAGCAGGACTGCGAACGCTGGCAATTTATGAGCTTTTGCGCAAGCACACCGATGAAGAGCACCCGATGAACGCTGTGGAGATCGCCGAGCGCCTGAACGCCAGAGGCATGGAAGTGGAGCGGCGCAGCATCTACCGCAGCATCGAGGAGCTCGAGGAGTTCGGCGTGGACATCATCCACGTGGAGCAGAAGACCCAGGGCTTCTATCTGGGCCAGCGGGAATTCGAACTGCCGGAGATGAAGCTGCTCATGGACGCCGTGCAGGCGGCGCGGTTCATCACACCGGGCAAGAGCCGCCGCCTGGTTGGCAAGATCGCCGGATTCGCCAGCGATGCCCAGCGCCAGGAGCTTTTAAGCAGCGTGTTCGTGGAGGAACGCGCCAAGTGCGTCAACGAGCAGGTATATATCGTCATCGACACCATCACCCGCGCCATGCAGCAAGGCCGTATGATCGGCTTCCGCTACTGCGAATACAACCTGAAGAAGCGCCGGGTGGAGCGCCGGGGCGGCGAGGAGTATCTGGTCAGCCCCTACGGCCTCAACTGGAGCAACGACGCCTATTACTTGATTTCCCGCAGGGGCGACAAGCCCGAGTTCACCCATTTCCGCGTGGACCGCATGAAGGATGTACGCGTGCTGGATACGCCGCTCAAACCCTACAGCGATTTTTACAACGACGAGCAGCTCAACATCGCCGACTACGGCAAGCGGGCCTTCAGCATGTTTTCCGGCCCGATCATCGAGGTGCACATCCGCTTTGCCAACCACCTGGTCACCTCCGTCATCGACAAGCTGGGCACCGATGTGCGCATCGTGCCCGACGAGCGCGAAGGCTGGTTCCTGATGAAGGCGGACCTGGTTGTAAGCCCGGGCCTGACGGCTTGGCTGGCCCATTTCGGCGGTGAGGCCGAGATCGTCTACCCCGAGCATGCCCGCGCTCAGGTGCGCAACGCGCTTCAGGATATGCTGAGCAATTATGTATAGCCGCCTTTGGTGAGCGGGGTCACTGTGGCGCGCCCGGCGGTTGGGTATACTGATACAAATGCCCACGGGAGGATTGCGCCTTTGAACATATCCAAACTGCTCTTGACCGCGCTGATGGGCGCCACTCTGTTGGCTGCGGGCTGCGCGCCCAAGGACACAACCGCCCCGACAGCCACAAGCCTGGTTCGGGCCACGGCGACCGCCTTGCCGGCAGATACTGCGGCTGCCGCGCGCACAGATGCCTTAAGCGACGACGAAACCCGTATTCAGAAGTTCACCGGCCGGCTTATGGATGAGGCAGCGGTAGATTTTACGTTAACCGACCTGAACGGCAAGACGTGGAAGCTCTCGGACCTCAAGGGCAAAGTCGTGCTGCTGAACTTCTGGGCTACGTGGTGCGGCCCATGCCTGATGGAAATGCCCGGCTTCCAGCGCTTGCATGAGCGCTTCGGCGACGACGGCGAGGTGCTGGTGCTGGCGGTTGCTTCCACGGTCAACGAGGGCCTGAGCGAGCAGGAGTCCCGCGATGCGGTGGCGCAGTTTATTGAGCAGCAGAAATACACGTTCCCGGTTCCCTATGACGGCGATGGCAGCGTCTGGGGTATCTATCGGCAGCAGGGCATACCGGCCAATTACATACTGGACAAGCAGGGCAGGGTGCGCCTGTTGCAGGTGGGCGCCTTTGCCAACGACGACGAGATGATGGCGGCGCTGGAAGCCGTGCGGCGGCTGGATGAAAAATGATGTGTTGATCAAAGAACATGAGCGTGTGGACGACCTGCATCAGGGCGGCCTGCGCATTCTGCAGAGCGAGAGGGGTTTCCACTTCGGCATGGACGCGGTGCTGCTCTCCTACTTTGCCGACGTGCGCCCCGGCGACTGCGTGGCCGACCTGGGCACCGGCACCGGCGTGATCCCACTGCTGCTGGCCGCGCGGGGCACGGCCGGGCACATCACGGCGCTGGATATCCAGCCGGATGTGGCCGACATGGCTGCGCGTTCGGTGTGCATGAACGGCCTGCAGGACAAGATCACCGTGCTGCAGGGCGATCTGCGAGTCGCCCATGAGCAGTTGGGCTACAACCGCTTCGATGTGGTCACCTGCAACCCGCCCTATGAGCGCCGGGGCAGCGGCGTGGCCAGCCCCATCGCCGAACGGGCCATCGCCCGCCACGAGCAGGCCTGCACGCTGGGAGACGTGGCCAAGGCGGCCTTCGACCTGCTGCGACAGGGCGGCCGGCTGGCGCTGATCATCCGCGCCGACCGCGCCGTAGACACGCTGCTGGCCCTCAAACAAGCGCGCATGGAGCCCAAGCGCATCTGCATGGTGCACCCCAGCGCCGAGCGCGCGCCCAACCTGATGCTGGTGCAGGCCAACCGCGGGGGCCGACCCGGCGTCAAGTGGGACCCGCCGATCTTCGTCTATGGGCCCGACGGCGCGGAAACGCCGCAGCTTAAGCGCATCTATGGCAAACTGTGACAGGAGAACTACCCCTTATGCAATGCCGGATACACGAACTCAACACGCTGGGCAACTACCGATATGTCGTGGTGTGCAGCCGTTGGCGCGGCCAGATGCTCCTGAGCCGCCACCGCCGGCGCGCAACCTGGGAGACCCAGGGCGGCCACATAGAGCCCGGCGAAACGCCGCTGGATGCCGCCCGGCGGGAGCTCTTTGAGGAGTGCGGCGCGACCCGGTATGACATCTGGCCGCTGTGCGACTACTGGGCCGCCGACGAGGCTTCGGATTCCAACGGCGTCGTTTTTGTGGCCGAAGTGAAAGAACTGGGCCCGCTGCCTAAGAGCGAGATGGCCGAGGCGCGCGGCTTTGACGCGCTGCCGGCGGATCTGACCTACCCGGACATCACGCCGCGGCTGTGGCAGCGGGCGCTGGCTTTTCTCGCCGACCAAGGCTTAGAGGAAGAGAGCGCAGTATGAGTGCAACGCTCTATCTTGTAGGCACGCCCATCGGCAACCTGGAGGATTTGACGCTGCGGGCGCAGCGCGTGCTGGCTGAGGTGGACCTTGTGGCCGCAGAGGACACCCGGCGCACTGTGCATCTGCTCAGCCATCTGGGCATCTCCAAGCCCATACTGAGTTATCACGAGCATAACCGCCGCTCTGCCGCGCCAAAGCTGATCGCCGCGCTGCAGGAGGGCCGCTCGGTTGCGCTGGTTAGCGACGCCGGCATGCCCGTAGTCAGCGACCCCGGCGCGGACCTGGTGCGCGAGGCGGCGGCGCTGGGCATCGCTGTAACGGTGATCCCCGGCCCATGCGCGGTCAGCTCGGCGCTGGCGCTCTCGGGCATGGCTGGTGACCGCTTCGCCTTCGAAGGTTTTTTGCCCCGGGAGGGCAAGGCCCGCCGCGAGGCGCTGGTCGCGCTCAAGGCCGAGCGCCGCACGATGGTTTTCTATGAGGCGCCCCACCGCCTGCGCCGCACGCTGCAGGATTTGCTGGCGGCGCTGGGCGACCGCGAGGCGGCGCTGTGCAACGACATCACCAAGTTCTATGAGCGCGTGGACCGCGCGCCGCTTTCGGCGCTGCTGGCGCAGGCGCAGGACAAGGAGCCCCGCGGCGAATACGCGCTGGTGGTGCAGGGGAGCCAGTCGGTTGCCGACGACCAGCCGCAAGACCAATATGCGGCGCTTTTGCCGGAGCAGCACGTCGCGGTATTGATTGACCAGGGGGTGGGCCGGCAGGAGGCCATCAAGCGCGTGGCCCGCGAGCGCAGATTGCCTCGCAACGACGTGTATCAGGCGTTCCTGCGCACACAAAACGACAAAGTTTGACTTCTTACAATATTGTGAATTTAAAAAATTCATGCAAAGTTCACTTTAAATCTCTTTAGTTCTAATTTATAATACTCGTAAACAACCTTTGGCCGGCTTTCGTTTTTTTGTCCAAGGGTTGGATATAATGCATAGGATTTTGCGTCTAACCATTATCTGCACAATCCGTGCGCACGAAAGGAAATCTTGGCCTATGAATTGCCCCAACTGCAGCACCGCCCGTGAACCAGGCGACAAGATCTGCAAGGAGTGCGGCCACGTCTTCGAGGATGGGCAGAGCCCTGCGAAGCCCATCGCCCGCCGATTGATGCACGTGTTTGAATACATCACCGGCGAAGACCTCAACCACGAGCGCGTCAGCTCCATGATCCGCCAGATTCTGGGTCTCGTCGCCATCATGGTCACGATCTTTGCCGTGGCCAGGAAGCCCTCGCCGGGCATCTTCATGCTCTATGCCATCCCAAGCCTGCTGGCCGGCGTGGTCATCGTGCTGGAGCGGCGGGCCAGCGTGGGCAAAGCGCTCTTCACACTGGCGATGATCGTGCCCTATCTTACGATCTTCCTGTTCGGCGTGCCTCCCATCCTGGCCAACGGCGCTCAGGAGATGCTGCGGGAGACCGACGGCCTCAAAAATTACTTCGCGTCCATCTCGACATCGGTGTTCTTCGTGATGATGGGCTTTCTCTATATCATCTTTTCCTCCATTGTGGCGCAGTTCTTCAACCGCCGGCTGTCGCTGGTCGCGGGGGCCATTGCGCTGGGCTTGAGCCTGGTCTTCACGTCGTCCTTTATGGGCCTGCTGGGCAGCCCCTCCACGGCAGTCAACGCTTCGGTCGTCATTGCCGACCGGCTGGTGGAAAAGGTGAGCTTGAGCGCCGCGTCCGGCCTGCCCGCCGAGGATGGTACCGTGGCGGCTACCAAGGCCTTCAAGAGCAACGAGGCCATCTACCCCTATGTGTCCGGGCTGGCCGGCGGCACAAGCTTCGGCTTCCGCATGGTGGATGGCGACGGCAACATCGTGATCGACTATAATCGCTCCAAGCTTTCCAAAGCCCGCTCGGTGGGCCTGACCGGCGGCGAGCCCTTCAACACCGCCGACACCCGCCTGCAGCCGGGCAGTTATTCGCTGGAGCTGATGATTGTGGAAGGCTGGAAGACGACCGTAGGCGCTCGCATGACCGTCACGGTGTCCGCCGAGGTAAACCCCAACTATGGCGTCGTGACCGTGGATGCCTACGCGTGGCTTTCCTCCGAGACATCCGGTGAATCCGAGCTGCGCTTTGCCGCTGACAAGCCCATCCATTTGGTGCTCAACGGCTCCAAGCTGCAGGCTGACGTGCGTATCCTGATCAAGGACCCCACCGATAAGATCGTCTTTGATAAGAAGTTCGCGGCCACGCCCACGGGCAAGAGCGACTACCAGATCGTAGCCGAAGCAGGTAAGGAGTTGGGCAAGGGGAGCTTCTCCGCAGTGCTGACATCCAACGGCAAGGCGCCCACGACGATCTACTTTACGATCCAATGAAACCTTTCGCCGGCGATGCTGTTGCATCGCCGGCGATTCAGACGACTTGTCAGAACTGCCCGTTATTGCCCCTCCGCTGCGCAAAGCGCAGCTCTCGGCTTGCCCTCACATCGGCACAGCCGACGTTGCCGCAAGCCAGGGGTAACACCCGCCGCGCATATCGCCGGCGGGTTTCTTTATGACGCTGAACATGCAATGCTACATGAATCCTTATATCATGCTGACAGCCATTCCCGCGGCCAGGCCCAACAACTGCCAGAGCACCTTGTGTCCGCCGGAGGCTTCATGCATGCGGGGCAGCATCTCCGCAAAGGTGACATAGGCCATGGCGCCGGCGGCGAAGCCCAAGCACAGAGCCACCGAATCCGGCGACACACTGCCCAGCCAGAAGCCGATCAGCGCACCAAAGCCCGTGGGCACACCGGTGAGCAGCGCCCACAGTGTGGCCCGCAACGGGCGCTGGCCGCCGGCCTGCGAAAGTGGAGCGGTGATGGCCATGCCCTCGGGAAAGTCGTGGGCGCCGATGACCAACGCCAGCTTGATGCCCAGCGCGGGCATCACGGCCCAGCCGCTGCCGATGGCCAACCCCTCGGGCAGGTTGTGCAGCGCGATGGCCAGCAGCACAAGATATCCCGTGTGCTCCAGGTCGCCGGGCTCGCCGGGCACCAGCCGGGCAAACAGCGCCACCGCCAACGCGCCCACAGCGAAGCCCACCAGCGCCACCGGAAGGCTGGCCAGAGCCACGGATTCCGGCAGCAACCCAAAGCACACCACCGCCGTCATGAGCCCTGAGGTAAAGCCCAGCACAGCCGACAGCCGGCCGGCGATGTTGCGCCCGAAGCACCCGGCAAGCCCGCCCAGCCCCGTGCCCACCATACCGCTCAGCGTGGCCATGAGCACCGCGAAAATCTCGTTCAATCCCACCGCCGCCCGTCCACAACGATTGGCGCCCGCAAAGCCTTTGATTTGCGACCGTCTGTATATCCTATTTTTGACAATGGTGGAATATAGATGAATAGTAAAAAAGCATGAGGCGATCGTTGTGCCGGAAATGGAATGCACGACGCTGGACTCCTTGTTCCCGCTGTGATATTCTGGCAGCAGAACAACTGTTCCCATCGTCGGCCAAGGCGCGGGGCGGTCGGAAAGGAGAGCGATCGGATGAAACGCCAGAGCGTGCTGCTCCAGCCCGAGAACGAGCAGTACTTCCATTGGGATGGCCGTTCGCTGTCGTTGCAACCCGACGCGCCGAGGGAGGTCGTGCGGGCGTGGCAGGCGATGGCGAGCGGGAAAAGCAAAGGGAAACGGGTGTGCAAAGGGATCTTCAGGCTGCTGAGGCTTTTGCCCGTGGAAGACAAACAGCAGCCATGACAAGCCGATTTCATCGCCGGCGACGCCGTAACGTCGCCGGCAAAAGGCAAAACGAGGTTGGTGTCTCAGCGGTCGTTTGCTGTGCGCACTCTAGGGGAGCAGCGGCGACTCGATGAGAGTGGCGGCCTGGAACTCATGCTTGTGGCCGTCCACAAAGCTGGTCCACCCCTCGACGAAGTGAACGTGTTTTCTTTCCTTATACGGCTTCTTGTGCTCATCCGGATGGTCTTTGCAGCGGGCATCCTTGTCATCCACATAGATGGCCGGCCCGGTCAATTGGCAGATATCATGGAAATGGTCGAAAAAGTCCGTATGGGCGATGAGGCGGTGGACGTGCCCACCGGGGATTGGGATTTCTTCACCGGAAACGCCGGCGAATCTGTGGTTGTGGCAGTCGCAGTGCTCCTCGGCCAGCTTGGCGCTGCCCAGAAATTCGTGCACATGGGTCTGCTCACCCTTGGGGCAATCGGGTTTCCAGGCTCTGTAGCCATCCTTGCGGGGGTAGTATGGTTGCATGTCCTCCTCGCGAGAGTCCTGGGGGTCGTGGTATTCGGGCTGCTCCTGGCCGTCTTCCTCGCTGTCATAGGGCTCTTGCCAGTCCTTCTTGCTGCGTTTGGCGTGACGCCTGCCGGGTTCCGGCTGGCGCTGTTCCTCTTCCCGTTCCCAGGGTTTCTTGCAGTCCTCCTCGCAGTGGTCGTGCCGCTTGTCTTCCTTTTCACAGCGGTCGTGCCGCTTGTCTTCCTTTTCGCAGCGGTCGTGCCGCTTGTGTTCTTCGTCGCGGCAATCGTGACACTTGTCTTCCTTTTCGCAGCGGTCATCCCATTCGCGCTCTTCCTCGCAAGGGGTGTGCCAATGCTTTTTTTCATCGCAGTGCTTTTCTTTGTCATTCTCCTTATAGCAGGCGTCGCTCTTGTGCTTGCGGCAATAGCGCTGCCAATCGCACCTGACATAGACGCAGCAAGTCAGGTCCGACTCGTCGGGCCGATAGATGATATACTTTTTGGCTTCCATGAGAAGGAGCCTCCTTTTATTCTGGTACCACACTCTATGTTTTGGGCGGGTGGACGGTGCATTTCCAGCTATCCCGCCGGATATCCAGATAAACAGCAAAAAAGCGCCGACGCGATTGCGTCGGCGGAGGCAAAGAGCCCGGTTGTCTGCGGAGATATCCTGTTACTATGCTTCCTCTTGCTTCATGCGCTCCGTGCGGTCGGCGATGGACAGAGCATCCAGCATCTCGTCCATATCGCCGGTCAAAAAGGCCTGAAGCTGATACATCGTGTAGCCGATGCGGTGGTCGGTCACGCGGTTCTGGGGGAAGTTGTAGGTGCGGATGCGCTCGGAGCGGTCGCCGGAGCCGATCTGCGTGCGGCGGTTGGCGCTGTACTGGGCGTTGCGGTCGCTCTCGATTTTGTCCAGCACGCGGCTGCGCAGGATGCGCATGGCCTTTTCACGGTTCTTGATCTGGCTCTTTTCATCCTGGCAGGTCACAATCGTGCCCGTGGGGATGTGGACGATGCGCACGGCGGACTCGGTCTTGTTGACGTGCTGGCCGCCGGCGCCGGAGGCGCGGTACACATCGATGCGCAGGTCGGTGGGGCTGATCTCCAGCTCCACATCCTCGGCTTCGGGCAGCACGGCCACCGTGGCCGCCGATGTGTGAATGCGCCCGCCGCTCTCGGTGTCGGGGATGCGCTGCACCCGGTGGGCGCCGCTTTCGAACTTGAGCCGGGAGAACGCCCCCTGGCCGGTGATCATCAGCGTGGCTTCCTTGCAGCCGCCCAGCTCGGTTTCCGAAAGGTCGGCCAGCTCGCAGCGCCAGCCGCGGTTGCTGCCATAGGCTGTATACATGCGCAGCAGGTCCATGGCGAACAACGCCGCCTCCTCGCCTCCAGTGCCCGCGCGGAGCTCCATGACGACGTTCTTGTCGTCGTTGGGGTCCCGGGGGGCCAGCATCAGGCGCAGCTGCTCCTCACCGTTTTGGGCGCGCTGCTCCAGATCGGGCAACTCCTCCTGGGCCAGTGCGCGCAGCTCCTCGTCGTCGCCCTGGCTCCATTCCCGAGCGTGGGCAAGCTCCTCGGCGGCCTTGCGCCAGGCGTCGGCGGCGGCCATGAGCCCTTCCAGCTCGGCCTGCTCCTTGAGGGCGGCGCGCCAGACGTTCTGATCGCGCATGGCCTCAGGCTGGCTCAGCCACAGGTTGAGCTCCTCATAGCGGGCGCGCTTTTCATTGAGCTTTTGTTCCAGCATGGTTGTCCTCTTTCCTGGCAGTCACGACGCGCTCCACACCGCACAGATCGCGTATGGCGCGGGCATTGCCCAGCGCCGCGCGCAGGATGGTTTGGGCGGCGGCGGATTGGTCGTATCCGATTTCGATGAAGATGGCCCCGCCGGGGCGCAGGGCGTTGGGCGCATGGGCGGCCAGCGCACGCACCAGATCCAGCCCGTCGGGGCCGCCATACAGCGCCAGATGGGGCTCGTGGGCCGCTACCTGCGCCGGCAATGCCGCCATGTCGGCGGCGTTGATGTAGGGCGGGTTGCTCACGATGACGTCATAGGGCCCGCCGGGCAGGCTTGCCCGCAGGTCTGCTTGCACCAGCGCCACGTCGGCCCCCAGCAGCGCCGCGTTCTCGGCGGCCAGCGCCAGAGCTTCGGCGCTGATGTCGCACAAGGTGACCTCGGCCGCCGGGCATTCCAGCTTCAATGTAATGCCCACGCAGCCTGTACCACAACCAACATCCAGACAATGCGCTTGCGCATTGCCTGGTGGTTTCATCGCCTCCAGTGCGGCCTGAGCCAGGGTTTCGGTATCCGCCCGGGGGATCAGCGCCCGCCGGTCGCAGCGGAAGGGCCGGCCATAGAAATCCCAACTGCCCAGCACATACTGCAGAGGCTCGCTGGCCGCGGCACGGGCTACGGCGCCCTCAAAGGCGGCCTGGGCGGCGGGTGAGAGGGGAGCGTCCAGCGCGGCCAGTAGCGCCGCGCCTTGCATGCCCAGCGCGTGCTCCAGCAGCAGCCGGGCGGCGCGGGGGTCGGTGAGGCCGGCGGCGCGCAGGGCGGCCTGCGCTGCGGCCATGGCTGCCCGGGCGGTCAAAGCTCGGCTGCGCTTTCCTGCTGAGCGGGCTCCACCGGGCAGGGGATGCTCTCCTGTGCCGGTTCGCCGATGTCCACCGGCTCGCCTTCGCTCACGTGGGCGCTGGGGGGCATCACCTGGGCGCGCTCCTCGTCGCTCAGGCATGCGGCGAAGGCGGCGATGGCGACTTCCACCATGCCGTCGTCGGGCTCCCGTGTCGTCAGCGCCTGCAGCCACATACCAGGCGCGCGCAAGGCCCGCACGAACCAGTTGTTCCACTTGGCCAGCAGCATCAGCGTTTCAAAGCTCACGGCAGCCACCACCGGCAGCAGCGCCAGGCGTATCAGCATGCGCAGCCAGGCGGCGCCGTGCCAACCGGTCAGCGAGAACACCAGCACGCTTATGACCATGACGACCAGCAAAAAGCTGGTGCCGCAGCGGGGATGGCGGGTGGTCTGCTTCTGGGCGTTGTCCACGGTCAGTTCCAGGCCGTGCTCATAGCAGTTGACGACCTTGTGCTCCGCGCCGTGATAGGCGAAGAAGCGCTTGATGTCCGGCATCAGCGACACGGCCAGCAGATAGCCGATGAACAGCGCCATGCGCACGGCGCCCTCTATGAGGTTCTTGGCGAAGGAGTTGCCCACGCCGTGGGTCAGCAGACCCGTGAGAAACTGCGGCAGAAGCATAAAAAGCCCCACCGCCAGCACGATGCCCAGCACCAGCGCCACACCGGTGGCGATGTCCATGGCGCTTTTGCCGGTCTTGCGGCTGAGCCACTTTTCGAACTTGCCCGGTTCCTCCTCTATGCCCATCATCTCGGCAGAAGTGTTCAGGCAGGCCATGCCGTCCACGAGCATGTCCACAAAGCTGCACACACCGCGCACCAGAGGCGTCCTGCGATACCACGGTCGCTTGCCCTTGAGCAATTCCTTGGTGCGCACAGCGATGCCCGAAGCGTTGCGCACGGCAATGGCCATGCGCTCGGGGCTGCGCATCATAACGCCCTCCAGCACCGCCTGACCGCCGATTTTGCTGATTTTGCCCATTGGTTTTCCTTTCGCCCCGCGTGCCGATGGCTGAGCGGGGCAACGCCCACCGGTTTCACCGGCAGGGTTTCTGTTAGCGTACCATAAAACCCAGTGAGAACCAATAAAGGAATGAAAAGAACGCAGAACGGCATTAACCGTCCTGCGTTCCTCAATGCATGTTCTACAGCCCGTAGCGCTTCTTGAAGCGGTCCACGCGGCCGCCGCTGTCTATGAGCTTCTGCTTGCCGGTAAAGAATGGGTGGCACTGCGAACAGATTTCCACCTTCATTTCCTTCTCGGTCGAAAGCGTCGTGAACTTCTCGCCGCAAGCACAGATGACTGTGCACTCACGGTAGTTGGGATGAATGCCCTTTTTCATGTTTTTCACCTGCCTTGCAACTGCGAATAAATCGGCATCGCTGCCGGATGGTTTCCATCAGAAACGCGAATGTCATTATACCCCATTGTGACTTCATTCGTCAAGATATAAAACATCATCATTTGCCGGCAGGCCACAGCGGTTGTACGCGCTGAAAAATGGGAAAATCGCCGCTCGGCAGGCCGGCGCAACCGATGGCGGTCACGTCCGGGTTGCTGTTGCCGCCGTGCCAATCGGAGCCTCCGGTCACTATCACGCCCATGTCCCGGGCCATCTGCAGATACTTCTGCGTCTCCTGGTGCGTGTGCAGCGGGTAATACACCTCGATGCCCTGGGCGCCGTATCGAATGAGGTCCAGCACCACGGCGTCGTTTTCCACGAGCTTGGGGTGAGCGATCACCGGCACGCCACCGCTCTTTTTGATGATGTCCACGGCGTCATATCCGGTGGCTTTCTCGGTCTGGATGAACGACGCTCCCTCTGGGCGGAAATACTCCCAAAACAGCTCCCGATAGGTCAGGGATTGGGGGAGCACTCCGTCCTGCCTCATGGCGGCCACCACATGCACGCCGGTGAGGCGGCTTTGGCCGGGGTTGAGCGCAAGCACCCGCTCCCAGCGGTAGGCAAACGCGCCGGCGCTGCAGGCGTTCTCGAAATTGATGCGGGTATTCTCGGTCTTGTCGCGGGATACCTCCGTGAGGTAGGAGGACAGCGCGGGGCTTTCGATGTCCACGCCATAGCCCAGCACATGCAGGAAGCGGCGGTTGTGTAGCGTGGAAACCTCGATGGCGCTCAGCAGCGCCACGCCGCAGCGCTCGGCCACTGGCAGAGCGAGCGCCGCGCGCACGCCCTGTACGCTGTCATGGTCGGTAATGGCCAGCACCCGCAGGCCGTGGGCAGCGGCCAGGCGCAGCAGCTCGCCCGGCGTATCGGTGCCGTCGGAAAACGTGCTGTGAACGTGCAGATCCGCGTACATGAGGCTTCCTCCTGTGCCGGGTTGTCGTGCCATACGATCCCGCGACGGGGGCGATCAGGCCCCCAGAATCTCCCGCACGAACGCCGCGTTCTGATAGACCTGGTCGCTGGCCTTGGGGTACATGCCCACGACGACTGCGTCCGTGGGTTTGATGTTGGCGAAGGCTTCTGCGAAGGCCGCGCGGACAGTGGCTGGGGACTGGCACTTGCGCGTGGCTCCCAGGATCTTGAAGGCCAGGCAGGGCTTGTCCGTGGAGCGGATGGCCGCATACATCAGTGAGCGGTCCTCGTCGTCAAAGGGTTCGTCCTGGTTGGCGATACCGGTCGTCGCGCTGCTGACCCGGGAGATCTTGCTCAGGTTGTGCACGCTGGCCATGTAGAAGTCGATGTCCCAACGGTGCTGTTCCGCGTATTCGATGACCTCGGGCATGTGCGTGCCCAGCCCGACCAGCTTGCCGGTGCCGCGTATCACGCCCAGCCGACGCTGGATTTCGTCATATTGCCGATCCTTGAACAGTGCGTCCAGCTCTGTGCCGTGGTGATAGATCGCGATGGGGTCATAAGCGCACAGCTGGTGGATGCTGCCGTCGAAGGACTTGCTCTCGGGCGTGGTCTGGGCGATCCAGTTCATCCGGCCGCCCTCCTGGCGGAATTCCCGGATGATGCGCATGATGTGTTTGTCCGCGCGCAGCTGCATCGTATTGACGCCGCACTCCATGCAGCGGAATAGCGTCTTCTTCACGTTCTCGGTCGTGAAGTAGTCCTGCATCTCGTTGTCCAGCTCCGGAGATACGTGGGAATTTCCGCTGAAGGGGTTCCCGCCGATGATCAGCCGGGATACCGCGTGGCCTGCGAAAGGGATGACTGGAATCATTTCGTTCGCCTCCTGTCGATCACCGATGCTTATTCCTCGCTTGTCTCCCGTTTGCTCTTGCGGGAGTATACCTTTGCGCTGGGTTTGACCCGCGTTATGGGGTTGATGGTCCATGTAGCCCGAAGCTTGAGAGGATCCAGTTGAATTTTCCTTACGCGCTTTTTCATGGTTGCATTGCGTAGCCGCACAGCAGCTTGATCGTATTCTCCAGCGCGCGCCGATGGGTGCGCTCATAACCGTGGCTGGCATATACGCCTGGGCCGATCAGGCCGTGGCGCACATCATAGCCCGCGCGCAGCGTCACATCCACGTCGGAGCCGTAGTGGGGGTAGATGTCCACGGCGTAATCGCAGCCCATGCGCTCGGCGGCGGCGATCAGCTCGCTGGTCACGTCATAATCATAGGGACCGGTGGAGTCCTTTGCGCAGATGCTGACCTTGAACTCGTCGCAGCCCAGGTCGTCGCCCACGGCGCCCATGTCCACGGCCACCATGTCGCGGATGCCTTCAGGGATCACGGCGCCGCCGTGGCCCACCTCCTCATACACGGTGAACAGCAGCCAGGTCTTGCACCGCAACGAAGCGCCGGATTCCCGCAGATACCGGGCCAGCGCCAGCAGGCAGGCGCTGCCGGCCTTGTCGTCCAGATGGCGGCTCTTGATAAAGCCGCTGTCGGTCAACCGCGTGCGCGGGTCATAGGCGATGAAGTCGCCGGCGCGAATGCCGAGTTTTGCCACGTCGGAGGCGTCGCGCACCTCTTCGTCCAGCAGGATCTCCATGCCGCCGTCGTCCTTGCCCACCTTGTCGGGGCTGCCCCACACGTGCACCGAGGGCTTGTCGCACTGCACGGTGCCAGTGAATGCCCGCCCGGCGCGGGTGAACACGGTGACGTTCTCGGTGGCGGCGTGGAAATGGCTGTAGCCGTTGAGCGGTTCGTAGCGCAGGCGACCGTTGGCCTTCACCGAGCGCACGATCAGGCCCAGAGCGTCTAGGTGGGCGGACAGGCACAGCCCTTCGCCTTCGCCGCCCAGGCAGCACACCACTGCGCCCTTGTTGGTAAGCTTTGGCTCATACCCCAGAGCGGTGAGTTCGGCTGCCACGGCGCGGGCGATGTCGGCTGTATAACCCGTGGGGCTGGCGATGGCGCACAGGCGAGCGGTTTGTTCCACGGCGTAATCATAGATGGTCTGGTTCATCAAGCGTCTCCTCACATCACTTCAACGCTGTCAGCGGGTCGCGCACGGCGCCAGCCAGCAGCACAGCGCCGGTATCGGTCTTTTCCAGCAGCACCAGGAAGGGCCGGTTTACGGCCAGAGTGGGAATGCCGTCATCCACGCCCGAGCGGTAGCTGGCCTTGGGGTCGGCGGTGTTCACGCCGGATTCATCGAGGATCAGACGGCAATCGTGCAGAATGTCAGCGGGGTGCAGGCCTTGGCCCATGGCGCTGTAGTCGGTATCCCCGGCGAAGAGCGAGCCCATGCCCGCTGCGCCCAAGAGGCCCCGGATGGAGCCGCGATAACCGATGCTGAACCGCGGCAGCAGCACCCGCTGGCTGCCCCATGTTGCCTTGGTCAGCCATTCATCGTGGCGGGCCTGCGCAGTGGCATAGAAGTCCGTCAGCTTAACGCCGTCTTCCTTGGGGAACAGCACGACCAGGCGCGCCTCGTCGCCGGCCAGCGGCAGCACCGCCATGGCGCCCTCTGGCCCATTGTAGATGCCGCAGCGCCCCATGACGACCAGCGTGGGCACCGCGCTCTTGTCGCCGTCCTCATAGAAGAAGGGCTGCGGCCGGGTCTTGGCGGGGTCCAGCGCCGTCTGCCAGTCGGGGTCGGCCATGAACAGGTCCACGAAGAACGGCTGATCGGTGGAGGGCACGTCGAAATCCAGGTCGCTGACCATGCCGACGGTGCCGGTGTCCGCCCATTCGTTGAGCGCCGCTTTACCCGTGTCGCCGCTGAGCGGCTCGAAGCGAGAGCTCATCTGCAGCGCTTTCTGGCCTTCGGACAGGTATGCTTCCAGCACGGGCTGGTTTTCTCCGACGAACAGACACCACAACGCGCTGTAGCGCCCCAGCTTGAGCTTTTCCATGGTCTGGCGGGCTTTGAGCGCGGCGTCGTTGATCTGTTTGGGGCTCATGTCCTGAGCGCCCAGCGCTGTGGCAGTGTCTTGCAGGGGTTTGCCCTGCACGCCCAGCCGGAGCGCTGCGATCTCGCTGGTCAGCGCTGCCGGCGACAACGCAAGGTTGTCGCCGTTGTCGGCCAGATGCAGCAGCGTCAGGCTCCAATCCAGCATACGGCCTTCGGCTAGGCTGCCCTCGCCCACGCTCACGCTGGGCGTGGGCTGGCTGCTGGGCGCGTCGGTAGCGCGGCCTGCGCCGGAGCACGCGCTCAATGCCACTAGCAACGCGGCCAGAGTCAACGGTAAAAGTATCTGTTTTCTTTTGGTAAAAACCTTCATAACCGCATTATACCATGCAGGAACAAAGCGTGAAAACATGGAATGGGGAGGGGAAGTGCCCATCGATGGATATTCCTTAAAATCTTTTGTCTCTTTTTTGCTCATAGATGGGTAATGTATGTGAAAGCTTTCAAACGGCACGAAAGGAACTGCGGATTGGACGAGTTGGACATCAAACACATACAACAGGGCGACATTCAGGCATTTGACCGCCTGTATGACCGCATGGCAGAGCCGGCGCTGCGGTACGCCGCGGCCATTGTCGGCAACGACGGCCTGGCAGCCGACGTCGTGCAGGATACGTTCATACGGATATACCGCAACATCAACCGGTTCGATCCATCCAAGCCCTTTGAGCCGTGGTTTTACAGGATACTCGTCAACGAATGCCGAAGGGCCTTGCGGTGGCGGCGCAGGCTGCTGCCCACCGACACTTTGCCGGAAGAACCGGCGCCGCAGGACGATTACCAGGCGCTGTACGAAGCCATCGGCGAGCTGGACTTAAGCCTGCGGGAGCCGCTGGTGCTGCGGTACCTGATGGGGTATCAGGACCAGGAGGCGGCTCAAATACTGGGGCTCAGCCTGACGACGATGAAGGGCCGTGTCCGGCGGGCCCGGCACAGGCTGCGCGGTTTTCTTGAGAAAGGTGATGTCATATGAACACGCAGGATAAGGACGAAAGATTAACGCAGGCGTTGCGGCAGGGCACCGAAGGGGCGGCCCAGCGCAAGAGGTCCGTCTGGCACACCGTGTTCAGCCGGATCTCCACAATCGAAGCAGAAAGGAAGCGTAAGGATATGAAACGCAAGAGAAACTTTTGGCTGTCGGCGGCAGTGACGACGGCAGCTGCCGCCGCGGTGACGGTGTTCTTCTCGATGACGCCGCAGGGCACGGCATTGGCCGACCGCATCGTGAAGCTCTTCGCCCCCGAAATACAGATGGACACCCAGATAGAGGGCGGCACCGAGACACAGCAGGCGGAGCTGCACGCCAACACCACCGGCGAGATGGGGTATGTGATCTATATCGACACCGAACGCTACAAAAAAGAGGGCAGCGCGGGTGTGGACACCTACAAGGCTCTGAACATGCCCGAAGGCTACCCGCCGGTGCAGATGGAGATCCGCCAGATCACCGACAAGGGTGCGCAGCAGCAATATGAGGCGCTGCTGGCCGAGGTCAAGGGCAAATATGACGTGGCCGAAGGCCGGGGACAGGTGACCGAACCGGTGAAGGGCTGGGCCATCCTGGCCTACGACGAGGACGACAGCAAATCCCCCTACGAGGACATCTACATCGTGGACAACAAACGGGGCGGAAGCTTCGAGATTCGCTGCAAGATGTTCCGTGAAGCCGCCGAGGGGCACGGCGCCCGGTTCTATGCGATGCTCAAGACATTCCAGGTTGTGGACTCCTCCCAGGTGGAGACCGGGAAGCCCGAGCCCACGAAGAAGCCTGAGCCCACGGCCACCAAAGCGCCGGCAGTGGAGCAGAAAAAGCTGACCTGGGACGACCTGGCGATCTACGGCGTGAAGCTGGACACCGAAGGCAAGAAAGCCGTGGAAGCGCTGACAAAAGCCATCGGCTCCGACCCCACCGGCGACAAGACCGGTGAAGACGTTGGCGGCACATCCCGCACGGTGAAGTGGGCGGACGGCACGACCGCCGTCGTGCGCAACGGCAAGCTGTACTCCATCGAATCCACCGCCGAGAAGGCGGAGCAGCCCTTCGGGCTGCACGCCGGCATGGAGCTTTCGCAGTTCACCGCCGTGCTGGGCGAACCCCATGAGGCCATCGGCGCGCTGGCCTGGGGCGTGGGCAGCAACGACAACCTGATCGTCAAGGTCAAGGACGGCGTCGTGACGTCCATGATGGTCTCGCTGATCGAATAACAGCCTAAAGAGATTGTCGCGCTAAGCGCACAAAGTGCATGCTTGATACAGTGGGAAGGGATTTCGCGCCCTTCGCGCGCGACCAAAGGGCTTTCCGATCGCCCTTTGGAAACCTTCGGCCCCATTGATTGAGTGAGTATATAGATTTATGACTAACACGACATCCCTAATTTGCAAAGGGCGGACCGCTTGGTTCGCCCTTCCCTTTGCTTTGTTCCATCCCGAATGACAGCATCAAGCCGATATAGTATAATAACCCGGTAAAAAAATGATACGGGTAGGCCCATGATACAGATTACGCTGGACAACATCGCCAAACATTACGGCATAGAGACGGTCATACAGGACGTGAACCTGGCCATACAGCAGGGGCAGCACCTGGGCATTGTGGGGCCCAACGGCGCCGGCAAGACCACGCTGCTGCGCATACTGACCGGCCAGCTGCTGCCCGACGAGGGCTCGGTATCCAAGCCGGAAGGGCTGCGCCTGGGTTATCTGGCCCAGGAGAGCATGGCCGTGCCCGACGGCACGCCGTGGGAGGAAATGCTTACGGTGTTCGCCGACGTGTTTGCCATGGAGGAGCGGCTGCGGGTGCTGGAGCACGACATGGGCGAGCAGCACGGCGACCCGGCGGCCTTCGCTCGCCTGAGCAACGAATACGCCGCGCTGACCGAGCGCTTTGAGGCCGCCAACGGCTACGGCTACCGCAGCGCGATACTGGGCGTGCTCAAGGGCTTGGGCTTTGACGATGAGCAGATCTACCGCAGGGCATCCACGCTGAGCGGCGGGCAGCAGAGCCGTCTGGCGCTGGCCAAGCTGCTGCTGCGCAAGCCCGACGCGCTGCTGCTGGACGAGCCCACCAACCATCTGGACATCGCCTCCATCGGCTGGCTGGAGGATTTTCTGCATGAATACGAAGGCACCGTCATCGCCGTGAGCCACGATCGCTATTTTCTGGACGCCGTGTGCGATTCCATCGCCGAGATCACGCTGACCAAGCTCACGCTGTACCAGGGCAATTTCACCGAATACATGATCCAGCGCGAGGAGCGCGTCAAGCTGCAGCAGAGGGCCTTTGAGCTCAACCAGCGGGAGATCCAGCGCCATGAGCAGATCATCGCCCGCTACAAGCAATACAACCGCGAGAAGAGCCTGAAGGCCGCCCACAGCTGGGAAAAGAAGCTGGGCAAGCTGGAACGGGTGGAGCGCGTGCGGGAGGAAGCCGGCATCCGCTTCTCCTTCGAGAGCGCCCGGCGCACCGGCACCGACGTGCTGATGACCCAGGGGTTGGGCAAAGCTTTCGGGCTCAACCGGCTGTTCGCCGGCCTGGATGTGCACGTGCGCGCCGGCGACCGCGTGGGCATTGTGGGTCGCAACGGCATCGGCAAGACCACGCTGCTGCGTATACTGACCGGCGAGTTGTCCGCCGACGAGGGCTTCGTTTACTGGGGCACCGGCGTGCAGGTGGGCTATTATGACCAGAAGCAGCAGGGCCTCACGCCGGAGAAGACCGTCGTGGACGAGGTGTGGGACGCCTACCGCTCGCTGGACCCCCAGCGGGTGAGGGACACGCTGGGAGCGTTCCTGTTCCGAGGCGACGAGATTTACAAGCGCATCGCCGATCTTTCCGGCGGCGAGCGGGGCCGTGTGGCGCTCATTAAGCTGCTGCTGGGCCGCTACAATGTGCTGCTGCTGGATGAGCCCACCAACCATCTGGACGCCAACTCCTGCCAGGTGCTGGAGGACGCGCTGCTGGACTTTGAGGGCACGCTGCTGTTCGTGAGCCACGACCGCTATTTCATCAACCGCGTGGCCACCCGCGTGTTGGAGATGACCGAGACCGGCGTGACCGACTACCCCGGCAACTGGGACGATTACCAGAGCCGCAAGCAGGCCGAGAGCCGCCAGCAGGAGGAGGCCGACGACGGCCTGACCAAGACCGAGCGCCGCCGCCAGGACCGGGCCAGCCGCGAGGCCGAGGCCGCCGCCCGGGAGCGCAAGCGCGCCGTGAAGAAGCTGGAAGAGGACATCACCGCGCTGGAAAAGGAGATGGCCGCGCTGGAGGCGCGCCTGAGCGACCCGGCGGGCTTGAGCATGGAGGAGATATCGGCGCTGTCCGCCGATCACGACGCCAAGGCCGCTCGCTGTGAGGCGCTGCTGGCCCAATGGGAGGAGATGCTGTCATGACCGAGCGCACCTGGGAGGCGCTGCTGGCCGCCGGCTGGCAACTTAAGGAAGGCGAACCGGATGCGGATGCTTCGGCCCAACTGGTGGCCCACGCCGCCGAGGCCATGCGCCGGCGCTTCGGCGCCGACCGCAAGCGGGTATGCCACGCGCTGCGGGTGCTGCGGCTGGCCGACGAACTGCTGGAGGCCGCAGAGCCGCTGGCTGCGGGCCAGGCCTTAAGCGCCCGGCTGTGCGCCGTGCTGCACGACATCGGCATACAGAAGGCCGAGCGGTTGCACGGCTCTGCGGCGGTGCGCTTCCAGGAGATGGAAGGCCCGCCCATTGCCCGCGACATCCTGCGGGCGCTGGGCGTCACGCCCGCTCTCACCGAGCGCATGTGCCACATCGTGGGCCACCATCACACCGCCGCCGCCGTGGACGGTCCGGACTTCCAGCTGCTGTGGGAGGCCGACCTGCTGGTGAACCTGATGGAGGACGGCGCGCGGGACAGTGCTGCCCTGCGCGGCGCGCTTGAGCGCAACCTGCTCTCGCCGGGCGCACAGGACGTTGCGCGGCAGGTGTTGCCTTTTCTCAACGGGCCTCTGGCCGTAGATTTGTGAGTGAATCGTATGTATACGGAATACCTTGTGGAGGCCCAATCGGGCGCAGCCTTCGAGATGAAGGCGGGGGACTGCATCACGATACAGGATGTGGAAGGCCGGCAGGTCGTGGACTTCTTTGCCGTGAGCGCCGCCGACCACCGGGAGCTGCTGTCCACCGGGGTTACGATGGACTGCAACGAATCGTTGCGGGTGGGCGCCGGCGACGCGCTGTACAGCAGCCAGTACCGCGTCATGTTCCGCATCCTCAATGACGACGTGGGCGAGCATGACCTGCTGCACCCGTGCTGCCGGCAGCAGATGTACGAGTTCTTCTATAAGAGCGGCCCCAATCATCGCAACTGCCTGGACAACATCAACGCCGCCTTGGCCGGCCACGGCGTGCCCGCCCAGGCCATCATCCATCCCTTCAACATCTTCATGCGTACGGCCATCCATCCCGATGGCCGCATATCGGTGGAAGAACCGGTTTCCCGGCCGGGGGACCGCATCCGGCTGCAGGCGCAGATGGACGTGCTCGTGGGCCTGGCGGCGTGCAGCGTCAGCGAGAGCAAGTGCAACGGAGGCCGCTGCACGGCAGTGCGGGTGATACTGGAGAGCGCGTAAGCGAAGCGTGATGCACGATATGGGACCCCTTTTGGGTACATGAAGCAAGGCAAGCCGGTCGATGTCCGACCGGCTTGCCTTTGAATCATTGTCCTGCTCGATAATGGCTTATCAGAGCCGGTCATAGCCTGCGGCGATGGCAGTTGCGCAAGGAGCAACGCAGGGCGCAAAATCCTTCCCTTCTATGATGCATACATTATGCGCTTAGTACGACAGCCCCGTGCGTTAACGAGAGAAGTGCCCAAGGACTACTTGTTGTATTCAGCCAATAGACGGTGGAACCACACCGATATCATACCGATAGCACGTGACCGCCTCCACCTGGCGGAACCCTTCCTGCAGATAGAGCGCGGCAGCCCGCTGGTTCTCGCCGTTCACGCACAGCACCGCGCGGCCATAGCCGTGCTCTTTGGCGTTGCGCAGCGCCGCCCGCAGCAGCGCCCGGCCCAGCCCTTTGCCCTGCCAGGCGGGGAGGATGGCCAGCGGGCCGATGTTGGCCGCGGGGCCGTCCACGTCGTCCTCCTCCGCCCGCACAATGCCCACGGTCTCGTCGCCCGCTTTCAGAAGCATGGCGCCGCCGGGGATGGCCTCGCTGCTGCCACGGTCGGCCATGTCTTCGGTGATGGGCGTCTCGCTGCCCTTGAGCGTTGCGAATGCCGCGTTGCGCACGGCGCACCAGGCCGGCGCGTCCCGGCCCGGTTCATATACGGCGATCGTGTACCCCTGTGGCAGCCGGGGTTTTTCGATAGGCTTGTCCTCCCGCAGCAGCAGAAAGGAAAGGCGCTCCGCCGTGAACCCCAGAGCCTTCATTGCCGCGTGCTGCTGTGCGCGCTCCTCCTGTACATAAGCATACAGCCGACCCACCCCGGCCGTGAGGGGAATGATTGCTCGGAACAACGCTTCATAGCAGGCCTCGTGCCCGCTTTCCGCATGGAAGATGCGAAACCGCGCCCGGTTCCCTCTGCGCATGTAGTCGTCCAGGATCAGGGACGCAGCGCCGACGATGCGCCTGTCCGCCCGCGCAACCACGGTGGGGTTCTCGCTGTCGGGTGTGAAGGCGGCCAGATCCTCGTCATACAAAAAGGAGTCGTCCACCTCGGCGCGGTGTGCCCGGCAATAGGCCAAAAAAACTGCCGTATCATTTGCATCTATCCGCGAAATTGTCATTTCCAGCTCCGCGATTTTATTCAGAAGGGGAAGGATTTCGCGCCCTTGGCGCGACCAAAGGGCTTTCCGATCGCCCTTTGGAAACCTTCGGCCCCAACTGCTGAACGATTACTGGTATGTTATTCCGCCCGGCGGTCTCCCTTGAACGCCCGCTCCATCTGCCGCTTGGCCGAGCGGTCGGCGTCGTCGGCGCGCTTGTCGAAGAGCTTCTTGCCCCGGGCCAACGCCAGTTCAACTTTGACGCGGTTGTCCTTCAAGTACACCCGCACGGGTACCAGCGCATAGCCCTGCAGCTGCACCTGGCCGGCCAGTCGGCGGATTTCCCTGCGGTGCATCAGCAGCTTGCGGCTGCGCAGCGGGTCGCGGTTGTGTATGTTGCCCTTTTCATAGGGGCTTATGTGCATGCTGTGCAGCCACAGCTCGCCGTTCTTCACCTGGGCGTAGGCGTCGCCAATGTTGGCCTGGCCCAGCCGCAGGCTTTTAACCTCGGTGCCGAAGAGCTCAATGCCGGTCTCGTGGAGCTCCTCGAAGAAATATTCGTGCCGGGCGCGGCGGTTCTGCACCAGCGTTTTTTCAACATGTTCAGCCATATCGGGTCACTTCTTCTCCTTCTCATTGGCGGCCTTGGAGCGGCATTCCTCCGCGTGCTGGTCCAGCAGCCGCCACACCAGCATTTTGCCGGTGATGGCGTCGGTCACCGTCAGCAGCATGGCCAGCAGCTCGAAGTTCTCGCGGGTGTCCAGCCCCTTCTCTTCCAGCTTGGCGGCGATATCGCCCATCGTCTGCTCCAGCTGCGCACGGTAGCGCTGCTTGCTGTCCTGCGCCAGCTCCAGATAGGCGCTGTACAGCGGCTCGGCGTCGTGGCTGTCCATGAGGGCCAGGATGTGGCCCACGTCCTGAAGCGCGTGCACCTGCTTGAGCAGGAAGATGTATACGAGCTTGATCATGTGCTCGCGGCTGTATTTCTTGCCGTTGGGGCGGGGGAGGGTGCCTTCTTTTGTGTAGTTGTTGATCATCGTTTTGGTGAGAATTTTATCGTCCTCGCTGCGCCGCGCGCCGGAAAGCATTTCGTCGAAGAAGGACGTCACCTGTTCCATGTACAGCGGGATTTTTGGGATCTCACTCAGTTCCACCAGGCTCCATTGCTGAACCTGTTCCGCCATGTCGAGGATGTTTTGTTTATAATCCATAAATGATACCACTTCCTCACGCGTATTATATCGTTATACAGCAGGGTGCGCAAGCTATGCGGCAATGCAGCCTCTCGCAGGCGGCGTTATGAAAACCGCCTGATGCGGAGTACCAGATGTTACACAACGTTTACATATCTGGACCACATTGGCATTGTAAATCGGCACGTCTTGGGTTATGATAATCGTGAGATATAGTATGAAATACTATATTTTTGGAATGCTGATATACAGCAAGAAGAGGTGCCCCATGTCCGAGCGTAAAATTGCCATCGTTACTGACTCGACCTGTGACCTGCCCGACGCGCTGCTGGCCGAGAACCATATCCATGTGGTGCCCATGCGCATCGTTTATGAGACCCGGGAATACCGCGACCGCATGGACATCACTGCCGAGAAAGTATACGAACTGCTGGAGCAGGAAATTCCCAAGACATCTCTGCCGTTGACCGCCGACGTCATGGAAATACTGGACGGCCTCATGGCCGAGGGCTATACCGATGTCGTCTATCTGTCCATATCCGCCGGGTTGTCCGGCTCCTACAACCTGATCCGTCTGCTTATCCAGCAATATACGGGCTTTCACATCGAGGTCGTGGACACGGCTACGCTGTCCATGGGCTTGGGCTTTTTGGTGCTGGAGGCTGCCCGTGAGGCCCAGCGCACCGGCGATCCCGCCGCCGTGGTGGCGCGGGTCAACCACATCCGCGAGCGCATGGGGGCCATGTTCGTCATCAAGACGCTGGAATACCTAAAGAAGGGCGGCCGCATCGGCAAGGTGGAAGCTGCCGTGGGCGGCTTGCTGGATATCAAGCCCATCATCGGTGTGGGGCTGGACGGTGTGTATCACACCATCGCCAAGGTACGGGGATTCCGCAGCTCGGTGCAGCGCATGCTTTCGATGACGATAGAGCAATATCGCGGCAAGCGCGTGAACGTGGCCGTGGTGCACGGCTCCTCCAGCGCCGAGGCCCAGGCGCTGCTGGAGGAAATCAAGAAGGTCGCCACGGTTGTGGAGAGTTATGTGTCTCAGGTGGGCCCGGCGCTGGGCATCCACACCGGTCCGGGGCTGCTGGGCATCATCGCCTACGAAGCCAAATAGCTTTTCGTTGTGACCAGATCATCAGCATGAGACGATAAGAAAAAAGGCCTCCCGGCGACGGTTGTCGCCGGGAGGTTTCAAACTGCCGCTGGTGTGGCAAAAATAGCCAACGGCAGCCCATATACAGGAAAGGAAAGATGCTTTGATGTTAGGCCACTATCTGTTGTTCAACCGGAACTGCGCGCAGGCCATAAAGACCTACGAGCAGGCCTTCGGCGCCAAGGCGCTGCAGGTGCAGAAATATGGCGACATGCCGCCGAACCCCAATTTCCCCGTGGCGGAAGCCGACCGGGAGCTTGTGCTGCACGCGCGGCTGGAAATCGACGGCGCGGAACTGATGTGCGCCGACAGTTCCGGCCACAGCGCCAGCGGCGAAAACATGTATGTTTCTATCACGACGATGGACGAGGCTCTGGTCCGGTGTGCCTGGGATATGCTCAAGCAGGGAGGAGAGGTCTATATGGATCTCGCGCCCTCCTTCTTCGCGAAGCTGCACGGCTCCCTGCGGGACGAGTATGGTATCAACTGGATGTTCACCGCTCTCAAATAAAGCAGGCTCGAGCGCAAAGAAAAGGCTGTTTTTCGTGGGAAAGCAGCCTTCTTTCTTGCACCTCAACGGGAAAAATGGTATCATTCTAATTACGTGTTATCTGAAAAGTCCGAGCAAATACCACGCAAGAGAGAAGGGACCGCCATGCAGGGCAAGGTATCCGAAGCCGTCATCCGCCGTCTGCCGCGCTATTATCGGCAGCTCAAGCTGCTGGAGGAGCAGGGGCAGGAGAAGATTTCCTCCCAGGGGTTGAGCCACGCGCTCAACGTGACAGCCTCGCAGATTCGCCAGGATCTGAACTGCTTCGGCGGGTTCGGCCAGCAGGGGTATGGGTATAATGTCAAGGAGCTTCGCGGGAAGATTGCCCAGATACTGGGCATCAACCATCGCTACCGGCTGATCATCGTGGGTGCGGGCAACATCGGCCAGGCGCTGGCCAGCTATGGCGCCTTTATTTCCGAAGGATATGAGATTCTGGCGCTCTTTGACACCAACCCGGCGCTGGTGGGCGGCAGCGTGGGCGGGTTGCCGGTGCTGCACGCCGACGAGTTGGAGGGGTTCCTGCACGACCGGGATGTGGAGATTGCCATCGTTGCCACGCCCCAGGCGGCGGCGCGCCCGGTGGCCGAGCGCCTGGTGCAGTGTGGAATTCGAGCAATATGGAACTTTGCACCAGTGGAACTCGTCTTATCTGATGTGGTCGTAGAGAATGCGCAGCTCACCGACGGGTTGATGGCGCTGACCTATCGCTTGGGCGAATTGAGGCAATCGCCCCAGGGGGACGAATAGAGCAACATATACAAAATAGCTCGCATTCTTTTACAACCTGTTTGCTTTACAGCATTCGGGCAGTCGGGTATGATGGTATGAGAAAAATAATATAGACCTTCCATGTAAAATGATCGGCGCGCGCGGAGCCTGTTCCGCGACCGGCCATCACATACTTTGGTTCTGTCGGCATCATTCGGAGGTTACAAAAGATGACGTATCGCAGCCGCAACGTATCCAAAAGGAAGAAGAAAGGGATTCCCGCGCTGGGCGTGGCACTGGTGGTTTTGCTGGTGGCCGCCGGCGGCGTAGGTTATTATGTGCTGAGCAGTCTGGACGCCAACGCCGGTACCGGCCCTTTGGTTTCTCCGGGCGCTTCCGCCGTTGCCCAGGTCAAGGGCACCTTCTATGACGGGGTGTTCGTGGATGATATCCCACTTGGCGGCATGACCATGGCGCAGGCCCGCGCCAAGGTGGAAGAGAAGCAGAGCGCGCTGGCTGCCACCATCGCTCTGGAGCTGACCCACGCCAAGGGCAATTTGATGATCGGCAACACCGACGTGAGCTATTCCTTTGACACCGACGCCGTGCTGGAGCAGGCATTCCAGTTGGGCCGCACCGGAACCAAGGATGAGCAGAACGCCGCCATTGAGCAGATGAAGACCAGCCCGGTCAAGCTTGAGACCAAGCTGACGGTGGATGCTTCCGCCGTGGAGCAGCAGGTGCGCGATTACGCCGCCACGCTGACTGTGCCCGGCGTGAACGCTACATTCCTGGGCTATGACCACGCGAAGCCCGAGGGTGAGCGCTTCCAGTTCCAGCCCGACACCCCCGGCATCCAGGTGAACCCCGACACGCTGTGGGCGTCCGTGCAGGCCGCCTTCGACTCCAGCGCCTTCGGGGCGCTGGCCGTGCAGGAAGAGCCTCTGGACGCTGAAGTGACCGTCGAGATGCTCCAGGCCGATCTGCAGCTGGTTCAGCCGCTGGAGTTCACGGGCTTCAACGATACGGAAAACAAAAGAATCAACAAGGCCAACAAGGGTCACACCTATACGTCGCGCATCCGCAACGACACCAAGCAGCGGCGCAAGAACATAGAGCTTGCCAACAACGCGATCCACGGCACGCTGCTGTTGCCCGGCGAGGTGCTCTCGGTCAACGAGAAGACCGGTGAGCGCACCCGCGCCAAGGGCTACCAGGAGGCCCCGGTGGATCAGAACGGCATCGAGGACGTGGGCCTGGCTGGAGGCGTGTGTCAGGTTTCCAGCGCGCTGTACAACGCCGCCATCGCCGCAGGCCCCCACCGCGCGGAGATCGTGGAGCGGAGCCGCCATTCGCTGATCTCCGGCTACATGCCCAAGGGCACCGACGCCACGGTGGACTATCCCAACAAGGATTTCAAGTTCAAGAACATAACCGATAAGCCTATGCTCATCCTCATGTACTATGATAAGGGTGAAGATGGCGCCTACTACGAGCATGCGGACATCTATTGCGCACCGGACCCCGAAGGCGCACAGTACAAGCTGTACACCGATGTTGTCAAAACGCTCCCTGCCAAGGATGGCGAGCCCCGCAAGGTGCCCAGCAACGCCGTGAAGCCCGGGCAGACAAAGCTGATCCCCGGCCACAAGGGCTATGTTGTGGACGTTTATCTGTTCAAGGTCGCCAAGGACGGCACCGAGACCAAGACCAAGCTGTATACCGATACCTACCCCAACGGCGGCCCGGCGCTGGCCTACTACGTGAAGGACCCCAAGCCCACGGACACGCCCAGCGAGACGCCGACGCCCACCTTGACGCCTTCGCCGACTCCTACGGAGAAGCCTACAAAGGAGCCTACGGAAGAGCCTACAGAAGAGCCAACAGAGGAGCCCACGCCAACGCCTACCAAGACGAAGAAACCTACACCTACGCCTGAGGAAGAGCCTACACCTACGCCTGAGGAGTCCGCTGTAGGATAATATCCTGTCAGGTAGTTTGTAAGCGCACTGCGTTGTCGGCACCGCGGCAAAACCATCCAGCGCCCTCGCTCAGCGGGGGCGCTTTCGTCTGGATGGTCGTCGCTTTTCCCATATTCTATAGGCAAAAATTGTCAAGCTATTTACGAACAAGTGTTTCCAGATCGGGTCACATATGCTATACTGAGTAGTGGTCCGCCCGGCGAATGCGCCGCTTCAGGCAGACGGACAAGCGCCTATGCCCGCAGGAGGATTTGTTATGCCAGACTTTCAGTTGAAATCATCGTTCGCGCCCACGGGCGACCAGCCCGCGGCCATAGAAGCGCTGGTGGACGGCCTGCAGAAGGGCTACCGCGACCAGGTGCTGCTGGGCGTCACCGGCAGCGGCAAAACTTTTACCATGGCCAACATCATCGCCCGGATGAACCGACCGGCGCTGGTGATCGCCCACAACAAGACGCTGGCCGCCCAGCTGTGCAGCGAGTTCCGGGAGTTCTTCCCCGAGAACCAGGTGGGCTACTTCGTCAGCTATTATGACTATTACCAGCCCGAGGCTTATCTGCCTTCCACGGACACGTACATCGAAAAGGATTCCAGCATCAACGACGAAATCGACAAGCTGCGGCACAGCGCCACAGCCGGCCTGCTGGAGCGACGGGATGTCATCATCGTGGCCTCGGTCAGCTGCATCTATGCTCTGGGCAGCCCCGATGAATACAAGAACATGTCCATCAGCCTGCGCCCGGGCATGGAGCTTGGCCGCGACAACCTCATGCGCCGCCTGGTGGACATCCAGTTTGAGCGCAACGACCTGGCCTTCGAGCGCGGCACCTTCCGCGTGCGCGGCGACGTGCTGGAGGTGTTCCCCAGCTCTTCCACCGACACCGCCATCCGCGTGGAGTTCTTTGGCGACGAGGTTGAGCGTATCCTGGAGATTCAACCGCTGACCGGAAAGATTACGGCAAAGCTGGAGCACACGGTGCTGTTCCCGGCCACCCATTACGCCAACAGCAAGGAGGCCATCGAGCGCGGCCTCGTGCAGATCGAGCGGGACCTGCAGCTGGAACATCAGCAGTTCCGCGATGAGGAGAAGCTGCTGGAGGCCCAGCGGCTGATGCAGCGCACCCGTTATGACATGGAGATGATGCGCGAGGTCGGCTATTGTTCGGGCATCGAGAACTACAGCCGCTATTTCGACGGCCGCACGCCCGGCCAGCCGCCCTACACGCTGCTGGACTTCTTCCCCAAAGATTATCTGCTTTTTATTGACGAGAGCCACCGCACGGTGTCGCAAATCCGGGGCATGTACGCCGGCGACCGCTCCCGCAAGGACATGCTCGTGCAATACGGCTTCCGCCTGCACAGCGCCTATGACAACCGGCCTCTGAAGTTCGACGAGTTCGACGAGCGCGTGAACCAGGTCATCTACGTAAGCGCCACGCCGGCGCCCTACGAGCTCGAGCGCAGCCAGCGCCTGGCCGAGCAGCTGATCCGCCCCACGGGCCTCATCGATCCGGAGATCGTCGTGCGCCCGGTTAAGAACCAGGTGGACGACCTCATCGGCGAGATCAAGCTCACCACGGACAAGGGCCTGCGGGTGCTCGTGACCACGCTGACCAAGAAGATGGCTGAGAATCTCACCGACTACTTAAGGGAGCTGAACATCCGCGTGCGGTATCTGCACAGCGACATCGACACGATGGAGCGCATGAAGATACTGCGCGAGCTGCGCCTGGGTGAGTTCGACGTGCTGGTGGGAATCAACCTGCTGCGCGAAGGCCTGGACCTGCCCGAGGTGGGCCTGGTGGCCGTGCTGGACGCCGACAAGGAAGGCTTTCTGCGTTCGGAGACCAGCCTGGTGCAGACCATCGGCCGCGCCGCCCGCAATGTGGAGGGCCGTGTCATCATGTATGCCGACGTCATGACCGACTCGCTGGACAAGGCCATTTCGGAAACCAACCGACGCCGCGCGATACAGCAGCGCTACAATGAGGAGCACGGCATCACGCCCCAGAGCATACAGAAGACCATCCACGAGATTCTGGAGATCACCTCCGCGGTGCCTGCGGACGAAGGCAGCCTGCAGGACAATCTGACGATCATCCGCGAGGCCGGCATGGACAGCAAAGCCTTGATGCGCAAGCTTGAGAAGGAGATGAAAGCCGCCGCCGAGGAGCTGGATTTCGAGCGCGCCGCGCGGCTCAGGGACAGGATTTTCAAGCTCAGGCAGGAGAAAGAATAAAGTTCGGGCCGAAGGTTTCCAAAGGGCGACCGGAAAGCCCTTTGGCCCCTGCGCCTGGATGGCGCGTAGCCCAGCATCGCCTTGTGCGGCTTTGCCGCATTCGCCGAACGGATGTCGGCGAGGCGATGCGCAGGTCGCGCCTGTAGGCGCGAAATCCTTTTCTTGCTCAGGGTTTCCGGGTATCATCCTACTCTCCACCCGCCGAAACATGCTATAATAGATAGATTCCCGCCGTGTGAACAGCACCACGAAGATCATTTTGCCGTGATCCGGCACACAAGATAAGGAGCCCACCCCGTGAGAGATTTCATCCACATCAAAGGCGCTCGCGAACACAACCTGAAGAACGTTGACCTGACAATCCCCCGCAACAAGCTCGTGGTGTTCACGGGCCTGAGCGGCAGCGGCAAGAGCTCCCTGGCCTTCGACACGATTTACGCCGAGGGGCAGCGCCGCTATGTGGAGAGCCTGTCGGCCTATGCCCGGCAGTTCCTGGGCCAGATGGAGAAGCCCGATGTGGACTACATCGACGGCCTGTCGCCGGCCATCTCCATAGACCAGAAGACCACCAGCCGCAACCCGCGCTCCACCGTGGGCACCGTCACCGAGATCTACGACTACCTGCGCCTGCTGTACGCCCGCATCGGCGTGCCCCATTGCCCCAAATGCGGCAAGGAGATCCGCCAGCAGACCGTGGATGAGATGAATGACCGCGTGCAGGCGCTGGGCGAGGGTGCGCGGTTCTCCATCATGGCGCCCGTGGTGCGCGGGCGCAAGGGCGAATACACCAAGCTGTTCTCCTCGCTAAGCAAGGAGGGCTACGCCCGCGTGCGCGTCAATGGCGAGGTGCGAGACCTGTCCGAGGACATCAAGCTGGACAAGCAGAAGAAGCATACGATCGAGGTCGTCGTGGACCGCCTGATCGTCAAGGATGGCATCCGCAGCCGCCTGAACGACTCGCTGGAGACGGCGCTCAAGCTGGGCGAGGGCCTGGTGCTGGTGGCCGTGGAGGGCGGCGAGGAGCTGATGTTTTCGGCCAACTACTCTTGCAGCGACTGCGGCATCAGCATCGCCGAGCTGGCCCCGCGCAGCTTCTCCTTCAACAGCCCCTTCGGCGCGTGCCCCACATGCGCCGGTCTGGGCACGCTGATGAAGATCGACCCCGACATGGTGGTGCCCGACCCCAAGGTCAGCCTGTTCGACGGGGCCATACAGGCCGGCGGCTGGCAGACCAGCTCCAGTGACGGTATGGCCGGCATGTTTCTGCGCTCCCTGGGCAAGGAGTACGGCTTTGACATCCGTGTGCCCTGGGGCGAGCTGCCCCAAAGCGCCAGGGACATCGTGCTCTACGGCACCGGCGATCGCCGCGTTACCGTGGAATACAGCCGTGAGTACGGCTCTGGAACCTACAGTGTACCTTTTGAGGGCGTCCTCAACGGCCTGGAGCGGCGCTACAAGGAGACCAAGTCCCCCGGCATGAAGGAATACTACGAGTCGCTGATGAGCAAGGTGCGCTGCCCTGATTGCCAGGGCGAGCGCCTCAAGCCCGAGGTGCGCGCCGTGACCGTGGGCGATCTGTCCATCGCCAAGTTTGCCGAGCTTTCCATCGTGGAAGCCCGGGAATTCCTGCACAGCTTGACATTGAGCGAGAAGAACAAGATCATCGCGACGCAGATCTTCAAGGAGATCGACGAGCGCCTGGGCTTCCTGGCCGACGTGGGCCTGGACTACCTGACGCTCAGCCGCGCGGCGGCCACGCTGTCCGGCGGTGAGGCCCAGCGCATCCGGCTGGCCACGCAGATCGGCTCGTCGCTGATGGGCGTGCTGTATATCCTGGATGAGCCCAGCATAGGCCTGCATCAGCGGGACAACCGCCGCCTGCTCACCACGCTCAAGCGCCTGCGAGACCTGGGCAACACGCTGATTGTCGTGGAGCACGACGAGGAGACCATGCACGAGGCCGACTACATCGTGGATATCGGCCCGGGGCCGGGCATCCACGGCGGCAGCATCATCGCCCAGGGCACCGCCCAGGAGATCTGCGCCGACCTCAACAGCGTGACCGGAGCATATCTCTCAGGCCGGCGGAAAATCGAAGTGCCTTCGGCCCGCAGAAAGGCGGTCGAAGACCGGTGGCTTACGATCCGAGGCGCCCGGGAGAACAACCTGAAGAATGTCACCGCGACAATCCCGCTGGGCACGTTCACGTGCATCACCGGCGTGTCCGGATCGGGCAAGTCCAGCCTGATCAACGAGATCCTTTATAAGGCGCTGGCCCGCGACTTGAACCGCGCCCGCACCAAGCCCGGCGCCCACGACGAGTTGACCGGCCTGGAGCACCTGGACAAGGTCATCGACATCGACCAATCGCCCATCGGGCGTACGCCTCGCAGCAACCCCGCGACCTACACCGGCGTGTTCGACCTGATCCGCGGCGTGTTCGCCCAAACGCCGGACGCCCGCCAGCGCGGCTACAAGGAGAACCGCTTCAGCTTCAACGTGAAGGGCGGCCGCTGCGAGGCCTGCGGCGGTGACGGCCTGATCAAGATCGAGATGCACTTTCTGCCCGATGTGTATGTGCCCTGCGAGGTGTGCGGCGGCAAGCGCTACAACCGCGAGACGCTGGAGGTGCATTACAAGGGCAAAAGCATCTATGACGTGCTGGAGATGACCGTGGAGGACGCGCTGGCCTACTTTGAGAACCAGCCGCGCATACTGCCCAAGCTGCAGACGCTCAACGACGTGGGCCTGGGCTATATCAAGCTGGGGCAGCCCTCCACACAGCTTTCCGGCGGCGAAGCCCAGCGCATCAAGCTCGCGACTGAACTCAGTCGCAAGAGCACCGGACGCACGCTGTACATCCTGGACGAGCCCACGACCGGCCTGCACATGGCCGATGTGGAGAAGCTCATCGCCATCCTGCAGCAGCTGACCGACGGCGGCAACACCGTCGTCGTGATAGAGCACAACCTGGATGTCATCAAGACCAGCGACTACGTGATCGACCTGGGACCCGAGGGCGGCGACCGCGGCGGCCAGATCATCGCCTGCGGCACGCCGGAGGAAGTCGCGAAGATGGAGCACAGCTACACCGGTCAGTATTTGATGACGGTGTTGAAGTAGGGAAGACGTATAAAGAAGGGGCGGCCTGCAGGCCGTCCCTTTACTGTAACCGTTCTGGGCTCGCATTACATTCCAGGTAGGGCAAGGGCTCTGCCCTTGCCGAATGACGCGGCAAGGGCAGAGCCCTTGCCCTACATCAGATCGTGACGCTACAGCGCAGGACCGCTCACCGGATGATGCGGATTGTCCCGTCCTTGCGTTTGGGCGCGGCGGATTCCTTGGCAATGAAACCCACCGCCGCCGCCGAGCAGATCGTGTGCGCCAGGGGGATGCCCAGCTCCAGCAGGTATTGGCGCAGAGGCTGGTCGTCGCGCAGCCAGTGCAGTTGGTTGATGTAACAGCTGCCCAGGCCCAGCGATTGCGCCGCCAGGAAGAGGTTCTCCAGCGCCAGCGCGCAGTCGGCCATGGCGTTCTCATAATTGGGCCGGTTGGAAGCGATGATCAGCGTGGGCGCGCGGTAGAAGAAGTGATAATCCTCCCGCTGCGCGGCGGCCTTCGCTCCTTGCTTGGCGGGGTAATCGTCGTCCGGCGTCCAGCGCTGGAAGCCCTCCCGTACCAGATCGTTGATCTTGTTCAGGGCGTCCTGATTCTGCACGGCGGTGAACAGCCAGCTTTGGCTGTTGCTGCCGCTGGGCGCCCAGATGGCAGCTTCCAGCAGCGCTTCCAGCTGTTCCGGCTGGATCTGCCCCGGTTGGAACTGCCGCGTGCTTCTGCGCGCGAGGATGCAGTCCAGCACTTCGTTGCGTAACATGGCAACCTCCTGATCCCGTTTGATGGCAATTGAAACAATTCTACAATAGTGCTGTGCCATCGGCTTTGTCAACACTCCGGCTGCGCAGCCCGCCGGCCTGCTAAAGCTCTTTTGTTTGCCTTGCGCACATGCTGATGATATGATGGTTCTACCCTTTTTGGAGGCTCCGCCCATGCGAACCCCTTTGCGCCGTACGTTTACTGCCGCCCTTATGCTGGCCATGGTCGCCGCTCTGCTGGCCGGATGCCTGCAATTCCCGCAGCCATCTGTGGCGCCCGAGCCCACCGCTGCCACAGCGACCGCTTTTGCCACGCCTGCTGCCACGCCCGCGACGGAACCGTCTGCTGCGCCTGGCACAGCGTCGGCACCTGCCGACAACCGTTGGGGCGCGTGGCAGGCCGCCACCGACGCGCAGATGCCGGCTCTGATTCCGCTTTCCACGCTGTTTTCGCCGCCTCAGTTCGTGGGCCCGTCGCTTTCTCCCGACGGTAACTTTTTACTGGTGCGCGCCATCGCGCCGGATCACAGCTATGACATGGGCATGGTTGTGGACCTGGCCACCGGCGAACAGAAGCAGCTGCCCTACCCCGAGGGAGTGGCAGGCATACCGGTTTGGAATTGGGCGGGCGATGGCAAGCATGTTCTGCTGAGCATCGACCGCATGGGGGATGAGAACTTCGGCCTGTTCTCCATCGACGTATCCACCAGTGAGGCTGTACAGATTCTCTATGAGCCCGGCGTGCGCGTGGACGTGCAGGAGGTGGACCTAAAAAACCCTAGCCAGGTGCTGCTGACGACCAACCGCCGGAACAAGGAGACCTTTGACCTCTACCGAGCGAACATCGAGAGTGGTGAACTGACGCCGGTGATGGAGAACCCTGGCACCATCAGCCAATACATGACCGATCGCTTCGGCACGCTGTTGGCCGTGCGCACGCTGCGCGAGGACGGCGGCGAGGACATCCTGCTGGCAAAGAACCCTTCTTCTCTCGACAAGAAATTTGTGATTGATCAGTGGACGACGGCGCTGCGCATCGACTATGAGGACGCGTCCTCCAGCGGCTTCTTCGGCTTCTCGGCCAGCGGAGGCAAGATGTATTACGCCGATACGGGCGCCACGGACACCGCCACGCTCATGGAGATGGATATAAAGACGCTGCAGGCCCGCCAGATCGCCCATGACCCGGACTTTAACATCGTCTCGGTGTGGCACGATCTGAAGCGTGATGCCGCCACCGCCGTACGTGTGGCGGGCGAACACATTGTGTGGAAGGCGCTGGACCTTTCCATGCAGCCCCATATCGATGCGCTGGCCAAGCTGGCTCCGGGGGATTTCTCCATCGCATCCTCCTCAGCCGACGACAGCAAATGGCTGGTGGCCTATGAAAGTGACATCGGCTCCACGGCCTATATGCTCTATGAACCAGCCAGCGGGCGCAGCCAGCGCCTCTTCACTGAAAACACGCTGCTGGATCAGCAGCCCTTCGCGCCCATGGAAACCATCAGCTTCACCGCCAGCGATGGTTTGAAGCTGCGCGGTTATACCACTTTCCCTGCGGGGCTAGCGCGTCGGAACCTGCCCATGGTGCTGTTGGTGCATGGCGGCCCTCAGGCCCGTGACGTATGGGGCTTCAACCCGGAGGTGCAGTTCCTGGCCAACCGGGGCTATCTGGTGCTGCAGGTCAATTTCCGCGGCTCCACGGGCTTTGGAAAGGCGTTCCTGAACGCCGGCGACAAGCAGTGGGGCGCTGATATGCAGCAAGACCTGACCGACGCCGTGAAATACGCTGTGGACCAAGGCTGGGCGGACCCTCAGCGCGTGGCCATCATGGGCGCTTCCTACGGTGGCTATGCGGCGCTGGCCGGCGCGGCCTTCACGCCGGATGTATATGCCTGCGCGGTGGATATGTTCGGCCCATCCAGCCTGCTGACGCTGTTGGATAGCATACCCGACTACTGGAAGCCTATGTTATCCCAGATGTACCGCTCCATCGGTCACCCTGTGGATGAGAAGGATATGCTCATGGAGCGCTCGCCGTTGTATCATGTGGACAACATCAAGATACCGCTGCTGATCGCCCAGGGCGGCAACGATGTGCGCGTGAAGCCCCAGGAGAGCGAGCAGATCGTGAAAGCCCTGCAGGAGCGCAACCTGCCGGTGGAATATCTGTACTTCCCTGACTCCGGCCACGGCATCAACTCCACCGAAGATATGATCCGGTTTTATACCGCCTGTGAGCGGTTCTTAAGCGAGCACATCGGCGGCCGGATGAGCCGGTAAGGAGCATGGTCATGAAACGAATCAGGATCGGCCAAATCGGCACGGGGCATTTTCACGCCGAGGCCACAATGGACACGGTGTGCAAGTACCCCGACGTATTCGAGGTTGTGGGGATTGCCGAGCTTCACCGGGAGAATCTGGAGAAAAATACGGATAAGAAGAACTACCGGGGGCTCAAATGGATGAGCCCTGAGGAGCTCTTGCGTGTTGAGGGGCTGGATGCCGTTCTCGTAGAGACCAATGAATGGGACCTGTTGCCTGTAGGGCAGCAGTGCATTGACGCGGGGGTCCATATCCATCTGGATAAGCCCGCCGGTGAGGACATCGGCGCGTACGCGAAGATGCTCAGCGACGCGAAGCGCAAGAATCTTACGGTACAGCTGGGCTATATGTACCGGTACAACCCTGCGATGCGGTATTGCAAAAGGGCTGTTGAGACCGGGATGCTGGGCGACATCTTTGAACTGGATGCGGTCATGAGCACCGAGCACACCAAGGAGGTTCGAGAGTATCTCGCCAGATTCAAGGGCGGTACGATGTACATTTTCGGCTGCCACCTGATCGACCTTGTTATATGGATGCTCGGGAAGCCCATGGACATCATTGCCTATCAGGGCAGCAGCGGCGTGGATGGTGTCGATTTTGCCGACAACGGCCTGGCGGTGTTTGTATACCCCAGAGGCGCCTCCACGGTCAGGACGACTTCCGTCGAGGTGAAGGGCTATGAAAGGCGGCAGCTCGTGCTCTGCGGAAGCAAGGGCACCCTGGAGGTCAGGCCGCTGGAAGCCCCAACGGTCATGACGCAGGCCATGGCCGATCACACCAAAGGCCATATGGTATATATGCACGACAACAATGTGCGGCGAACGAAGATCGACCTGCCCAAGATGGCGGGACGTTATGACGAGCAAATGCTGGACTTCGCCGCGATGATTCGGGGGAAAAAGAATCCCTTCACCTACGAGCACGAGCTGCTCGTAGCGCAGGCAACGATGAAGGCCTGCGGATTCGATGTCAACCTGGAGGAGAAGTACATCCTATAAGGCGATGCTGATAAAACCGGCGGCGACTATTGCGCCGTAGCGACGCGATTACGCCCGCCGCTCTTGGCGCTGTACATGGCCGCATCAGCCAGATCCAGCAGCTGCTGGTCGGTCTGGCACTGGTCGGGGGCGCAGCACGCCACGCCGATGGATACGGTGACCGGGCGCGGGTCTTCTTCGCTATAGAGGATGTTCAAGCCTTCCACGGCAGCGCGCAGATATTCGGCGGTCTGCATCGCGCAGCACGCGTCGGCCTCGGGCAGCATCACGACGAACTCCTCGCCGCCAAAACGCGCCACGAAGTCCGTGGATCGCCGAAGTGAGCGTGTCAGAGCGGAACTGACCCGCCGCAGGCAGTCGTCGCCGGCCAAATGGCCGTTGCAGTCGTTGTAGCATTTGAAATGGTCAATGTCCAGCAGCAGCACCGAAAGGGGACGCCGAAAGCGCTGGGCGCGGTTGATTTCACTCTGGAACATCGTATAGAAGTAGCGGCGGTTGTATAGGCCTGTGAGCTGGTCGGTGATGGCCAACTGCTCCAGCTCGTCGCGGGCGCTCTTGAGCGCGATGTAGTTGCCGATGCGCTGCTTGATGATAATGGCATTATAGGGCTTCACGATAAAGTCCAGCGCGCCCAGGCTCAGGCCCAGAATCTCCGAATTCTTGTCCTCACTGCTGGTCACGAACACGACGGGGATGCCTGCGGTGGCGGAATCCGACTTGAGCTGGCGGCATACGTCATAGCCGGACAGGCCGCCCATGACGATGTCCAGCAATATGATATCCGGCCGGAACGCCGGTACGATGTTCAGGGCTTCCTCTCCGGAATTCACGCAGAGGATCACGTAGTCGCCTTTGAAGATGTCCGCCAGCATCGTGCGGTTCAGGCTGGAGTCATCCACGACGAGCAAACGGGGTTTCGACGTGTTCATGTCCACATCCACCGATCCGCCGAGGCTCCCGCACCGGCGTTTCTACCAAATTCATACAATAACGGCATGATACAATCCATTATACGAATATCTGCTTATGCGGTCAATATGGTGCACAATAGAGTTTCGGGGCTTTCGACCACCGTTAAAGCGGAAAAGAGAAGCCCTTGCCCATGACTTCGTTGGTGTTGCTGAGCACGACGAAAGCCCGGGGATCTTCCTGTTGCACGATGGCTTTGAGCGCGGTGATCTGCTCGGTTTTGATCACGCACATCAGCATGATCTTTTCCTCACCGGTGTAGGAGCCCACACAGCGATAGGCGGTAACGCCTCGGTTGAGCTCCGCCAGAATGCGGTGGGAAATGCGCTCGTGGTTCGTGGAGATGATTTGCGCTTCTTTGGCGAAGTTGATGCCGGACAGCAGGCTGTCCACGACCTTGTAAATTGTAAACTTGACCGCCATGGCATACAGCGCCAGCGTGATGTTGCCTGCGGAAATAACCGTAGCCAGTATGATGACGCCGTCCACGAACAGCATCCATTGAGCCAGCGTGAAGCGCGGCAACAGCCGCTGCAGCGCGAAGGCGGCCACATCGCTGCCGCCGGTGGCGCCGTGGGCGCGATAGATGAACGCCGTGGCCGCGCCGATCATGGCGCCGCCGGCTACGGCGTAGAGCAGCAGATTGGGGTTTGTGGTACCGATGCCCGAGGCATAGAGCGAGGGCAGCAGATATTTGTTGGCCAAAGGCGTGAACAGATCGATGAAAAAGGCGAATAGCGTGGAATTCCACAGCACCTTGATGATGTGCTTGTAGCCCAGAAGATGCAACGTCGAGGCATAAAGAACGAGGTTGATGAGCCATGTCAGTGTGCCCAAAGGGATTTCCAGGCCGGTGAGCTTGCGCACCACCGCCGCCAGGCCGATGATGCCGCCGGGCATGATGTATGCCGGCACGATGAACAATACATAGCCCGCAGCCATCAGTATGCTGCCAAGGATGCGCTTGGTGTAATCAAAAATGCGTTCCGTCGTCAACAGAGGCTGTATCTTGCGCAACATCAACATAAGGTTCGCTCCATACCCCAAACTCTTTGTATCATGGGCACGGCTGAATTATATCGTTCTTTTCATTTATAAACAATGGTACTATACGGCGCAATAACCATTGGTCATGCATCCAGTTTTCGGGCAGAATTCACCTCTTCAACCGGCGAATTTGGCTGCCGGCAGGCCGCGCACGCCGGGCTTCACGGCGAACAGGCTGCCGGCCAGGGGCTGGCGAAGCGCCGCCTCGCCGGTCAGGCCGTTGCGGGCAGTCGTGATGTACAGCGTATCCAGCGCTTCGCCGCCGAAGGCGCAGCTGGCCGTCTGGGCGGCGGGTACGGCGACTTCCTCCAGCTTCCGGCCGGTTCCGGGATCGTAACAGCTCACCTGCCAGCCGCCCCATTGGGCCACCCACAGGTTGCCGTCGCGGTCTATCGTCATGCCATCGGGTGCGCCTTCGGCGATGCGCACCACGGTGCGGCGGTTTGTGATTTGGCCGGTGGCGTCGTCATAGTCGAAGGCGTCCACGACGCCGGTGGGCGTGTCGGCGTAATACATCGTTGTGCGGTCGGGGCTCCAGGCCAGGCCGTTGGAGATGGACACATCTTCCACGAGCTTGTGACAGCTCAAATCGGCGTCCAGCCGGTACAGAGCGCCCACGCCGCGTCGTATGCAGGCGTTGTCCATGGTGCCCGCCCAAAAGCGCCCGGCAGGGTCGCACTTGCCGTCGTTGAAGCGATTGCCCGTCAGGTTCGATTCCGGGTCATAAATGGGCGTGAGCTTGCCGGTGCTCTCCTCCACGAAAAAGAAGCCGTGCTCGGCCGCCGCCAGCAGCGCGCCACCCCGACGCAGCACCACCGCGCCCACCTGCTGGCCGATGGCTGCCACGAGGCAGTCCTCACCGCTGGCCGGGTTGAAGAAGCGGATCTCTCCCTTGGGGATGTCCACCCACCACAGGCCGGCGCGCTCCTCATCCCACAGCGGCCCCTCGCCGGTGACCGCCTGTGCCCGCAGCACCAAATCAGATTTGATCATAGTACACCTCGATTTGACAGCCTGTACGGCCATTTCTATAATGGTCTGTGTGCCTGCCATCCTTATCATAGCGGCGGGCTGATCGGGGTGTCAAGATGAACACGGAAGAACTGCGGCGCAGGGCAGCGCAGCTGGGTGTGACAGCCTTTGAGGCAGGCATGGGCCACGACGCGGTGCAGGCGGCGCTCAAGGCCTCCCGCGGCAGCTTGCCGGGCCGTTTTTTGGCAGAAGGGCTGTGGCTCAACCGCCAGGCGGCCGAATACGGCGCCGAAGTGGAGTCGTTGCTGCTGTGCCCGGAACTGCTCTATAGCGACGAGTGGATCGCCCAGTGCGACCGCATGATGGCCCATTGCGGCAGCGTGGCGCTGATCTCTCTGCGGGTGTACGAGCGCCTGAGCGCCGACAAGAGCGATCGCGGCGCGCTGGGTGTTGTGCGGGTGCCGCAGCATACCCTGGAGGACATCCCGGCGGATGCGGCGCTGATGCTGGTGCTGGACGGCCTGGAGAACCCCGGCAACGTGGGTACGCTGATCCGCACCGCCGACGGCGCCGGCGCGGATGCTGTAATTCTGTGCAACCGCCGCACGGGGCTGAACAACCCCGCCATCGTGCGCAGCTCGCTGTGCACGCTGCTGACCAAGCATGTTGTGGAGGCCGATGCCGATGCCCTCGCGGATTTCCTTGCGGACAGGGGCTTCACGACTTATTTGGGCAAGGCCGAGGCAGCGCAGCGTTATTGCGACGTCGCCTATGCCCCGCGCAGCGCCATCGTCGTGGGCCATGAGAAATACGGCGTCAGCGATCTTTTTTTTCAGCGGCCCCATGTGGGCGTCAGCATACCGATGATGGGCCGGGTGGATTCGCTCAACGTGGCTGTGGCCGGTTCTGTACTGCTCTATGAAGCCGCCCGCAGCCTGGGCTTTGCCTCGCCGACGCATGGAGGCCGCCGGTAAGGGCAACCATCATTCTACATAGATCATCTTTTTGGTCATGCCGCCGTCGATGACGAGGTTCTGGCCATTGACAAATTCGTTGCCATCTTCACACAGATACAGGCACGCCCGGGCGATGTCCGAGGGGCGGCCCACGCGCCCGCTGAGATGCTGGCTGTGGTCGGCTGCGGTCAGGCGTTCATAGCCGCCGGTGCAAATCCAGCCGGGGGAGACGGCGTTGACTCGAATGCGGTCCGGCGCAAGGCTGGCGGCCAGCGCGTGGGTCAGCGCCACCAGGCCGCCCTTGCTGGCGGCGTAGGCCTCGGTGTGGGGCTCGCTCATCAGCGCCCGGGTGGATGCGATGTTGACGATGCTGCCGCCGCCCCGGGCCCTCAGATGCGGGGTGGCCCGCCGGGCGCACAGGAAGGCTGCCCGCAGGTTGACGTTGAGCACATAGTCCCAATCCTCCAGCGGCAGCGCCTCCGGCGGCGCGCCCCGGCCCAGCCCGGCGCAGTTGATCCAGATGTCCAGCGCGCCCAACGCCGCCGCTGCGGCGTCCACTGCCGCCTCGCAGTCCTGAGCCCGCGAGAGGTCCGCGGCCACAAACCCCGCCGTGTGCCCGGCGGCGCGTAGCTCATCCCGCAGGCGCAGGCCGGCTTCTTCGCCGATGTCCACAAAGGCCACCGCCGCGCCCCGCGCCGCGAACTGCGTCACGATCTCCCGGCCGATGCCCCCGGCGCCGCCGGTCACTGCCACGGCCTTGCCAGCAAAATGGGTCTCCATGGTCACTCCTCCTGTCTTTTCCATGCAATCATAGCGCAATACGGTGGTAGGGGCAAGGCAGTGGAGGCCATGGAACGGCTATGACTCAGGGGATTCTTCGGCTGCTGTGCAGCCTCAGAATGACAGATGATGCTTTGGACGATGGTCCATCATGTCATTCTGAGGGCGCATCGCGCCCGAAGAATCCCCTGAGAGAAAGCCGTTGTTTTGGTAAGGGACATTCTACGTTGCACTCAGAATGGAAAATCGGTCTACATCACTTAATTGCCGACGGCGGATTTACTCCGCCTAGGCAACGTACAACAAGCCAGAAACGGCAACAACGCTCCGCCACAGCGGTTCCATCGTTCTCAGTAGGCAGGCATGAGACGGGGTACAGAAAGGCCCGCTGGCGACATGCGCGGCAGCGGGCAGTGGAATGTGATGCAGGGGCGTTACCCTCGCAATCAACGCCGCAGCGTTGATCGCGATCTGGATCGCGGTGGATGCCATAGCATCCGCCGCGAAAGCGAAGCGGGCTATGCCCAGCGCTTCAGCTTGGGAAAGAACTCCTTCATGGCCGCGCGGGCGGTGTCGGCATCGGGATAGGCCTTGGCCTCCAGCGTGTAGGGGATGCAGATCTCGATCATTTGGTCCAGCGTTTCCTCGCTGGTGAAGGCACCGTCCTTGAAGCAGTAATGGCAGTAATCGGGGTTCTTGGTGCCGTCGGCGTTGGTGCCCAGCACATCGTCGGTCAGGGGCATGGCGCAGCTTTGGCAGATGTGTTCCATCGGTGGGGGCCTCCCTTCGTGTTTGATTCCATCATAGCAGAGGAACACGACAGATGCGTGTCATGTTCAAAATGCATCCGCATGTTTCTTTGCGTTGCCGGCAAAAGCCTTGCGCAGGAAAGGGTTCCATAGTATTCTAGTAACGTTCCAAATCCACAACTGAAAGGGTGAAATACATGAAGAAACTGCCTGTGGCGCTGCAGCTTTACACCGTGCGCGACGCGTCGGAGAAGGACTTCTTTGGCGTGCTGGCTCAGGTGAAGGCGATGGGCTATGACTACGTCGAGATGACGGCGGACTTCTTCGGCCATACGGCCCAGGAGATCCGCGCGGAAATGGACAAGCTGGGCCTGCGCTGCGTTTCCTCCCATGTGCCCATCGACATGCTGCTGGGCGACCTGGAGGGCACACTGACGACGTTCCAGACGTTGGGCTGCGAATACATCGCCGTGCCGTGGCTGGACGAGCCCCGCCGCCCCGGCCACCCCGGCTATGCCGCCGTTGTGGAAGGCATCCAGCGCATTGGCCGCGCCAGCCACGCCCGCGGCATCACGCTGCTGTATCACAACCACGACTTCGAATTCGTCAAGCTGGACGGCCAGTATGCGCTGGACATCCTTTACAACTCGGTGGAGCCCCAGTATCTGCAGAGCGAGATCGATACTTGTTGGGTCAACGTGGCCGGTGAGGACCCTGCCGCCTACGTGCGCAAGTACACCAACCGCTGCCCGGTCGTGCACCTGAAGGATTTCGTGATGCCCGGCAAGAAGCCCGCGCAGCTTTACGCGCTCATCGATGAGACCGGCAAGGACGACGCTGCCGTGGGCAGCGACACCGAAGCCTTCGACTTCCGCCCGCTGGGCATGGGCGTGCAAAACATCCCCGCGATTCTGGAAGCGGCCAGCGACGCCGGCGCCAAGTATGTCGTCGTGGAGCAGGACCGCTCCTCCCAGCGCCCCTCGCTGGAGGCCGCCCGCATCAGCAGAGAATACTTGAGGTCTCTGGGGCTGTAACACGCCATATATCAATAGTTGCTACACGGGCTGTCGCCCTAAGCGCATAAAGGCATGCTTTATAGGGTAGGATTTCGCGCCAGCAGGCGCGACCTGCGCATCGTCTCGCCGACGTCCGGTCGTGGTGTGGGGGGGGGCCCCCCCACA
>JAEYPH010000108.1 GCA_023410875.1 Bacillota bacterium | reverse complement strand
CCCTTATACATCTTACCATCCTCTACAGCTGCTCCGTCTACAGCAACTCCGGATTGATAAATAACACTTTGATCAAACTCAACAATCTTTATTCCATCTTTTCCAAGTGCATCATATAAGTAGTTTGCATTTTCATCATTATATGGAGAAATTCCAATCTCAATAGAATCACCGGCTATACTTGTATAATTCACAAAGATATCCTTTGCCTCCAGCTCCTTCGCATGATCTTCGAAGAGATACTGATCTATCTGACGCTGCTTCTCCATTAATTCTTTCGTGCCTTCCGGCTCCGCTACCGCATTGATAGCAGTCACATTACTTGATGACACTTGCTGTGCAATTACAACACTCGTTGATAATGCTGATATACATAACCCTAACATAATTCCTTTAATATATTTTGATTTCATTAATATACCTCCTTATAAATACGTAACATTTACCTATGCTTCAACTATTTCTATCTTTATGATTCGTTATGTTTTCGCTATTGTAAACGTATGGATTTTTAATCCCGCCTGCTTAGGTACCGTAAGTGGCTGGGCTATTTTCTCTTTCATATTTCGTTTACATACATTAGACGCATCGCTTCATAAATCAGTTCCATATGTTTTATATGAAATTAAATCCAGAAAATTAGGAATCCATTATTTGATCGCTTCTTTCGATATTTCTATTCGCTTTTGAAAGCAATTGATATAAATATGCTATAATTCTCATATGATATATCAAGTTAATGATTGCTAACCTGGAAAGGATTCTGTATGGAATTTCGTCAAAGTAAAACATATAGTAATATTAATAGTGCTTACCAAAGTGAATCTATCGTTAATACCCTATATCAGATATATGGTGATAAAGCCAGAACAGATGGTTATGAAGAAATCGGAAGTATTTATGATACAATAGCAAGAAATGAAAAAGAGCATGCTAGAATCTTTTTCAGACTTTTAAATGACGGAATCATTCCGGACACACAGCAAAACCTTCTTCGCTCTACCGAACTAGAAACTTCCAAGGCCAATGAGTACAGAGGTTTTGCACAGACAGCCCTTGCGGAAGGTTATGATAACATTGCCGCCCTCTTTAATGGAATAGCAAATATTGAGCTGAATCATGACTTACAGTTTCGGACTTCATATGATAATATTGTGCGAGACCAAGTATTTTGCAAACCAACGGAAACATTATGGATCTGTATGCAGTGCGGTAACATTATGAGTGGCCCCTGCGCTCCTGAGATTTGTCCCGTATGCGGATTTCCTCAGGGCTTTTATCATGTCTATCCGGGTGTTGCGGAATAATAATTCTTTAAAATCAAGCGTTGTACTTTTGACTCATACGAAAACTGACAGGCTCAGATCTGATTTGTACTGTAATCGTTTCATATACCGAATCACGATACACAAATCAGATCTGATGTCTGTCAGTTAGTATATAATATGCAATTCATTTATGTTGCTATATTTTACTTCATCCCATTCTTCCTATTTAGTATGCATGTCTTTATTCTTATTGCCGACTTTCAGCAGTAGTGATATAAATCATTGTATTCATCATAAGTTAATCCACTATTATATATTCTTTCTGCAAGGAAATGTCCTAAATAGCGAAAATGCCATGGTTCGTAATCATAACCTGTGATCACTTCTTTCCCCTTCGGATAGCGGAGAATAAACCCAAAGCAATGAGCACTCATTGCCAGCCAGCGTCCTGCTTGTGTATCAGCAAAGCTTTCCTCCAAATCATTGATATCCACTGCCAAGCCGGTTTGATGTTCGCTATGCCCGGGTCTGGCCGATACCCTATCCCTAACACGCTGGTATTCTTCAAGGGTGCTATCATTTGTCCAATTTTTCATATATATCATATTTTGATAGGAATAACTTCGAAATGCTGAAACTGCCTCTAATGAAACTCCCTGCTGCTGTGCGCAGCAGCTCATTTCTTCAAAAGCAATGCGTGCCTCCCGTCGCAGTAATAATCGCTTCGGATTATATTTTTCATCAATCATCTCTAAATCATAGGGAACATATTCCTCATCCAGTTGATTAAATTTGTCCACAAGAACATAAATGCTGTCCGGGTTTATAACCTTCTTAATATTAGTATAATATATTTTCTCACCGGCAAATCCTTCTTCCATAATAAAGTCCTCTCCCAAAGCCATATCCCTTCATTCAGAATCGACCGAAACACAAACTTTTCAATGGTAATATATGATGATAATTAATAAAAAAGAAGCTTTTCACCATATCTCTATGGAGAAAAGCTTCTTTCTCATCGCTTACTTACCGCCTTTAACAGTAAGTAAGTCTAATTAGTTGGTAAATTCCTGTGTCCAATAAACCGTACCATTGCTCTGATATACTCCAACACCTAATTTTGAGAAATTGCCATTCAAAATATTCGCTCTGTGTCCGGGAGAATTCATCCAAGCGGTTACTACTTCCTGAGGTGTCTTCTGTCCGTAAGCAATATTCTCACCTGCTGCACGATAGGACACATTATACTCACCAAGAACAGTCTGGATTCCGCTTCCGTTTGGTCTTGTATGGGAGAAGGATGACTTAATTTCCACTGCACGCTTATTCGCTGCTGCTGTTAAGCTGGAATTTGTTGTGAATGCTGTTAAGCCTGCTTTTGCACGCTCCACGTTTACAAGCTTTAATACCTCATTTGCATAGCTACTAGTCGTGCTGTTGCTTGTTGGTGCCGGTGTT
>JAEYPH010000105.1 GCA_023410875.1 Bacillota bacterium | reverse complement strand
ATAATGAGCGGCCATACTGTCATTCTATATTAAGTACCATACTTTCCGCAGCATCGACAAACCCACATTTTTTATATAAGGGTCTACCGGACGCCGTAGCATCAAGACTAATCTCAGAAACGCCATTTTGCCTGTCTTCCTGAATTAATACTTCCATCATACGTAAAGCAATCCCCTGTCTGCGATGGCTGCTTCTCGTATATACATTCATAATATGAGCTCTTTTACCTCCGGGAAGGTCGAAGGTAGGCAGGACGGTGATATAGCAAATGGTGGCACAACCTACTACTTCATTATCACATACAGATAACACTGTAGTTTGATGTGGACTTTTAAAATATTCTTTTGTACTATTTATAAACTCTTTACTAAATACGGTATCTTCTGGTAAGTTATTTACAATTTTCAACATCTCTAGCCTGATGTTGATTACCAGATCAATTTCATGCTCTGTCGCTTTTATAATAGATGTCATCTCAGGCTTAACCACTCTTTCTATTAAATTTGATATATTTATTTTTCACAGGCGGCATATAAAAATCGTCCATAACCTATCTCTGATGCATTTTTCATTAATTCCGCATTTAGCCAAAGTGCAATATCCGCAAAGCTCCTATCTACGAAGGGCCATTTTGCATACTGTTCTGATTGATAATCCGCATCCGGCAAATCGTTTAATTTTGCAACCCATTTATCGTGCAATAAGCTTATGGTTGCTTTTGCTTTTTCAACACTTCCCGGCCAAGGAATGTCTTCTTTTTTTAAGACTCCATCTTCAAAATTGTAATCGAATGCTGTACTCCACCAATAGATAACATGCCACATAGTCCAGGCAATGCTGGACGGTCCTATCTCATAACTTTCGGTTTCGGGCCAATCTATACTCCACCCATGTTCCTGCTTGCGCACTTGCAGCCCTGTGGGGCTGAATGCCCAGAGCGCCTCTGCCTCCTCAAGTTTGTCCATATGATAAAGATAAAGCTGCCAGCACATCTCTAGCTGAAACAGTATATTCTCTTTTATTTCATGATTTTTCATTAATTGTAATGCTCCTTACAAGTATTTTCTATTCTTCAAACAAATCATCTTCATTTCTGGAACCCCGATATCCTCCGCAATCACACTACATTTTGTCATAAGAAGAAAATAGATATTCTTATTCTCATTGCTTAGACATTCGTAATTGGCTTGTCCCTTTGCAATCACAATATCAGCATTCTGGTAAATCTCTTGAAACCTCTTTGAGGTTCGATATAGAACAGTTCCAAGGGAAGAATCCCCATTACTAACTATAGTAGCGTAATCATCAATTCCAACAAAATAAGCATCTTCTTCCAAGGAATCATTGACAACCGCTTCGCCTCTCGTGGCAAAGAATACATGACAGGATGGGTTTCGTTCTTTGATCTTCTTGATCAAAAGCTTGTCAAGACAGATTTCACCGCAATTATCTCCCAAATAAAGAATCGTACTTGAATTCATAAGCTCTTGCATCAGAAGATAGGAATCGTTGATTTCCAACGGCGCTTCTTTTAATCGTAAAAAGGTGGCTTCAATATCAGAAAGCAATAGATTATGAATGGGATTAAAGTCAATAATATTACCAATAATGGCAGATCGGATAGCTTCCAGAAATGGATTTTCAGCTGCACTTATCTCCTGCTCTAAATTGGGAAGCTGCTCTAAAAACATCTTATTATAGTGTACTCTGGTCTCTTTGTAGGGATCTTCGTTCCCGGTTACCTGCTTTAATATTGTAAAAATCTCTCCAATTAATTCTGGTGTTGATGATGTATTAAAATCAACCTGGCTTAAGTAGGTAAAAACGTTTCTTAATAATTCACTCTTATCCTCTAAGCCCGCCATGTTTGCAACCTTGATTGCTTGATTGACAATACATGGTATGCATTCTTCTTGTATTTTCATAAACGTTTGTCCTTTAATATAGTAAAATAATTGAACGTTTTCAAATCAATCTCCTTTATAAATCCGAGCTGCTCGAGGAAAAGTCTGTTTATGGTCAATAAACTTTAAGCTACTCATCAAGTGAAATGTTCATCATAAAATGCACATTTACACCTGCTTCTGTAAACCCAATTTTATTATGGAATAATCTGCTTTTAGTGTTTGATAGGGAACAGTCTGAAGCAAGCATGGAACAGCCGCACTCTACCGACCATTTTTTTGCAAATGATACTAACTCTTTTGCAATCCCACGATTTCGAAATTGGGGTTTCACATAAATACCTTCAATATATCCCACAGGGCGTGAATCTATTTTGCCTTCCACATAATCGTTTCTGATCGTCAGACTAATAAAAGCAACATCCATTCCGTCGATTTGGTATAAAAATTCATTTTTATATTCTTCCTTATAAAATCCATCAAGCATTTCTTGCACTGAATGATGTGGCCATAATTCATTACAAAGTTCTGCCCAAATCAATGAATTATTATCGGTAACTTTCGTAATTGCCATGTTCTTATCCTCCACTACTTGAATTTGAGCTTTAAAACTCAAAGGTAAATACGCTGGGGTTCTTTATACTCTCTTCAACTGCAGTTACATCTACTTCTTTGATTTTGAGTTTGATACCTAAAGCAAGCTGAAGCTCATACAAACGTCCGCCTGCACATTGTCCGAAATATGCTTCAAGGGAGGTTGAAATCCCCTTTTCCAGATGCATTAAACCGGGTTTGCAGGCGAAACTGACGGTAATGGTTTTATTAATCTCGTCTAAAACGATGTCATTAAGATTGGATTTATAACCACTTCCTATGGTATTGATAAAAAGATCAAATCTTTCTCTAAGAGTTTTACTATTGTGCTCCGCTGCGAACGCCTTGCGATCCTTATCAAATTTCGTGCCGCGGCACGCACCATTTTTAGCC
>JAEYPH010000078.1 GCA_023410875.1 Bacillota bacterium | reverse complement strand
CTCTCTATCGGGATAGAACAGATTACTTCACGCGTGTATAGCTGGCAATGTAGATCAGATTACCCAAGTTGACGGCGGGCTTCTCAAAGCGCCACTGGCCTGCCAGCCCCAGCTCCTGCGCCGCCAGCTCGAAGTGGCGCATGGCGATGCCCAGGTCCAGGTTCTGCAGTTGGATTCCCGGGATAATGTGGTTGTAGGCTTTGTCCTCCTGCAGGCACAGGTGGAAGGCGTCAGCCCCGCGGATGACACGCCAGGGCTGCTTGTTGGAGGCCGAGGGGCCCATGCGAACCGCCTGCAGCACCTGCGCGTAAGGCCCGGCGGCCTGCTCGCTCAGGGCCACGCCCGCAGCGCCATCGAAGAACAGCTCCCCGAAGGGTTTCCGCTTGCGGGATCCTGCCACCGCGCGCACCAGGTTGTCGCGCAGGGATATCCTTTCCGCCGCATAACCCACAGGTGTGATGGCCGGCAACGCCTCGCTGTCCCGCAGGGCCAGCTTCTGGGCAAAGGTGCCGCGGCGGAAGGACCCGCCCAGCCACACGGTGCCCAGGCCCAGCTGCGTGGCGCGCAGGATGGCGCCCTCCACGCAGTATCCGTAGTCTTCCATGGCTCCGTCGCCGCGCTCCACCGCGCCGGCCAGGAACAGCTTGGCGCCCTTGATCATGCCATAGACGCCGTACTGGCGCAGCTGCGCGGCGCTGTCCTGCGACGCGTCCAGCAGCGTCAGCCGCACGGAGTGGCCAAAAGGCCCCTTGATCTGCGCCGCCAGATATCGCTCCAACTCCTGGCGGGCGTCTGCGTCCACCGGTCGGTCCTCATAGGTGCGCACCGATATGCGCCGCTGCATGGCTTCCATCGCGGTCATGGGAATTCCTCCTTTTTCCAGTCGGAATTATCATAGCACGGGCGAGTGGTTCGCTCAAGTTTCCATCCTGTACTGCACTTTCTCATGGGATGAGATTTCGCGCCTTTGGGCGCGACCAAAGGTCTCCGGTCGCCCTTTGGAAACCTTCGGAACCATCTTTTAGAAGTTGCGATATGGATATAGTTTCTTGCCGACGGCGGATTCATTCCGCCGAAGGAAACGAGTGCCAGAGAGAGTCGTTCATAAAAGCCCGCCCGCAGGCGTCCAACGTTTCCTTACATTGTAAGCACAGGGTGGTCAACCCAAAAGCCGCACGGCGACATGCGCGGCGCGCGGCTAACAAGAGCTAAGAGCGCAGCAATCGCCGGCGATAAGCATCGCCGGCGAACAAAAGGGGGTGGCTTCGGCGGGGGACAGGGTCCCCCGTCCGACTAATTAGTCTTCAAGTTGCGGCGGGAAGATCGGCAGCGAGAAGAACTCGTCGCAGATGTTCTCGGCGAACTGCTCGCAGGGCGGGATCTGGCAGAAGCCATAGGCCGGCACCAGCAGTTCTACCTCGGCCACAATCTTCAGTATCACGGTAACGCACACGGTGATGACGAAGTTGTTGTCTCCGGTCCAGGTGCCCGTCACGCAGATGGCGCTCACGATGTCGTCCACGAAGAACGGCACGATGGAGTCGTCGGGCACGAAGAGGATGACGTCCTTCTTGACGGTGATGAAGGCCTTGCCGGTGTACTCGCGGTTGTTGGCGTCCAGGAACACGACTTCCACGGGAATCTCCACCGTGGCCCTGACCCGCGCGAAGTGCTCCCGGTTGGGAATGGGATCAATCTTCACGTCGCGCAGGATGCCCTTGATTTCTGTGCTGCGGCAGCTTACGAACTCAAAGGGCGGGGTGGGGCAGGGGGTGATCGGCGAAATGCAGTGCAGATGTACGGTTACGTCCGAGAGTTGCTCCTGCTGCAGGCACGAGTCGTACACTTTCTTGACCTGAAGGCATACTCTTTCGATGCACTGGAAGTTGTTGGAGTTGTCGCTCTTGATGCGGCAGGGCATATGTGATTCGCCGGCATTCTTGTACGAATAAAAGGACATTAGTTTCCCTCCTTTTCCTGGTATTGCGGTTTGGGGTTTCTATCACATGATATGCACCCCATGCAAGCGGTGTGAGACAGGTCACAGAGGGTTTTCCGTATTTTCCGGTGGTTGCCCGGCGGCGGGCGTTGTTGTCAAACCTTTCGCGCAAAGGTATACTTTAATCATATGCGAGGTTGATGGAGGAGTTATGAGGAAGGCGCTGATCGTGGCAACCGACGTGTTGCTGGTGCTGTTTCTGCTGGCCACCATCGCAAGCGTTGCGCTGGACCTCTTCCTCGTGCGCCCCGGCGATACCAACATCTCCTTTGTGAAAGGCGTCAACCACACCGTGACCAACATGGCGGTGGAGGGGGCCAACGTGCCGCCCGGCAGCCTGGCGCTGCTGCAGCGGGTGCAGGCCGGCGATGCCGCCATCGGAGACGCGCTGGTGTGCTTCGACAGCGATGGCCGCACCTTCAGCGGCGTGCTGGCCGAGCGGCGCGAGGGCGAACTGATTCTGTATGCGGGCGGCCAGATGCGCGCTGTGCCCGCCGAAGCCGTGCAGGCGCGCTACCGTTATGTGCTGCCGGGCGGCTATGACGCCATTGAACAGGCCAGCGCGCCGTGGATCGTGGGCTCTGTGGGCGGCGCCATCTTTCTGATGTTCATCGTGGCCAGGGTGATCGGCGCGCGTCGCCGCGAAGGGCCGCTGAGCCGCACCGACGGCGAGATCTCCTCGCTGTTCCGCTAGAGCGAGCGGTCTGCTGGTGTGGCGCGGCAAGCCCGTGAGGAGGGGTTCCCTTGAGCAAGCCTGCGGTCTATCTGGATTTCCAGGGTACGCTGGGCGGCAGCGGCACCGACGACATCCGCACGTTCTCGTTCTATCCTTTTTCCATAAAGGCCATACGGCTGCTCAACGACCATGATGTGCTGGCCATCGGCACAACCAACCAGAGCCACATCGCCAAGGGCGAGCTTACGCTGGAGCAATACGACGAAAAGCTCCGGCTGATCCGCGAAGAACTGGCGGCCTGCGGCGCGCGCCTGGACGCCGTCTACATGTGCCCCCACAGCCGCAAGGACCGGTGCGCCTGCAAGAAGCCCGCCACCGGCATGGTGGAGCAGGCTCGCCGGGATTTTGACATCGACCGCAGCTGGGAATATGTCGTGGGCGACATGGGCATGAACGACATGCTGCTGGCGGCCAACATCGGCGCCAAGGGCGTGCTGGTGCTGAGCGGCGCCGGCCAGGGCAGCCTGGGCGCCTACCGCCACACGTGGAGCGGCGTGGATGCCCACCACATCGCCGAAAACGCGCTGGAAGCGGTGCGGTGGATACTGAAAGATATTTTCGACTCTGATGGTCAATAAGGAGACACAACGTGATTGCGAAAAAAGACCTGCCGGCTTGCCCGGTCGCCACGACCGTGGGCGTCATCGGCAGCAAATGGAAGCTCCTGATCCTGCGAGACATCATGGACGAACCCAGACGGTTCAATGAATTGCGCAGAAGCCTGGAAGGCATCAGCCAAAAGGTGCTCACGGACAGCCTTCGGGCGATGGAGGAAGACGGCATCATCACGCGGACTGTCTATGCAGAGATGCCACCGAGAGTCGTGTATAGCATCAGTGAGCTTGGAGAGTCCATGCGCCCGATCATCACAGCCATGGCAAGCTGGGGCAGTGAGTACAAGAGGATTGCGGACAAAGACTGATCCTCTAAAGGGGGAAGCGCCGGTCGATCTGGGTGCATTTTGCCACCGGTTACAAAAAGGTGCCTTCTTTACAGGGGATTTGAGAGGAAGATATCATGGCTTCAGGATCAATTCCCATTGATCGGCAGGAGGCATCAGGATGAACGAAACCATTCAAAACATTCTACGTAGACGTTCCATTCGTAAATACAGACAGGAGCAGATATCGGCGGAGGCGCTGGACCAGGTCCTTCTGGCCGGCTCCTATGCGCCAAACGCCGGAAGCAGGCAGTCGCCGGTGATGGTTGTGCTGCAGAACCGGGAGCTTATCGCCCGGTTGGGCAGGATCAACCGTAACCTTTTTTACCGCAACAAACGGACGGCGAAGATGGGCAACGTCTCCACGCAGCAGCCCAGCATAGCCGACGATGCCACCATAGAGAGCGCTTTTTATGGCGCACCGACGGTGGTCGTCGTCTTTGTTCCCAAAGGGCACGGGTACGGCGTGGAGGATGGCAGTTTGGTGATCGGAACGATGCTGATCGCCGCCCAGTCTCTGGGAATCGGGTCCTGCTTCATTGGCCGCGCCGGCGCGACGTTCGAGAACGAGGAAGCCCGGGCGGTCCTCGGCGACTGGAACATTCCCGAGGATTATGTGGCCATGGGGTTCTGCCTGCTGGGATACGCTGATGGAGCTCCGCCCGTGGCCAAGCCCAGAAAAGAATATGTTGTAAAAAAGATCCAATAGCGGTAATCTGTAAACAATAGGAAAACGAATGTGCCCTGTAGGGGCACAGAAAGACGAGGGTAGAAGCTGTGAAGAGAACATTTGTGCTGTTGACGGTGCTGGCGCTGCTGGCGGGCATCTTCGCCGGGTGTGCCGCCGCGGGCAGCAACACGCTCAAGGTCGGCATGGAGCTGGCGTATCCGCCGTTCGAAACCAAGGATGATCAGGGAAACCCGACGGGCGTCAGCGTGGACTTCGCCCGCGCGCTGGGGGAGTCTCTGGGGCGGCCTGTTGAGATACAGAACATCGCCTGGGACGGGCTGATCCCGGCGCTGCAAACAGGAAAGGTCGATATCGTGATCTCCTCGATGACGATCAAGACCAGCCGCCTGGAGCAAATCGATTTTTCCAAGCCATACGCCAAGGCGTTGCTTGCCCTGCTGACCAACAAGAATTCCAACATCAAGAGCGTGGATGACCTGAATCAGGCGGGCAAGAAGATCGCCGTCAAGACCGGCACCACCGGCGACATATACGCTCAAGACAAGCTGAAAAATGCGCAGATCATCTCCCTGGCCGATGAGGCCGCCTGCGTCACCGAGGTCATCCAGGGCAAGGCCGACGCTTTCATCTATGACCAGCTGACGATTTACCGCAACCAGGCGGACAACCCGGACACGACGACCGCCGTCTATATCCCCGGCCAGGATGTGGAGTATTGGGGCGTGGGCATCAAGAAGGGCAACACGGAGCTGTTGGGAAAGGTGAACGCCTTCATCGACAAGTTCTATACCGACAAGGGTTTCGATGCGATCACGCAGAAGTATCTCTCGCAGGAGAAGCAGGCCTTCGATGAGCTGGGGTTTGATTGGTTCTTTGACGGTGTGGCGAAGTAGCACAGGGTATGAGATTGAAGGATCTGTTTTTTCGCCGGGAGGACGGCCGGACCACCGCAGTGCAGGTCGTATTCAATGTGGCGCTGGCTTTGGCGCTGCTGGGCGTTGTGATGTGGTACTGCGTGGCCCGCACCGGTGCTCCCTTGAATTTCGCTGTGCTCTGGCAGTTCCGCTACCGGATTTGGCTGGGCTTTGCCACCACTGTGGGTTTGAGCGCGGCTAGCTTGGTGGTCAGCCTCTTGCTTGGCTTTCTAACGGCTGTGGGGTCCCGCAGCCGCCTTTTGGTTGCATCCTTTCTATGCAAGATGTATGTGCAGTTCATCCGCGGCACGCCGCTCATCACGCAGATTTTTCTCTTTTTCTACATCGTCGGCACCGCGTTGGGTGTGGAAAGCCGGTTCTGGGCAGGCGTTATCATATTGTCCGTCTTTGAGGGGGCGTATATCTCCGAGATCATCCGCGGCGGCCTGCAGTCGGTGGACCAGACCCAGTTGGAAGCCGCAGCTGCCGTTGGGCTTACCAGGGGCCAGACCATGCGGCTGGTCGTTCTTCCGCAGCTGTTCACCCGCATACTGCCGGCGCTGGCAGGGCAGTCCGCGTCCATCATCAAGGATTCCTCACTGCTGTCCATGATCGCCGTCATCGAGATGACGCAGACCTTTCGGGAGATCAGCTCCACGACGTTCGCGCTGTTCGTGTGCTACATCTTCCTGGGTTTGCTGTATTTGTGCCTGACGATGCCGCTGTCGCTGCTGACGCAGTGCCTGGAAAAGAGGTATCGGTATGAGACTTGAGGTCCGGGGGCTCACCAAGTCCTTCGATGGCCACAGCGAGGTTCTCAAGGCTTTGGATTTCCAGACCGACTTTGGCAGCCTGGCCGTCATCGGGCCCTCCGGCGGGGGCAAATCCACGCTGCTGCGGCTGATCGGCGGGCTCATCGCCCCGACATCCGGCGAAATCGTTCTGGATGGCAAGAGCATCGACTATTCCACCGCCGGCCTGCTGGAGCACCACCGCCAGGTGGGCTTTGTGTTCCAGTCCAAGGGGCTGTTCCACCATTTGACCGGCCTGCAGAACATCACAATGCCGCTGGAAAAGGTGCACCGCTACAGCCGCACCGACGCACAGGACATTGCGCTGCAGATGCTCAAGCGGTTTGGCCTGGGTTCAGACGGCAACAAACGCCCCCACGAGCTGTCCGGCGGCCAGCAGCAGCGCATCGCCATCGCCCGGGCAGTGGCGGCGCGGCCCCGGCTGCTGCTGCTGGATGAGCCCACCAGCGCCCTGGACCCCGAGCTTACAAGCGAAGTGCTGGACATGGTCAACGAGCTGCGCAAGGATGGCCTGCATATCATCGTCGTGACCCATGAGATGGGCTTTGCGCGCAACGCCTGCGAGAGGACGATGTTCTTAAGCGAGGGACGCCTGCTGGAACAGGGCGCCAGCGCCAGCATGTTCGATGCGCCCCAAACCCGCCAACTGCGGGATTTCCTCGGCAAGGTGCTGGAGTGGAAGCCGTAGAGGCATAGCTGCCATACCAAGCTGAGAAACACAAAAAACATGAAGGCATAAGTTTTCTAGTTCTATTTTGATGTCCATACGTGCAGCTCCGGGGGTATATATTACCCGTGGAGCGGCGCTTTTTCTGCCGGACTGGCGGAAGGCCGCGCTTTTCTCTGTCTTTTCCTGGCTTTGCGGTTGATATAGGCCATCGTGGCCGCAACCGCCGGGAAAGCAGAAACCATCATGCACAGGTGTTTGGACCGCCGGGACGCAGCGCGCCGAAGGCGACAAACGCAAGGAGGCGGCTTATGCAACCCCGGTCTTACCGGACGCGTCCGGCATGCCCATGCTAGAGGTGAAGCTCTTGCGGCGGGCGCCGCGGCGCCCGCGTGGTTTTGTATCTCTGCGAAGGAAGCTCATCACCGGCATCGTTTTGGCAATCGCCGTGGTCAGCCTGGGCCGCGGTCTTTTGGAAATATCCGTCCAAGGGGCACGCATAACCCGAGATATAGAGGACAAGAGCGGCCGCATCACGCTGTTGGCCGCCGATTTGGCCTCCGCCCCGCTGGTCTACGGCGACGACAAGGCCATCAGGAGCGCCATGAGCAGCCTGATGCTGGACGACGACATCGCCTATATCCAAATCCTCGATTCCGTTGGCAACATCCGCTGCGAGCTTGGCACGCGCCACGCCGGCATGCTGATGAAGAGCCGTGAAATCGTCTACCGCACCTCCTATCCCATCGGCCTGGTCAACCTGGGCGTCGGCGTCTCCAGGGAGCGCATCGTGCAAGCCCGGTGGGAAGTGGTCTGGTTCAGCTTGGCATCCTTTGCCATCACGCTGTTCCTTTTGGTGTTGCTGGTCTTGGTGATTACCCATCTCGTTATGAAGCCCATGGAAACGCTCAAGGACACCGTGGGCCGCTTGAGCCGCGGCGACTACAGCGCGCGCTCCCACGTGAGTACCAACGATGAGGTAGGCGTGCTCTCCCGGTTCATCGACGACAGCATCGAGCTTATACGCCAGCGTGAGGAGCGCTTGCGCCAGAGCGAGAACCGCTACCGTTTGCTGGCGGACAACGCAACCGACACCATTTCCACGTGTAAGCTGAGCGGCGTGCTGACCTATCTTTCGCCGTCAGTGGAGCGGCTGACCGGCTATCGGCCGGAGCAATTGCTGGGCAAGAGCATTTTCGGTATTGTGTATCCCTCGGACAGAAAAGACTTCCTGAAGCTCTATGGCGCGCCTCACGCGATTGGCGATCACTTCACAGCTGTATACCGCATCCGTCGCAAGGACGGCTCCGTCGCCTGGCTGGAAACGACCAATCAGGTTGTCTGCAACAGCAACGGGGAGATGGAGATGCAAAGCGCCACCCGGGAGATCAGCGACAGTGTGGAGGCGCAGCAGCAATTGCTGGGCGAAAAGGAGAGGCTGCGCATTACGCTGGAATCCATCGGCGACGGCGTTATCGCCACCGACAGCCAGGGCATCGTAACGCTCATGAACGACGTGGCCGCGACCTTCACCGGCTGGCCGGTGGCCCAGGCCGTGGGCCAGCCGCTTTCCCAGGTGTTCGATATTTACAACGAGTCTACCGGCGAGCCTGCCATGAACCCGGTGGAGAAGGTGCTGCAAACCGGCGCCGTGGTGGAACTGGCCAACCATACAGTGCTGCGCGCGCAGGATGGTACGCTGCGCTACATTGCCGACAGCGCAGCGCCCATCCTGGATGGCAGCCGCGACATCCTGGGCGTCGTCATGGTCGTGCGCGACGTTTCCGAGCAGAAACAAAAGGAAAAGGTGCAGATCTACCAGAGCTATCACGATGTGCTGACGGGACTTTATAACCGCAGCTTCTTTGAGGAGGAGATGAAACGGCTGGACAGCGGTCGCCAGATGCCCATCTCCATCATCATGGGCGATGTCAATGGCTTGAAGCTGACCAACGACGTCTTCGGCCACGACGAGGGCGACACCCTGCTGCGGCGCATCGCCGCGCTGCTGAGCACCTGCTGCCGCGCCGACGACATCATCGCCCGCACCGGCGGCGACGAGTTCTGCATTCTGCTGCCCAGCACCGAGACCGAAGGGGCGGAGGAAATTTGCCAGCGCATCTACAACGCCTGCTCCGAGCAGGACGTGGGCAGCGGCGCCGCCGCGTTGCGACTGAGCATTTCGTTGGGCTATGCGACCAAGGAGAGCGCCGAGCGCCGCCTGCCCAGCGTGCTCAAGGCCGCCGAGGATTCCATGTACAAGCGCAAGCTGCTGGAGAGCCGCGGCCAGCACAGCTCCATCGTCAGTTCCATCCGCTCCACGCTCAGCGAGAAGAGCCACGAGACCGAGGATCACTCCTACCGGCTCATGAACTATGCCCGCATGGTGGGCATGAAGGCCATGCTCAACTCTGACCAGTTGAGCGATCTGGAGCTGCTGGCCCTGATGCACGACATCGGCAAGATTACCGTGGATGACGCCATCCTCAACAAGGCAGGTCCGCTGACCGATGCCGAGTGGGAAGTCCTCAAAAAACACCCGGAGATGGGCTATCGGATCGCCAGCTCTTCGCCGGAGCTGTTGGCCATCGCCAACTGCATACTGGCCCACCACGAGCGCTGGGATGGCAAGGGCTATCCCCAGGGCTTAAGCGGCGCGGACATCCCGCTGCTCAGCCGCATCCTCTCCATCGTGGACAGCTACGACGCCATGACCCAGGACCGCGTCTACCGCAAGGGCCTAACCCGCGAGCAAGCCATGGAAGAGCTGCGCCGCAACACCGGCACCCAGTTTGACCCGGAGCTCGTGGATATTTTCATCCAGTGCATTGAGGAAACGAACAACGAGAATGGTTGGTTGAAAACAAGCGATATTGTTTCGCCAGCGGCGCTGTTGCGCCTTGGCGATTCAGAAGACTTGCATGTGCTTTAGCTGTCGGCCCGGCGATAATCGTCGCCGGGTCTGCGCTTGACCGTTGGAGTCCATGCAGATGAATAGGGAACGCGAAAGACCGCTGTGGCGGGATCTTTGATGAGCAATCCTTTTTCACCATCATTCCCTCGGTGGAATGAATCCGCCGTCGGCAACTGGTTTTCAGAGGACATTCGTAGGGCCGTATTGCATACGGCCGCTCCCTAGGGTAGGGTTAGGCAAACGATACGTCCTACAGCTTCTTAAGCATGCCGCAAACGGTATAGGGAACTCCATGCGGCCGGAAAGGTTCATCGGCGACGAACCCTTGTTCTTCGTACCATTTCTTTAAGACAGTATTTTCGTTGATCATGCCCAGGCCGATCTCCTGCAATCCGATCTGGCGCGCCACCTCGCATGCGCATTCCATGAGCGCCCTGCCATACCCTTTGTGGCGGTGCTCCGGCGCGACGGCAAGCCGGGTGATTTCGTATGCGCCGTGATAGGGGGCCACTGCGACGAAGCCCACCCAGTCTGAACCATCCCGGATACCCAGGCAATGGGCGTCCTCGCGGCCAAGCTGGGCAAGCAGCCGTCCTTCCGTCATAAAGGCCACGTGTTGCGGGCAGTTTTCCTCCGTGAGCCCCATTTCCTGGGCCACACTTAGAAAGGAGCGCCGGAGCAACCGCGTGATCTGCGCGTAATCCTGAGCAATATCAACCGGTGCAACCGCTCCCTGGAAGCTCATAGCCCGTAGCCCGCGTGCTGCGCGAACCGCAGGAACCCCGCGTGGCCGGCCTCGTCGTCCCGGAACACCGCGCAATCCTGCAGCACCCGCACGCACTTGCTGGAGCACTCGCCCTGTATGCGGGCCATGGCCTGATCCAGCGTGGCGCTAGGGCCTTCGGCCAGCATGGCGTCCAGCCAGCGTAGGTGCTTGTTCAGCGGGTGGGCGGCATCCTCCAGGGCGTCTCGGTCATAGGGCACGCTGCCGCACAGGATGTCGGCCAGCGCCCGGAATTCCGCGTCCAGCCGCCCGGGCAATATGAACAGACCCATGACCTCTATGAGCCCGATGTTCTCCTTCTTGATGTGGTGCAGGTCGCTGTGCACGTGGAAGATGCCCATGGGGTGCTCGGCGCTGGTGCGGTTGTTGCGCAGCACGAAATCCAGTTCCCATGCCTCGCCTCGGCGGCGGGCGATGGGCGTCACGGCGTTGTGGGGCGCGTCGGTGTGGGCCAGGATGCCCAGGTTCTCGTCACTGTAGGCCTCCCACAGGCTCAGCAGGCGGGTGGCTTCCTCGATGAGGGCGCCGGCGCTGTCGTGGCGCAGGCGCAGCACCGACATGGGCCAGTGCAGGATGCCCGCTTCCAGGCCTTTCACCGGCGCGCGCAGGCTGTGGCGCACGGCGGCCTTGGACATCGGCATCGTCCACGCGCCGCCCTGGAAATGGTCGTGATTCAGTATGGACCCCCCCACGATGGGGATGCCGGCGTTGGAGCCGATGAAGTAGTGGGGGAAGCGCTCCAGAAAACCCATCAGCCGCACAAAGGTCTCCCGCCGGATGCGCATGGGCACGTGCTCCTCGCGCAGCACGATACAGTGCTCGGGGTAATAGACATAGGGCGAATACTGGAAGAACCAGGATTCCTCGTTGAGCGTCACCGGCAGCATCCGCAGCGTCTGGCGGGCGGGGTGGTCCAGCCGGCCGCGGTAGCCCACGTTGCTGGGGCACAGCTGGCATTTGGGGTAGCCCACCTGGGGCAGTGTCTTGAGCCGGGCAACCTCGCGGGGGTCCTTCTCGGGCTTGCTCAGGTTGATCGTGATTTCCATGGCGCCGTAGGTCGTGTCGTGATTCCAGGCGATGTTGCGGGCCACACGATCGCTGCGGATGTAGCCGCTGTCGATGTTGAGGCCATAAAACCACTGGCAGGCAGCCCGTATGCCCTGGGAGGCTTCCAGCGCCTGGAATTGCGCGGCGATCTCCGATGGCCGGGGCATCAGCGCACCCATGAGTTTGGTATCGAACAGGTCACGCTCGGTCTCGGTGTCGTTCTCGATGAGACCTTGGGCCACGGCATAATCCAGCAAACGGGCTAATATGGGCAGCGCCGTGTCCTCCGCGGCGGCGGGGTCCGCCGGCTCCTCGGCAGGCTGGGTCAGGTGCAGCGCGTCCAGCAGCAGATTGCGGGCCATGGGCGCGTCCAGCGGTGTCATCATGCCCCGGGCGATGCCAAAGGCCAGCAGACGTTCCACGTCGGCGGCAGGATTATAACTCATATATTTGGCTTCCTTACTTCACATTTTCTACCATTATAGACCACCGGGTGTTCTTTGAAAAGCGCCGGAGAGCTTGTGTAACATGGGAACGTTGCTCAGAAAACCTTGTAGAAAAACCAAAGATATAACCGACTGCCGATTCATTCGGCAGGAGGAAACTTCAAAAGGTAAAATGTCGTTCAAAATCCAGCCCAGAGACGGACTCGTCTCTTAAGAACATAATATGAGTTCAAAAGTTAAGATATCGCCCGGCGTTATCGTCGGGCGAGTAAAGTGACAAATGGCACAAGTCGTCCCAATCGCCAAGGCGCATCAGCGCCGCAGGCGACAGCGGAGCGTTGCTTTCCATGTGCACTTTGTTATAATGGTAACAAATGGAGATTCGGGAGGAAGATATCATGGCGACCGCGGTCGTGTATTACAGCTTCGGCGGCAACTGCGCCCTGGCGGCCAAGGCCCTGGCGGAAAAACTGGGCTCCAAACTGGTGGAGCTCAAAGAGAGCAAGCCCCGCCCCGAAAAGATCAACTTCATGACCATGGGCTTTCAGGCTGCGCTCGGCGTGCGCACGCGCCTGGCCGGCGACCCGGCAGCGCAGGTGGCCGATTGCGACACGCTGCATGTGCTCACGCCGGTGTGGGCCAGTAGCCTGACGCCGGCGGTGCGCTCTTTTTTGAGCCGGACCGACCTAAAGGGCAAGCGCGTGCACCTGTACGCCGTCATGGCCGACCCGGCACTCAACGTGGAAAAGGTGGAAGCCGCTGCCCGCAAGCTCGTGGCTGCTGCCGGCGGCACGCTGGCGGCGGTCCGTGGCGTGCATGGCGCTGCGCCCGGCAAGCCCCCGCGGGAGGATGTCGCGGCGGACATCCGCGCGCTGGCGCCGTGAGAGAGCGTTCTACTGTGGGACTGTATTGGTTTTCGCTGGCGCTGGCCGTGGTGGCCAACGTGTTCTACCATGTGTTTCAGAAGCAAACGCCCGCTGGCGCTCCCCCGATGCTGGCGCTGACAATTACCTATCTCACGGCGGGTGTTGCTTGTCTGGCCGCCTACGCGCTGTTCCCGGGGCCGGCGGGGTTTGCGGCAGGGTTTCGGGCGCTCAACTGGACGTCGGCGGCGCTGGGCGTGGCCATCATCTTTTTGGAGCTGGGCTTCCTGCTGGCCTATCGCTCTGGCGGCAACGTGAACACTGCGGCTCTGCTGGTAAACACGGCGGTGGCCGTGCTGCTGGTGCCCGTGGGCATCGCGCTGTTCCGCGAGGGCTTCAAGCCGATACATGCGGCTGGTATGGCGCTATGTCTCGTAGGACTTTTCCTGATGACAAGAAAGTAAAGGATAAGGCCAAAGATTTCGCGCCTGTAGGCGCGACCTGCGCATCGCCTCGCCGACATCCAGTCGGCGAGTGCGGCATAGCCGCACGAGGCGACGCTGGGCTGCGGCGCATCCTGCGCCAAGGCCAAAGGGCTTTCCGATCGCCCTTTGGAAACCTTCGGACCCCATTTATTTGATGTTTTTGAATCCGGTTGTATTCAGTTTGCGCTCAGCTCTACCGAGCCCGCCGACGAGTGCAGCGTGATGGCAGGGCCGCCGCCGTTCAGCTTGCCGCGCACCAGGCCGCGCTTCTGCTGGGAGACGTCCACGGAAAGGCCGTTCACGGCCGCGCCGCCTGCGGAGGTGGAAAGGTCCACGTCGGCCGCGGCATTGGCGGGTATGCTGACGCGTACGCCGCCGGCGGAGCTGTCGGCCTTTACGTTGGCCTTCACGTCGCGCATGCGCAGCGTGACCGACGCCGCCGAAGAATGGGCGTCCACGGCGCCGCTCACGTCACTGGCGTCTATGCTGCCGGCGGAGGATTGCAGGCGAATACGGTCGGCTTGACAGGAATCCACGCGGATGCTGCCGGCGGAGCTGTGCAGGTTGACGTCGGCGCCCACGAGCTTGCCGGCGCGCACCGAACCCGCCGAGGAGCTGATCTCGATGCCCTTCTCGGCGATGACATCATCCACGGTCACGGAGCCGGCGGAAGAATGCGCCCGCAGCGATTGCACCCGCAGATTGCCATCCACACGCACACTGCCGGCGGAAGCCGACACATCCAGCGTGCCAGCGTAGCTGCTGGGCAGCGTGATCTCCAGCGTCAGCGAGCCGAAGTTGAACAGGCTCAGGCCCCGCTGCCGGTGGGCCCGCACGCGCACCTGGCCATTGGCGTTGGTCACATCCAGCACGGCAGGGCCGCCAAGGCCGGCGTCGTTGCCGCTCAGGCGCGCCGTGAGCTCCGCGGTGTCGGCGGTGGTCACACGCACCGAGGAGATCTCCGAGCTCACAACGACGCTGCCCACACCTTCCAGTGCCACGATGCGGGGCTCGCTGTCCAGCGGTTGCGTCTGCCACGGGCCGCTCAGCGCATACACCAGGCAAACGAAGACGATCACGATGCTGGCCACAATCGCAAATGGTTTCATGATAAGCTCCTATCGCTTTGTCATATTCTCCCATCAGTATAGAAGAAAGCCAGCCGTGGTGCAAGCCTTACCGCCCAGCAGTCAAAGCCTGCTCCTCCTGGGCAATGCGCCCCTCCTCTATGCGGCGGAACAGCACATCCACCGGCCCCAGCTCGCCGGCGGGCAGTTCCACCGGCCCCCAAGCCGGCTCACCCAAACCCAGCATCGCACAGATGCGCGCGCACGAGAAGGGGAGGAAGGGCTCCAGCAGCCTCGACAGGTTGGCGATGGCCCAGGCACACGTGCCGATGTCGGCGGCGCACCGGGCCGGGTCTGCCGTGCGTGTGACCCACGGCCGGCGCTCGTCGTAGAAGCGGTTGAGCCCGCGCACCAGCTCGAAGGCCTCATCCAGCGCCGCCTTGAATTCCAGCTCCTCGATGAGCCGGCCGCAGGATTTGAAAGCGACTTGCACCCGCTGCGCCACGGCCTCGTCCGGTGGGCCGCCAGGGATGCGGTTGCCCAGATAGCGCGCGGCGAAGGCCAGCGTGCGGTTGACCAGATTGCCGAAGGCGCCCAGCAGCTCGGCGTTGTGGCTGTGGATGAATTCCCGGAACGTGAAGTCGCTGTTGCGCTTCTCCGGCCCGTTGGCAATCAGGAAGTAGCGGATGGAATCGGCCTCATAGCGGTCCAGCAGATCGCCTGCCCACACGGCCCAGTTGGCGCTGGTTGAGATCTTGCGGCCCTCCAGCGTCAGGTATTCGCTGCTCGCCACGCGGTCCGGCAGGTGGTAGCCCCCGGCGGCCTGCAGCAGTGCCGGCAGGATCACCGTGTGGAAGGGCACATTGTCCTTGCCGTGGACGTAGTAATGTCTGGCGTCTTCGCTGCGCCAGAAGGCGTCCCAATCCTGCCCATTTTCGTCACACCAATGTTGGCTGGCCGACAGGTAGCCCAGCACGTTTTCCGCCCAGATGTAGATTTTCTTGCCCTTGTAGCCCTCTTTCGGCACGTCGATGCCCCAATCCAGGTCGCGGGTCAGCGTGCGGTCCGGCAGGCCCTCCTGCACATAGCGCGCCGTGAGGCCAAGCGCGTTCTTGCGCCAGTGGGCTGCCCGGGCCAGATAATCCGACAGGAAGCCCTGCAAGGCACTCAGGCGCAGAAACAGGTGCCGGGAGGGCCGAAAGGCGATGGCCTGACCGCACAGCGCGCACACGGGCTCCAGCAGACGCTCGGGCTCCAGCACCTCGCCGCAGGCCTCGCACTGGTCGCCCCGGGCGGCCTCGTTGCAACGGGGACATCGCCCCCGCACAAAGCGGTCCGGCATGAAGCGCCCACAGCGCTCGCACCAGGCCTGCTCGGTCTGCCGCTCGTCCACGAGGCCGCTTGCGTACATGGCCCGGTGCAGGCCCTGCACAAAGGCCACATGGTGCGCATCCGATGTCTTGGTGTACAGGTCGTAGGTGAAGCCCAGCCGATCAAAGCACGACACGAAGTCCGCGTGCCAGCGGTCGGCCACGACTCCCGGCGGCACGCCCTCGCGCTCAGCGGCGATGGAGATGGGCGTACCGTGGCAGTCGCTTCCGCTGACATAGCACACGCGGTCGCCCTTGAGGCGGTGGTAGCGGGCCAGCACGTCGCCGGGCAGCAGCGCGGCGATGTGGCCGATGTGCAATGGGCCGTTGGCATAGGGCCACGCGCCGGCAATCAGGATGTTCATCGAATTCCTCCTTTTTTATTGAAACAAACAAAAAAGCCCGTCCCCTGAAATTCAGGAGACGGGCATGATGCCGTGTTACCACTCCGGTTCGCCACCCCTCGCGGGGAAGGCCTCTGCAGGTACGCCGCTCGCGCGGGATACCCTGGCGGGATATCGGCCGCCCATGCCGTCGGGGGCTCAAAAGCACAAGGCCGTTCACTCCCGCAAGGCTCCGGGGCCATATTCGGCCCGCCTTTCCCGCTCCCTTTCAGCTGCCCTTGCGGGCCAGGAGCTCTCTAAAGGAGAAAGGAGGAGGCTTACTCTCCCCGTCATCGCCATCGTTATGGTTTGCCATAGTATATGCCACGGCATGAAACCTGTCAACATAGATTTCGCGCCCTTCGTTGCGCCTTGCGCAACTATCGGCTTGCTATCATATCGGCTAAAGCCGACATTGTCGCAAGCCGGGGCAATGCCTGCGGGCGCGACCAAAGGGCTTTCCGATCGCCCTTTGGAAATAATCATGCCAGGCGGGCACCACAAAAAACGAAAACAAGGTAGAATGGGAGAACGGCGACAAGTTCGACCAAGGTTGCTCAAAAGAGCGGTTTGGAAATTGAGATTGCCTCTG
>JAEYPH010000077.1 GCA_023410875.1 Bacillota bacterium | reverse complement strand
GCCCCTTAAGGGGCTGCCAGAGAATGCTTGCGGTTGGCAGATTTTCAGAGCGCCTTTTAGGCGCAAGCCTGTATCATGCCCTTATAGGGCTGGTGCAAGCCACCGGCTAAGCCGGTGGTCATGACTTATATCTGTTAAGTTTTACTGGCCCATTTTCGCCTTGATGCCAGCGTTCATCTGCTCGATGTAGGTCTGGCCGCCGGCCTTGTACCAAGCGTCCAACACCTTGTCATAATCGGACACCGGCAGATCGCCCACGATGATCTTGGAGATCGAGGCCTTGTATTCCTTGTCGGCGTCGATGTAGGCCGGGTCGTCGGCGATGGCCGGGCGGAAGCCCTGATCCTGCGAGAACACCGCCTGCTTGATGCAGGTGCCGATCAGATTGTCCATGCGGATACGGTTCTCCGGGGAGACATCCAGCGTAATGAAGAAGCCGGGGTCGTCGTTGCGGCGCAGGATCGCGCGGCCGCCCAGATAGTCCTTATACTTCTCGGTGGCCGCCCAGCTGCCATCGGAGCCCTTGGTGCGGGTGACACCCTCGGGGCCGTACTTCACGGTCTCCCAGTAGGCGTCGGACAGCATGTAATCCAGCACGTCGATGATGCGTTGAGGCTGCTTGGCCGAAGAGGTGATGGCCCACTCGCCCCAGAAACCCGTGGAGAAGCTGCCGCCGCGGGCGGTGTCGCCTTCCTTTTCCACCACGGCGGTGATGTAGGCCAGCTGCGCGTTGGGATTCACCTTCTTGAGGTTGTTTTCAGTCTGGATGAGCCAGCCGGCAAACTCGCCGCGCATGCCGATGACGCCCTGCGTGAGGCGCTGCATCATGACATCGGTGGTGACCGTCGGCCAGTCAGGGTCGATCAGCTTGTTCTTCCACAGCATGTTCGTGTATTCCAGCGCGCGCTTGAAGTTGTCGCTCTTCTTGGAATACATCAGGTCCATGTACTCGAAGTCTTCGCCGTCATACTTCTGCCAACCGATCAGGCCGAAGGTCCAGCCGAACTGCACGTTCAGGTTGCCGTCGCTGGTGGAGGCGCCCAGGCCGTAGGTGTCGGCCACGCCGTTGCCGTCGGGGTCATTCTTGGTGAAGGCGGTCAGGATCTCGGTCATCTTGTCCAGCGTGACAGGGCCTTCCTCGATCGTGATGCCCACCTTGTCCAGCCAGTCCTTGCGCAGTTCAAAGCCGTCGGCGCGGGCCACGGACGTGCGCGGTACACCGTAGATCTTGTCGTCGCCCTTGATGCGCAGCGTGTTCCAAGACACCTCATAGGAATACTTTTTGAGGTTGGGGGCTTTATCCAGGTATTCGTTCAGCGGCAGGATGGCGCCGTTGGCCACGCCGTCCACGAAGGATTTGTTGACGTGGTCGGGGAAGAGCACGAGTTCGGGATAATCGCCGCCGGCCATCATGATCGTCAGCGCGTCGATGTAGTTGGAGCTCGGCGGAATCTGCACGTCGATCTTGACGTTGAGCGCCTTTTCGATCTGCTCAAAGAAGATCTTGTCCGGCTCCTTGATCTCGGTGGCGATGTTGCCGTACAGCCGGAAGGGGTAAACCTCCTGGTTGGCCGCGGTGGGTTCCGTGGCGGGTGCGCTCGTGGCGGCCTGGGCGGATGTGGGGGCCTGGCTGGCGTCGGCGCTGGCGGCAGGCGTGGTGTTGGCTGCCGGCGCGCCGGCGCAAGCGGCCAGCGAGGCGATCATCAGGCAGCATAGCAGTGCGATGAGTGGCTTTTTCATGGTACCCTCCTTTTGTTTTGAATGTCCCGGAGTTCGGCTCAGCCCTTTACGGCGCCCAGCATGACTCCGGTGGCAAAATACTTCTGCAAGAACGGGTAGACGCACATGATGGGCAGCATAACGACGATCAGCGTCGCATAGCGCAGCTGGTCCATGGGGATGGAGGCTGTGTCGATTTCGGCCAGGTTACCCCCGGCCTGCAGCGCCGCCGTGTTGGCCGCCATGATGATCTCCCGCAGCACCAGCTGCACCGGCCAGTTGGCCTGGGTGCGGATGTAGATGACGGCGGAGAAATAGTTGTTCCACAGGCCCACGGCAGCGAACAGTGCGATCGTGGCCAGTATGGGTTTGGACAGCGGCAGCACGATGCGCCACAGGATGAAGGGCTCGCTGGCGCCATCGATCGTCGCGGCCTCCAGCAGGCTATCGGGCAGAGCCCGCAGGAAGTTCGTCATCAGGATCACGTTGTAGGCCGTGAGGATGCTGGGCAGATACAGCGAGGGCAGCTTGTCGATGAGGCCCAGGCCGCGCATCAGCAGGAAGGCCGGTATGATGCCGCCGGAGAACATCATCGTGATAATGAGCAGCGTGTTGAACAGGCCCTTGAGGCGCAGCTGCGGGCGGGAAAGGGGATAGGCCGTGAGCACTGTGATGATCAGCGTGAGCACCGTGCCGGCGGCGGTCACATAGATCGTGTTGGCATAGCTGCGCAGCAGCAGCCGGCTGGCGAACACCGCGCCGTAGGCCTGGAAGTTCAACTCCGTCGGGAAGAGCATCATCGGGTTGCGGGCGAAGGAATTATAGCTGGACACCGACACCGATATGATGTTGAGCATCGGGTAGATGACCGTCAGCGCCAGCAGCGTCACGATCGTGTAGGAGAAGACGCTCATCAGGCGTCCGTCGTGTATTTTTTTGGCCGCGGCAGCCGGCTTGTTCGTCAGCGCTTTGCTCATCACCACAGCCCCCCGTCCCCGGCTTTGCGGGCGAAATAGTTGTTCAGATAGATTAGAATGAAGCCTATGGCAGCCTGGAACAGGCCCACCGCCGTGGCGAAGGAGAAGCGCCCCTCCCGGATGCCGACCTTGTAGGTGTAGGTCTCAAAGACTTCGGAGACGGACAGCGTCAGCGAATTCTGCATCAGGAAGATCTGCTCGAAGCCGTTGGACAGCAGGGAACCCGTGCGCAGGATCAGCATCACGATGATCGTGTTGCCGATGAGCGGCAGCGTGACGTGCAGGATGCGCTGCATGCGCGAAGCGCCATCGATGATGGCCGCCTCATAGTAGGTTGGGTCGATACCGGCGATGGAGGCCATGTAGACCACAGTGCCCCAGCCAATGGTCTTCCACAGGTCGGATATCACGACCAGCGATCGGAAGTACTCGGGCTTGGTCAAAAAGGAGATGGGCTCCATGCCGAAAGCCTCCAGCAGGTGGTTCAGGATGCCCGTGGTGGGCGAAAGGAAGTTGAGCATGATGCCGTAGACCACGACCCAGGAGATGAAGTGGGGCAGGTACAGCACCGTCTGCATGGAGCGCTTGAAGCCCTGGCTGCGCAGCTCGTTGAGCAGCAGCGCCAGTATGATGGGCGCGGGGAAGCCGGCCACCATGCGGTAGATGCTGATCAGCAGCGAATTGCCCAGCACCTCGAAGAAGGCCTTGGACTGGAACAGGTACGCGAAGTGCTTGAACCCGGCCCACGGGCTCTGGAAGATGCCCAGTACGTTGTTGAAGTCCTTAAAGGCGATCACGATGCCCGCCATGGGGATGTAGCGGAACACCAGCAGATACAGCATGCCGGGGATCAGGAAAATATACAGCCAATGGTAAAGCTTCAGATGCCGCCGCCAGCTCATCTTGGGTGGCGCCAGGTTGGCGGCGGGTCGTTTGGCCAGCATGGAACCCCTCCTCCGTCGGTTTGTGCCTTTTGGGTGCGACAGCGTTCGTGCAAAATCGACAACTGATCGCACGTCGAATTGTATGTTTAGTATATGGCCCCGAGGGGATGGGGGCAATGTGGTGATTTTTACTTTTTAGGTAGGTAAACTTTACTTCTCGCGGTCAGGCCGGCGTTTGGACCGCCAGCCCTGCATTAGGAACGCGCATAGTGACCATAAGGCCGCCCTGCGGCGGGCATGTGAGGCTCAGGCCATAGCCTTCGCCGCACAGCAGGCGGATGCGCTGGTTCAGGTTGCCCAGGCCTATGTGGCGCGACAGCGGTGAGCCTTCGCTGCTGTCAAAGGAGCGGTTGTAGCATTCCATCGCGGCGGCTTCCATGCCCTCGCCGTCGTCGCTGACCTCCAGCACCATGTCGCCGCCCTGCAGGCGGGCGGACACGCGCACCAGGCCGTGGCCGTAGCGGCGGCCCAGGCCATGCTCGATGGCGTTCTCTATGAGCGGCTGCACGCTCATGCGCGGCACAGGTGTCTCACGCAGTGCCGGCGGCACATCGGTCTCATAGCGCAGGCCGTCGCCATAGCGCATGTGCTGCAGCTCCATGAACCGCTCCACATAATCCAGCTCCTCGCCCAGCGTGTTGAGCGCGCTGGAATCATCCATGCTCTGACGGGCCATGTCTGAAAGGGCCACCAGCGCCCGGCAGGCCGGGCTGCTCTCGTTGCCGGTCTCCCGCAGCACCTGCCACTGCACGGCCTGCAGCGTGTTGTGCAGAAAGTGCGGCGTGATCTGAGCCTTGAGCGCGCGGGCCTGGGCGTCTCGCAGCGTGGAATAGCGCTGCAGCAGCTCCTTCTCCAGATGTTGATTTTCGTCATAGACCGACACCAGATGCATGAGGATGGCGCTGAGCTCTCCGTCCACCGGCGCGCTGGGCGTCTGAGTGGGGGCGTGGATAAACGACAGCACTGCCTCGATGGGCCGGTACAGCCGCACGGCCAGCGCCAGGGCCAGCAGCAACGCCAGCAGCACCGCCACTACCAGCGACGTGGCCAAAAACGCCCGCAGCGCGTCGGAGCGCTGGGTGTAGGTGCGATAGGGCGTGATGTTCGCGCAGGTCCACCCCGTGGCCGGCACCTGGGCATAGGTCAGCATCTTGCGCTCGCCATCGATGTCCACGGCGAAGGCACCGTTGCCGGCCTGCGCCAGCCGGCCGGCGTCGTCCGGCAGCATCCGGGCCACCGGCTGGCCACTGTAACGCTCGGACTGATCATAGAGAATGAGGCCCGTGGGGTCGATCAGCACGACGCTGTTGCCGCCGCCGCCCAGCAGCGCCGAAAGCTGCGCGTCGCGGATGTTAACGGCCACCATGCCCTCGGCGCCGGCAATCGTCATCCGCCGGTACAGCGTGAGCACCCACGCCATGTTGCCGGGGGCGCCGGTGGAAACCGGCATCTGCCGGCGCATCCACACGGCGGTGCGACCCTCCAGCGATTCATAGGTGTCGGCCACCGTTGGGTCCAGCGAGAACTGCAGGCGCGAGCCACCGCTCAACGTGCTCAGCAGGTATTTGTCGGCGTGGTTGTACAGATACAGCGTGTCGATCAGGGAATCCTTGCGGCTTAAGTCCATGATGGCCCGGACGCGGTTGATCTGTTCAAAGTCCCCGAACACCGTGGGCGTGCCCTGGCGAAGCATGCGCGACACATCCTCGTCCACGGCCAGGCGCAGCGCCACGCTCTGGGCCTCCTGCACGAACATATCCACGACATTCAGCGACAGCTGCAGCGAGCGCTGGTTGGCGGTCTCGATCTCGCGCACCAGCAGGCCCTGGGAAAAGCTATAGATGGCGACGACAGCGCCCATAAGCGGCAGCGCAATGGCTGCCACGATGAGCACCAGCATGCGCAGGAACAGGCTGTTAAAGCGGTAGCTCTGCACATTTTTTCGCATTTGCGCCACAAAGGCGCTCAGGCACTTCATGGCCTGCGCCCCGGTGCGGCGGCAGACCCCATGCGCTCGCGGTATTCCGAGGGCGTGAACCCCGTGGCTGCTTTGAACACCTTGTAAAAATGCTTGACGTCGGTATACCCAACCCTGGAGCAGACTTCATAGATGGGCTGATGGCTGCTCTCCAGCAGGCGGGCGGCGGCCTGCATGCGCACCTGTATCAGGTGTTCGGAGAAGGTGCGGCCGGTCTGCTCATGGAACAGACGGGACAGATACACCGGGTTTAAGTGCACCTGGGCGGCCACGCGGCTTAAGCTCAGGTTTTCAGCGTAGCCGCTGCCGATGAGCTGCAGCGCCTCGGAGATGACCTCGTGGCGGCAATCGTCGTCGCCGCCCATTCCTGTGGGCGGGCGCTGCTGCGGCGCAGTCGCGCCGGCAAGGGGCGCGGCCGAGGCCAGCTCGCGCAGGTTGGTGTAACCCGCCATCAGGCGCACGCTGCTCACCGGCGCAAGCTCGGCCACCGCCGCGCCCAGCGCGGCGGCCATGGCGTCAGCATCCAGCGCCGGCGGTGGGTTTTCCACGACCACCGCTGCCAGGCCTTTGCCCGTGCGACCCACGGGGTAGCATTCCGCGCCGCCCAGAGCGGCCGCTGCCAGGCGCAGCGGCTCCGCCGCATCCTCCGGCGCGCAATCCGCCGCCATGCACAGCTCATAAAGCAGGCAGCGCCGCCGCACGCAGGCCTCGGACAGCTCCAGCAGCGCCACCCGCCGGGCATAGGCCGCCTCGCGCTGCAGCGCGCCGCCGGCGGCGTCGCGGAACAGCTGCTGGGCCATGAAGGCCTCGATGGACTGATACTTCTCCACGACGTGGTGGTACATCGTGCGGCGCTGGCTCAAATCGTCCAGATCGGCCAGTACGTCCCGCACGACAGAGCGCAGCGAGTCCATCAGGAAGGGCTTGGTCAGGTAATGGCGCACGCCATACTGCATGGCTTGCTGGGCATATTCAAAGTCCTTGTATCCGCTGAGCAGAATCACCCGCGTGGTCAGCCCCGCCTCCCACACATAATGGGCGATGTCTATGCCGGTGACGCCGGGCATGCGGATGTCGGTCAGGATGACGTCCACGTTGCGCTGCTGCAGCGCCTGCAGCACCTCCTGCCCACTGCGATAGGCGCCCACCAGTTGCAGGCGCAGGCCGGCCCAGTCCACCATCGTGGTAAGGCCGGTGTACATGCTTTCTTCGTCGTCTGCCACAAGCAGCGTATACATGGCGCTCCTCCTGTTGGGTTCTCAGCGGTGCCGGGTGCGGTAGGCCCGGGGCGATTCGCCATATCGGGCGGAAAAAACGGTGGAGAAATAGTTGGGGTCGTCAAAGCCGCACAGCTCGGCCACCTGGTGCACCGGCAGGTCGCCCTCCCGCAGCATCGCCCGCGCCCGTTCCAGGCGGATGGCGGCCAGCGTTTTGACCATGCTCTGGCCCCGCTGGTGGGCGAACAGATGCTGCAGATAGGATTCGCTGACGTGGCAGAAGGCCGCCACATCGGCGGCGCGCACAGAGCCGGCGGCCTGGCTGTAGAGGTATTCCATGGCGCGGTCCACGAGCTCATGCTGGCGCTGGGGCGCGCTCTGCGCCGCGCCGGGCAGGCGGCTGTGTTCCGAGAGCGCTGAGAGCGTCAGCGCCAGCGCTCCGGCTGCGCACTCCGCCTCGGCCATGGCCGTGTCGTAATCATGGAGTTCCCGCTGGTACACCGCCCACAGCGCCGCCGCGTCAGCGCTGCCCCGCTCGGCCCGGCGCAGCCGGGCCTGGGCGCGCTCTGGGTCGCCCTTTAGGGCGGTCACCGACACCGCGCCCACCACACGCCCTCGGGCCAACACCGGATAGGCGCGTTCCATCACGCCGAAAGGGCAGTGGCCTACCAACGGCCCGGGGCTGCGTTCCAGCGAGCGCTGCAGCGCCCGCTTGGAACGGATGCAGCGGTCCCACCGGGTCTTGTCGCTCTTGACGGCCATGCAGTAGGGGTTATCGTGTATGCTGCACGGGTACAGCGCATGTTCCAGGGTCGCGTCCTGGCGCATCCAGCCGATGAAATCGTTGATGACCAGGTTCAGATTGGCGCTCTGGCGCAGGTAGCGGATCAGCGCGGCGGCGCTGTCGTAGCGAAAATCGGCCATGGTCGCTCCTTGTTTATAGCAGAAAAACAAAGATATTTCGGACAGATTATTCAAGGTATGTGTTCTGAGGATATGTTACGATTGTAACATGATACCGGCTTTTCTTCAACAAAATTCACAAGAACCAGAGGGGGAGAGCGATGAAACATCCAATGGAGGAAGAAAAAACCTTTGATTTTATCGTCGTGGGTGGCGGGCTTTCGGGCCTGTGCTGCGCGCTGGCCGCGGCCCGCCATGGGCTCAAAACCGCCCTCGTGCAGAACCGGCCGGTGCTGGGCGGCAACGCATCCAGCGAGGTGCGCATGCACATCTGCGGCGCCGACCGCCACTGCGGCCGCAGGAACGCCCGGGAGACTGGCATCATCGAGGAAGTGCTGCTGGACAACCGGGCGGTCAACCCGATCCACAGCTTCCCCACGTTGGACACGGTGCTGTGGGAGAAGGCCGCGTTCCAGCCCAACCTGTCGCTGTACCTGAACACCCATATGACTGACGCTTGTATGGACGGAAAAAAGATCGTTTCCATCGACGCCGTGCAGCTGACGACCGAGCGGCGGTTCCGCTTCGCTGCGCCGCTGTTTTGCGACGCCACCGGTGACGCCACGCTGGCCTTTTCTGCGGGCGCCACGTGCCGCGTGGGGCGCGAGGGCCGCGCCGAGTTCGGCGAGCGCTGGGCTCCCGAGCAACCCGACAGCCACACGATGGGCTCCAGCCTGTTGTTCCGCGCCGTGGACACCGGCCGGCCCGTGCCCTTCGTCAAGCCTGCCTGGGCCTACACCTTCACCGAGGAGGACCTGGCTCACCGCGGCCACGGGGAAGTGTGCTACGGGTATTGGTGGATCGAACTGGGCGGCGATGGCCTTGATACCATCGCCGACAACGAGACGCTGCGCGATGAGCTGCTGCGCACGCTGTACGGCGTGTGGGACCACATCAAGAACGGCGGAGACCACGGCGCGCAGAACTATGCGCTGGAATGGGTGGGCCATCTGCCCGGCAAGCGCGAGAGCCGCCGCGTGGAAGGCGACTATATGCTGTGCGAGGGCGATATTTTGAATGCCAGGGTGTTTGAGGACGCCGTGGCCTACGGCGGCTGGTCCATGGATGTGCACGTCGTCGGCGGCATCCGCGCCAAGGACGAGCCCACGCAATTCCTGGGCGAAAACGACCTGTATACGATACCGTACCGCAGCGTCTATGCCCGGGGCGTGGACAACCTGTTCGTGGGAGGCCGGGCCTTCTCCACGACGCACATGGCCTTCAGCTCCGTGCGCGTGATGGCCACATGCGCCGTCGTGGGCCAGGCCATCGGCACGGCGGCGGCCATCGCCGCCCGGGAGCATGTCGGGCCCCGTGGTGTGGCTGCGCACATGGCGGAGCTGCAGGCTGCGCTCATGCGCGACGACTGCTATCTGCCCGGCTATGAGAACGTGCACCCCGACGACATCGCCCCCCAGGCCGCCGTGTCCACCTCCAGCCAGACGCCGGGCGGCGAAGCCCATCTGGCTCTCAACGGCAAAATGCGCGACATCCACGAGGACACCAACGCCTGGGTGTCGGCTCCCGACGGCTTGCCCCAGTGGTTGGCGCTGGCCTTCGACGCGCCGGTGCGCGCGGCGGAGCTGGCGCTGCGCTGGGATTCCAACCTGAGCGGGGAGCTGATGATCTCCATGAGCGAGAACGTGCAGCGCGGCCAGCAGCCGGGCATCCCGGCCCGGTTGGTGCGCGATTACACCGTGGAGCTGACGCTGGATGGAGAACCGGTGCACCGCATCGATGTGCGGGACAATCACCGGCGCTTGTGCCGCCATGAGCTGCCGGACGTGGCCTTCGACGGCGTGCGCGTCACGGCGCTGGCGACCCACGGCGACCCGTCGGTCCGGCTGTTCCAGATCAATCTGTACACGAGCAAGGGGTGCCTGACATGCTGAGTTCCCGTGAAAGACTGCTGCGCTTCTTCGCCGGGCGGGACATCGACCGCGGACCCATCTGGCTGCTGTTCCCGCATCACCCGCTGGGTTGCTATGCGGATGTGTTTTCGATACCGTGCTATGCGCCCATCGTGGAGCGTATCCGCCGCGGCGATGCCGACACCTTCGACCGCCGCGGCTGCGAACGGCGGCTGCTGTACACCGCCAGCGAGCGCCTGCGCTTCCACACCGAAACCGCCGGGCGGGATTCCACCACGACGCTGGAGTTCGGCGACCTCCGCCTGACGCGTTCCACGACCTACGGAGAGCGCACCCGCGTCAAGTTCTACGTGGACGACCCGGCCCAGCTGCGGGCGCTGATGGACATCCCCTATGAGCCCATCCGGCCGGACCTCGCGCCCTACCGGCGGGAGAAGGAGGAGCTGGGCGACCGGGGCCTGTCGATGATGGACCTGGGCGACCCGCTGTGCATCCTGCACGGGCTTATGGACCCGGCGGATTTCGCCATGGCCACGGCCACCGATCCGGACATTCTGACGGGTTTCCTGGACGCCATGCTGCCAAGAGTGCTGGACCTTTACCGTTATTTCCTGGAGGCCGACATCGCCGACGCCTTCTTCATCGTAGGCGCGGAATTCGCCGGGCCGCCGCTGGTCAGCCCCAAAAAGTTCGAGGAGCTGTCGGTCAAATATGTCAAGGGCATCTGCGACCTGATTCGCAGCTACGGCAAGATTTCCATCGTGCACTATCACGGCAACCTGCGCACGATTCTAGGCGGCATGCGCGCCATCGGCCCCGACGGCCTGCACACGATCGAGCAGCCGCCCATCGGCAACTGCACGATCCAGCAGGCCCGTGAGGGGCTGCCCGGCGTGGCGCTGATCGGGCCGGTGCAGTATGACGACCTGATCCGCCTGAACCCCGAACAGATCCAGGAACAAGTGCGGGACGCCTACCAACAGGCCGGCGGCGTACCCTTCATCCTTTCGCCCACCGCCGGGCCCTACGAACCTTTCATCGACCAGCGGGCGGTGGCCAACTACGACGCGCTGCTGGACGCCGGCCTCAAATACGGGAAACGCTGACCGAGCACGGGCTCGACGCGATTTTGGCCATGGAGGATGTTATGGCCTACGAAGCACTGCTGCGGGATTATGCCGCCGGCAACGGGATCGATGCAATCGGATGGTTCCGACCCGACGGCTTTCCCGAGTATCTGCGAGCCATTCGGCAGCGCGGCTCGCAGTACGCGTTTCGCTACCGCTCCATGGAGCAGTTCATCGCCGCCGCCCGCGTCGATGCGCGGTATCAATCGGTGATCGTGCTGGTGAAGGACTACTTTGTGGAGCGGGCGGCGTTTGCCGAAGGGTACAGGCTGTCCAACTATTCGCGGTTCTGCTGGCAGACGCTGGGGCCGACGACGAACAGAGCACTGGACTACATTAGAAGCCTGGGGTTTCTGGCCGAACAGGTCGATATTCCGCAGCGGGCGGGGGCCTGCCTGGCCGGTTTGGGGTTCATCGGCAGGAACTGCATGTTCTATGCCCATGGCATCGGGTCCTATGTGGGCATCGCGGCCATCGGCACCGACATGCCCCTGCGGTGGGAGGACGGCGCGGAGCAGGTTGCCGACGATCGCTGCGCCGGCTGCGGCGCCTGCGTGCGGGCGTGCCCAACCGGTGCGATCCTGGAGGCGGGCTACGCCATAGACCCTCGGAAGTGCGTCTCCTTCTGCAACCGTCACCCGGAGGAACCAAGCAAGGTTTTGCCGGCGGACAGCGCTGCCCTCAGACGCTGGCTGTTGGGCTGTGAGGAGTGCCAGGACTGCTGCCCCATCAACCGGCAGGCGCACCATCGGGCTGACGTCGTCCGGGAAGAATCCCTGCGCCTATTCGGCATGGAGGTACCCAACCGGGCCGTTATCGAAGCGTCTTTGCTGGCCGGGCAGATCGGGCAAATCAACGACCGGGATTACAGGGATTATGTGAACCGGCTTCTCGGATGACAGGATGCGCATACCCCAAAGAGTATTTATGAGCATAGGAGGGACAGAACATGGCGACACAATGGCTGGAAGCGCTGAACTTTGATGACAAGGGCGGCTGGCGTGTGGAGACACAGTTTGTGCGCGAGATGGGCCAGGGCTATCTGCTGGGTATGGGCCTGCCGGGCGTGCCTGTGGCCGACGCCGGCACGACGATCCGCGTGGCTGCCGGGCGGCACCGCCTGTGGGTGCGCACCCGCAACTGGCTGCGGGATGGCAGCCCCGGCCGCTTCGCGCTGCTGGTGGATGGCCAAAAGGTGGGTGCGGAGCTGGGCACGCTGCCCAGCGAGAACTGGCTGTGGCAGATCGGCGGGGACTTCGTTTCATCCGGAGGCAGCCACACGCTCAGCGTGCGCGACACCAGCGGCTACTTCCCGCGGTTCGCCGCCATCATCGTGACCGACGACATGGATTACACGCCCTCGCCGGAATGGCAGTGGATAGAGGCCGAGCGCGCCCGGCTGACCGGCACAAGCCCGCTGCCCGTGGACGCCGGCACGTGGGACGTCGTGGTGGCCGGCGCCGGCCCCGGCGGCATCCCGGCGGCCATCGCCGCGGCCCGCGCCGGCTGCCGCGTGGCGCTGGTGCATTCCCGCCCCGCCATCGGCGGCAATGCCTCCGACGAGGCCACTGTGGGGTTCGACGGCGCCTATATCCATCATCCCGGCTTTCGCGAGGGCGGCATCGCCGAGGAGCTGCGCCGGGAGCGCGACCATTACAACCTGACCTGGCAGGCGGCACTGGAGCGGCTGTGCGCCAGGGAGCCCAACCTGACGCTGTTCCTCAACCGCTGTGTCGTGGGCGCCGAGACTGAGAACGGCCGCATTGCCGCGGCGCTGGCCCGGGACACGCTGACCGGCGCGCAGTACCGCTACCGCGGCGCGCAGTTCATAGACGCCACCGGCGACGGCTGGCTGGGCTATTATGCCGGCGCGGCCTACCGCGTGGGGCGCGAGGCCCGCTGGCAGCACGAGGAGAGCCGCGCGCCCCAGAATGCCGACAGCCGCACGATGTCCGGCTGCCTGATGGGCGCGCCGGGCCTGCACGCGTTGAGCTACTATGCAGTGGACACTGGGCACCCCGTGCCCTTCTGCGCGCCCAAGTGGGCACAGGTGCTGCCCGAGCGGCTGCACCGCGAGCCCCACCGGTGGCACACCGGCGAATGGTGGATCGAGAACCCCACCGACTATGACGACCTCTTTGAGGCCGAGCGCGTGCGCGATCAGCTGGTCGTCATCTCTCTGGGCTACTTCCACTGGCTCAAGAACCACTATGAAAAGCGCGACATCGTCGCCAACTACCAGATCACGGCGATCCCCAGCTACAATGCCAAGCGCGAGTCCCGCCGCCTGGTGGGCGACTACATCCTGACCCAGGACGACTGCACCAGCGGCAGGCCCTTCGCCGACGCCGTGGCCTATGCCGGCTGGACCATCGACGTGCACAACCAACTAGGCATCTATTCCGGGCCGGAGGGTCCCTACGACTTCGACATCCGCGTGCCGCTGAACCACGTGCCGCTGCGCTGCCTGTATTCCAAGAATGTGGACAACCTCTGGATGGCCGGGCGGTGTGTAAGCGTTACCCACATCGCGCTGGGCACCGTGCGCGTGCAGAACACGCTGGCCACGCTGGGCCAGGCGGCGGGCACAGCGGCTGCCATGGCCGTGCGGCAGGGCCTTGCGCCCCGCGCCATCGCCCATGAGCACATCGGAGCGCTCCAGCAGACGCTGCTGGCCTGCGATCAGTTCATCCCCGGCCTGGTCAATGAGGACCCGCTGGATGCAGCCCACGGTGCCATGGCGCAGGCCTCGTCGGTCAGCATCGAAGAGCTTTTCAGCTTTACCCGGGGCCTGCCGCGGGAGGAGATGCCGCTGAACGCGCCCTACTGCCTGCTCTTCAACCGCGACCAGATGGCGGGCGCGCTGCAGCTGTACCTACACAACACCGGCGGCCCAAAGGAGATCACGCTGCGCTGGACCGCCGTGGAGGGTTCCTACGACCTCCAGGTGGAGCGCGAGGCAGTGACGGTGCCGCTGGCGGCGGGCTTCCGGGGCTTTGTGGACATTCCCCTCTCGGCGGACATACAGACCAGGGAAGTGGGCCTGATGCTGCCGGTGGACGAGGCCGTGCTCGTGCGGCGCGTGGAGTTCAGCAACTTCGGCCGGGCCTACGCGCAGCGGGAGGAGCCCTATTGGCGCCTGCAGCGCAACCAGGTGTTCCAGCACCGCTTTGCCGGCGAGCCGGAAGCGCCGTTGGCCGATTGCTCGGCAGTGCAGGCGCTGAACGGCGTGGCCCGACCGCTGGACGCCGCCCGCTATGCCTGGGTTTCCGACCCGGCGCAGGCGCTCCCGCAGGAGCTCACGGTCACCTTTGCACAGCCCACGGCGCTGTCATGGGTGCAGGTCGTGTTCGATACCGACCTGGTGAACCCGCTGTACTCCTTCCAGGTGAACCCCGTCGTGCCGCGGCTGGTGCGCGATTATGAGATCGTGCTGCACCGCGCCGACGGCAGCGAGCTCGTCGCGGCGCAGGTAAAGGACAACTACCGGCGCGTGGGCCGCCACATGGTGGATTGCCCGGACGTCACCACCGTCAGCGTACGCGTGCTCTCGACCTGGGGAGACCCGTCGGCCCGCGTCTTCGAGTTACGTGCCTATGGCGAGAAGCCATGGTTTATGGCGTAAAAACTAAATTTTCTCTTCGAAAGGGCGCGGTGACAAAGGCCGCGCCCTTTCGCGCCTTTGCACTTTACATATAACGGTTCCAAACCAACCATATTATGCGCGTTTGTTTGACACGGTGTTTGCCGCTGGGATATAATAAGCGTTGCGTTTTTTGATTCGAAAGCGGGAATGGACGGGTGAGAATGGCGGTTCGCGGCAGGCCTATCTGGGTGCTCAACGCGGCGTGTACAGTCGCTTTGTTCGTGCTGCCCGCTTTGACCCATCCGGCCCCGCTGCCCACGCCGGGCGAGGCGGGCACGGCCCCGGCGCAGGCGGGTCTGGCCAGCAGGGGAGGCGCGCTGGGCGCCGACATGCTGACGATGCTGACCCAAACGCTGCGCGCCGCCGACAACACCCGGCGCGGCCGCGCCGGCGCGCAGCCGGAATTGCACATGGACGCCCAGACGTTCCAGCCGGCCGCCGGCCTGCCGGTACGCAGAGGCGACTTCCGCGCGTTCTGCGCCGGGCAAGGCCATCTGGCTCTGATCCCTTTCTGCGGCCACGGGCCGCCTCTGCTCCTCAGCCACACGCTTTAGCACCCACAAATGCCAAAAGCAGAGGAGTAGTAACGAATGAAGAACTCCAAATGGACCTTTCCGATCCTGGCAGTCGTCGTGCTGGTGATCACATATCTGGCCATTTTCGGCCTGAAGATTCCCATCGGCATCTATGATTTCACGTTCAAAGGTGCCCCGGACATGCGCTTCGGCATCGACATCCGCGGCGGCGTGGACGCCGTGTTCCAGCCCAAGGACCTGGACCGCCAGCCCACCGCCGACGAACTGGAGAGCGCCCGCTCGGTCATCGAGACCCGCCTGGACCAGCAGAACATACTGGACCGCGACGTGACGATCGACAAGCAGAACGGCTACGTCATCGTGCGCTTCCCGTGGAAGAGCGACGAAACGGACTTCAACCCCCAGAAGGCCATCGCTGAACTGGGCGAGACCGCCAAACTGACCTTCCAGGACGGCGAGGGCAACGTCATCCTGGACGGCCAGCGGGTTGTCAAGTGCTTTGTGGGCACCAGCCCGGACACCGGCGAATACATCGTCAACCTGGAATTTGACGCCGAAGGCGCCAAGCTCTTTGACGAGGGCACCGCCCGCCTGGTGGGCAAGCCCATGCCCATCTACATGGACCAGACGGAGATTTCCAGCCCTACGGTGCGCCAGCGCATTTCCGGCGGCACCGCTTACATCGACAACATGGGCGGCTATGAAGAGGCCAAGGATCTGGCCGACAAGATCAGCGCCGGCGCTCTGCCGTTCTCCATGGTCACCAAGAACCACTCCACGATCAGCCCCACGCTGGGCAGCGGTGCGTTGGACACGATGGTGCGCGCCGGCGCGCTGGCTTTCGGCATCATCTGCCTGTTCCTGATCGCCTACTACCGCATGCCTGGCGTTGTGGCCAGCTTCGCGCTGCTGCTGCAGGTCAGCGGCCAGCTGCTGGCGCTTTCGCTGCCGCAGATCACGCTGACGCTGCCCGGTATCGCCGGCGTCATCCTGTCCATCGGCATGGGTGTGGACGCCAACATCATCATATCCGAGCGCATCAGCGAAGAAATCAAGATCGGCCGGCCGCTGGACACGGCCATCAACACGGGCTTCAAGGCCGCGTTCAGCTCAGTATTTGACGGCAACATCACCGTGATGATCGTCGCGGTGATTTTGATGGCCCTGGGCTCCGGCGCCATGCTGAGCTTCGCCTATTCTCTGCTGACCGGCGTCATCCTCAACTTCCTGGCCGGCGTGGCGGTGTCGCGGCTCATGATCAAGTCGCTGAGCCTGTACCAGCCGCTGCGCAAGCCGTTCCTGTTCAGCAAAGGGAGGAGCATCGCATGAGAGACAAGTGGATCGGCTTCTACGAGAAGCGCTTCGTATACTTCATCGTTTCCGGCGCGATCATGCTGGCAGGCATCATCGCGATGTTCATCAACGGCGTGCAGCTGGACATCCAGTTCAAGGGCGGCGCCATCATCAAGTACAACAGCAAGACCGAGATCAACATTTCCCAGGCGGAAGATGTGGCGCAGACCGCGCTGAACCGCCAGGTGGACGCGCAACTATCCAAGGACCTGCTGAGCGGCGACAACCGCCTGGTGCTCAACCTGGCCGGCAACGCCGGCCTGGACGCCGCTGACCAGGACAAGCTGGACACGGCCCTTAAGGCGGCATTCCCCGACGCGCAGTTAAGCCTTTCGGATTCGTCCATGGTGGAGCCGTTCTTTGGGCGGCGCTTCCTGACCAACGGCATGCTGGCCATCGCGCTGGCGTCCACCATGATCGTGCTCTATGTGTGGATGCGCTTTCGCAGGATCCACGGCCTTTCGGCGGGCGTCATGGCGCTGGTGGCGCTGGTGCATGACCTGCTGGTCGTGTTCTTCACGTGCGTCATCTTCAAAATTCCGCTGGGCGACAGCTTCGTTGCCATCGCCCTTACGATCATCGGTTATTCCATCAATGACACGATCGTCATCTACGACCGCATCCGTGAGAACGCTCGCCTGGACCGCCATATGCCGCCGGATGTCCTGGTGAACAAGTCGGTCACGCAGTCGCTGGGCCGCTCCGTCAACACAAACCTGGCGGTGTTCGTCAGCGTCCTGCTGATCTACATCTTCGCCGTGGGCGGCAGCATCGATTCCATCCAGAGCTTTGCTCTGCCCATGACGGTGGGCACGATCAGCGGCTGCTATTCCACGATCTGCATCGCCGGCCCGCTGTGGGCTATGTGGCAGAAGCGCACCAAGCACCCCCACAAGCCCGCGCCCAAGGCCCAGCCCAAGCTCAAGAAAAAGACCGCTTAATCCAAATCGACTAAACAGTTGGACGCCCGCCGGAAAACCGGCGGGCGTCCTTTATGATCGGCCATTGCATTGACCGGCGATTATGATAGCGCTATGATGATGCGTGATCGGAGAGTGGGCCATGCTGCGAAAATGGAGGGCGATTGTCTCGGCCATACTCGTGGTACTGCTGCTGGGCGGCTGCGGCTCGCCCGGCCAGCCAAGCGCGCCGGTAGAGACGCCCGGACCCCAATATCTGTTGGAGAAGGACGGAGAGGTGACGCTGCGCCTGTCCAAGCTGCTGGGCGAAGGCATGACCGTGCGCCTCAAAACAGATGAAGAAGAGGTGGAGCTGGACGCTGGGGAGGCCAGAGAACTGTTTCAAGCTGTGGATGGCTGCGCCTACGGCATGAAACCCCAGCCCATGCCCACCGACGCCAAGGGCTACCTGTGGGCGGTTCGGGTGTCGCTGGGGGCCACCGACGAGCCGCTGTTCTTCTACTTTTTGGACATGGAGACCCGCGCCACCGTCGTGGTCTTAAGCGACGGCACGCAGCGCACGCTTTCCATGGACGCGGCCCAGGGCCGGGCGCTGGCCGAGGCCTTCGCAGGCATCGCCGCGCGTTGACAACATCCCAGCATCGGGTATAATGGATTCATCTCTTCCACAACAGATGGCGTATGCCCCTATGAGGATGCCGTGACCGAGATCTTCGAAGATCATTACCGCACGCTGCAGGTGCGCCACGACGCCAGCCCCGAGGTCGTCGAGGCGGCCTACCGGCGGCTGTGCAAATTGTATCACCCCGACGTGAACCGCTCGGGGCACGCCGCCGAGCGCATGAAGACCATCAACCGCGCCTATGAGGTGCTGGGCGACATGCCCCGCCGCGCCCGTTATGACGACGCCTGGGTGCGCGCCCAGGCATGGAAGACGCCCTTGGCCGAGAACCAGGGGCCGCAGGATGAAGCGCAGGCCTTGCTGGAGACGTATTTTCAGGACCTCATGGATGGCCGCTGGGACAGCGCTTATCTGAAACTGACCGCAGCCGACCACCGCCGGGTGCCCGCGGAGGACTTCCGAGCCTGGCAGGCGCAGGTCAGCCGCCTGTACCGCATGGGCGCCTTCGCGCTCAAGTCCTTCCGCCGCCACCGCGACTGCGAGCTGGACGGCGCCGCCTATTCCGACGTGCGGGAATTCCATGTGTTCGTCAACGAAATCGATACGCGCACCGGCCGCCTGTGCGAGGACAACTTCACCAAGCATGTGGCGCTGGACAGCGGCGATTGGCGGGTGTGCCTGGGCTTTGACGATCTCAAGCCTGTCATCGAGCGGCTGGGATATCTGCTGGACCACGCCGCCGCCGTGGACGCCGACCGCGTGTACAACGAAGCCATCCTGCGCCACGATGCGCCCACGGGTCTGTTGAGCCGTGCAGGGTTCCTGGAGGCTGTGGAGCGCGAGGCTGTGCGCAGCCGCCGCTATGGCAACCCCTTCACCGTGGCGGTGTTCCAGCTGCGCGAGGCCGGCGACGGCGCGCAGCAGGGAGAGGCGCTGCCGGCGCTGGTGCAGGCCGCCAACCTGATGGCCGCGCACACGCGCTCCACCGATTTGGCCGCCCGCTGGGGGGACGCTTCGCTGGCGGCGCTGTTCATAGAGACCACCGAGAGCGGCGCGCTGCTGGTGTGCGGCAAGCTGGCCCGGCTCATGGCCGATGCCAATATCAAGGTGTCCTGGGGTTTGGCGGCCTTCGACGGCTTCTCCGCCGAGGACACGGCGCTGGCCGCCGAGAACCAAGCGCAGCGTAACGCCCGGGCGGGGTTTGCGAGAGGGCGCTAGGCGCGGCTATTTCACTTCCACCACGTTCTGCCATACGTCATACCGACCGGCCTGCACATCCTGTACCAATTCGATATACTCCTTGAGCAGCGGCGCGCTCTGCGCCAGCGTTTCCATATGATCGGTAAAGGATTTCTCTCCCTGCAGATACGCGTATTCCGATGGAAACACAGCCTCCCCGTAGGCCAGCTCCGCCTGTATGGCCCGGTCCAGCCGTGTGCCCCGGCGGCGGTATGCCACGGCGCCGTAGGGGAGGGTGGAGGGATTGCCGGAGACGCCGTATTGCCGGGCATAATCCAGCGCCTGATTATAGGGAGCGGGGTTACTGCGCAAGGGGTGCGTCGTGGCAAAAGCCGCGCAGATGGGCAGTTGATAGAAGCCCTGCCAGGATGGGCCATCCAGCCATTCATATTCGCCGCCGTGCAACAGGCGGTAGTCCACATCCTGCTGACCCAGCGTCAGCAGGCGGTTGTTGGCCTCGTCGGCATGCATCCAGTCCAGAAGGATCACCAAAGTCTCCGGCCGGGCGTAGGATTCATAATTGATTTGACCGGTGTGTACGGGGCTGCAAACGGGCTCGTGTCCCGGCACTTTCAGCGGTGGCAGCACGGCGATGTCCGGCGTGTTGCCCAGCTCGTCCAGCCGCATCTCGCGGCACAGCCATTGCCCACGCTCCATGGCGCTTTGTTCCATGTCGGAGCTTCGTTCCAGGCTGAGCCAGCCTAGCTCCACCCACCGGCGCTGCTGCTGCAGCCATTCCAGATGGTTCTCCGACGCGCGGAAGGGCTGCAGGCCATCGTCGGTCTGTGTGAGGACGTCGGTCTGTATGGCGTTGAACCAGCCTTCTGAGGCGCGGAACCACGGCGCGGAAAGCACCGGGTGCAGCCCCTGCGCCTTGGTCTGCGCCAGCAGAAGTTCGAACTCCTCCGCTGTTGATGGCATCTCCCACCCATAACGGTCCATGGCGGCCCGGTTGAGCACGGCGGCGAAGCCCAATGTCCGCAGAATGGGTATGCTGAGCACTTTGCCTGCCACGGTGCCATATTGCCAATGGGGCTCGGGGATCAGCCGCCGCAGGTTATGCCCATAGGTTGCCAACGCGTCATTGAGCAGCAATGGCACCAGGGAGGTTGTGAACTGCTTGTCCTCCTCGCTAAGCGGTTCGCCATACCCTTTGGGCACCAGCGCGCAGATCTCCGGCAGGTCGCCGGCGGCTGCCAGTTCACTGAGCTTTTCCGCAGGCTCCATGACCGGCAGCGCGGTGAGCTCCATGCGCACGCCGGTCTGCTGCTGCAGCGCCAGGGATACGGCCTGAAGGATGCGCTCCTGGCGTGCGATGTCCTTGGCATCCAGCGTGCTCTTGCGGCTATTGAGCAACAGCGTGACCTTGTCGAAATCCAGCGCCGCCGCCGGCGGGCGCACCTCCGGCAGGGCGGAGCCCCCAGAAACAGGAGAGGCCGTGGACAGAACGGCGGGCGGCTCGCAGCCGGCCAGCGGGATCAGCAAAGCCAGCAGCACGGCGAATACAGCACGTTTCATGGTCGGCCTCCTGCCATAGAGGTATCTGAATATCACTATGATAACCGGCTCCGTTGCCCCGCGCAAACCCCATCAGGGTGCATACCGCGCTATGCGGTGCGCTGAGCGCCCGTTTATGTTACAATTTCCCCATGTTTTTAAGAATCTGTTAAGAATGCTCCGTGCCCGCCCGTAAGATTTGGCCTGTATGCTGTGAGCCATGGGTCAAAAGGAGGCGGTCGCGCGGTGCTTCTGGTCAGGAGTGGGCAATGAAAATACTGGTGTGCGACGACGACCGCGACATCGTGGACGCCATCGCGGTGTATTTGAAGAACGATGGCTACGAGGTGGAGCGCGCCTATGACGGCGCCCAGGCGGTGCAGGCGGTGGCCGGCGGCGGCATATCGCTGGTGATACTGGACGTCATGATGCCGGTGATGGATGGCGTGCGTGCCACGGTACATATGCGGGAGATGGGCAATGTGCCCATCCTGCTGCTGAGCGCCAAGAGCGAGGACACCGACAAGATACTGGGGCTGAACATGGGCGCCGACGATTATGTGACCAAGCCCTTCAACCCGCTGGAGCTGCTGGCCCGGGTGCGATCCCAGCTGCGCCGTTATACGGCGCTGGGCAGCGCCGTGGAGCGGCGCAACGTGTTCTGCACCGGCGGCCTGGTTGTGGACGACGAGCGCAAGGAAGTGACCGTGGACGGCGAGGCCGTGCGGCTGACGCCCATGGAATACGGCATCCTGCGGCTGCTCATCGAGAACGCCGGCCGCGTGTATTCCATCGAGCAGATATTCAACCTCGTGTGGAACGAGCCGGCCATCAACGCCGACAACACCGTGGCCGTGCACATCCGCCGCATCCGCGAGAAGATCGAGATCAACCCCCGGGAGCCCCGCTATTTGAAGGTTGTGTGGGGCATCGGCTACAAGGTGGAGAAGATACCGTGATCAAGGAAGGAAGAGCATCATGCAGGAACCGATCATAGAGAGGAACGACGAGCCCCAAACCAGGAGTAGCCGAAAGCTGCGCTATTCGGCGTGGTTCAAGCTGCTGGCTGTGCTGGTGGCGCTGGCCGGCGGGCTCAACGCGGCCTACGCGGCGTTGAACTTCGAGCAGATCAACAAAGCCTTTGGCGCAGAAGAGTATGAGCGCAGCTGGGAATATCGCTCCAAAATGCGCAATGTGCTGGACGACGCCATGTATGTGGGCTGGCAGTATCACATCGACGGCGATGCAAACGGTACATATAATCAGCAGGATGGTGTCATCCGCGACCGCTGCGACGAGCGCATCCAAGCGCTGCAGGCGCAATATGATCTGGATATCGGGACGCTGCGCGAGAATGAGCAGCTTTATGACGCCGGAGCCCCCTCGCCGACGCCTGATACAAACGGAACGGCTGCGGCGCAGCCCACGCCCACGCTGAGCCCCGCCATGCTGGAGCGCAAGCGGCAGCTGGAGCAGGACATCGCCGCTGAAAAGCAAAGCATGGAATGGGAACTGCAGAGGCTGCAGGATACCAGAGCCAGCAACGACGCCCAAGCTGCCGCAGTCACCCGCGGGCTCAGCGAACTGGATGGCATCCTTTACGCGGTTGCGCCGCCCGATGGCAATGTTCTGACCAACACCGGTAAAAATGGCCGCTTTGATGAATTGTTTGCGCAATACCCCCACCGGTTGGTCATCGAAAACGGAAGAGCGCAGACCGATTTGTTCTACGGGACTCCAAACATACCCATGGGCGCCTCGGCCTATGTGGCCATGACCAATGAGAGGTTCGACGCGCTGCAGGGCGCCTATCGGGCCAGCAGAACTGCCGGGATGCAGTCCTTCACGCAGATGGCGCTGGGCGTGCTGGCGACACTGGCGGGCCTGGCCTGGCTGCTCTACGCGGCCGGGCGCAGGCCTGCGCGCGCGGGTGTGGTGCTGATGACATCGGATCGCCTGTTCCTGGATATTCAGTTGGCGCTCTATGGTTTGATGGTTGGCCTTGGCATCGCTGGGGCTGTGAACATTGCAACCACACTGGCATGGAGCACAGATTTCAACCGCGACCTCTATGCGCTGGGCTTGCAGGCGTTGGCCGCGGTTGTCGTATTGTTTGGTATCCTCTTTTTTACCTCGGCGGCCAAGCGGCTCAAGCGCGGCGAACTGCTGCGCCACACGCTGATCTTCACCGTGCTCAGTCTGCTCTGGCGGGGCATGCGCTGGGTTGCCCGCGGCATGCGGGGGCTCATGATGGGCCTCAAAGCATCCACGCGGTTTGTGGCGGTGTTCCTGGGTTATGCGGCGTGCCTGAGCCTGCTGGCCTGCCTGTTGGGCAACAATCTGCACTATGGCAGCGATGGCTTTGGCTTCTTCCTGTTCGTTCTGGGGTTTGTGCTGACCGCCGTGATGCTGGCCTACATCCTGCACAAGGCCGTCAGTTTCAAGAACCTGATCGCCGGCGCACGGCGCATTCAGGCCGGCGAAATGGTGCGCCTGAGCACCGGCGGCGGGCCGGAGTTCCGCGACCTGGCAGACAGCATCAACCACATCGCCGACGGCCTGAAAACCGCTGTGGAGAGCGAAGTAAAGGCCGAGCGCATGCGCGCGGAGCTCGTGACCAACGTCAGTCACGACCTGAAAACCCCGCTTACGTCCATCGTGACCTATGTGGACCTGCTCAAGACCGAAGGCCTGGCCTCAGAGAACGCGCCGCATTATCTGGACGTCATCGATCAGAAGGCCGCCCGGCTCAAGACGCTGACCGCCGACCTCTTCGAAGCGGCCAAGGCATCCAGCGGCACGATGCCGGTGAATCTGGAGCGCGTGGACACGGGGTCGCTTCTGGCCCAGGGCTTGGGCGAGCTGTCCGACCGCATCGCCGCCGCCCGGCTGGATTTCAAGCTCCAATTGCCAACCGACCGACTGCTGCTGCGCGCCGACGGTCGCTTGCTGTGGCGCGTTATGGAGAACTTGCTGTCCAACGTGTTTAAGTACGCGCTGCCGGGCTCCCGCGTCTATCTGTCCGCCGCCCGCGCAGGCAGCCGAGGCGTGCTCACGCTCAAGAACATCTCCGCCTATGAGCTCAACATCGCCCCGGAGGAGCTCACCGAGCGCTTCACCCGCGGCGACGCCGCTCGCCACAGCGAGGGCAGCGGCCTGGGCCTGGCCATCGCCCGCAGCCTGACCGAGCTGCAGGCAGGGGAGTTCCACATCGAGATCGACGGGGACTTGTTCAAGGCGATCGTCAGTCTGCCGCTCTGGGAGGAGTAGGTGACAGGAGCTAGTTCTTTGCCTCCTGCGCCAGCTCCGGGTTTTCCGCCTCTGGCTTCTTCACCGGCTCGCCTGCTTCCAGCATCGTACGGCTCAGAAGCGGCAGCAGCGCGATAACCATGATGGCAACGCCGGTCCCGCGCAGCAGCCATTCGATGGGCGCTACGTCGGCCAGTGGGCCGAACAGCAGCATCCCGGCTGGCATGCTGACCGAGCCGATCATGCCCATCACGCTGAATATGCGCCCCAAATAGTTGCCCTCCACCCGCTCCTGCAGCAGCACGGTGGAAGGCGTGTTGAACACCGGCATGCAAAGGCCGCACAGCGCCATGAAGCCCAAATAGACCCAGAAGTTTGGGACCAGCCCCAGTGCCAATGTCGTAAGGCCGATGGTCACATTGGCCAGCACCATCGTGTGCATGCGGTTGCGAAAGCCTCCCCAGGCCGCGATGAGACCGCCGCCGGCCATCATGCCGGCGGAGAAGGCAACTTCGATGGCCGTGAGCCGCCAGTAATCCGCGCCGAAGCTGCGGGTCACCTGCAATGGCGTAAGGAAGGCTGCCGGCGCAACCAGCACCATAAAGGCCACGCTGATCAGGAAGAACAGCTTGATGTAACGATGCCCGGCGATATAGGCAAAGCCATCCCGCATATCGGCGAAATAGCCGCCGGCCTGCTGGGTTTGCGCCTTCTCATGCACGGGTATCGGGATGAACACCAGCAGGATGAGGATGGCTGCCGCCGCGGTGACCACATCGATGAGCAGGATGACCGGGAGGCTGGCGAAGGACAGCAGCGCGCCGCTGACCATAGGGGAGACCAGCGTCACCGTGGCCTGTATGCTGCTGCTGATGCCTGAGACACGGGTCAAGTGCTCCTGCGGCACAATCTGCGGCAATACCGCGCTGATGGCCGGGCCGTGCACCGATGCGCCCAGCGCCCGCACCGCCATAAAGGCGAAGATGATCCACAGATCATCGTACCCCATCAAGGTGAGCGCCATGAGCGCAAGGGTGGCCAGCGCAATGCCGCCGTCGGCCAGTATGATGAGCCGCTTGCGGGGATAGCGGTCGGCCCACACCCCGGCAAAGGGCATCAGAAAAAACATCGGCAGAAAGCCGCAGAGGATGGCGACTGTCATCATCGAGCCCGATTGGGTACCCAGCGTGACGTTCCACATCAGCGCGTACTGCACCATCGACGAGCCGAACCACGATATCATCTGCCCTACGATAAACAGAATTACCGTCTTCTTCCAGTTCTGCATGGTCATCTCCTTTGGGTGGCTTTGAACGATAAACTATATCATACTTTGGCTTGTGCATCTACCCCGGGTCGGTATGGTATAATCATGAAAAACCCACACTGGAGGCCCATATGCCTTTTGCGACCCTCACCGCCGCCCAACGCATCCAGGCCTATCTGGAGCGCATCGGGTATACCGGCGACACCGCACCCACTGCCGCCAACCTGGCCGCGCTGCAGCACGCCCACCTGAAGGCCGTGCCCTATGAGAACTTCGACATCCTGCGCGGCAAGCGGCTGTGCTATGACACCGAGGCGCTGTTCGATAAGATCGTCTCGGCCCGGCGAGGCGGCTATTGCTTCGAGCTCAACGGGCTGTTTGGCTGGCTGCTGCGGCAGTTTGGCTATCCTGTGACCGATTGGTTCGCCCGGTTCCTGCGCGACAACGACGGACCCGCGATCCCCGCCCGGCGGCACCGGGTGCTGCGGGTGGAGGCCGGCGGCGATGTGTGGGTGGCCGATGTGGGTGTGGGCGGCGTGGTGCCGCGCTTCCCGCTGCGCCTCGTGGAGGGGGTGGAGCAGCCCCAGGGTGTGGAGTGCTACCGCCTGGTGCGCGATGAACTGCTGGGCTGGGTCGTGCAGGAATGGCGGCACGGCGCGTGGTCGGCCTATTTCAGCTTCACCGAGGAGCCCCAGATGGAGATCGACTTCTCCATGCCCAGCTTCTATTGCGAATACGCGCCGGAGAGCCCCTTCAACAAGGAGCCCATCGCCGCTATCCTGGCGGCGGATGGCCGAAAGACGCTGGACGGCGACACGCTCAAGGTGTTCTCGCCCGATGGCGTGGCCGTGACGCAGGTGCAGGGGCCGGCCTTTGACGCGGCGCTAAAGGAGCATTTTGGCATCGCTTTTGGCTGAATGGTTAAACAGTTGGATTGGCGCTGTATCATACTTGACTTTTTTGACAGAAAGCACTATTTTAGATTAGCACTCTCTCAACGAGAGTGCTAATCTTGTGAAAAACGATGTGGAGGCTGTATGAGTACCGAAAGAGGAAACATCTCCATCCATACGGAGAATATCTTCCCGATCATCAAGAAGTGGCTGTATTCCGAAAAGGACATTTTCATCCGCGAGCTCGTGAGCAACGCCAACGACGCCATCGTGAAGCTGCAGAAGCTGGGCAGCCTGGGCGAGGCGCAGCTGGATGAAGAGGAGAAACTGACCATCACCGTGACCGTGGACAAGGACGCGGGCACCATCGCCATAGAGGACGCCGGCATCGGCATGACTGAGGACGAGGTGCGCAAGTACATCAACCAGATCGCCTTCTCCGGCGCCAAGGATTTTCTGGAGAAGTACAAGGACAAGGGCGATGACGCCCAGATCATCGGCCACTTCGGCCTGGGGTTCTATTCGGCCTTCATGGTCAGCTCCCGCGTGCAGATCGACACCTTGAGCTGGCAGCCGGGCGCCCAGGCTGTGCGCTGGAGCAGCGACGGCGGCACCGAATATGAGATCGAGCCTTCGCAGCGCGCCACCCGCGGCACCACCGTAACGCTTACGTTGGCTGAGGATTCCAAGGAATACCTGGACCGCTTCAAGCTGCGCGAGGCACTCATCAAGTATTTCCGCTTTTTGCCCTTCCAGCTGTATCTGGTGGATGCCGTTGCTGATAAAAAAAAGGCCGCGGAACAAAAAGAAGGGGATGAAATCCCCCCCCAGCCGATCAACGACACCGCGCCGCTGTGGCTCAAGGCCCCCAAGGATTGCACCGATGAGGAATACAAGAAGTTCTACCGTGAGGTGTTCAGCGACTACAACGAGCCGCTGTTCTGGGTTCACCTGAACATCGACTATCCGTTCCAGCTCAAGGGCATCCTGTACTTCCCGCACCTCAAGCACGAGTTCGAGTCGGCGGAAGGGCAGGTCAAGCTGTACTGCAACCGCGTGTTCATCGCCGACAACATCAAGGAAGTCATCCCTGAATATCTGCTGCTGCTCAAGGGCTGCATCGATTGCCCGGACCTGCCGCTCAACGTCAGCCGCAGCTTCCTGCAGAACGACGGCACCATCAAGAAGCTCAGCGCCCACATCACCAAGAAGGTGTCCGACAAGCTCATGAGCCTCTTCGAGACCGACCGCGAGCTGTACTGCAAGTATTGGGACTCCATCAACCCCTTCATCAAGTACGGCTGCATGCGCGACGAAAAGTTCTATGAGCGCATCGGCGACGCCGTCGTGTTCAAGACCATCAACGACGACTACAAGACCGTCAAGGAATACCTGGACGAGTTCGCCCGCGCCGTGGAAGAGGAAGAGGAGGACTGGTCCGAGGAGGACAAGGACGTCAAGAAGACCCGCGTGCAGCGCAAGGTCGTGTATTATGTCAGCGATCCCAAGCAGCAGGCGCAGTATGTGGCCATGTTCAAGGGCCATGGCCTCAATGCCGTGCTGCTCAACACGATGATCGACAACCACTTCATCACGTTCCTGGAGAGCAAGCTGCGGGATACGCGCTTCAAGCGCATCGACAGCGATCTTAGTGAGGCCGTGGTCAAGGGTGCCCACGCACTGTCCTCCGAGCAGACCCAGGCGCTGGAGGCGGCCATCCACGCCGTGGACGAGCGCATCAAGACGCGCTTTGAATCCATGGGCGAGGAGGCCGCGCCGGCCATCGTTCTGCTGAGCGAGGAGAGCCGCCGCATGCAGGAGATGAGCCGCATGTTCGGCGGCATGGACATGGGCGCCTTCCCGGCGGAGGAGACGCTGGTGCTAAATGCCAGCCACCCGCTGGTACAGACCGCCGCAGCGCTGGCCGCCGACGAGGCCCGCGCCGACGACGCGGCGCTGCTGGCCGCGCAGATCCACGACCTGGCCATGCTGGCCCACCGCCCGCTGGAGCCCGACGCGCTGGCCGCCTTTGTCCAGAGAAGTGTGAAGGTTTTACAGAGAATCTAACGAATAGTTTGTGCGGCAGACGAAGTCCTCACGAATCACTCATTGAAAGGGGCCGAAGGTTTCCAAAGGGCGACCGGAAAGCCCTTTGGTCGCGCCGGCGGGCGCGAAATCCTTTGGCTGCAAAGCAAAAAGGGAGGGCCTACCCATGATCAACGCTAAGGACATTTCCTCTCCGGTCTTGACCATGTCTTCCGACCGATTAAAGGTGGAGGTCGCCACGCCCGGCGGGAGCGTGCAGAGGGGCACTCGGTTTGATGTGACTGGCCATGTGACGCAGGTGACGCTGGACGGCAGGCACACCTTCTGCGTTGTGGAAAACTTCAACGATAGCCGCGACACCGGCGGCCTGGGCCTGTGCAACGAGTTCATCGGCAGCGGCTATCCCGCCGAGGGTGCGCTCAAGGCCGGAGATATGTTCCCCAAGCTGGGCGTTGGTGTCGTGGAATACACCGGCCGCGGCGAAGGCCCGATGATGGAGAAGATCGTGCGCCAGCCCTATCCGGTCTTCGTGGAGGGCGCTGGGGCCGATGGTGCTGTGGCCGGCGACACGCTGGTTTTCCTGGCCGAGCCGGTGGATTGCGACGGCATTGCCGTGCGTCTGCGCAAGACGCTCACGCTGCGCGACGACACATTGACCATCGCCTACGAGATGGAGAACGCCGGCGAAGCGCCGCTTATGACACGGGAATACAACCACAACTTCGTGCAGATCGACGGGCACGAGGTGGGGCCGGACTACGCGCTGACCTTCTCCCACCCTGTGGAGGTGTATCCCACGGAGTTGGTCAGCGATCTGCTCATCGAGGGTGGCACCGTGCGCTGGGCCCGGGTGCCCGAGCAAGCTTTCTTCTGTCTGCCAAGGGGCTTTGGCCAGGAGAAGGGCCACACCTGGGATATCGTGCACGAACCCAGCGGCGTGGGCCTGCGAGAGATCGACGACTTCGCCGTGGAGCACATCGCCCTGTGGGGCAAGAGCCACGTCGTAAGCCCTGAGGTGTTTATAGAGGTGACGCTGAAGCCCGGCGAAAAGGCCCGTTGGACGAGGAAGTACGAGTTCTTCGCAAAATAGCTAAATCAAAGCGGCGGCTGTCTGATGGGCAGCCGCCGCGTATTTTGGCTGATATGTGCACATAGGATGGCATGAGGTGAAAGCCATGATGATGATCCCGTGGCACAACGAACCCATGGAGTATGTCTTCCTGGTGTTTGCGCTGCTGTGCGTCGCCGGAGCAGGGTTGCTGGCTGCGTCGGGGATAGGGGCGCTGATGCCCGCGTTGGTCCCCGCCAGGGCCTACCGGCGGGTCACCGGCGTGGCAGTCATGGCGGCGCTGGCCGCCGAGGCGGTTTACCTGGTCTTCTACCCCGGCGGCGAGTACCGAAACTACGGCGCGGCGTGAGGTGTGGGCTATCTTCTGCTGATTCTGGTGGGGGCGCTGCTGCTGGGCGGTGCGTTGGCCCTGGCCGGGTGGCTGGCGGTGCGCCGCCGCAGCGCTTCCTCGCAGCGGGTCTAGTCTTCTTCCGCTGCGGCGCCGGTGGTTGCAGAGGCGCTGGCAGAGGGGGAAGCGCTGGCGCTGCCGGAGCCGTCCGGCGCCTCTATCTCATAGACGAACTGGCCGGTCAGCGCCGGATAGTTGTCCACAGTGCCGATGACATCGCCGAACACCTTATAATATTGGTCTGCCTTGAGACCGCTCTCCTTGGCGTATTCCAGCACGAGAACCTGCGGGCTGGCCTTGGTGCCGATGTTGAACAGGTAGTAATCGCTGTCCTCGTTTTCCAGCTTCTGCTGCACATAACCCTGGAAAAGGTATACGCGCCCAATGATGTTGTCGGCGGCGGAAGACACATAGGCGTAGTCCATGACCTGCGCCTTCTTCGTGTAGTTTTCCAGCGTGGCGCGGTGGGTGACACAGTGCACCATAGAGGAACTGATGCCGTTGGCGGCGGTGGCGGTGATGCGGATGCGGTTCATGCCCCATCGCTGCAGCGACGCAGTGAAGCTGAAGTTGCCGGTGGCCGGGTCCATGTCAATTTTGGAATCACCGGCCAGCGGCGCGTCGGTCGTGATCGTGGCGCCGGGGTTTGTTGTGCCCCTGATCTCAATGGTAGCGTCTTCGGTGGACGTATCGGCGTTGCCATCCAGCGTGATGGGCACGTCCATTTTGGGCCGTGTGATCTTGAGCTTGAAGTTGTTCTTACGGTAGGTCTTGGTTTCCACCGATATCACGATTTCGTTGATGCCAATGGCTTCCAGCGGCACGTAGCAGCTGACATATCCCTGCTTGTCCACTTGGTCGGTGCGGTTGTCCTTGCCGATGATGACGCGGCTGCCCGGCGTCACCTTGACCTTGACCAGCACGCGGTCCTCCTCGGTGGGCGTGGTCTGGTCCTTGGGCAGAATCACCTTCAGCGGCGAGAGCGGCACTTCGATGTCATAGGGCCGTATGAGCACCTTGCGCTCCTCGCCGGTCGTGGAGAACATCGTGGCTTCCAACTGCACGGTGACCTTGTCCTGATCTACCGACAGGTCCGAGGGGATAAAGCTCTGATCGTCCAGCAGAAGCTCGGCCTTGCCATCCCGGATCGTCAGCGACCGGCGCGGGTTGCTCAGCAGCACCTGTTCGCCATCCTTGCCATAGAAGGTGATCTTGTGCCAGACGTTGCCGTCGACGAGCTCTATTTCCACTCGCGGTTCCTGGGCGGGGGCCACGCCGTTGCGGTCGGCAAACCATTGGCTCACCGCGCCGACTCCCCATTTGTAGCCGGTGAACAGGCCGTAGGCCACCGCCGCCGACAGCGCCGTGATGACCACGGCCATGACGGCAAAGCGCCGCCAGTTGACCTGATAACGGCTGCGGGTGACCCGCGAGCGTTTGGCCCGCGGCGGCACGACGACTTCGATCTCCCGACCGTCGCTGACATTCCGCAGCTTCTTGCGGTTATCGGGCAGCGGCACGCCGCGGCGTTTCAAATCCGCCGCCACATGCACATCGCCCTCTTCGTCGTTCAACACCACGAAGTCTTTGCTGCTTTCATAATCCGCGGGGCGCTGGCCGGCGTCGGCCCAAAAGGGCGGCGGTTGGGTTGCGTTCTTCTGGCCCTGGGGGCTGAACCACATGGCGTTGGCGGTGCCGCGGGGCGTGACGCCGCCGTCGGTCAGCGTTGCTCCACAGCGGAAACAGGCTTTGTTGGATGTTTTATTTTCTGTGCCGCAAGTCGGGCATTTCATTTTGAGCTCCTGAACGGGTCGGGTGTATATGTTAGGACATTATACCATACGGGAACAGTCTTGGCGAATCGCCCCGACGCTTGTAATTCCTGGTTGGCCGTTATATAGTGATAGTGTATCCTCGGGTGATTTATACAAACAGGAGGTCTCTCATGGCCGATCATTTCAGGCTGGAAACCGTAACAAAGGAAGAAATCGTCGTCAAAAAACACAAAGGGCTGTACAATCTGCTCTATGTGCTGCTGTGGTTTACGCTGCTGGTGTGCGCCATCATCGCCGCGACCAACCTGATGGGCCTGATGAGCGGGAACCTGTCGCTGCCGACCATCATCACGACGCTGGTGTTTGGCGGCGCGGCGTGGCTGGGCTGGTGGGGCAAGGACCTCCTGCGCGTGGAATATGAATATTCGCTGACCAACGGCATCATGGACATTGCCCAAGTCATCAACAACCGCCGCCGCAAGGAGGCGCTGAGCTTCCGCATGCGCGATGTGGAGATTCTGGCCCCCATCGACGACCCCAAACTGCAGGGCTACGAGCAGCGCCCGGGCATCAAGAAGATCAAAGCCGTGCTAAACGCCGACAGCACAGTATATTTCCTCTTCGTCAAAAAGGATGAGCAGCACTATCTGGTCTACATGGAGCCCAGCGAGGAGATGGTGCAGCTGATGCGCCGCATGCGGGACCGCTATCAGGGCCAGGCCGCTGCCCGCGCATCCCAGCAGGTGGCGCGCCCTTGAGCAGCTTCGACCGGCTGTGCTATCTGGACAACAGCGCCACCACGCGGCCCTTTGATGAGGTCATATCCGAGATGGCCGACGCCATGGCCGACGGATACTTCAACCCCTCGGCGGCCTACGCGCCGGCGCTGGCGGTGGAGGAGGATCTGCAGCGAGCCAGAGGCGTCATGCTGGGCGCGCTGGGCGGCGGGGGTTCCGTCGTCTTTACGTCTGGCGGCACCGAGGCGGACAACCTTGCCCTCTTTGGCGCGGCGGAGCGCCGCAAGGGCCGTGTCATTGTGAGCGCCATAGAGCACTCGGCGGTGGCCCAGGCAGCCTGCAAGCTGCGGGAGACCCACGAGGTCGTAACGCTGGATGTGGACCGCGGCGGCTATGTGGACGCCCAGGCGCTGCACGACGCCGTGACCCCCGACACGGTGCTCGTGAGCATTCAGCATGTCAACAACGAGACCGGCGTCGTGCAGGACATCTCCGAGCTGGCTGCCGCCGCCCACGACAAGAACCCGGCGGTCGTGTTTCATAGCGACGGCGTGCAGGCCTTCCTGCGGGCGCCGCTGCAGTGTGTGGCGGCGGGCGTGGACCTCTACAGCGTCAGCGCCCACAAAATCCATGGCCCCAAAGGCGTGGGAGCGCTGTTCGTGCGCCAGGGCGTCAAGCTGCTGCCCCAGGCCCACGGCGGCGGCCAGGAGAGCGGCCTGCGCAGCGGCACCGAGAACGTGCCGGCCATTCTGGGCATGGCGCGCGCCGTGGAGCTGTGCTGCAGGGACATGGAGCAGGCCAACGCGCGCATGATGGCTCAAAAGATGCGGCTGGCAGAGGGCTTAGGCGCCATTGAACGCAGCGCAGTCAACGGCCCGCTGCCCCGCGACGGCGCGCCGCACATATTGAACGTAAGCTTTGACGGCATCAAGGGCGAGGTGCTGATGCGGGCCCTGAGCGACGAGGGCATCTATGTGTCCATGGGTTCTGCGTGCAGCGCGCGCCTCAACAAGCCCAGCTATACGCTGAGCGCCATGGGTGTGGAGTTCTGGCGCGTCAAGGGCGCCGTGCGCTTAAGCCTGGGGCGCTTCAACGACGACGAGGACATCGAACGCACCATCGAGGCGACGCGGGCGCAGGTCAAGCGCTTGCGCACCTTTGTGAGGAGATAACGAGATCATGGCGGACCTGCTGCTCATACGCTACGGCGAGATCCATTTAAAGGGCCAGAACCGGCCTTTTTTTGAACGTCAATTGATGAACAACATCCTGGCGGCAGCCACGGCGGTGTGCCCCTGCGAGCTTATGCGTGACCAGGGGCGCTTCCTGCTGCGGGGCTATGACCCTGAGCGCGCTGAGGAACTGTTGCGGGCGGTGAACCGCGTTTTCGGCGTGCACAGCGCCAGCCCGGCCACCGAGTGCGAACCCACGCTGGAGGCCATCGAGGCCACGGCGCTGCGGGTCGTGGAGGCGGAGCGCCCTGCCGGCGGCACCTTCAAGGTGGACGCCCGCCGTTCGGACAAGGCCTTCCCGCTAACCTCGCCGGAGTTGGCGCGGGCGCTGGGGGCCAAGCTGCTGTTGGGCCGCCGCAACCTGAGCGTGGACGTGCATGAGCCGTCCTTCCGCCTGTATGTGGAAGTGCGAGAGAGAGCCTACGTCTACACGCGCTATGAGAGCGGCGCCGGCGGCATGCCCACGGGCACCGGCGGCCGCGTGATGCTGCTGCTAAGCGGCGGCATCGACAGCCCCGTGGCAGGCTATCTGCTCGCCAAAAGAGGAGTGGAGCTCGAAGCAGTGTATTTCCACAGCCCGCCCCACACCGGAGAGCGCGCCCAGCGCAAGGTGGAGGACCTGGCCCGCATACTGGCCGGCTGCTGCGGGGCCGTGCGGCTGCACGTGGTGCGCTTCACCGACGTGCAGGAGAAGCTGTACACCGACTGCAGGCCGGAGTATCTGACGATCCTCATGCGCCGCTTCATGATGCGCATCGCCCAGCGCCTGGCCCGGCACACCGGCTGCGAGGCGCTGGCCACCGGGGAGAACCTGGGCCAAGTCGCCAGCCAGACGCTGCAGGGCCTGGCCTGCACCGACGCCGTGTGCCAAATGCCGGTGTTCCGCCCGCTGATCGCCCATGACAAGGTGGAGATCATAGACCAGGCCCGGGCCATCGGCACCTATGAAACGTCGATACTGCCCTACGAGGACTGCTGCACGGTGTTCGTGCCCCGCCATCCCGTCACAAAACCCAAGCTTTCCGAGGCGGAGCGCGCCGAGGCGGAGCTGGATATCGACGCGATGTGCCAAGCCTGCGCCGTCGAACGGGTGACCATCGGCGCGCAAGGTGTCATTTCCCGGGAAATGTTCGGGGATCTGGACGAAAGAGAGGAGCTATTGTGAACCTGACGCAATGGCTGGAACGCTTCCGCGACGACCCGGCAGCGGCAAAGAACATCAGCTTCTGGCACACAACGCCGGCGCGCCCGGCGCGCTATGAGCCCTTCCCCGAATGGCTGGACCAGCGGGTGGCCGATGCGCTCAAGCGCCGGGGCATCTGGCAGCTGTATTGCCACCAGCGCGCCGCCGTGGACCTCTCCAGGGAAGGCCGCAACGTGACCGTGGTGACGCCCACGGCCAGCGGCAAGACGCTGTGCTACAACCTGCCGGTGTTGAGCCGCATTCTGGAGGACCCCACGGCCCGGGCCATTTATCTGTTCCCGACCAAGGCGCTGGCCGCCGACCAGGTCAGCGAGCTCTACGAGCTCGTGGGCGAGGCCGGGCTGGACGTGAAGACCTTCACCTACGACGGCGACACGCCGCCGGCCGCCCGAAAAGCTGTGCGCACCGCCGGCCACATCGTCGTGACCAACCCGGACATGCTGCACAGCGGCATACTGCCCCACCACACCAAGTGGGTCAAGCTCTTCGAGAACCTGCAATACATCGTCATCGACGAGGTGCACACCTACCGCGGCGTGTTCGGCAGCCATCTGGCCAACGTATTGCGCCGCCTCAAGCGCATCTGCGAATTCTATGGCTCCCATCCGCAGTTCATCTGCTGCTCGGCCACCATCGCCAACCCAAGGGAGCTGGCCCAGCAGATCACCGGCGTGGACATGGCACTGGTGGACGACAACGGCGCGCCCCAGGGCGAGCGGCACTTCATCTTCTACAACCCGCCGGTCGTCAACGAGCAGCTGGGCATCCGCGCCAGCTCCGTGCAGGAGGCCCGGCGTGTGGCCGCCAACCTGATCGTCAACGGCATCTCCACGATCACCTTCGCCCGCAGCCGCGTGGCCATGGAGGTGCTCACGAGCCACCTGAAAGAGCTGGTGCGCGGCAAGCTGGGCGACAGCAACCTGGTGCGCGGCTACCGCGGCGGCTATCTGCCCACCGAGCGCCGCGCCATAGAGCGCGGCCTGCGGGAGGGTTCGGTGCGCGGCGTCGTGAGCACCAACGCGCTGGAGCTGGGCATCGACATCGGCTCTCTGGACGCCTGCGTGCTGTGCGGCTATCCGGGCACGGTGGCCAGCACGTGGCAGCAGAGCGGCCGCGCCGGCCGCCGCCAGGGCGTGTCGGCCACGGTGTTCATCGCCAATTCCAGCCCGCTGAACCAGTTCATGATGAAGCACCCGGAATACTTCCTCTCCCGGCCGCCGGAGCACGGGCTCATCAACCCGGACAATCTCTATATCCTGTTGAGCCACATCAAATGCGCGGCCTTTGAGCTGAGCTTCCAGGACGGCGAGACCTACGGCGGCCGCGAGCAGGGGGAGATCCTGCACTTTCTGGAGGATGCCGGCATCCTGCGCCATGTGGGGCCGGTGTGGCACTGGTCCGCTGAGGAATTCCCGGCCAACGAGATCGGCCTGCGCAGCGCCAGCAACGAGAACTTCATCATCGTGGACATAAGCCAGCCTAGCCACCGCGTCATCGGTGAGATGGACCGCTACGCCGCGCCGATGCTGCTGCACGACGAGGCGATCTATCTGCACGAGGGCCAGCAGTACCAGGTGGAGAAGCTGGACTTCCCCAACAAGAAGGCCTACGTGAAGCCCGTGGACGTGGAGTATTACACCGACGCCGACCTGTCGGTGAACCTGCGGGTGCTGGACTGTATAAAGGGTGCCGAAGGCACCACCGTGGCGGAGCGCAACTGGGGCGAGGTGCTGGTCACCAGCCTCGTGACGATCTTTAAAAAGATGCGCCTGGAGACCCACGAGAACATCGGCTGGGGCAAGGTGCACCTGCCGGAGCTGGAGATGCACACGACAGCATACTGGATGAGCATGGAGGAAGACCTTTTCCGGCGCTACGGGGCGGATGCGCTGGAGGGAGGCATGCTGGGCATCGCCAACCTGATCAGCAACATCGCGCCGGTCTATCTGATGTGCGACCCCCGGGACATCTCGGTTTTCCCGCAGGCGAAATCCCCGTATACCGGTAAGCCAACCATTTACATCTATGACACGATCCCCGGTGGCATGGGCCTAAGCGAGAAGCTTTTCGACATGCACGCCGACGTGCTGGCCGAGTGCGCCCGCATGGTGCGCGAATGCCCGTGCCCCGCCGGCTGCCCCTCCTGCGTAGGCCCCGACGGCGCGGACAAGCGCGTGGTGCTCAAGATACTGGATGAGATGTGCTCGCAGGCGTCTTCCGCGCCTGCGTGACAGAGAAGGGGCGCAACATACGTATAAGATGGGGTTGCGCTCGTCACATCATGGCATAATCAATAAAAGTTTTGGGGCCGAAGGTTTCCAAAGGGCGATCGGAAAGCCCTTTGGTCGCGCCAACAGGCGCTGCTCCGGCTTGCGGCAACGTCGGTTTTGCCGATGTGAGAGCAAGCCGATAGTTGCGCAAGGCGCAACGTAGGGCGCGAAATCCTTTCCTTTTACGGTTTTTTCCGGAATGGATTTGAATAACACATTGCACATTGGTATAATATTGCCATGTCCACCCTGGAAGACAAGCTCAAGCGATTGAGCACGGAGAACGCGGCATACCGTCCGCAGGAGCCGGCGGAGGCCCCGGCGCGGGCCGCCGTGTGCCTGCGGGAGGTCACCGAGGTGGCCCTGGAGGAAGCCGGCGACGGTCTTCTGGGCAGCGTCACCGCCGACACAGTGCGCCTCATCAGCCGCGGCGGCGATTTTGAGGATTGGGACATTGCCCGCGCCGCCTTTGTGGACACCGAGACCACCGGCCTGGCCGGCGGTAGCGGCACTGTGGCCTTTTTGATCGGTATCGGCTATGTGCGGGGGGACCGCTTCGTCGTAGAGCAGTACTTCATGGAAGACTACGACGTGGAGCACGACATGCTGGAGCGCATCCACCGCCAGTTGGCTGGCTTTGATTACCTGGTCAGCTTCAACGGCAAGACCTTCGACGTGCCCCTGCTGGCCTCGCGGGCGGTGCTCAACCGCATCCGCGCGCCGCTGGACGACATGGAGCAGGTGGACCTGCTGCACGCCGCCCGGCGCATCTACCGCCGCCGGCTCAAGAAGTGCGACCTGCAAAGCCTGGAACGCGAGGTGCTGGGCCGGCAGCGCCCAGGGGACATCCCCGGTGCGCTGGTGCCCATGATGTTTTTTGATTATCTGAAGACCGGCGATTTCGCCCCCATGCGGCTGGTGCTGGAGCACAACCGCGTGGATATCGTAAGCCTGCTGACGCTGCTGTGTCACCTTTGCCATGCCGTGGCGGACCCGGCGGGCTTACGCCACGCCGAGGACCAGCACAGCTGTGCCCGGCTGCAGCAGAGCATGGGGCTGCTGGCGCAGGCCGAGCACAGCTACCAACTGGCGGCGCGGGGCAGCGACGCCCCCTTGCGCGACCTGTCGCTGCTGTACAAGCGCCAGGGCCGCCACATGGAAGCGGCGCAGCTGTGGGAGACCATGCGCGCCGCGGGCAGCTTTGGGCTGTTCCCGTGTGAGGAGCTGGCCAAGCACCACGAGCACCGCACCGGTCGGTTGGACCTGGCGCTGCAAGCCGTGGACCAATGCCTGAGCCTGGCCGGCGGGCTGGGGTTGAGGCCCGAGGACGACCAGGTGTCGGCGCTCATGCGCCGTCGCGCCCGCCTGACACGCAAGATGGATGCCAACGCCGGCAACGGCGGTCCCGCATAGTCACAAACAGGGTTCAGCGCATAGGCGCAACGCTTTGGAGGGTAGCCACTCATGTCATTCTTCGCCAACATCGTGGGCAACTTCGCGTACTTCTTTCACGCCCGGGGCGACCTGACCCGGGCCGAGGCCTGTTATCGCAAGGCCGTGTCGCTGGGCAGCATGAACGCCAAGACCGAGGGCACCTATGGCGTGCTGCTGCTCAAGAAGGGCGAGTTCGAGCAGGCGGTGGAGCAGTTCAACAAGAGCCTTAAGCACAAGGAAAGCAAGGGCCAACTGCGCTCCATGGTGCGTATGAACCGCGCCATGGCCTACTTCCGCCTGGGCGAGGTGGAAAAGGCCGTCGTGGCGCTGGAGGACATCCACAAGAACTTCAAATCGCTGCGGGTCTATCAGACACTGGGCTATGTCTACACCGCCGCCGGCATGTTCGACAAGGCCGAGCCCTACAACCTGGAGGCCGTGGAATACGAACCCCACGACCACGTGATACTGGATAACACCGGGCAGATGTATCTGGAGATGGGCGACTATGAGAAGGCCAAAAGCTTTTTCGAGCGCGCCTATGAGGAGCGCCATGTGTCCGATGTGTGCTACCACATGGGCCTGATCGCCGAATGGGAGGATGACCTGCCCAAGGCGTTGGAATATTACCACGAGGCGCTCACCAAGAACATGGACGCCCTGAACGACGTGACGCCGCAGAAGCTGCGCGACCGCATCGCCTCCATCGAGGCGGAGCTGGGCGTGCCGGATGTGACTGCCGAAGAGGAACTGGCCGAGGCCGCCGAAGACGCCGCCGAGGACGCGGGCGATGAAGCCGCCGAGGAAGCCGCCGAGTTCGACGAGGCCGAGGACGTAAGCGAGAAGCTGCCCGACCGGCCGGAGGAGCCCGCCGCGGTGGAGGATGACGCCCAGTATGCCACAGACGAGGCGGAGCAAGCCGATTCCAAGACGACTGATAAAGAAGACTGAATTATAAGAGTTCTTTCCCTTGCCCCGGCGCTTCCCATGGGTTAAAATAAAGGTGCGATCCGGAGCGCAAATCTCTTTGAAAGGGGTTGATCGTTTGGCAGTGCATTTTTATGAGGTGACGAGCCTCTAAAAAAGAATAGGCGCGGAGCATTGGGCTGCCGGCTTGATCCGCCGGATGCTTGGTGTTCCCGCCCTTCTTTATGGAAACCCGAAGCCGCAGGGGTTCTCCTGCGGCTTTGCTGCACCCAGACCAATCCCGACCATTCAAGGAGAAAGCATGAAATATCGCAACGCGAAGGCCGTGCTGCCCGAGGCGCTGCTGGCCGAGCTGCAGAAATATTGCCAAGGCGAACTGATCTATATTCCAAACCCCGAGCGCAAGGCCGGCTGGGGCTGCGTCAACGGTTCCCGGGAGCGCTACACCGTGCGCAACCGGCAGATCGTGCAGCACCACCGCGACGGCGCGGCGGTGGACGAGTTGGCCAGGCAGTTCTTCCTGTCCCGCGACAGCATCAAGAAGATCCTCAAGAATAACATCGACAGCTAGAAGTATCTTCGGCGCATCCAACTCGAGTCAATCGATGATAGATCAAACGAAACTACGGCATCATCCGAGGCAATCTGCCTGGGATGATGCCGCTTGTCGCTTTTTGTCGCCGCTGATTGACATCATGCAATCAGCATTCTATAATACTAACGAACGTTAAAAAAGAATGAGGGAAACGATGAGAGGACTCAGAAGGCTAGCTGCGTTTGCGCTGCTGTTGGTTCTGCTGTCGGCACAAACGCCAGCGCTGGCGAGACGGTGCTGGCCGGCAACAACGAGGATTGGCTGGACAAGGACACCTTTGTGTGGTTTCTGCCGGCGCAGCCGGGCAAGTATGGCCGGGTGTGCTATGGCTTTGAAACGGCGCACCCCCAGGGCGGAATGAATGAGCGCGGCCTGTTCTTCGACTGGTTCGCCTCCGGCGGCCAGACCGCACCGCAGCCGCAGGGCAAGCAGGCATACCCCGGCGACCTCGGCGACGCGCTGCTGGAGCAATGCGCGACCGTGGGGGAGGCGCTGGCGCTGTATGAGCGTTATCACGACGCCAACCTGGGCTATGCCACGATGCTGCTGGCCGGCGCCGCCGGAGACATGGCCACCGTTGGCTGGGATTGGCAGGCCGGCCGGATGCAGGTTACGCGGGGCGCGGCGTGCATGGCCATCGGCGTGGGGGCGGGCAGGCTGGCCCAGAGCCTGCCGTCTACGCCCGTCACGACCAAGGACTTTGCCTATCAGCTTTTGCTCTCCAGCTCGGATCAGACGCTGTATTCCACCGTATCCAACCTGAAAACCGGAGAGATCACGCTGTATAACCTGGGGCAATTCGACCAGAGCGTGAGCTTCCGCCTGTCCGACGAGCTGCTGCGGGGCAGGCACATCTACAGAATACCGGCGCTGTTCCCCGGGCAGAGCCGGCACACCGGCGACGAGCTGACGCCCTGGAAGCTGCGCGGGCCGGCGCTGAGCGCCGTGTGCATCGCGGTTTTTGCGGTGTTTGTGCTGGCCGGCGGGTTCTGCGCGCTGCAGTGGGCGCGGCGCCCCCGCGGTATCGCTCGGGCCTTGCCTGCCTCGGGGTTGCTGGCCAATGCGGCGCTGGTTGGGCTGCTGGCGGCGCTCAACGACAAGCTGCTGTTCGTCTCAAAATACGGCATGGCGCTGTACGGCCTGTGGCTGCCACTGGTGTTTTGGCTGGCCGCGGCGCTGGCCGTGGCATATGCCGCTGCGATGGTTATCGTATGGATCAAACGGCCCTATCGCCTGGCGGCGCGTCTGGCAGCCACGGCCAACTCGGCGCTGATGCTGGCGGTGTTGATTTATTTAGCCACGGTGGGCGCGTTTCTGAGCTAGCCTGCCATAAGGAGGGATGGAAGCTTGTCCGATTCTGAATTGAGAGAGCGCATTTTGCACGCCGCGGTGCATCTCTTTTGCCAAAACGGCTATCACGGCACATCCATGCGGGACATCGCCCGGGAGGCGCAGTGCTCGCTGCCGATGATGTATTACTACTTCACGAACAAGCGCGATCTGTATGAGGAAATCGCCGTGCGGGAGTTCTTCCGCATGATCGAGCGCAACTATGCCGGGCTGGACCTGACGCTCACGCCGGTGGAATTCTACCTGCAGGTAGCCCGGATGTGGCGCGCGCTCAGCGACATGGACCGCAGCATCTACAAGATTGCGCTGCGGCTGTACTTCGGCTTTGAAGGAGAGGCCGACCTGCGCGAGAAGATGGTGCAATGGGAGCAGTCCCGCGTGCAGAACAACCGCAAGCTGCTGGACCGGTACATATGCCGCGAAGAGGACCGACAGGTGGCGGCGGAAGTGCTGACCGGTTTTCTGGAATACACGATGGACAAGATGATGCTGCTGGGCGAGGACGTGCCGGAGGACACGCTGCGAAGGCAGCTGGAGTTTTTGCTGGGCAAGGTGATCTAGGAGATGAGGAGGCCATTTCGATACGTTTGGGTCGGCCTGGGCGCGCTGGTTGTGGCGCTGGCGGTGTTGCTGGCGGTTTCGGCGGCGCTGTATTCGCCGCAATATGTCCTTCGCTGCATTGCCAACGGCGAATCCAAGGTCAGCGACTACCGGGTGTTTCCCTCTCGCGTGATCGCCAAAAGTTCCAGGCCCTATCGCTATGCCGCCGCTCCCGGCCCTGCCATCGGTCAGATGGAGGTTGCGTATACGTACCGGCACAGCGTGCAAACGGACACGCTGGAACACATGCTTGAATCCAATGGCACCACGTCCTTTATCCTGATCAGGGATGATGCCGTGGCCTATGAGCGCTATTTCAATGGGTACGATTGGGACTCCGTATGCACTTCATTCTCCTCGGTAAAGTCGCTGGATTCGCTGATGGTCGGCATGGCCATAGACGACGGCTTCATCCGCAGCGAAGAGCAGGCGATATCCGAATACTTGCCGGAGTTCAAGGATACCCCCTTCGTCGACATCACAATCCGCCAGCTTTTGATGATGCGCTCCAGGATACGCTATGAGGAAGGAGGCGCGTGGTTTGGCGACGACGCCAAGACCTACTATTATCCGGATCTTCGCAGCCTGGCGTTGGAGCACTTGAAGGTGGACGAGGGTTATACCGGCAAGTTCCACTACAACAATTACCACCCGCTGCTGCTGGGGATGATACTGGAACGCAGCACCGGCCGCAGCGTCGCCCAATACTTTCAGGAAAGAATCTGGGACAAGGTGGGCGCGGAGCACGAAGCCTCCTGGAGCATGGACGGGGAAGAGACCGGCTTTGAGAAGATGGAGAGCGGACTGAACTTCCTTGCCATCGATTATGCCAAGATCGGCAGCATGCTGCTGCATCGCGGCCAGTGGAACGGCAATGCCGTCGTCAGCACCCAGTGGCTGGACCGCTCCCTCGTCGCGCCCCAGCCGCTGAGCGCGTACGACATCGACAGCCCGTTCCTGGCCGGCGTCGAAGTGGGATACCAATACATGTGGTACAGCATCGACGACGGGAAAGGCGGACATGACTTTTTCGCTGCGGGGAAGTACGGCCAGTACTTGTACGTCTCGCCGGCGCACCAAGCGGTCATCGTGCGCTGCGGCAAGTCGGCGGGAAGCGTGGACTGGTGGCCGGAGGTCCTGCGCCAGGTCGCCGCTGCGGCGCAGCCCGGAGGATGAGAATGGAACCCCGATGGCTGACGTGGGCCATGGAACTGCAGGCCATCGCCCAGGCGGGCCTGACCTGTTCACGGGACCCCTATGATCTGGAGCGCTTCCGCAGCATACGGGAGCTCTCGGCGAAGATTGTGGCCGATCACACCGGCCCAAGAGAGTGTTTTCTGAACTCCTGTGAGTTGTAAAATGAATTGTCGCAGAGGGTAAAAAAGAGACCCACCTAACCGACCAGACAGCTACAATGAAGTTGCAACACAAAAAAGCAACTGAGGTGGCAAGATGGGTCGAGCACAGGATAC
>JAEYPH010000011.1 GCA_023410875.1 Bacillota bacterium | reverse complement strand
TCCCATTCCGAACACAGAAGTTAAGCCTCTGCACGCTGACAATACTTGGCTGGCAACGGCCCGGGAAGATAAGTCGCCGCCGAACTCCAAATGAAACACCCTGCAGCAATGCGGGGTGTTTTGCTATTTGATGACATTTGAAAGAAAAAGAAAACCCACCCCTGATACAAGGGGGCATTAAAAACGAGCTATACTTCCAGGTGACATAAGAGATGCGCTTAGCTCTCCAGGCGCTGCAGCCGCAGCGGCAGCTCCAGCCCGGCGGCCTGTAGCAGAGCCTCGTCGGAAAGCACAGCCTTGGCCGGGCCGTCGGCAGCGATCTTGCCGCCCTGCAGCACGAGCACACGGCTGCAGGTGTCCCACACGAGGTCCAGGTCGTGGGATGTGACGAGCTTGGTCTGCGGCAGGCGGCGCAGCAGGCCGATCAGGTTGCGCCGGGCGCGGGGGTCCAGCGAGGAAGAAGGCTCGTCCATGATGAGAATGGAGGGGTTCATAGATAGCACCGATGCGATGGCAGCTAGGCGCTTCTCACCGCCGGAGAGCTTATAGGGCGCACGCTCGCGCAGCGCCGCGATGCCGGTGACATCCAGCGCGGCGGCCACAGCCGCTTCCACGGCGGTGGCGTCCAGCCCGGCGTTGCGCGGGCCAAAGGCCGCGTCCTCCCCCACGGTGGCGCAGAACAGCTGGTCGTCGGAATCCTGAAACACCAGGCCCATTTGCTGGCGGATGGTCTTTACGGTGCGCTTGTCCAAGCGTTGGCCCAGCACCTCCACATGGCCGCTCTGTGGCTGGAGGATACCCAGAAGAAGCAGCAGCAGCGTGGATTTACCCGCGCCGTTGGCGCCCACCAGCCCCACGCTCTCGCCAGGCTGTATGGCGAAGCTCAAGCCATCGATGGCCTTGTGGCCGTCGGGATAGGCGAAGGTTATGTCATTGACGTAAAGGTGTGGCATCGTGCCTCCCAGTATCTTTGTGGTCGTCATGTGAAAAGGGAACCCACCAGCATGGGCAGATCCACCAGCCGGGCCAGCAGGAAAAAGGCTGCCCATGCAATCAGATAAAGCGTGTCCGCCGGCAGGGACCGTGCCGGCCCGTCCTGCGGCAGGTCGCCGCGGAAGCCCCGGCACAGCATGGCCTGGTGCAGCCGCTCGGCGCGGTGCAATGTGCGCAGCAGCCATTGCCCGGCCAGGGAACCCCATTGATCCCGGGCGACGCCCCGCTGCCGCGGCGCGCGCAGCCGATAGGCCAGCATCATGCGCTGAGCCTCCTCGGCCAGCACATGGATATAGCGGAAGGTCAGCAGCAGCTGCATCACCAGCACCCGGGGCACCCGCAGGCTGCGCAGCGCCGCGCTTAAGCCCCCCATGCCCACGAGCGCCAGCAGCAGCAGTGCCGCGCCCAACGCCAGCGCGCCGCGCAGCAGGATGGACAGCAGCGACAGCCACCCGGCGCTGACGGAATGGCCCAGCAGCAGCCACGTTCTATGATCGAAGATCGGGTTGAACAGGCCGATGAACGCCAGAAAAGGCGCCGCCGGCAGCAGCCGCCGGGCGATGACACCCGGTGGGATATCTCCAGCGGATAGCACGAAGACCGGATAGAGGAGCAAAGGCAGCAGGCCGGTCAGCGCGTATTTATCGTAGGACGCTACGATCAGTACGTAGAGCACAGTTACCAGCAGATGCGCCGTGGGGTGCCTGCGATGCACTGCAGTGTCCTTTTTGGCCAGCTCCTCGATGAGCCGGATGTGCGCGGCGGCGCCGGCGGCGTTGCTCAAACTGATAAACCTCCGTGAAAAAAGGCAGAAGGCTTATGCCTTCTGCCAAAGCCAGCATGATGTCAGACGGATTGCTTCTTCCTTCTCTTTGGCAGGTACAATAATAACCCAACGGCGCCGGCCAGCGCAAGGGTGATCGCGCTGCCCACGATGCCCGCCGCCGACGTGCCGGCGTCCACCGCCGGCCAGTTGGCGGCTTCCTCTTCACCTGCCGTGGCGTCTTCCGGAGTTATGAGCGCGTAGTCCGGCATGAAGGCCGTTTTGCTCTGCACGTCGGCCAGCGCCGCGTGCGCGCCGTCGGGAGACTCCAGTTCAGCAGAGCCGGTCACGTTCCATATGGACCATTCCAGGCCGTCGGGGTGGGTGGAAGCGAACCAGGACAGAACGCCGCCGCACAGCACCGCCAGAGCCGCCACCGCGGCGATGGCGCGCTTGGGAAAGCCGCCTGTGCCCGTGGCCGCCTGCGGTTGTAGGGCCGCCACACTGTGGGGTTCCATGCTGTTCAGGAACACCAGCACCGCCGCCGTGATCAGGCCTTCGCCGATGCCGATGGCCAGGTGGATGGGCTGCATCAGCAGCACGAAGGCGCCAAAGGGCAGCTCGGTCTTGCCGGAGAGCAGCGTCTCCAGCACCACGCCGAAGGCCCCCAACTGCAACCCCACGACAGATGCCAGCACGGATGCGCCGACGATGCGGCCCGGTGTGGCCCGCTTGCCGACCAAGGGCTTAAAGATCAGCGGATAGGCCAGGAAGCAGCTGAAGAGGCCCATGTTGATGATGTTGGCGCCCAGGGCCAGCAGGCCGCCGTCGGCGAAGAACAGCGATTGTATGCCCAGTATCGCGATCATCGTGAGGAACGCGGCCTCGGGTCCCAGCATGGCCGCCAGCAGCAGGCCGCCGGCGATGTGGCCGCTGGAACCGGTGCCGGGGATCGTGAAATTGAGCATCTGCGCCGCGAACACGAAGGCGCCCATGACGCCCATCAGCGGCACCTTTTTGCCTTCGATCAGGTCTTCCTTGGAGATCTTGCGCACGGAATAGGCGGCGACGCCGGCGGCGCCGGCCCACATCACCGCGCCGACAACCGGGGAGATCAGAGCATCGGACATATGCATGAAGTATGATTCCTCCTGACAAAAAAATACAACCGCGAAGAGCGCCGCTTGCTGCGACGAACAACCTTCGTGGTTGCGATGCTGCCTGGTAAAAAGGACTGCCATGCCGCCTTCATGACGACGTTACTTATATTGTATCCAAGAACTAAAACCATGTCAATGATATGCTTGATTTCAGCAAAATATACACATTATTGCATATCATTCTGACATATGCTCATGAAGTGCATTATATTTGCTGATAACAATATTAATTGTATCATTGATAACATTAACCATTTTTTCCAAGTGGAGAAAGCTGTCAATACTAAGTGCTTCTCCTAAATGATTGCTAAGCCATTTTTTTATAATCGGATAGCCGCCTAGTATATAGTTGTACACATTTTCAGGTATACCATATATTTGCGTTGAATTATTAATGATAAGTATATTATCCGAATACTTGATTTTTGTTATTAGTAAATCTTTATCAGACGAAATCCCTAAGCTTATTTTTCTGGAGCTAGTTTTCAGAAGATGCGTTTCTCTAAGAAGTCTTCCAATAGAGACATAGTCCCAAAATCTTTGTTCATCAACAAAGAATGTGTCTGATTTTTCCTGGCTTATATGGTTAATCACCGGTACTCGTGGGTAATCCTTTTTGAGTAAATCGCCATAAAGCTCCCTATATTTTGGATCATAGAGTACGCCATACACGTAATCTAGAATATCAATTGGTTCAACTGCTGACTGTATACCAGCCGTCAATGCCCTATAGGCTTTTTCATTGAAATTTGGTTCCCATGAATCAACAAGTTCATTAACTTTAAGGTATAGCGGAGCTAGCGATGTAATACTGTTAGTAGATTTGCTGAAATAGGCTCCCTCAATGAGTCCATCAGCAATGAAGGGAGGGACATCTGAATATGAAGTTTGAGAGAAAGTAATACCAATATTCTTCCCATCTGGGAGTGGGCAGCCCGATGATAAGAAGTGAGGAGCTAAAGTCGAGCCAGGAGTGACATAAAGACCATTTGATGTTCCGGTATAGTAAGTCCAACGTCTATCGAAGGGTCGGTAGCAAAACTGGACGTACTGTCCGTTTCTTTGTTCCGCATCTTTTTTTGCTCTGAGATACTGCCAATTAACAGCGTCCTTGGGGCGATTGTATTTATCCCTCCAAGCATTTTCGTCCATCTTTTCTAGGTCGCATATCTTGCTCTGTGCTTCGCTTCTCGAAAGAGATATGTTTAGCTTATCGTTTGCCGTGACGAAACCCGTATTTACGATATGGAAAAGCTCCTTAATTGATATTCCATTCTCATACGCAGCCTTTCCCTTTACATTCTGGGGCGTGAAGTAGGCCATACGGGTATCTGGTTCGTGTTCAGAGAATGTTATTATCCCTTCTAACATAGCCGTAAACTTGCTCGTTCTACTACCCCATAGTTCTGAATGATATACCTTAGCCCAGGCCTTACTGTGAGTCTTTTTCACGGCGATAATGATTGCAACACCCTGCATGATATCAAATACATTTTCGTCCTTTGAACCATCCGGTGCTATTGCTTGCTTGTGCGCATTGCCATGGAGATCAAGTATATATATTTTATCAAAGGTTTCTAGCAAACTAGTACGCATGCCTCTGAATGTAGGATTCTCAAGATAACCATGATTTGATACAAAGGCCAGAATCCCCGAACCACTTTTATCCACCATTTGCTCCGCGAATCTAAAGAACTTTACATAAATATCATTCAGCTTCTTTGCATTATCACCCTTCTTTTTATAGGAATCGATGTCATAATCAACTACTACATTGGCATTATAGGGCGGATTCCCAAGTATTACTCTGACCGGACGGAGTGTTTTCCAAATATCGGCTTTCCTTGACTCTTCGGAGACAGCACCTGAAAAATCTAGTACGTGGAACCAAGAAATCTGGTCCGAAGGTTCAACTGTGGTTTGTGCAGGTGCAAGAGTATTAGTTAAGTACACACGACTTGATGGAATGATAGAATTTTCCGTTACATTTGGTAGAAATTCTTTGATTGTGCGTTTAACCTTGAGATGTGCAACGACATAACTTGTCATGACTATTTCAAAGCCAATCAATCTGCTTAATAATCCGGTTGAGTCAAGGATATAATTCGAAAAGAATGCTTCCTTGCCTCCTGAAAAATAGGTCTCATAAATATATCTGATGACCTCAGCATGAAATGTGCCAGTCCCCGCAGCCGGGTCCAAGATAGATACTGAAGGAACTGAAATAATCTTCGTTACTTTGGTTGTCTTGCCAGCTTTATAAGGTTCCGATGGCACTTCAATATCTATTGTTCCATTATTTGCTAAGCCGTTTTCAATTCCAAAATCATGCACTAACAATCTGTCAATTTGGCTTATAATCCATCTTACTAATGGAAATGGCGTATAATATACCCCTAGATCCTTCCTCAAATCAGGATCATAGTAACTGAGGAAATCTTCATAAAAATGAATAATAGCATCCTTTCCATCCTTTTCATTCCTATTGTTAAGTAAGTTCTCTATATCTGTTATGCGATACTAATGATGGATGGAAGTTATTTACTCCGATGTGTGCAAAAAACTCCTTTAGGAGAGGAGTCTCTGCTAGTAGGTTACCTAAAGCCTCTACTCGATTAAAGTTACTGAGGTCGTCATCATTGTAACGCGCTATAAATAGTCCATAAACGATTGTCTGTGCGTACATATCCGCGAAGGATGATGTGTTAAGTGCGGGTTGTAAATCAGACTTAATCTTCAGAAAAAGAGAATAAAGTTCATCAAACAAAGGAAGATTTCTTTGGCGGTCGTTTACTATAGGTTCTCTGTGCGCATTTTCCTTAAGTATGCCAGCTATGATTGATTTTATTGTCTTGGCATGTACAGCCATATATTCTGCCAACTTATCAGAACTCTTAATAAAAGCAGGTTCTTTTAGGACGAAATCAGCAATCAGATTTTCCAGCAACGGAATTTTTTCTTGGTCTACCACAAAATCTCCATTGCACAAATGGGCAAGCTTTACGCCTGCGTATTCTTTAGGCGTTCCATTATCCAGCCTAAAAAAACGCCAAGTAATGCTATCAGTTAAAATCATATTACCGTAACGCTCTGTTTCGGTTAGTATTTGTTTTCTGGCTCTTTCGTCAATTCCACCGACCTTTTTAACTTCTACACCAGCAAAAGGCTCAGTATTAGTGATATCTTCACGTGTATGCCATAGCTTAATATCGATATTTTCGCCCTCTTTGCCCTTGCGCTCACCAGAAGTATCAACGCCGACACACCTAAATGTTTCCAAAAAAACGAGTACGGGACGATTATATGCCGTTTCGGTATTTCCCAGTCTATAGGCTTCGATTACTGAGGTAAAATACTGTTGAAAAGGATTATTCATATAAGCTCCTAAAATCAGATAATCATCACTAACTTGTTTTAACTTACTTAATCAGTGACACATCATCATTTGTTATTTCAACGTTTATTGTATATTAGAAACAATAACTTGCCTAGTATGCAAAGAGACGGAGCAGCTGTAAGCTACACCGTCTCTTGTACGACTTGTGGGATATCTCTCTCCTTATGAGGCGATCTATGTTATTTTACAACGAAGAGCGGCGCACCGGTGGACACGTTGGAGCCGCGGGAAACGACAACCTGCGCCACAACGCCGTCGCGGGGGGAGACGATCTCGTTTTCCATCTTCATCGCCTCCAGGATCAGCACGACATCGCCGCGTTTCACGGCGTCGCCGGCGTTCTTGGTGACGTTGACGACGGTGCCGGGCATCGGCGCGGTCACGGCTTCGCCATCGGCGGACACCGCCGGGGCCGCGGCCGGCGCCGCGGGCGACGGGGCTGCGGCGGGGGCAGGGGCGGCAACCGGCGCAGCGGCCGGGGCAACGGGGGCGGGCGCGGCTGCGGCAACGCTCAGCACGCGGGCTTCGCCGCGCTCCACTTCCACTTCGTAGCTCTTATCGTTCAGGGTTACGACGTATTTCATCTCTGGTTCTCCCTTCTCATTGTGCGGCTGCGTCCATGTGCCGGATGGTCCGGAAATACAGTTCCTCCGGCGGCGTCTGCAACTCGTCGCACACAATAGCCATGATCATGGCCGCTTCTTTTTCTTCTACACCGATGAGCTTGACATCAGGGGCCGTCGCCACGACCGCAAGGGGCGCCGGAGCCTGAGGCGCTGTGGGGGGCGCCGCGGCAGGCTTGTCGGTGGCCTTGTGGCGCGCCATGCGCAGGGCGATGCTGAGCGCCGCCAGCACGACGAACACAAGCACGACACCCAAAAGGCCGATCAACAGGCTTCTGGGGGCCAGCGCTGCCAAAACAAATGCAGTCGTCATCTGGCTCACACCTTCCTGATCGTGTATCGGGCGCGGTTTGTTTTGGCTTCCTCCCGGGCCTCAAAGAACTTCTCTGCGATCTGCGGGAAGAGGATGTAGCTTAACACATCTTCATCGTTTTGCGCCACGCCCTTGAGGGATTCGCGGGCGCGGTCCATCTCCGGGGCCAACGTGTTGGCGAAGCGTTCGGTGATGGGCTGCTCGTCGCCCAGCACCTTGTGCACGAGTTCCGGCTTCACCGGCGCTGGGGCCTGGCCGTATTCGCCGCGCACATAGCTCTTGATCTCCTTGGAGATGTTCTTGTAGCGCTCGCCGCTCAACACATTGGCGGCGGCCTGCACGCCCACCATCTGGCTCATGGGCGTCACCAGCGGCGGATAGCCCAGGTCCTCGCGCACCCGCGGGGTTTCCTGCAGCACTTCCTCCAGGCGTCCCAGAGAGTTCTGCGCCTTGAGCTGGGAGATCAGATTGCTGAGCATGCCGCCGGGAATCTGATACACCAGCGCGTCGGTCTCGGTGCCCAGCACATAGGGGTCCAGCTGGCCCGAAGCGATGAACTTGTCCTTGAGGACCTTGAAGTAATCATTGATGTCCTTGAGGGCCTTCTCATCCAAGCCGGTGCCTATGCCCATCTGCTTGAGGGCGAAGTGCAGCGACTCTGTGGCCGGCTGCGACGTGCCGCCGGAGAAGGAGGAAATGGCGGTGTCGATGCCGTCAGCCCCAGCCTCGGCAGCCTTCATATAGGTCATGGGGCCCAGGCCGGTCGTGGAGTGCGTGTGTACGAATACGGGCAATGTCACAGTCTTCTTGAGCGCCGACACCAGATCGAAGGCCTCGCCGGGACCCATGATGCCGGCCATATCCTTGATGCAGATGGAATGCACGCCCATGCTCTGCAGGTCCACGCCCAGCTTGACCATGCTCTCCAGATTGTGAATGGGGCTGATCGTATAGACGATGGTGCCCTGGGCATGGCCGCCGGCCTTTATGGTCTCATCCACGGCGACCTCGATGTTGCGCAGATCGTTGAGCGCATCGAAGATTCGGATAATGTCCATGCCGTTGTCCACCGAATGGCGCACGAAGGCGCGCACGACATCGTCGGGATAATGCTTATAGCCCAACAGATTCTGGCCGCGCAACAGCATCTGCAGCTTGGAATTGGTCACCTTGGCCTTGATGCGGCGCAGGCGCTCCCATGGGTCCTCACCCAGATAGCGAAGGCAGGAATCGAAGGTCGCCCCGCCCCAGCACTCCACGGAGTAATAACCCGCGGCGTTGATTCGGTCCAGTATGCCTTCAAAGTCCTTGATGGGTAAACGGGTGGCGATCAACGATTGGTTGGCGTCCCGTAGCACGGTTTCGGTCATGTGAATAGTTCTCATGCTGCATCCTTTCTGGTTATCTTCAGGTGCCATGCACCATTTTTCCCCATTGTGTATTATATACCGTCAATGGCCTATCAGACAAGAAAAAGTGATAAAATCGCTGCCAATGCGCTAGAGCGGACGGCATAGCCTGTATAAAAAAAGGCGATTGTGAGAAACATTACCATATATACCAGCGGCGACCGCCGTTGAAACACATGGGAGGTGCAATCTTGCCTAGAGCGATCAAGGCCGCGTGCAGCGTGCTGGCAGCGGTGATGCTGGTCGTGTCGGCGCTTTCCGGCAATGCCCAGGCTGCCGATTGGGGCGCGCTGGTCCAGCCCTTCGAGGTAAAGGCCGACAAGTACTACACCGATTATGGCTTCTCGTCAAACCATTATGCTTACACCGAATCCGAACTGCGCATGCTGGCAGTGGTCATCCATCTGGAGGCCCGCGGCGAACCTTATGCCTGCAAGCTGGCCGTGGGCAACGTCGTGATGAACCGCGTGCTGGCCAGCGGATATCCCGGCGACACCATCGCCCAGGTCGTCAAGCGTCCCAACCAGTTCTGCTACAACGCCGCCGTGAAGCCCAATTCCGAATGCTTGAAGGCTGCCCGCGACGTGTTGAAATACGAGGCTTGGGCAGTGCCGCAGAACACCTATTTTTTCCGGGCCAGCAGCAGCCGCTCCGACTGGGGCAGCCACGACTATACGACCCGGCTGGGCCGCACGGCCTTCTATCGCCACAGCTATGCGGGGCGCAGCAACAGCAGCGCCGTGCCTGCGCGGCTGTATCAACGGGTGACCCGTTGGCCTCAATACGGCTGTAAGCCCGCGGCTCGCGTGCGCAAGGTGCAGACCATGCTGCGAGGCGTGGGCTATAAGCTGACGGTGGACGGCTATTTCGGCATGGAAACCAAGAAGGCCGTGCTGGCCTTCCAGAAAGCTCACGGCCTGGTCGCGGACGGCATCGTCGGTCCGGCTACGCTGCGCAAGCTGATCAGCAAATACGGCGTCAGCAAATATCAGCAGTTGTAGTTCAGCCGGCCGGCGGCTCACCGATCAAGGTGCGAACCGCTTGCTCATGGGAGAACAGCGCACAGCCGCCGTCATGCCCCATCTGCAGCAGGTCCGCTTCCTGCAGCCGCCGGAACAACGGCGAGCGCAGCGCTTCCCGCAGCGGCTTGTCCTTGAGGTTCGTGTCGGAGAATGGCGAAAACGGGCAGGGCTCCGCGCCGCCATGGGCGTTGATGTGGAAGAACCCCCGCCCCGCCGCCAGGCAGCCACTGGTCTGCCGTTCGTCGCCGGGAAAGCTTACAAACATGACGTCGGGCCGGGCCTGCCGCAGCGCCAACAGGCGCTCATCCAGCAGTGCCCGGTCCTCTTCATTGGGGGCCAGCGCCTGCGATTGCCCGTCGGCCGGCACATATTCCACATATAAAATGACTTTGCAGCCCTGCGTCTCCATGGCATCCACAAAGGTGTCGGAGGTGATCTCCTGCAGATTGTCGCGGGTCACGGTGACCGACGCGCCGAAGAGCACCTGGCGCTGGGACAAAGCCGCCATGGCGCTCTGCAGCCGCTCGTGCACGCCTTCGCCCCGGCGGGCGTCGGTGCGGGCTTGGCTGCCCTCCACGCTCAGTATGGGCACCAGGTTGCGGTAGCGGTCAAAGAGCGCCACCGCCTGCGGCGTCAGCAGCGTGCCGTTGGTGAACATCGGGAACAGCAGGCCGGGCCGCTTGGCCGCCTCAGCCAGCACATCGGCGCGCAGCAGCGGTTCGCCGCCGGCCAGCAGCACCAGGCTTATCCCCAGGTCCTGCGCCTCGCGGAAGATGCGGCCCCACTGCCCGGCGGTCATGCCCTCGGAGGCTGGCTGGGAGTGGCAGGCGCCGTTGGCCCGGGCGTAGCAGCCGGCGCAGGCCAGATTGCACCGCTCGGTGATGCTGGCAATCAGAAAGCTGGGCACATGGTTGCCGCTCTTGGCGGCACGGGCGCGCCGGGCCGCCGCCCGCCGGGCGGACAGCGCGTAGCGGGCCAGAAATGCCGTTTCCCGGGGGTTGCCCAGCGCAGCGCGCGCTGCGTCGGCCAGCAAATCCTGCACACCGGTGGTCAGGTATTGTTCCAGATCAAAGTTCTGTTGCATGCTCCTCCTTCTGGGTCACTTGCCCCAACACCTTATGCAGCAGCGCGTAAAGCGTGCGGGCTTCCTCCGGGCTCAGGCTGATGCAGGAGGCCATGTGGGCGGGCACCTCCAGCGCCCGGGCCCGCAGGGCAGCGCCGTGCTCGGTCAGCGTTACGATGACGCTGCGCTCATCGGCTGCGGAGCGCGCGCGGGACACCAGCCCTTGGCGCTCCATCTTCTTGAGCAGAGGGGTCAGCGTGCCGGAATCCAGATACAGCCGCTCGCCCAGCTCCTTCACGGTGACCTGCTGGCTTTCCCACAGCACCATCATCGCGATGTACTGGGTGTAGGTCAGGCCCAACGCGTCCAGCAGCGGTGTGTAGCGGCGCACGACCTCCTTGGCGCAGGCGTACAGCGGAAAGCACAGCTGGTTTTTCAGGGCCAGCGGATCAAAAGTCTCTTTCATGGTTTTCCTCAAACTTATTTGTGGCCTTTTATTATATTTACGCCAATCGAATTTTATAAAATGTTTTTTTCAATGTCAAGGATTCCGCTCAAATAGAAAAGATCCATTTTCTGTGCTCGTTCGTAGGGCCGAGTTGCATACAGCTGCCTCGGCCGCCCTCATTGTAGGGCAAGGGCTCTGCCCTTGCCGGACCCAATGCGGCAAGGGCAGAGCCCTTGCCCTACACGGGGAGAGTTTGCTTTTTATAAGCATAGAGGGCGCGCTGCACGGCGCGCCCTCTATGCTTAGTCCCTATCTTTGCTTAGTACTTCCCGAACTCCCGATCATTGAGCGAGATCCTCGGCCGGGCGGGGTTGGCAGTGCCACGGCTTTGGGTCAGCGCCGCGCGAGTGGGCTTGACCTGCTCATGGCCCTTGAGCTGGAAGCGGCCCACCAGCTCCTTGAGCAGCTCGGCCTGGCCGGAGAGCTCTTCGCTGGTTGCGGCACTCTCTTCCGCGGTGGCGCTGTTGGTCTGCACGACCTGGCTCACCTGCTCGATGCCGCGGTTCACCTGGGCTACCGCCGTGGCCTGCTCGTTGCTGGCGCGGGCGATGGCGCCTACCAGCTCATTGGCCTTCTCCACGCCCTCCACGATCTTGCCCAGCGCCTGCGCCGTCTCGTTGGCGATCTTCGTGCCCTCGGCGGCCTTCTGCATGGAGCCCTCGATCATCGCTGTGGTCTCCTTGGCGGCGTTGGCGCTGCGGGCGGCCAGGTTGCGCACCTCTTCGGCCACCACGGCGAAGCCCTTGCCGTGCTGCCCGGCCCGGGCAGCCTCCACGGCGGCGTTCAGCGCCAGCAGGTTGGTCTGGAAGGCGATGTCGTCGATGACCTTGATGATGCGCGAGATGCTCGCAGAGGAGGCGTTGATCTCATTCATCGAGGACAGCATGGCGCTCATCTGGCTGTTACCGCTTAGCGCGTGCTCGCGAGTTTCGGTGGAGATCGCGTTGGCACGGCCTGCGTCCATGGCGTTCTGCTTGGTCTGGCTGGCGATCTCGGTGACCGAGGCGGAAAGCTGCTCGATGGCGCTGGCCTGCTCGGTGGCGCCCTGGGAGAGGGCCTGGCTGCCGTCGGACACCTGGCGGGTGCCGCTGGCCACCTGCTCGGCGGCGGAAGCCAGTTCGCTCAGAACCTCGTTGAGGGTATCCTGTACGTAGTTGACCGACTCAGCCAATGTCAGGAACTCACCGTTGTAGCCAGTGGACATCTCGGTCGTGTAGTCATTGGCGGCCATGGCGCCCAGCACGGCCTGGGCCTCATTGAGAGGCGTCTCGATGGCGTCCAGCGTGGCGTTTACGCCGGCAATGATCTTGCGGAAATCGCCCTGGTGGCGGCTTGCGTCGGCGCGCACGTCCAGGCGGCCTTCCACGGCGGCGGCGGCCAGCGTGTCGGCGTCCTCTATGAGCGCCTTCAGGTTGGCGCGCACCTGCTCGATGTTCTCGTTGATGAAGGCCTTCTTGCCAGGGAACCGTTCCAGCTCCGCGTCGAAGTTGCCGCGGCCAAATTCGGCCACGCAGGCCATGGCCTTCTTTTTGACGGCGATGTGGCCCGCCACCATGTCGTTGATGCCCCGGGCCATCTGCTGATACGCGCCCTGGAACTGGCCTTCGTCCAGTCGCACGTCGATGTCGCCGGTTTCGTGCTCGGCAGACATATGGTTCATCTGATCGATGAGTCCGCGGATGCCGGCCACGCATAGATTCAGATCGTTCTTGATCTCGTTGAATTCGCCGCGATATTCCGCCGTGATCGTGGAGGACAGGTCGCCCTGGCTGATGAGCCGCATGGCCTGCGCCGACTGGCGCAGCGGCGTCACTACGGCGTCCAGCGTGGCGTTGAAGCCCTCGAGGATGCTGCGGTATTTGCCGCGGAACGCGGCGGCGTCGCCGCGCACATCCAGCATGCCGTTCACCGCTGCCTCCGAGGTGCGGTTGCTCTCGGCGATCAGCGCCTCGATGGTTTCCATCATCCGAATGATCGCCGGGGTCATTTTGTCGTTTTCCCCGGCCCGGCCCTGCTCCTTCAACGGCGCGAGCCTCCCCAGGTCGCCGTCGGCGATTTCCTCAAAGAGGGACTCCAGAGCGCGCATGGACGCCACATGGCCGTTGATGGAGTCGGCCAGAGCCTTGGGCGTGCCCACGTATTGCCCCTGCACCGTGTGGGTGAAATCGTTCCTGGCGACGCGGGCGAACACCGAGATTGCCTCTTCGATGGGGGTCAGCGCGTGATCCAGCGTGTCGTTGACGCCTTGCACGACCTGGGCATAGCCGCCCTGATGGCGGCCAGCGTCGGCTCGGGCATCAAACCGGCCTTCCGCAGCAGCGGTGGCCAGCATGGCCGTGTCTTCCATGAGCAGCCCCACAGCGCCGGCGCACTGGGCCACGCTGCGGTTAAGCCCTTCAAACAGCGCGGCGATGTCGGCGGTGTCGGCATCGGCGTCGGCCACTTCCAGTTGCAGCGACAGCGAACCCTCGGCCAGGCGCTGCAGGTTGGCGACGACCCGCTCAACCTCGCCGCCTTCATAGGCGGCGCGCTTGGCCTGCCGCGCGGCGGCCTGCTCCGCGCGGCCCATGGCCAGCACCACGTTGTCCAGCAGGCTGTTCACCGTGGCGATCATGTCGGCATACAGGCCCTGGAAAGCGCCGATATCGCCGCGCTGCTGGAAGTTGCCCTGCCGTGTGGCGTCGATGAGCAGCGCGAACTGCTGCTTGACCGCCTGCATGGTGTGCAGCACCGAAACCAGGCTGTTGCCCAGCATGTCGGCTTGGGAGCGCGCCGCCAGTTCGGCATCGGCGTTGCCCCTGGCAATCTCGCCGGCGGCGGCAGCCTGGGCGGCAGCGCCGGCGGTCATCTGCGCGAAGGCATCCCGCAGCAGTTGGGTCTCGTCATGGGTGGCGCGAACGGGCTTTTGCTTGGCCGGCTTGGCCGGTCTGACTTTCTTGACTTTCTTGGGTTCGCCTGCCTTTGGCGACAGCTTCAGGAGCTTGGGCAGTCGCAGGGGGCGACGCGCAGCCCTTGCCTGCAGCAGCAGCTCCGCCTGGCCGATGTCGCCCCGGGCGATGTGCAGCGCGGCGGCGGTCAGCGCCTTGAGCGGCTGGCTCAGGCCCAAGCGCAGATATAAAAACATCAGAGCGATCATGATCACCGCGATGATCAGCACCACAGGTATGGATTTCCAAAGGATGTCTGCCTTTTTCGCCTGCAGCTCCGTGAGCGGCATGCCCAGGAAGAGCATACCCAATGATTCGCCCTTGGCGTTGATCAGCGGCTTGTAGCTGGTCAGATAATCCACGCCGAACAGCTTGACCTGGCCGTGATAGGCGCGCTGCCAAGTGAGCACCATTTCGGCGACGTCGGCGCTGGCCTTTGTACCCACGGCGCGGCTGCCGTCGCTGCGGAGCGTCGTCATGAGCCGCTCGTCGCCGATGAAGACGGTGCACTCCATGTTGCTCAGTTGCTTGCGCTTGTCCACCAGATCCGGCTTGCCCAGAAAGAAGCCCGTGGCGATGACGCCGATGAGCCGGCCCTCGGCATTCTGCACCGGCACATAGCTCACGCAGGCCAGCGGCAGTTCGCCATCCTTCTCGATGTCTTGAATGGGCATGCCGTCCAGTGCCTTTTTGATGTTGTCGCGGCTGGAAAGGTTCTCCTCGGCAGGCAGGTCACTGCGGCTGCGGTAGAGGGTCTGGCCCATCTTGTCTGTCACGAGCACAAAATCCAGGGCGCTGTCCTGCGTGGCCTGAGCCAGCAGCTCGCCGATGCGCTTGCGGTCTCGGGATTGCAGCGCCTCCGTCAGGCGGGCATTGCCGGCCAGCAACTGGGCGTTGCGCAGGGCCTGGTCCTTAAGGGCGGTAACGCTGTCATCAAATTGCAGCATGGCGCTGGTGAGGTCCTGGTCATCGCGCTCGCTCAGGTAGCTGTTATATCCGTTGGTGACGATGTACATCAGCGCTGCGACGGCGACCAACATGATCGTCCCTATGAACAATATAATCTTCACACCGATGCTGGATCGCTTTAACATACCGTCCTCCTGTTAGCCATTCCCGCTCGAATATATTACTCTATATACCCGAAAACAGATGCTTAATAACCCTTCTGAAAAGAAAAGCAGGAAGCCGACCGACGGTTCATCCGGCGGGAGGAAATTGAAAAAATGCATTGAGCAGACACAAAGCATTCGCCCGTAGGCGTAAAGCGCCTTTTAAGAACACAATATGAGCTCAAGAAGCAAAGATATTGCCCGGCGACATGCGCGGCGGGCGATAAACGGTAGCTATGACAAGTCGTCTGAATCGCGGACAACGCAACAGCGTCGGTCCGCGAAAAAGGAGCGAACCGTGCGGTTCGCTCCTCGGTGGGAAGGTAGGTTATTGTGCGATTTCGAAGTTGACGCTGATCGAAGCTGTGACTTCCAGCTGGCCGGCCGACACCGGCACGGCCATGTCGCGGGCTTCGCCACGCAAGCCGCCGTCATACACCGGGCCGCTGTAGCTGCTGGACTCGTTGATGACGCTGACGCGGCCCAGCTTCACCCCGCTGGCGTCGGCGATGACCTGCGCCCGGGCGCGGGCCTTTTCCATGGCCTGCGAGAGCGCCTGGTTGTAGGCGGCGGTGCGATCGGAGATGTCGAAGCTGATGCCCCCGGCAGTGTTGGCGCCGGCGGCGCCTGCAGCGCCCAGCGTGTCGCCCAGCTTGGCGAGGTCGCGCACCTTCACGAGCACGCGGTTGCTCACCGTATAGCCGGTAATGGTCACGCCCTTGTCGTCATAACGGGGGTAGATGTCGTAGCTTGCGGTTTGCAAGTCGGCTTCGGCCACGCCCTGGGCCTTCAGCGCTTCGTATACCTTCTTCATGGCAGTGTCGTTGGCCGCACGGGCGCGGGCGGCGTCGGCATCCATGGTCTCCACGCCGATGGTGAAGGTGGCCACATCGGGCTTGAGGCTGACACTGGCGCTGCCGCTGACCGAGATGCCGCCGCTGCCGCCCTTGGCGTCCGTGGTCAGGGCCGCGGTCTTCACGGCGTCATCGGTCTGCACCACGGCGTTGCCGGAAGCGCGGAATGCGGGTATCGCTGCGCAGCCGGCCAGCAGCGCCACCGCGCTCACCAGAGCCACCGCGCCCAGAAGAATTCTGCTCGTCTTCATATTGACCCCTCCTTACTGGAGCGCGTAGGTCACGTTGACCGACGCGGTTACGTTCAGGCTGCCGGGGCTCATCGGCGAGGCGGCGGCCTTGTCCCAGGTGACAAAAATCGGGTAAGGGGTGTAGCCGCCGCTTTCGCTGACGCTGAGCACCGTGCCCAGCGTAGTTCCGGCGCTCTTGGCCAGCGTTTCGGCGCGCTGTTTGGCATCCTTGATGGCCATCGTAAGCGCCTGGTTGTAGGCGGCTTCGCGGTCTTCCACATCGAAACTCAGGCCGTAGGCGCTGTTGGCGCCGGCGGTGGTGGCGTCGCTCAGCACGGCGCCCAGCTTGTCCAGGCTGCGCACCTTCACGCGTACGCTGTTGTTCACTTCGTAGCCGGTGATGGTCTTGCCGTCGGCGCTGTAGCGCGGGTTGATGCTGTAGTTGACGGTCTGAATGTCCTTGTCTTCCACGCCCTGCGCCTTCACGGCCGAGAGCACCTTGGCCATGGCGGTGTCGTTGGCGGCGCCGGCCTTCTTGAAATCGCTGTCGGCGCTCAGCACGCCCAACGTCACATAGGCGATGTCGGGCTTGAGCGCCACCTGGGCGCTGCCGCTTACGCTGACGGTGTTGCCGTTTTCCGCCGGGGCGGGGGAGGGCTGTGCCAGCGCGATGGAGCCTGCCAACCCTGCGGCCAGCACCAGCATCGACGCCACCAGCACGGGCACGAGCGCTTTTCCTTTCCTGTTCAAAAGAAACATCATGGTTATTCCTCCTTGGGGGTGTCGTTGCGCCGGGCGCGGGCTGCGCGGCGGATCAGCGGTATGGCAACTCCCAGCGCAATGCCCACGGCCACGATCACAATGATCAGCCAGGGCAGCGCGCCCATGAAGCGCACCGTGAACTCCTCGAAGCCTTCGCGCATGTTGTTCAGCGTGTCATAAAAGGCGCCGCTGCGGCGGGTGTTCAGGTCGGGGTCGGGGGGCGTAACGCTCTGGGGGGGCGTCACCAGCTCCCGCAGGTTGACGCTCACCGAAGAGTAGGAGACCTTGTCGTCCCAGAAGCGCAGCTGCGCGCTCATCTGTTCGATCTCGGTCGTCAGCCTCGTGATCTCGTTTTCCAGCGAGATGATGTTCTCCATCTTGTCGGCCTTGGCCAGCAGCTCGTAGAGACGGTCTCGTTGCAGCGTCAGCGTCTTGTTGCGGGCTTCGGTGTCCACGTGTTGGCGGCTGACGTCCTCGGTGGATTCGGTGCGGCTGAGCAAGTTGCCCAGCGCCGCCAGGTCGCCCATGGCTTTGTCGTAGTTGGCGATGGGGAAGCGCAGCGTGAAGCTGGCGCTGCGGCCGTCGGTCTTGCCTTCGGGCACGCCGCTGACCTGGTTTTGCTCCACGTAGCCGTTGTAGCGGGCCAGTATGTCGTTGACGCCGGCCAGGCTCTTGTTAAATTCGCGGGTCTCCAACTGCAGATTGGCGGTATAGATCATTTTGCGCCCGCTCTGGGCGTTCAGCAGCGCGTTGCTCTGCAGGCTGGATCGGATGTCGGCGTCGCCGCCGCCGGTAAAGGACTTCGTCTTGTCCGTACTCGTGTAGTTGTCGGTTGTGGCGGTCTTTTGCTCGTCCGGCGATACCGCCTCGGCGGCTGCCGTGGCCTGGGGTACCTCTTCGGCTATGCCATAGTTTGCGCCGTCCCTCGCGCCTTCGTCCGGTGCTCCTGCCAGGTCCATCATTCGGTTTTCCGGGGCCGGAGCGACCATGTTATTGCGCATGGGGCTCTGTTGGTTGTTCAGCAGCAGCGCGCCGCCGGCCACGAACACGACCAGCGCTGCCGCAATGGGTGCGGCGATCCACGGGTTGAATTTGCGTTTCATGCGAACCGTCCCCTTTGTCGCTTCTTGGGCGAGGGCAGCGTGCAGACGGTCGGTCAAACCCGCGGGAACCTCACGCTCGGGCAGCGTGCGCAGCGCGCGCAGCAGATCGGACATCTGCTCCAACTCGGTGCGGCAGCCTTCGCAATTCTGGAGATGATCCTCAAACCGGCGCAGCGCTTCGCCGTTGAGCTCGCCATCCAGATAGAGGCTTATTTGGTTTTGCATCCTGCACGGTTTCATGTTCTGCCCCTTTCTGCTCTTTTTGACGAGCCCTCCGCCGCGAAAGTTCCGCTGCCGTTGAGCAGGCCGCGAAGCTGTTCGCGGGCACGGTTGATGCGCGATCGCACCGTGCCGATGGGGCAGTTCAATATTTTGGCAATTTCCTCGTAGCTATAGCCTTCCACATCGCGCAGCACCACGGCCGAGCGGTATTCCTCTATGAGCTGGCCGATGGCCCAGGACAAATTCTGCCCATCCACCGCGCTCTGCTCAAAGCCCGCGTCGCCGGGTTCGTGGCCGCTCTCGCTGAGCGCCTCCACCGACACGGTCTTAGCCTTGCGGCGGCGCAGCTCGTCGGAGCACGCGTTGATCGTGATGCGATACAGCCATGTGCTCAGAGCGCTGTCCAGCTTAAAGTTCGGCAGCGCCCGCCAGGCTTTGAGCATGACCTCCTGGGTCACGTCCTGCGCGTCGGCATCGTTGCCCATCGTGCGCCATGCGATGTTGTATACGCGTTTTAGGTGCTGGTTGTACAGCGTTTCGAAGGCTTGCGTGTCGCCACGCTGCGCCTGCAGAATCAGGCGCTTGTCGGCGTCCGTCATCGGCTGCCCTCCTGACGTTGGTTTTTTCCTTGGTTTCTATACATAATAACAATATATTATACCACATCGGCGCGACATGTCGCGTGGAAACATTCGCCTTGCAAACGGACGATGGATGTGCTAACATTTTCAATGCAAAATTTGACACGCCGAAGTGGTGGAATGGCAGACGCGGCGGACTCAAAATCCGTTGTCCGCGAGGACATGTGGGTTCAAGTCCCACCTTCGGCACCAATAGCAAAGCCCGGTCTTTGGACCGGGCTTTGCTATTGGTGTCGGTGGGCAGCGAAGAAGCTACCCGCCACAGCCAGATAGGAACGAATACGACCTGCGGAGAAAGGAAACACAAGAGCGAAAAAGGAACGGCGCAGACATGGCGCGCGCAAGCGCATAGCACCTTCAAGTTCCACCTTGGGCATCAAACTGTGATATTGTTTTTTTATCTTGTGGCCTAAAGCATCTTGATATAAACCAATATCAACCAGCGGATAGCACGCAGGCGGCTATAAACAGGATGTAACGCGCATACCGTTGTGACAAGCATATGTACTGCAAACGAATTGGTTATTGCCGTTTTACAAGCGCTATATTCATAATAAATAGGATCGCTCGTGTACTGCCGAACGATCTTAACTTGCTTTGTGCCTAACGGTCATTGCCCCCAGCCAAGCATAGCATTTATGGCAGTACCCCCGGAAACAGAGTCCGGCTTATTTGTGGGGTCTGATTTGCGTAGCAAGAACGCTTTTTCTCGCTCAGACTAAGCTATCGTTAGGCGCGAGTTGGTGAAAATAGCGCTTCCAGCATAGCTGTCAATACGCATCACCTCCTCTATAAATCATTATACAACTGTAATGGCAGCATAGCAAATGTGGAGGTTCGCAGGTGGACATTTTCTAGCTAACAGCTCATGACCTCGGCTAGTCATGATGACAGGCGGCAAGCCGATTTTCTCGAAAACCGGGTTTGTTTTTGTGCCTATTTGCTCGCTTCATGCGAAAATGATGAAAGTGAAGTTCTTCTATTCGCCGATGGCGTAATGATAGATGTACTCTATACAGACAACGAAAAGCGCAGAGAAATAATTGAATTATAGCAAGATTGCCTGCAAATACTTAGACATAAACTCAGAAATACACACTGCTTTTTCTTCCATCTCCTAAAGGAAGATTGTATTGTCACCGGCTGTCCAGACAACCGGGGCAATTTTCGGCGCTCTAATATTAAATCAGGAGGTGTGCGCGCTTGACACGCCCTGCCACAGCCAGCATAATCAACATATTGCGCTAAAAGCGAAATCCGGTTTCGAGAGTTGAAATGGATATTTTTCTATACATCCTGCTGCACAACATCGTGCCCATCATTTTTATCATACTGCTGGGATTTCTGCTGGGCAAAAAGTTTCCCATCGATATCAATACGCTGACAAAGCTAAATTTCTATGTTTACGTGCCTTTTTTCGTCTTCATGCAGATCTATACAACGGATATGCTGGGCGACGTGTGGAAGATCCTGCTTTTCGCGCTGCTGCTGGCGGCGCTGAACCATCTGGCGTCGCATCTCATCGCCCGCATCCGCGGCTACAACCCGCCGCTTAAAAATGCCTTCGTAAATTCCATCATGTTCTACAATTCCGGCAACATCGGCGTTCCTCTCATTTCGCTGGTGTTCAGCAGCGCGCCGTTTGTCGTGGATGGGCAGACGCCATACCTCACTGTGGCGCTGATGACGCAGGTCATCATACTCATCGTGCAGAACATTTCCACGAACACCGTCGGGTTCTTCAACGCGGCCAAGGGCAGCATGAGCTGGAAGACGTCGCTTACCAGCATATTGAAGATGCCCACGATCTACGGGATACCGCTGGCTTTCCTGCTGAAGGCGCTGCCCTTTCGCCTGGAGGACTTCCCGCTGTGGCCTGCTTTCGGCTACCTGAAGGAGGGCCTCATTGCCTTTGCGTTGCTTACTCTGGGCATACAGCTTTCCCGAACGAAATTTTCCTTTCAGAACAAGGACGTGTACCTGTCCAACTTTGTGCGCCTTGTCGGCGGCCCGGTGTTTGCCTATTTGCTCATTCTGCTGTTGGGGCTCAAGGGCATCCCCGCGCAGACGCTGATGATCTCCTCCTCGCTGCCTACGGCGGTGAACACCGCGCTTATCGCCGTGGACCGCAACAACGAGCCGGACTTCGCCTGCCAGGCCGTGATGACGGCAACGATCCTTTGCTCCATTACGCTGGTGTTTGTCATCTATGTAGCGCGCATTCTATTCCCCGTTTAGGGAGCCTAGCGCATCCTGTATCTGCTCATGCGCCTTCAGTGTTTGCCAAAGAGGAGGTGGCCATGTCCATGGATTTCACCAAGGAGCTGACCGAATTCCCATCAGCCGTGCACCGAAACCTATACTGTGCCGCGCGCCAGCTCACGCCCCTGGGCCGCTCTCTTGGCGGCATGGAAGACGGTCTGCTGAAGGCGTCCTGCGCGGCGTATCATGCTTTTATGCTGGATATGCTATCGGACATGTATGAGAATCCCGAGGCGTACGGCCTGCCGGTCATGGCTCTGGAGAATTTCCTGGGCGGCAAGAAGCTCAACGGCGTCAAGCGGCAGCAACCGGCCAAGACCGAGAAAATACGCTCTCAGACCCATAACGCGGTCAACGGGTATCAGGTGCTGCTGCGCATGCTGGGCAGAGAGGGGGAGTTGCGGGGCGATGCGCTCCGGCTGAGCGCGGAGGCGATGGATGCCATAGCCAAGCGGACCAGCGGCCCAACCAGCCCCATAGCTCTGGAGGCGCGGCTCAACGCTCTGGCCCGCGTGGGGCTCGTGCAGCAGGGCGGCAGCTTTGTTTCCACCCGGCATCCGGGCATGTTCCAAGGGATGTGCGCCCTGGCCGCTTCCAGCGACAAAATGAGTTCCTTCGGCTACTTCGCGTTTCAGAATCTGGAGTTCCGCAACATCGGAGCCAAATACAGCCCCGCCTACGAGGATTATACAAGCCCGCTCATCGCCGAGCGGCGGGGGATCGCCGACGAGATAGACGCCGGCGCGCGAACGCGCAAGGCCAAACCCGCCTGCAACACCTTCTGGAAGGTGGATTACAAGTACAAGGGCGCGCAGGTCCTATGCCTGGGGACCGAGGGCGGCGATCTGGACATTCGCATCACCGAAACCTATGGCTGGGACGACCCCGCCCTGATCAACGACCGGCTTGCCCAGGAAAGCCCGGAGTTCCAGAGGTACATCCTGCGCCATCTGTGGGGGTGCACCGGGTGTTCCACGACCCATCTGGGCGCTTTCACGACGGTTCTTGGCCATAAGCGACGGGTGTGTATGAGCGGCGGCATCGGCTTTCGGTGGAAGAATCCCGGCCGTGAGGACATGGACGCCATACAAAAATGCCTGGAGTTCCGCTGCCGGATCATCGATGAGCTGAAGACCAAACCCTAGTTAACCAAATCCCTGGCCCGAAATATCCCATAGCTGCAGCTGTAGGAGAAAACGCCATAGGCGGCCATGACCTTGAGGCCCAGCAGCACCTCCGGGAGATTCCCGGAGAACAACAGGGATTGTGAGAAGGAACTGAAGTGGTTTGTAACCAGGTACGGTGCAACCTCCGGAGCCAAGTAACCAAGGGCGGCGAACAACAGCATTGCACCGATGGAGATGCCGACCACCGCCCCGCTGCTGCCCAGGAGAAAAGCCAGAAATATGTTCAGCAGGCCAAAAGCAAAAAGGGGGATTGCAGAACACAGGTATGAAAAAATGGTCAGGTAGATTCCTCTTGACGAGGGGTATTCAATGCCTCTGTGCAAAAATCGGGAGCCCCAGCCCAGCGCGGCTGCACCCGCCGCGTACCCGATTGCCATTGTTGCAATCAGGATGATGAAGGTCAGCGTGAAGAGGGAGAGTGTCTTGGCGGCCAACAACTCCCCACGAGTAACGGGGTGTACCAAAGATAAGGTGAGCGTCCCGTTGGCATATTCATCGGTGATCATATCGGCGGCCAAAACGGTGATGTAAATCGGTATGATCCAGGATACGGTCAGCCCGTGCAGGAATAACGGATACGTCTGCCCAGCGTCGTTGAAGACTCTCAGGATCAACGGAACGATTCCAAACAGCAACTGAACGATCAGAAAAAACCATAGTTTCTTCCGGGCGAACGCTTTGATGATTTCATTTTTGATCAGTCCGTACATCATTTCAATGGCCATGCGTGAAGCTCATATAGAGATTCTCCAGCGATTGGCCGACAGGCACCAAATACGAGACATCAATGCCCGCATTCACAAGGTGCCGGTTGAGTTTGCCGGAAGACCCCTGATCCATCTCTACTGTCACCTTTTCTTCTGAAGGATGGATTGATCTGATGTATGCAAGGCCCTGCAAAGCCTGTTGTGTTCTGCTGATGTCTTTGGTATGTATTTCGACCTTCTCGTGATCCCTATCCAGCAGTTGTTCGACCATGCCTTGAACAAGGATACGCCCTTCGTGCAAAATCGCGATTCGATTGCAGAGATGTTCCACTTCATGCAGCAGATGACTGGTCATGAAAAAGGTGATGCCCCGGTCGGCTGAAAGGTTTTTGATGAGCACGCGGACTTCCATCATGCCTTCTGGGTCCAGCCCGTTCATGGGTTCATCCAGGAAAATCAGCCGAGAGTCGTTCACCAGCGTTCGGGCGATGCCCAATCGCTGCTTCATACCCAGCGAGTATGTTCCCGCCAAATCCTGTGACCGTTGCTGCAGCCCCACCTTCCTTAGAACATCGTCGATTTTGCTTTTGGAAACGTTGCGATGCAGATTGGCGGTCAGTGCTATGTTTTGGTAGCCGGATAGAAAAGGATAGAACTTTGGTGTCTCCACGACCGCGCCGACGAGTGAAATCGCCTGTTTGAAGTTATCCCGTATGCCGTATCCGTTGATCGTGATCGTACCCCGGTCCGGCCGGACCAAGCCCAGAATCACACGCACCGTCGTGGTTTTGCCTGCTCCGTTGGGCCCGAGAAATCCAAAGACATCGCCGGGCGCCACGTCGATGGTCACATCGTCCAAGATCTGTTTGTCTCCAAACGATTTGTATAGATTTTTCACTTCCAGCATCCTGTTGGCCAATCGGGCACCTCATAAAAACCCATCCAGTCTTGATATATTCTCTCTAGGTTTGATCAAGCAATACATCATGCTCGCGCCCCCAATGCTGTCGAAACCGCCGGAACTTGAATATGATGCTACAGACACCGGAAGGGAGCGTGTATTATGGGCGGTTTCTTGTCGGCCATCGGTTACGGCACCGTGCTGTTCTGGGCGCTGGCTGCCGTGGCGCTTTGTGCCGTCGTAATAGGCGTTGTGCTGATCATACGGCGGTTCAGATCAAAAAAGTTGTTGCGCGAGACCATTGTGAGAATACAGGAGACGGATTCGGATACTGACCTGCAGCAGGATGGGCTGGCCCAACTGCTGGCGGACACGGGCTATGCCTATGACTGGGAGCAGAACGTCTTCTATTCCGTCGTGGATCCGTGGCAGAGGAAGCTGGGTTATTGCAGCCTGTATGACGATTGGGCCACTCCGCTGGGTTTGATCTTCGACAGCGAACCGGTCCGCTTTGAGTACAAGGGCAAAAAGTGGCTGATCGAGTTCTGGAAGGGCCAGTATGGCATCACCAGCGGCGGCGAAATCGGCATCTACAACACGGCGGACGCGGACATCGATGTTCCCGGCATTTTCCGGGGTACGTTCTATCGCAGCGCCGGCGATGAGGAAGCCCTGGACATGGCGTTTACGCTGTACAAGAACAACACGGAGATGTTCACCAGAACGGACAGGCACTGGTGGCTGACGGGCTTTGTGCTCGGCGAATACGCCGACCCTTCGGCGCTGACGATGACAGCCTCGCTGAGCTTTGCCGATCAAGAAATGCAAGACGCGTTCATGGAGGCGTTCCGTCAGCTCGGTTATCATGAGGACGAGTACCGGCTCAGTGATAACAACCTGACGTTCTACTTTACAGAACCGCGTTCCAAACAGCCCTTGATGCGGCGTGGGCCCATAGCCTTTTTGTCCAAGCTTCGGGTAAAGGCCTTTGTGGCCGAATACAAAAGAGTCACAAGCGGGCTTACCAACATGTACGACATCCTCACGTTGCTCAGGGTGAGGTCGCCGCTTTTGTACCAGTTTGCCATCAACATCGGCAGGCAGCAGGGGGCGTTCAGGTATCATGAGGTGATCGTGCCGCGCGTGAAGTGACCTGTGACCACAGGGGAAAGGCTGGCGTTTTTCCCCTGTGGCAGGCGGAAGGCCAATTGGGTTGCATGCAAGCGGCAATTGCATGGTAATGATTTCGGATTTGGGTGGGGTTTCGATGTGTACATACAAAAAACGAATCGACAAGGCGTATGAATCGGCGCCAGTCCTTATGGTGAATGATTGCTCCAGGATCGTCATCATGAGCGACGTCCACCGGGGCTGCGGGAATCTGGCCGACGATTTCGGAAAAAACCAGAACGTTTTCTACGCGGCGCTCAAGTCTTATAACAGGCTGGAGTATACCTACATCGAGCTGGGCGACGGCGACGAGCTCTGGGAAAACCGACACATCTCCCAGATAAAGGCCGTTCATGGCGACGTATTCCAGCTGCTTACGCAGTTTTACAGGGCTAGAAGGCTGTGGCTGCTGTACGGCAACCACGACATGGAAAAAAAGTGCAAGCCGGCTCTGCTGGACACCTATTGTGATGCGGCGACCAACCGGTACATGCCGCTGTTCCCCGGCGCTGTGGTGCATGAGAGCCTGCGGCTGCGCTATGAGCCGGCCCGGAAGGAGTTCCTTCTGGTGCACGGCCATCAGGTGGATTTCCTCAACGACACGCTGTGGCGGCTGGCCCGGTTCCTGGTGCGCTATGTGTGGCGGCAGTTGGAGCTGGTCGGCGTAAACGACCCGACCAGCGCAGCGAAGAACTATAAGGTCAAAATGATGATCGAGAAGAGGCTGATGCAGTGGGCCGATGACCACGACACGCCGGTGATCGCCGGCCATACGCACCGGCCGGTTTTCCCGGAGCCGTCACAAGGGAAGTATTTCAACGACGGCTGCTGTGTCCATCCATGGAACATCACGGCCATCGAGATCGCCCATGGCACGATCTCTCTCGTGAAGTGGGGCCACAAGACCAGGGACGACGGCGCCGTCTACATCGGTAGGGATGTCATTGCCGGGCCCAATCGGATATCGGAGTACTTCCAGCCCCTTCCTCCGGGCGTAAAGAGCCAGATAAATGGTTAGCGAACCGGCGCCGCGCCTCGCTTCCGGCAGCCCAGATGCCCCCTGCGCTGGCAGGGGGCTCTTGACTTTGGTATCATAGGCTATATGATATTACCAAACATGGCGGAAGAGGTGCGATACATGGGAAAAAAGCTGACCGACAAAGTCACCTGGGTTGGCAAGGTGGATTGGACGCTGACCGCATTCCACGGGGAAGAATATTCGACGCACAAGGGATCATCGTACAACTCTTACCTGATACGCGATCAGAAAACTGTCTTGATCGACACGGTATGGCAGCCCTATGACCAGGAGTTCATCAGCAACCTGCGGCAGGAGATCGATCTTGGGCAAATCGACTTTATCGTCGCCAACCATGCCGAAATCGACCACAGCGGCGCATTGGCGGAACTGATGCGGGAGATCCCCGGCACGCCCATCTATTGCACCGCCAACGGCATCAAATCGCTGAAGGGCCATTATCACCAGGACTGGAACTTTGTCCCCGTGAAGACCGGAGATACGCTGGACCTGGGGGAGAACAAGCTGGTATTCGTGGAAGCGCCCATGCTGCACTGGCCGGATTCCATGTTCGCCTATCTGACCGGTGAGAGCATCCTGTTCAGCAACGACGCCTTCGGCCAGCATTACGCCTCGGAATCACTGTACAACGACAGCGTGGACCGGGCGGAGCTGTACCATGAGGCGCTCAAGTATTACGCGAACATACTGACCCCGTTCAGCCCGCTGGTCACAAAGAAGATCAACGAGGTGTTGGGCTTCAACCTGCCGGTCAGCATGATCTGCCCCAGCCACGGCGTCATCTGGCGGGACGACCCGACCCAGATCGTGGCGCAGTACATGAAGTGGGCGGACAATTATCAGGAAAACCAGATCACGTTGGTTTTTGACACGATGTGGGCATCCACCCGCAAGATGGCGGAGGCCATTGCCCGCGGCATACGCAACGCCGATCCCTCCGTCTCGGTCAAAATATTCAATTCGTCCACCAAGGACAAGAACGACATTCTGACCGAGGTGTTCCGCTCCAAGGCTATCCTGGTAGGCTCTCCGACGATCAACAACGGATATCTGCACTCCGTGGGAGGGCTGCTGGAGATGATCGCGGGGCTTAAGTTCAAGGGCAAGAAGGCCGCCGCCTTTGGCAGCTACGGCTGGAGCGGGGAGGCCGTCAAGAAGATCGGCGAGATGTTGGGCCGCTCGGGGTTCACGCTTGTGAACGACGGCATCCGGAGCCTCTGGGTGCCCGACGCCCAGGCGGAAAAGGAGTGCGAGGCCTACGGCGAGCAGTTCGTCAAGGGCTTGTAAAGGGAGCGGAACCCCCACCGGCCTCCGGCCGGAGCCCCCTTGTTAAGGGGGCCAAGGTTCAAAGCCTTGCCTCCCTTAACAAGGGAGGTGTCAGGCCTTTGGCCTGACGGATGGTTTCCGTCCGGTCAGAAACTCAAACAAACAGAAACCCCGCTCGTTGCGGGGTTTCTGTTTTGCTTGTGAAACGAAAACCCCCAGCTAGGCTGGGGGTTCAGGGAAGCTTCCAGCTATAAGTAGCCATCCTTCGCACACTCTGATAGGATGCAAGCAGGTCTGCCAACCGCAAGCAACAAGAAGGAGGAC
>JAEYPH010000060.1 GCA_023410875.1 Bacillota bacterium | reverse complement strand
ATATATCTGTTTAACAATGTATTAGATGAAAATATACAGAATTGTATTAAAAGTTTTATATTAACAGTAATAGATAAGAAAGAGAAGTATGTAACGGACATCCTATGGCTTACTGATCAGAAACTAGGAGGTATAGGGGCTTATGCAATGCCACCTGATCCTGTTATCAATATTTTTCCGAAAGGTGTTGAGCGGTCATTATATAGACCGTTACAATACGCCCGCTCCGACATTGATATATGTGATATTAGAATGCATTCAAGATACATAGTGCAAAATTGTGGGATGCATTTAGAAGTTATTTGCAGAATAAATTAGAAAAGTTCTAAGTCAGGGGCTCAAAATCAGGAGCTTGATAAGAACTTCAAGCCCCTGATTTAGTACTTTTCTTTTGAACCAAGTCACGCATGCGGACCACCTATGTAGATTTGATTGTTTTCAATAATGTAAAAAGCACAAGAAACTCTATACTTTACAATGCTGTTAGACATGAAAAAGTGTAAATTGCCGCTCCACATATCGAAATGCTTGTACAACAATAAGACCATCCTCTGAGACAGCCTAAAAATTAATTATTCTCAAGTCAAGGAACAGCAGATTACTGGAGCGTTGAATGGTTTTCCGCGGGGATGCTGGATAACGTGCCCATTACATTTACCGCATACACAGATATCTCTGTTATAGATTAGGAGTAATAACTCAGCCATTGACTTCCCTTTAACAGGGTTTGGAATAAATGTTGTTCCACGTAGCTTATGAATTAGCTTCAACTTTTTTGTTTTACAGCAATTACTTAGGTATCCACTAAATCTTATTCGAGAAAAACCTTTCGGAAGGATATGCTGCAGAAATAAATCGAGGAACTTTGATCCCTCTAACGTCATAACCTTTGTCGCACTTTTATCAGCATAATCTTTATACCTAAAAGAGACCTCTTTATCTGATATGCTACAAATCCTACTATTGCTGATCGCGGTACGATAGGCATAACGAGCAAGATATTTGATGGCATTACCATTTCCATTGAAGGTCTCTCGGATAAAGGGAATCCAATCTTTTGCATAAAGAACATCTACGAATTCCTTCCAGGTGAAATGGTTACGTAGTTTCTGGCATTCGCCCATAAAAGAAAGCAGATTTTTATCATAATAAGTTTTCAACTTAGCCATAAATTTACCCCGAAACATTTTTCCCATTGCTTTCACCGGAAGGAGAAATCCTTTATGGCAAGACTCAGTGAACTGTCCTGATTCTGTAAGTCCACCACCAGATAAAGCCAGGTGAATATGAGGATGGAAGTTAAGTTTCTGACCCCAAGTGTGCAATACCATGATGATACCAGGAGTTGCACCCATATGCTTTTTGTCACGACATAGTGCAAGGATTGTATCTGATATACAGGAAAACATGAGGTTATACAATAACTTCTGGTTTTCGTAAATGAGGTCATTTAACTCAAATGGAAGTGTGAAGATGCAGTGGTAATAAGCACAGCCTTCAATCAACTCAGAATTACGAGCCATGATCCATTTTTGTTCCTGCGGAGCCTGGCAGCTTGGGCAATTTCTGTTATTGCAGGAGCAGGCATGAATCGTAGCACGGCCACAGGATTCGCAATAGCTTAAGTTATAACCGAAGGAACCGGTCTTGCATGCTGATATACAAAAAGCAGCCTTCTGTTGCTCTTTAGAAACAGAATGGGAGTCGGAATAATCCCTAAAAAATGACTGAAAGATGTCCCGGATGGGATATGCTTTGGATTCAGGTTCCTCTATTAACTCAAACGTATGACAGGTTTTCACAGTCTTAGACATCATAAGGACTGGTCACGCTCCTTCCATTGCCAATACCAAGAGTCAGATAGACTGAGGTGCTGGAAATGGATTTATGACCCATAGCTTCCTTAATCGTCATAATGTCAGTGCCTGCCTCATACAAATGAAGTCCAAAACCATGGCGAAGGCTATGTAGCGTGTAGCCTGAATCCGAAAGTCCTAATACAGAGAGCCATTTTTTGAAGGTGTTATAAATAGACTGTTGATGGATATGGGAACCATGTTTTTGTCCGGGAAAGAGCCAGTCCTGTTTTTTTGCAGAGGGATGAAATGTGCGGATGTAGGTGACCAGCAGATCATAAGCTCTTTCGGAAAGAACAGCATAACGGTCAGAGCGGTTCTTGCTTCTGGATATGTAAATACAGTGCTTGGAATGATAGATATCACCACATTTGAGGCGCGTGAGTTCGCTAACCCTGATGCCAGAAGAGTATAACAAAGCCAGTTCTGCTTTATGTTTTGGATTGTAAACAGAATCAATCAGAGAATTCACCTCCGCCTTAGTTGGAACTTTAGGAAGAAGTTCATCATAGTGAAGATAAGGAATCTGATAGCGATCCCAGTCACGGTGGAGGATATACTGATAGAAATCACGTAACTGAGCGATATGGACGTTCACTGTACGTGGGTTTAGCTTTCTGACTTCTTTTAGAAATCGAATATAGGAACGAAGCTCTTCCCAAGATATATCAGGAAGATGCTTTGAAGAAAGTAAAGACTCTGTCCATTCAATAAACTGGGTCATGTAAGAAGTGTAGGTAGTAATAGTAACTGGTGCAAGGTCGCGGAACGAAAGGATATCGATATGTTGTTTTAGATAGTTTGTGTTTGCGTCATTCATAAAATGAGCCCTCCTGTCAAAGATTAGTGTAAAAGGTTAAGGATACAAAAATCTTTTCAGGGGGAGCGCGAATGGACTTGAAATTAACTAAAAATGTCGTTATACTCATACTCGTAAGAACCCTTCGGTATGAGAGCTGCGTCGCCAAACAAAGAACTCATCTGAGGGGTTTTCTTTCATTAAGATGAATTAATTGTAAAAGAAAAGCTGCGCCAAAGCAATATGGCACAGCAAAAACTGAGAAGGGCTATCACGCAGCATGCGTGATTTGGTTCAAGAATTGTAACAATTAATACAATGATATAAAGGTTACCGTAATAATATAACATTGCCATTCTTTTATTGATATTTTCAGGATAAGAAGCTGCCTTTTTTGTTAACTTAACGAAAGCGTCATCATAATCATCATCAGTTTCATTTGCTGCTTTTTTCTTTATAAGCATACCAGAGATACCGGTAAGGAACAGAAGAGCAAATTCAACAATTCCAATGATACCAAGTAGATAAGGCAGGTTGCCTGTTCTTTCTTGAAATATCATAAGAACAGTAAGTATAAAAATAATGAACCAAGTGATAAGGATTGTAATTAGCAATATCGTATGGATGCGGTTTATTTTATAATGAATCATATCGTTTCTCCAATAAAGCATTAGGTTAATG
>JAEYPH010000003.1 GCA_023410875.1 Bacillota bacterium | reverse complement strand
ACGCCTTGCGCCGACCACGCTTTTGCGTCGACGACGAATTGGACGACTTGCATACTGGTCAGTATTCGGTCCGGCGATAATTGTCGCCGGACCTTCTCTCGTCTTTGTTTACCCATTCTCATTGAATAGGAAACGACGGACGCCTGCGGGCAGGCGGTGAACGGCATGGGCGGCAAGGGCAAGCCCTTGCCCTACACAGGCTTGCGATGAAACGCGACATGGTTTTCTCACATCAAGGTAATTGTTCTAAGATGGGTGCCGAAGGTTTCCAAAAGGCGATCGGAGCCCTTTGGCCCTGGCGCAGGATGCACTGCCCCGCCTTGCAGCAACGTCGGCTTTAGCCGATGTGAGAGCAAGGCTATGCTGCACGCAGTGCAGCATAGGGCGCCGTAGCCCAGCACCATCGGAAGCGGCTCTGCCGCTTCAGCCGGCTGGATGCCGGCGAGATGGTGCGCAAGAAGCGCCCAGTGGCATTGCCCCGGCTTGCGGCAACGTCGGCTTTAGCCGATGTGACAGCAAGCCGATAGTTGCGCAAGGCGCAACGTAGGGCGCGAAATCCTTTCCCCGCATCTTGACACAAAGAGCATGCCTGCTATAATAGGCTTAATTTCATATCCAACGCGATGATGGAAGCGAGTAGACGGTTGGAAGTTCACAGAGAGCCCGGCAAGGTGGAAGCGGGCAATGGATGCCGTTGAACGAGGAGCCGGAGCAGAAGGGGAAGCGTCTGCCAACCTTCCGTGTCCTCGCGATACAGGGGAAGGGCATTGTTGGATGCCCATGAGTGGATTGCGCTGCAATCAAGTCAGGTGGTACCGCGAAAGCTTAGCCTTTCGTCCTTTCATAGGACGAAGGGCTATTTTTTATTGGGAGGGGAAGATTATGACACCCAACGCGCAACTGGCAGACCTGCTGTTTCCGGATACAGAAGTGACTGTTGAAGAAATCATCGCCCGCTACCCACCAAGGTGTTTGCCCGCCGGAGTCATGGTCACACGGATGGCGCCCAGCCCCACGGGGGAGCTCAATGTCGGCACGCTATATGACGCCTTTCTGAAGTACCGGCTGGCCAGGCAGTCGGGAGGCGAGTTCTATGTGCGCTTGGACGACACGGACCAAAAGCGCGAGGTAAGAGGTGCCCGGGACCGACTTCCAAGGGAGCTGCGGCAGTTCGGCATTGACTATGAGGAGGGCTTTTTCGCTGATGGCGTGGAGTTCGGCGAATATGGACCCTATGTCCAAAGCCAACGGGTGGAGATCTATCGAGCTTTCGCAAAGCGTTTGGTGGAGGAGGGAAAGGCCTATCCGTGCTTTTGTGGCGAGGAGGCCTTAAGCCAAATGCGGGCGGCGCAAAAGCGGCTGGGTGCGGACATCGGATATTACGGTCCGTGGGCGGTCCATCGGCAGATGACGTTTGTCGATGTGAGGCGGGAGATCGAAGCCGGCAAGCGGTTTGTACTGCGTTTCCGGTCCCCCGGACAGCCCGGGCGGCGGGTGTCCTTTGACGATCTTTTCAAGAGAGAGGTCTCCATGCCGGAGAATGTGCAGGATATCGTTATTCTTAAGGCCGACGGCGTGCCCACGTACCACTTCGCCCACGCAGTGGATGACACGCTGATGCACACGACCCATGTGGTGCGTGGGGACGAGTGGCTTTCCTCCTATCCCATCCACCGCCAGCTCTTCGAGGCGCTGGGGCAGCAGCCGCCGGTTTATGGGCACCTGGCGCCCATCATGAAGAAGGAGGGAGCGACCAAACGCAAGTACAGCAAGCGCCGGGATGCCGACGGTCATGCGTCCTACTACCGGGTGCAGGGTGTGCCGCCGCTGGCCTTGCGGGAGTACTACATGCGCCTCATCAACTCGGCCTATGAGGACTGGCGGCGGGCCAACCCGGCGCTGCCGCTGGAGACCTACGCCATCGACCTGAACAATCTGGGCGTCAGCGGGCCGGTCTTTGACGGGGAGAAGCTGCGGGACATCGCCAAGGACGTCATCGCCGCGATGGATGCCGAAACGGTTTTGCGCGAGCTGCTGGTGTGGGCCGGGGAATTCGACCCCGCTCTGCACGCAGCGCTGCAGCGCGACCGGCCCTACGCGCTGGCGGTGCTGGGCATTGGCCGGGGGATTGCCAAGCCGCGCAAGGACATCTCCCGATGGGCGGAGGTCCGCGGGCTGTTCGGCTATTTCTGGGATGAGTTTTTTGAAGCTCAAACGCCCACGCTCCCCGGCGATTCCCGTGAGGCTGCCTTTTTGAGGATGTACGCGGTTGAATATGATGCCTTACTGCCCAAGGAAGCGTGGTACGACCATCTGAAGTCTGTGGCCGTCAAAGCGGGATATGCCGGTGACAAGAAGGACTATGCCATCAATCCCGGCGGCCATGCCGGCACGCTGGCCGACGCCGCGGCCGTCATCCGGCTGGCGCTGACCGGTCGAACCCATACACCGGACCTGTATGATATCATGCAGACAATGGGTAAAAAGCGGGTAAAAAATCGGTTGATACGGGGTCTTTTGATGGATCGGCAAGGAGAAAACGCGGGAACAACGTAATAGCAACATGGGGTTCGCTGAATGACAGCAAACCCTGGCGCATCAACCTTTCAAAGAGAAGGTGTCTATGAATTCGTTTGAACGCATGCAGGCGGCCCGCATGGGCGAAAAGCCGGACCGCATCCCCTTTCTGCCCACAATACTGGAGCACGCGGCTGCGGTCATCGGCGTATCGCCCAGCGCCGCCGCGCGGGACGCGGAGCTGATGGCTCAGGCCCATGTGCAGGCTTGGCGGTGCTATGGGCACGATGCTGTGACCGTCGGCATCGACGTGTACAACACCGAGGCCGAGGCCCTGGGGTGTGAGGTGCGGTTCTATGACGACACCAGCATTCCCGGCATCATCAGCCGCCCAGCCGCCGGCATGGAACCGGAGGAATGCATCGGCGCTCTGGACCGGGCCGCCGATGGCGCGCTGGAAAAAGGGAGGCTATCCCTGTTGCTGCGGGCGGCCAGCCAGGTGAAGCGGGAGATCGGCGGCGAGGTGCCGGTGGGCATCGGCGTATCCGGTCCGTTTTCGGTGTGCTGCGAGTGGATGGGGTTTGAGGACTTCATCCTGTGCTGCATCGGCGAACCCGAAGCGGCCGAAGCCCTGCTGCACAGGGCTTCGGCCTTTCTGATGGATTGGTGTGGGGCCATCGTCCGGGCCGGCCTGGGCGTTACGGTGTTTGAATCCTGGGCAGCGCCGCCGCTGCTCACGCCAGCGCTGTATCGCCGCTTTGCCGCACCCTGGGAGAAGCTGGTTATCAATTGCGTGTGCGGGGCCGGCGGGAAGGCCCCGACGCTGGTCATCGGCGGCAATACCGCCGCACTGCTGGAAGACATTCTTTCCACCGGTACCGGCATGGCCATCGCCGATTACAACGCGGACCTTCCCTTGTATGTGGAGGCCGCGCGGCGCAGAAAGCTGCTGCTGCGCGGCAACATCGACCCCAAGCTGGTGGCCGCCGGCCCGGTGCCCGCGATTCTGGAAAAGGCGGATCATGTGATCCGGTTGGCCGATGGATATCCGGGGTTTGTGCTGGGCACCGGCGTGCTGCCCTATGACACGCCAGCGGAGCATGTGCTGGCCCTGCGGGAGCATTGCGCCGCGCAGTGAGCGGGGGCCTTACGGCGCGGTCAGGAACGTGTGTATCTCGCCGCCGAGATGGATCAGTGCATGGCTGCCGCCCGGCACCAGATGGGCCGTCGCATGGGGCAGCAATCTTTGAAAGCGCCGGACCGTCTGGGCGCTGTGGATCATCGTGTCCTTCTCTCCGGCAAACACCAGCGTTGGCATCGTCAGTTTTGTAAGCTCCTCATCGCCAAACAGAGGGAGGATTTCCTTGCGGTAGTTGAAGTTCTCGTCGATGAGCCGTTGGTATTGCAGGATCACTTCGGGCATGGCCTGGTTGCCGTTCACCTTGGATAGCAGGCGTTTTTTCATATTATCTCCCAGAAGTCGGAAGACCGCGCTCGTGACGAGGAACGAGAGCTTCTGCGAGCCGATGCCGGCAGGGGAGAGCAGCGCGAGCTTATCCACCTTTTGCGGATATAGCATGGCGAACTTGGCCGCCAGCCACGCACCCAAGGAAATGCCGACCACGCTGGCCTTGCGGATGGCGAGGGCGTCAAAGACGTCGCTGAGCCACAGCGCGAGATCGGGGCCTTGGAATGGAAGCTGCCTGTCGTCGCTCTTGCCCGGTTCCCCCGGCAGGTCCACGGCGTACACGCGGAAATGGCCCGCGAACCGGGGCGCGTCGCCTGCCCACATCACGGAATTCATGGCGCTGCCGTGCAGCAGAATCAAAGGCGGGGCGTTCTGCTCGCCGCTGGCTATTACAAAGGTATCCCCGTAGCGCGTGGGTACGAAGAACTTCTCGTTGGGCGAAGGCCAATGCTCCAGCAACGATTCATAGAACCTGTGCACGGCTGCTTTTCCTTCCGGGGTCTTGAACGCGAGTTTTGTTTTCATTTTGATACCCTCCCTACAGCGTTAAAAACCAATTTTCAGCATCCTCCACAGTCCGGAAAACCCGGAAGGTGGTTCCGCGATTGGATTCTGCCAGGAACTCCTTGAACTTCCCTTGGATTCTCTGTTCGTCTGTGAGGACCACCGCCACATTCGCTTGGTAATTGGCAAACTTTTGCAGCAGCGCCCCGGCCAAGCCAGTCCTCAGCCGGAAGAAATCGTCGGCCAGCGCCTCCGCGTGGATCAGAAGCAACCGCGTGTCGTGCTCATAACCGGCGCTCAGCAGATCCAGAGCATGTTGCTCCGTGCGGATGGGCGCTTCCACCGAAGCATACTCGATGTATTTCTTTGTGCCGGCTTCTTTGAGCGTATACTGCATGCTGTTCGTACTCCCGTCGTTGTTTAGTTCGGCTCGCAGTTTTTTCAGCCATTCCTGTTCCTGCTCCAGGGAGGACAGGTTGTTTTGGTACATCATGTCCCAGATCAGCGCTTCCCTGGGCGTTCTGCCGGGGGAGAAGACCCCTCTGCGCATCTTTTCCCGGTGCATCAGGATCTGCGTTTGGACCTCAAATTCATATTGAGACAGCAGACGGCTCAGATCCTCTGCATTCAGCAAATCCGCCCAGGCCAGCTGAACCAGAAACGTCTTTTTGCACTCCGGTGGTTCCGGGGAGGAAAGCACCCATTCCTTAAGCTCCTGCAACCCTTCCTGTGTGATAGTATAGATTTTCTTGCTGGGCGAGCCTTCCTGGTGATGGACTTCATTGGTGACGAAGCCCTTGCTGTGGAGCTCTACCAGCGCTTTGTATATTTGATTGTTGTTGCCGGACCAGTGCATGAACGGCGACTCTTCGATGATCTTTTTCAGGTCGTATCCCGTCAGGGGCTCATAGCTCAGAATCCCCAGTATTGCGTGGCTAATGGACATGGATGGACTTCCTTTCTGTTTGGATCATGAGTTAATAGTAACATATGATACATGGCGTGTCAACGGCAAAATTGCCTTGTGAAATCGTGATAGAAAGGCTATGATATAGATGCCATGTATTGCCAAAACGGATCAACGAAAATATCCGGAGGAGCCCATGACCGACAGGGAAAAGCATGTGTTTGACGCCCTCTATGCCAGGCGCAGCGTTCGCTCCTACATCCCGGACAGAGAAGTGGAAGACGAAAAGATCACCAAACTGCTCCAGGCGGCTATGGCGGCGCCGTCGGCCTGCAACATCCAGCCATGGGAGTTCATCGTTGTTACCGACGAGGCCCGCCTGCAGGAAATCAAGGACGGCATCGCGCAATACGGCAACTACGACGCGCCGCTGATCATCGTCGTGTGCGGCTATGCAAAGTACATTCCTTGGGGAGACGACGTCGGAACCGTGGATTGCAGCGCCGCCATAGAGAACATGCTGCTGGCCGCGACGGCCATGGACTTGGGGTCCGTGTGGATAGGCGGCTTTGACGCCGACGCCCTGCGCGCTCTGCTGGATGTCCCCGAGGATGTGCACCCGATCGGCGTCGTCTATTTCGGCTACCCGGCGGAGACCCCCGAACCGCGGACGCAGTACCTGGAAGAGGCGATTCACTGGCAGAAATATGACCGGACGAGAGCGCACGAGAAGCGCCCCGGCAGCATCGTTTAGCTCTATTCTATTGAGGAGGAGAAATTCGCAATGATCAAAGCAAAAGTCACATTGGACAAGCAATTCCATGTGGGTCAGGTGGACAAGCGCATCTATGGCTCCTTCATCGAGCACCTGGGCCGCGCGGTGTATGGCGGCGTGTATGAGCCCGGCCACCCGACCGCCGACGAACAGGGCTTCCGCCAGGACGTGCTGGGCCTGGTGCGGGAGCTGCAGGTGCCCATCGTGCGCTATCCCGGCGGCAACTTCGTTTCTGGCTACGATTGGCGCGACGGCATCGGCCCCCGGCAGAACCGCCCCCGCCGCGCCGAGCAGGCGTGGGCGTCCATAGAGACCAACGAGATCGGCGTGGACGAGTTCGCCGACTGGAGCCGCAAGGCCGGTACGGACATCATGATGGCCGTGAACTTGGGCACGCTGGGGCCGGACGAAGCCCGCCAGCTCGTGGAATACTGCAACATGACCGGCGGAACCCATTGGAGCGATCTTCGCCGTAAGAATGGCCACGAGCAGCCCCACGACATTAAGCTCTGGTGCCTGGGCAACGAGATGGACGGCCCCTGGCAGATCTGCCACAAGACCGCCACAGAATACGGTCGCATCGCCAACGAAGCCGCAAAGGTCATGAAGTGGGCGGACCCGACGATAGAGCTGGTGGCCTGCGGCTCCTCCAACCGCGACATGCCCACCTTCGCCGAGTGGGAGCGCGTGGTGCTGGAGCACACCTACGACAACATCGACTATCTGTCGCTGCACCAGTATTACGGCAACCACAGCCACGACGACGCCGCCTTTTTGGCCAGCGCCGTGGGCATGGACCGCTTCATCCGCGAGATCGTGGCGACCTGCGACTTCGTCAAGGCCAAGCTGCGGGGCAAGAAGGACATCATGCTGAGCTTCGACGAGTGGAACGTGTGGTACCACAGCCACAGCGCCGACAGCCAGAGTGAGCGTTGGCAGGTGGCCCCGCCGCTGCTGGAGGACGCCTATGACATGGCCGACGCGCTGGTCGTGGGCACGATGCTCAACGCGCTGATCCGCAACGCCGGTCGCGTGAAGGTCGCGTGCCTGGCCCAACTGGTCAACGTGATCGCGCCGATCCTCACCCGCAACGGCGGCCCCGCCTGGCGGCAGACCATCTATTGGCCCTACCTGTACGCTTCGCTGCACGGCCGCGGGCTTTCACTGGGCACGCTGGTGGATTGCCCGACCTATGACGCTTCCAACCACCACGACGTGCCGTGGCTGGATGTGTCCGCTGTATATGACGAGGCCCGCGGCGAGGTCGCCGTATTCGCCGTGAACCGCAGCCTGGAGCAGGCCATAGATGCCCGCATTGACCTGCGGGGCGTGGGCGGTTCGGCGCTCATACAGCACGCGGCGCTGCACCACGACAGCCTGACCGCCGCCAACACCGAGGCTGCGCCGGACACCGTGCGGCCCCAGGCCGGCGCCGGCGGCGTCATTGAGGATGGCATCTTTCAGGGCCAGCTGGGCCCGGCCAGCTGGAACTTGCTTCGCTTCCGTATTTAAGGGTACTGAAGCAGTCGTACAGACAAAAAGGCAGCCGCCCGGTGGAGGAGTTCCGGGCGGCTGTTTTTCATGGGGCTGTCGTACTTGTTACATAAGAAATAGTCCTACAAGAGATGGGGCCGAAGGTTTCCAAAGGGCGATCGGAAAGCCCTTTGGTCGCGCTCGAAGGCGCGAAATTTTTTCCTTCTATATAAATTAGATGCATTATGCGCTTAGCACGATAGCCCCGAAGTGATGTTATCTTATCTTTACGTCTTCTACATTCTCGAGAATGTGGAAATTGCCCTCCTCCAGCGTGCGGATGCGCCTGCCTAGTATATACAGGCCGTCTATACTCACGCCGCTTATGCCGTGGCTGCCGTCAAAGCCCGCCATGCGCGAGGGTGGGGACTTGCCCGAGAGCACGCGGATGTTCTCAAAGCTCACGTTTTCGATGCTGCCCCGCTCGGGGGAGGTCGTCCACTGGCTGGCGGCTACGGTCAGGTCGATCAGGAAGTTGTCCGCCGCTGCGTCGCCTTCGCCCATCTGAGCGTCCTCCACGGTGATGTTCCGGTAGTGGATGTCGTGGATGCGAGCCTGGTCAGAGTTGTGTATGCTCAGCACCGGCTTGTGGAAGTTGTGCAGCACCGTGATATCCTCAAAGGTGATGTCGTGCATCTCCGGCCCCTTGGTCTCATAGCCGATCTCGCAGCTCTGGGCCAGGTCCGTCCAGACCGTTATGTTCTGGAAGCGGATGTCGTGGGACGTGCCGTTGCCGTAGTTCTTGACGACCAGGCTGTCGTCCCAGGAGCGCACGAAGCTGTTGCGGGCGGTGAAGCGCTGGCAGCTCTGGGTCGTGATGCCGTCGCCGTTGGGCCGCGCGGAGATGATCTTGACGTTGTCGATGAGCACGTCGCTGCACGCGAAGGTGTTGATCGTCCAGCCTGCCGGGTCCAGCAGCAGCACGCCGTCGATGTTTACACCCTGGCACTGGCGCAGGTCGATGGGCACGTTGCGCTGTGTCCAACGGTCGAACACGCTGCCGTCGATGATGCCGCGGCCGGTGATGCGGATGTTCTGGGCCTTGTCGGCCACGATGCGGCTGCGCACCACGGCGCCGCCGGCGATGTACAGCGTCTGGCCGCTGCGCACGCGGATGACCGGCGGGTCGTGGATGCCGGGGCCGAAGTAGAGCACGTCCTCATCGTCGGGCTGCGGCGGGTCCTGCTCGAGGGGGTTCGCGAACAGGTGGATGGCTCGCCGGGTGTCGCCGTTGACCTCGATCGTCAGCAGCGCCGGACGGCGCAGCGAGAAGCGCACGACGCCACCCTGCACCCGGGGCCGGATGCCCAGCGACAAGGGGCGAACGACTGCTGTTTGCGCGCCCGGAACGCTGATGCCCACGTCGGCCTGGCCCTGGAAGTCGAAATAGGCCACCGGCGTTGTGGAAAGCTCCGGGTATTCGATGAAGGCGCGGTTGTGGTTTACCGCGGTTTCGTAGACGAAGACCGGCGCTCCGTTGACGGTGATGGACGTGTCGGCGCTGGCGGCGATGCCCTCGGGCGCGGGGTAGGTCACCACGCGGGTGTCGCGCAGCAGCCGGGCCTGGGCGCTCCAAAGGCTGAGCGCCACGGCCAGCGCCGCAACGATGACGACGGCCAGTGGGCCTGCAAGAATCAGTTTCTTACGCATTCCATTCACCGCTTTCTTTCCTTGAGAAAGGCGGGCAGACCGTGGTCTGCCCGCCCCTTGCCGGGTGTTGGTTCAGTATCGGGAGAACTACTTCTTGTTGAAGCGGTCGTAGGCGGCCATGCGGATCTGGACGAACTTCTCCAGGCCCATGTCATTAAGCTTCTTGACGTACTCATCCCAACCTTCGTCGATACCGCCCTTGGTGATCCAATTGGCGCGGGTCTGCAGCACATAACCGCCGATGTCGGTGGTCAGCGTGGCAAGCTCGGTGTTCTCGTCGCTGGTGTAGATGGCGTCGGGGAAGGGCACGGTCACGAAGGGATCGGCGATCTTGCTGATCTCCAGTTTGAAGCCGTCGCCCTTGGTGGAATCCAGCTTGATGTTCTTGTTGAAGTTGGGGTCCACGAACTTGGGGCCGAAGTCGCGCAGGCTCTGATCCCAATACCACGCGTCGGCGCTGGTGCCCTCCGGCGGGTTGTTAAGCGAGTAGGTGCCGTCGCTGTTCTTGGTGATCACGGTGCCGATGGCGCCCCAGAAATTCTGGATGCTGGCTTCGGGGGTGTAGAACTCATCCAGCCAACGGGCGGCGATCTCGGGATTCGCGCACTTGGTCGTGATCTGCGCCTCGTTGCGCATCACGGAGAACACGCCGTTGGCGTCGCCGCCGGCATATTGCTTGCCGTCGGGACCCTTGAGCGGGGCGATGGCGATGTACTGGTCGCTCCACTTGCCGAACACGGCGTCGGGCGTCCACTGGAAGGTCAAGCCCACCAGAGGAGCGGCCTCGTTGGTCCACTTGCCGGTCAGCGTAGCATAATCCTGGGTGAAGGTCTCGGCATCGATGACGCCCTCGGTGTACAGCTTGTTGGCCCACTTGATGGCGGCCTTATACTGTTCGCTGGTGGGATAGAAGAAGGGCTTGCCATCCAGTACGCTCATCCAAGTGTTGTTGATGTCGGTGATGCCGAAGGGATTGAGCATGTCCATGTGGATGTCGCCGTTGTGGCTGAAGGGGATTTCGTCCTTGGCGCCGTTGCCATTGGGGTCCTTGTCCTTAAAGGCGATCAGCACCTGCTCCAGCTCGTCGATGGTCGTGGGGACCGCCAGGCCCAGCTTGTCCAGCCAGGTCTTGTTGATGATGGGCTGGTTGCGGGTCATCGGGCGGGCGGGCAGAATCTTCGCGAAGGAATAGATCTTGCCGTCGGGCGAGGTGGACACGGCGCGCATGGCGGGCACGGTGTCCAGCGCCTTCTGATAGTTGGGCATGTAGGTGTTGATGAGCTCGGTGAGCTCCACGAACAGAGCGGTGTTGGCGCTCAGGTCGGCATCGGTGATGGTCTGGTTGCCCAGGAACACATCGGGCAGATCGCCGCCGGCCAGCATGATGCTGCGCTGCTCGCCCCAGTCGTTGTTGGAAACGGCCTTCCAGTTGATCTTGACGCCGGTGTTCTTCTCCAGGTCTATGAGCCACTGGTTCTGCTTGAAGGAATCGCCCATGTCGCCCCAGCGCATGGTCACGATGTTGAGTTCAACCGGCTGGTTCACAATGGGCAGGCCGGTGGGGTTGAAAAGCTCGCCGCTGGCCGACGTGGTGGGTGCGGCCGCGTCGGTGGGGGCTGCGGTGGGTTCGGCGGATGCCGTGGCGTGGGGGGAGGCGGCGGGCGCGCTGGCAGCGGGAGCGCCGCCGCATGCTGCCAGCAGACTGGCGCACAGGAGCAGCGCCACAAACAGGGCGGGAAGTCTGGTAAGCTTCATCTTCATTCTCCTTTTCTCCTTTTTTGTTGTGCCGGATATCCTTTACCCTTTGACAGCGCCGATCATGACACCCTGGTTGAAATGCTTCTGCACAAAGGGATAAAAGCACATGATGGGAACCGTGGACACGATGATGGCCGCGTAGCGCATCAGGTTGGCGCGCCGCATGGCGATCTGCGCAGCCTCGCCGGTGCCCAGGGCGGACTGCATCTGGTTGGTGATGAGGATGTTGCGCAGCACCAGCTGCAGCGGCAGCAGGTGTTCATCGCGCACGTAGATCAGCGCGGTGAAATAGGAGTTCCAGTGCCCCACCGCCGTCCACAGCGCGATGACCGAAATGATGGCCTTGGAAAGCGGCAGCACGATCGTGAAGAAGAACCGCAGGTTGCCGCAGCCATCCACCTGGGCGGCGTTCCACAGCTCCTCGGGAATGTTGCTCTGGAAGAACGTGCGAGCCACGATGACGTTGAAGATGGACACCGAGAACGGCAGCACGATAACCCAGAAGGTGTTGTACAGGTTCAGCTGGCGCACGACCAGGAACGTGGGGATCAGTCCGCCGCTGAAGAACATGACGACCATGAACATCGCCATGAAAAACTTGCCAAAGACCAAGTCCTTGCGGGACAGAGCATAAGCGGCGCTCAGGTTGACGGCCAGGGCGATCAATGTGCCCACCAGCGTATAGAGGATCGTGACGCGGTAGCCGCTCCAGATTTTCGGTGTCTCCAGCAGGGCGCTGTAGCCCTCGGCGGTGGCGCCCACGGGCAGCAGCCACACCTTGCCGGTGGAAACCGCCGACGGGTCGCTGAAGGAGGCGATGACGATGAAATACAGCGGGTAGAGGATCAACACCAGCACCAGCACCGCCAGCGTGTAGACGATGATATTGTACATGCGATCGGAACCAACGCTTTTTACTTTGTTCCTGGCCATGGATGCTTCCTTTCTACCACAAGCTGTTCTCGGTCAGCCGCCGGGACACCTGATTGACCGCGACGAGCAGGATCAGGTTGATCACCGTGTTGAACAGGTTGATGGCTGCGGAGTAGCTGTACTGGTTGTTGATGATGCCGATCTTGTACACATAGGTGGAGATAACCTCGCTGTTGACCAGGTTCAGGTTGTTCTGCATCAGATAGACCTTCTCAAAGCCTACGTTCATGATGCCGCCGGCGCTCATGATCAGCAGGATCACCGCCGTGGGCATCAGCATCGGCAGGTCGATAAAGCGGATCTTGTGCCACCGGGAAGCGCCGTCCACCGTGGCGGCTTCGTAGAGCGAGGGGTCCACGCTGGCCAGCGCGGCCAGATAGATGATGCTGTTCCAGCCCATGTGCTGCCACACGTCCGACCAGACATAGATGCTGGAGAAGGCGGCAGCCGAACCCATCAGATTGGGCGCTTCGGCACCGAAAATCCTGTAGAAACTGCCGATGAGGCCGCTGCTGGGCGAAAGCCAGATGATGATCAGGCCCACCATGACCACGGTGGAGATGAAGTGGGGCAAGTAGCTGATCGTCTGGAAGAACCGCTTGAAGCGCTCGGCGCGCATCTGGTTGAGCCCCAGCGCCAGAAGGATCGGGATCGGGAAGCCGGCCAGCAGGCTGTAAAAGCTCACGACCAGCGTGTTGCGGATCGTGCTGGAAAACTGGTAGGAATTGAAAAACTTCAGAAAATACTTATAGAACGGGTCCGCCCAAGGGCTGCCCAGGATGCCCGTCGCGTTGGCATAATCCTTGAAGGCGATCATGACGCCATACATGGGCCAATAGGCGAACAGGATCAGCAGGATCACCGAGGGCAGCAACAAAACGTACAGCCCTCCGTTGCGCTTGATCGCCATCCATTTTCGCGTGGCGCCGGATTGCGGCCGCCGGGCCGTCACAACCGGGATATCGTTGGACATCATGCGGTGTTCCTTTCCTTCGCGTTGTCCGCTGCCGTCCAGCTGACGGCTCTGTTATCGTTAACCCTAAATCAAGATAACTGAATCGCAATTTAATGTCAAGACCCTATATGCAATTTTTTTGTTTTGATCTTCTGTGGCAGTATTATTCCAACCGTGAGCCTTCTATTTTATGCATATAGCATATTTTGACGGCGTACCATCATTTGAAATTCGCGTTAACGGTAAACATAACTCGAATTCTTTCACACTTTTCGGTGTTAATCATATTGACAAACCTATGTTATAACATTACGATATGGTGTAAGTACAAGGAAATGCATGCAGGTTAATATGCCGCCAGGCATAGCGCAGCGGTTCCGGGGGAGAAGAAGCACATGGTAACGCTCAAGGACATCGCCCGGGAGGCCGGCGTCAGCGTGATGACGGTTTCCAGGGTCGTCAACAAGCAGTTCAACAAAGTATCCGAGAGCAATGTGGAGCGCATACAGGCCATCATCAAGGAGAAGGGCTATGTGCCCAACTCCTCGGCGCGCAGCTTGTCGTCCAAATCCACCCGGCTCATCGCCGTGATCGTGCAGGGCGAGGAGAATGCTTTGGAGTATCCTTACAACGCTACCATGGTCGGGCATATCTGCTATTACATACAGAGCCGGGGCTATTCGCCGCTGCTGTACACGGTGAGCGACTACAGCGAGGTGACCAAGCGCCTGCGCCAGTGGAACGTGGAGGGCGCGGTGTTCCTGGGCATGTTCGATGAGAACATGCGCAACATTCACGAGGACAACCGCATCCCGCTGGTGTTCACCGATTCTTACAGCCCCGTGCGCCAGATCACCAACATCGGCCTGGACGACTACAAGGGTGGGGAGTTGGCCGCCCGGTATCTGATCTCCAAGGGGCACCGGCACGTGGGCTTTGTCGGCACGTCCACGAACATCAGCGGCGTGGTGCGCCACCGGTTGCTGGGGTTCCGCCACGCGCTGGAGGCCGCGGGGCTGGCGCTGCCCGACAGCCATGTCGTGGGTGAGCACTCCAACGGAGATCGCATCCGGGAGATCTGCCAATACGACCCGCCGGTCACGGCCTTCTTCGTCACGGCGGACATCCTGGCCATGAGCGTCATGGATGAGCTCAAGGCGCTGGGTAAGCGCGTGCCGCAGGATTGCTCGCTGATCGGGTTTGACGATCTGTTCTTTTCGGCTTATACGACGCCCAAGCTCACGACGATCGCCCAGGACATCCGCAAAAAGGCGCAGATCGCCATCGACGTGCTGTTCCGCCACATCCAGACGCCCAATGCCCCTGCGGAAAGCCTGGTGCTGGACGTGCAGCTGGTCGAGCGGGAGTCCGTGAGATCACTGGAATAAAACATTTCCTTATAAGGCTTTTTAAACCATGGGGGGGTTCCCTTGGTTTCATATTTGCATTCTTCTACAATGGGTGCCGAAGGTTTCCAAAGGGCGACCGGAAAGCCCTTTGGTCGCGCCCGAGGGCGCGATATTTTTACGCTCTGCACGGAATCTGCATAGCCTATTGACTCTCCACTTGGGGCAAGGTCTATCATCTGAATCGAAGTGAGTGTACCCCAAGGAGATCATCAGATGAACGGCTGCATTGTGTACGAGCACGGCGAAGCCTTTGACGCGCTGGACTTAAGCCTGATTCAGGACCTGAAGATCGACCGGATTCTGCGGGAGATCAACCGCGACAATTCGCCCTTTGTGGAGAGCCTGTTTCTGCGCAAGCCCGAAAGAGCGGAGGACGTCCAGTTCCGGTTGGCCTGCATGCAGGACCTGCAAAGACCGGACGTCGCGGGCATCATCGCCGGGTTCGGCGCGCAGTACGGCAGATTCCGGGAGTACCTGGAGAACAGCCGCAAGCTCCCACAGCCCAGAACCAAGCAAAAATGGTTTCTGGACGCCGCCGTCGCCTACTGCGACAGCATCCTTACGCTGAAGAGCGACCTGACATGCGTGGGCGTGAAGTCCCAGGCGCTGCGTCGGTTCTTGGATTGCCTGACGGCCCACGCGGAAACGGAGGAGTTCCGGACGCTCCACGCCGACGGCAAACGGTGTACCGACCGCATGGACGCCATACGATACACGGTGGAAGTGTCCCTGAATCAGAACCGGGTGAAGGTATCCGCCCTTCGGGATGACCGCACTGCAGCGGACAACCTGTTTGAAAAAATCGCGCAGCAGTTCCGCCCATATGATCTGAACGCCAACGCGACGGTGGTTCCGTTCCCCGGTGTGAACATGGGTACGCTGGAAACCGGCATATTGGAGCAGCTCCAGGCGCTCTTCCCCGACGCCTTCTCGCTGCTGGATCGCTTCTGCGGCGATCACCCCACCTTCGACACGGCCTTGGCTGATCGGTTCGCGGAGGAACTCCAATTCTACTTGTGCTATATACGTTATATGGACCGGCTGCGCCAGCGGGGCTTTTGTTTCGCGTACCCGCGTTTTTCGGCGGAGAAGACCGTCCGCATCGAGGGAGGATACGATCTCGTGCTGGCTCAGGACGAGGCGGCGAAGGTGTCGGTCGCGGATTTTCACCGGGAGGCGGGCCAAAGCTTCCTGGTCACGGGCCCAAACCACGGTGGCAAGACGACATATGTGGGCATGGTCGGCCAGGTGCTGTATCTGGCGTCCCTGGGGCTGCCGACGCCCTGCCGGTCACTGGAGGCCTTTCTCCCGTGCGGGCTGTATACGCACTTCGCAAAGAACGAGGACCTGAGCACCAACGCCGGTCGGCTCAAGGAGGAGCTGCTGCGCGTCAAGGCGATACTGAACCGCATGCCCGACGACAGCCTGGTGATCTTCAACGACCTGTTTGCCTCCACGACGACCTATGACGCGCTGCAGATGGGGCGGCAGATACTGGAGCAGTTCCTCGCGAAAGGCTGCCTGTTCCTGTTCGCGACCCACATCGGCGAGCTGGCGCGGGTGTGCCCGGGCCTTGTGACCCTGCGCGCGTCGCGGGACGAGGCCGCCGGGGGTTATGTTGTGGAGCATGGAAAAGCAGGGCAGGAATCCTGGCAAAACCAATGGATGGACCGCTACCGCCTGCGCAGAGAGGACATTTTGGAGAGGGTGAACGGATGATGATACCATCGATGCTGCACGCCAGGGCGGAGCACACGAGGCACACCGACGGGGATTGCGACGCGCTGATTGCGGACCTGAACCTGGAAAGGCTCTTTCAGGCAATGGCCGCAGGTGATACCTTTCTTTACCGGGTGGCCAGGCAGGAGATCACGCAGGGCGCCGGCATGGACACCGAGGGCATACTGTTCCGGCAACGGGTGCTGGCCGATGGCATGCGGCACGCCGATGTGTTCCAGGATGCCTATGCATGCCTGACGCTCTTTCTGGACAACTACAGGAGCTATCAGAAGAGCAGCCTGCCATCCTTCTCCACGTTCATCGCGGCGACGTCGGTTTTGAAGGATATCGTGGCGCTAATGCGCATCCTCTTCGACGGCGTACAGAGGCTCAAGGGCATTCTGCGCCCGCTGGAATCCGCCCAGTGCTCCGCGGGCGTCGCCGGCTTCCTGCAGGCGTTCTTCGGCTTCTTCCATGAGGATTTCCTCGCGGGCGCCTACGCACAGATGGAGGAACTCGAGCGGGCCTGCGGAGATTCCTACGCGCTCATCACGGCCGGCGTGGGCGGCGGCCTCAAGGCCAACCAATATGTCATGCAGTCCATCTCCCAAAGTGACAGCAAGAAGAGGAACGGCGGCCCCAGCCGGGAGATCGCCCTGGGCAGCATCGGCATACAGGCCCAGGCCGGCGCGCTGCGCGACGCCGGCCTTCTGCAGATTGCCCGAATGCTGAGGGAGGTAAACGACAAAACCGTGCAATGCCTGGAAGGCATCCGCTATGACTTGGGCTTCTGCGTCGGCTGCACGCGCCTGTGCCGCGCCCTGCGCTCGGTGGGCGTGCCGGTCAGCTTCCCGCGCCCTATGGGGATGGGGCAGCCCAAGTTCGCCTTCCAGAACCTCATGGACGGCTGCCTGGCGCTGAACAACCAGGCCCGCCTGGTGGGCAACTCTATGGATATGGAGGATTTCCGGTTCATACTGGTCACGGGGGCCAACCAGGGCGGCAAGTCCACGTTCCTGCGCAGCGTGGGGGCCGCGCAGCTGATGATGCAATGCGGCATGTTCGTATGCGCGGACTATTACATCGCCGGGTGCTGCAGCGGCGTATATACGCACTTTTGCCACAGCGAGGCTTTAGACCACAACCAGGGGCGGCTGCACGAGGAGCTGCAGCGCATCAACAGCATCGTGGAGCGGTGCGACCGGGACGCGCTGGTGCTGATGAACGAGACGTTCTCCTCCACTTCCGAGCATGAGGCATCGTGCCTGGCGGAGGAGATTGTGCTGGCTTTCCATGAGCTGGGTATTCGGACGATCTATGTCACGCACTTCTATGAATTCGCCAAGAATATGGAGAGGAAGGACCTGCCGGACGTGCACTTCTTTGCGGCCCAGCGGCAGGCCGACGGCACCCGGCGGTATTCCATAGAGCCGGCGCTGCCCCAGAGGACCAGCTTCGGCATGGACATCTTCGATCAGGTTTTTGGTTAACACATTATAATCACAAAAAATGGGGCCGAAGATTTCCAGCCGAAGGAGCCCTCTCCCCAGCCCCTCCCCCATGTGCCTGGGGGAGGGGAATAAAGATCAAATTGCCGCATCGTGCCAATGCGGCAAGGCGTCGGGGCGGCAAGGGCAGAGCCCCTGCCCTACACGGTAAGCGGAGCAACGAGGCTGTGCGCTGGCACATATTCACATAATCATCCAAGAAATGGGGCCGAAGGTTTCCAAAGGGCGATCGGAAAGCCCTTTGGTCGCGCCAATAGGCGCGAAATCTTCAGCCCCATTCACAAACCAAGTCTTATTTGCTGAACTCCACGATCGAATACCCATCCACATACGGAATCGTCACCTTGCCGTTTTCAAAAGCCAGCGGCACATCCTCTGGCACCAACCGCGCCTTCGTGTATTCGGCGGGCAGCCGCACGGTCAGCGTCAGGTCCCGAAGGGGCGCGCGCTCCTCGATGATGTCGATGGTTGCGGACTTGCGTACCGGTATGTAGTGCAGCACGTGGGCACAGACGCGGCCGTGCTCCCGTTGCTCCAGCAGCTGCACGGAGACTGTGGAAGGGCCGTCGTGGGCCACCAGCCGCTGCCCCAGCAGCAGGTCCAGCGCGTTGCGGACCAGAACTTTGACCCAGCGGGGCGCGCTCTCACGGTATTGCGAGAACAGCGGATGGCTGAAGAGCACCGTGCGCTCGGTGCGCAGCGCCGCGGGGTAAGGTTGGCCCTTGGCGCTGGGCGTGTAGCGGTGGGAGCAGAAGTGGTCGCCTTGGCGCGGGTAGTAGGGGGCGCGGGCCTGCAGCGCCTCCTGCGCGCCGTCAGGCGCGATGTGCGCCCCCTGCAGATAGATTACATATTCGGCGTCGGGTTCCAGGCCTTGGGCCAGCGGCCCCTGGGCCAGCACGAAATCGGGGTACGCGTCGGTCTGCCCCTCATAGCGGGCCTGATAGCAAGAGGGGTACGCGTCCGCAGCGTTCAGACCGCCCCGGCCACAGGCCAACACATGGCCGCCGCCGGCCACATAGCCGTTGAGCTTGGCCTGGAAGGCCTCACTTGCGACGAAATCCTCCGGCAAGATGACCAGCCGGTAGGGGGTCAGTTCCATGGTCTCATCCAGTATATCGAACTGCACGGCCAGCTCTTCCAGCAGCTGCGCCGCGCCGAGGATGCTCTCGGGCATTCTGTGCTCTACCAGCGGGTTCTCCGCCGTGAGCAGCGCGACCTCGGTGAGCGCCGTTGAGGGCCGCGCCCAAGCCTCGCGCTGGGCGAAGGGGCGGTATACGTCGCCGATGAGCCGGTAGGTCGCGGCGTTCAGCCGTCCGTAGGGCTCCAGCTGGTCGCCGATGGAGCACGCGAAGCCGAAGCTCAACATGCGGAAGGCCTCGAACTCCAGCGCGGCCAGGTTCTTAAGGCTATGGAAATCCCCCCAACTGGTGTGGAACTTGCCGGTCATGCCCATGCAGTCCAGCCCCAGCTTGCGAGCGTAGCGTGCCGTCACCGGGAAGTGCAGATAGCCCCAGCCGCCGCTGGGCAGGCTCTCCAGCTCGAAGTGGGTGTAGGCGTCGGCGCTCTCCCGGGTGCACGGGCCGATGTGACCGGCATTGTAGAAGATCGTGCAATCCGGCCGGCGGGCGCGCACGAAGGCGCTCATGTCCGCCTTGAAGCGGTCCAGCACTTCCTTGGCGAAGGAGAGAACCTGGGAGTCGTCGGCTGCGCTGATGCCCCGGGCCTTCATCTCCCGGCGGCAGGCGGCGCACCAGCACGGCCGTATGCCCACGATGTCGAAGAACAGGCCGTCCAGCTCGTCGCCCAGCAGGTCCATGACCTCGGCGGTGTGGGCCTTGAGGAAATCCACATAGCCGGTGTTGACGCACAGCGACTGGTAGAAGCCCGGCTCGGTGAAGGGGCCGCCCTCGTGGGAGCCCTCCTTCTTTCGGATCAGCCATTCCGGGCGCGTGGTGGCGCTGTGATAATCCCACTGCACGGTGATGTACACCGGCGCGCGCACGCCCACACTGTGCAGCGCGCGAACCTGCTCCGGCAGCAGGTTACGGTTGGCGAGCTGGGGGTGCACGAGCTCGGGGAACCGCTGGGAGTCGTAATACAGCCAACCATGGTGGCAGCGGGCGAACACGGTCATGGAGGACACGGCGGCTTCCTGAGCCGTGCGGGCGAACTCGGCGGCGTCAAACTCCGCGGCGACGCCGGGGATCTCTTCGGACGTGTGGAAATCCAGATGGACCTGGCGGGGGGAGAGGTGAAGCATGGGTGGGCCTCCTTTGCTGTTCGCTGTATCAGTAACTGCAGCTAGCATAAAACGTTTCGCTGTGCGGATGTTTCTTCCTGCATGATGGTTTGGAATGTGCCTTTTTTATATATTTCATGCAGCTAGTTGCCGTCGCCGGCAAACGGTTTGTACATATCTTTTAGCGGATCATAGCTCTTTTCCAACATCTGCGAGAGCAGCTCCAGCCGTGGCTTGCAGGCTTCAATGGCCTTCTCCCGCTGCTTGTCGAAGGCGTCATGGTCGATGAGCCCGGCGATGTACTCACCCTCGGCATTGAGGAATTCGTCGCTAGGCCGGAACTGCCACGCGGCCAGCAGCGCGGTGTTGGGCAGCGCATAACGCTCGGTAACCGTGGGAGGCGATAGGAAGGCATTTCCGCCTTCGCCTTGCTCCTGCAGCTCGATGGCTCGCCGTAGGCCACTGTCATTGGTGCAGCAGCGCACCGGGTTGTCCAGAAAGCCGTCCATGGCCAGGAACTCCTGCAGCTCCCACTTTATAAAGTATGGATCGTCGTTCAGCAGCCGGTAGCCTTTGTTACCCAAGGGCTCCCAGTCCTTGCCGGTTTCGCCCCGGGCGACCAGCGAATGATTGTCCTCGTTCTCATAGGCCCAATCCAGCAGCGTCACCAGTGCCTCGGGCTTGTCATAGCTCTCGAAGGTGTAAAGCTCGCTCCACGGGCTGCGGGCGAAGGCGGGCTGGCTGCCCAGTGACAGCACCGGCAGCGGCTCCAGGTCGGCGTCCGTCGCGATATCGCGGAGGAAAACACTGCGGAACAGCCACTTGCCGTCGTCCACCTCGGGCTGCTGCCCCAGGAAGCCCGCCGCGGTCCACCGGTGCAGGGTGTCGATGTAATCGGTATACTGCGGTGATTCGTAGATGGAACGCAGCGAGCCATCCCCATCCTGCCAGGCCCAGGCGCTCTGATCATAGCCGAACCATTCCGGTGGTATGGCGCCATTGTCGATGGGCCGCAGGCCGGCGTCCTTCGCGCTGCGCAGCAGCTCTTCGAACTGTTCTGCCGTCGTTGGCACGGCCCAGCCGTGGGCGTCCATCGCGTGCTTATTGGCCGCCGTGGTTCTCTCCAGCGCCAGCCCAACCGATGGAATCGCCACGATGTCGTCGCCAATTTTGCAGCGCGCCCAGCCCCACTCGGGTATCTTGGAAAGGTTGGGGCCGAAGGTATCGATGGCGTCGTTGAGCCGCAGCATGGGAGGGAACAGCTTTTCCGGGCGGTCGTTGAAGGTGCGCACGTAGATTTGCGGCGGATTGCCGGCGGCGATGCGCTGCTGCGCCTCTTCGACCAGCGCGTGCTCGCTGCGCACAAAGCCCAGCTTCATAGCGATGTTGCGCTGCCGAAGGATGCTGCGGCACACCAGTTCCAGTATCTCTTCGCTGCGCTTTTCATCCACGCCGTTTGACCAATAGCCCCCATATAGGATCGTCACGTCGCCCATGTCCAGCTCCTTGGGCTGGCGCACTTCCACGCGCAAGGGCTCCGCCGGCGGCGGAACGCCTTGGGCGGCAGGGGAGGGCGTGCAGGCGCACAGCGCGGCGGCCATGGCCAGCGCCGGCAGAGCGAGCAGGGTATTGCGCTTCATGGGAGGCCTCCTTCCGGCGAACCACAGGTGACATAATATTCCTCTGACGATAGTCAAACAGAATCCAAAGGTTTTTTCAATAAGACCGATCCTTGATTCATGAAAGCTTAAGAAATGGCTCTGGCTCAACACGCCATATCCCGTTGACAGATTCTCTCCCGTCGATATAATTAAGCTGGTTAACAAATTGCTCATAGACAGGATTGCGATGAAAAAAAGCGCGACGAATTCCGCCGGGATGAAGCGATACAACCGAAGGCTGATCCTGAATATCATCAGGAAAAGCCCCGTGTCACGGGCGGAATTGGCCAGAATGACGGGCCTGACCCGGGCTGCGGTCACCCTGATCGTCGATGCGCTGTTACAAGAAGGTGTCTTGATCGAGACCGGAACAGCGCAGGCCGACTATGGCAGAAAGCCTGTGCTTCTGGATCTGAATTCCGAGAGCTGCTATGCGATTGGCGTATCCATCGCGAGGGATGGTTGCAGCATCGGAATTCTGAATATCAAAGGGGTTGTGCTGAGCAAACGCGAGGTCGATCTTGGCCGCTGCCACGACGCCCGGCAGAGCACGGCACAGATCATCAGTGAGGCGAGAAAGCTCATAACGGATTCTTCGCTGCCGCAGCAAAGATTTCTGGGGATCGGCATCAGCACGCCGGGGCCGGTGGATATCACAACCGGGACCATATTGAACCCTCCCAATTTTGATCTGTGGCATAACGTCAGCATTGTGCAGGAATTCCAGAAGCACTTCTCCTTCTGCGTTTGCCTGGAGAACAACGCGGCATCCCTGGCCCTGGCGGAGAAAAGCTATGGCGGGGGGGCGGAATACCAAAGCTTCATGCTCCTGGTTGTGGACACCGGCATAGGCGCCGGTCTCATCATCAACGAGAACCTCTACCGTGGTGTGGGTGGATTCGGCAGCGAGGTCGGGCACACCTCCATAGACATCCATGGCAAGGCTTGCAGTTGTGGCAACAAAGGGTGTCTCGAGGGTTACGCGTCGATCCTCGCGCTGATCGACGGCGTAAACACCGTCGATCCGACGATCCGGACATGGAACGACGTGGTTGACCGGGCCTTGCAGGGCGATGAAGCCTGCAGGAAAGCGGTGGAGAACGAGGCGTTCTATCTGTCGGCGGGCATCATCAACGCCATGAACATACTGGAGCTGGATGCGGTGATCCTCGCTGGAGACATCCAGTATAAGCCCGCACTGCTCCTGGGCCTCATCCGCAGCCATGTGGAAACGAGGGCGATCAACAGGCACATCCGTACGATTCCGGTCACGACCGCATCCATAGGCAAGGATGCGGAGGTCCTGTCTTCGGCTGCCATACTGTTCGAGAAGTATTTCAGTGGAGAAGTAGAGGTATAAAGGGGAGGAAACGAATGGAAGTTCTGCGGGACTTGGATGCAAACAGACCTGGAGTAAAGGCTGTGCTCTTTGACTTTGACGGTACGCTTTCCACGCTGCGATACGGTTGGGAAGGGATTATGGAGCCGCTGATGCTGGAGATGATCGCCGGCGATACGCAGATAGACGATGAACTCGCGTCAGAGGTCAGGGAATACATCGATCAGTCCACGGGGATTCAGACCTATTATCAGATGATGTGGCTGGCCGAGGCTGTGCGGCGGCACGGCAGAAATCCCGGAGCCAGCGATGACCCCTGGTGGTACAAGGCCGAATACAACCGTAGGCTCATGGAGCCGGTGGAGGAGAGGAAGACCACCATACGCAGCGGGCAGAAATCCGCCGCCGACTTCCTGATCAGGGGCAGTGAGGAATTCCTGAAGGCCTTGACGCAAAGGGGGGTGGAGCTCTATGTCGCCAGCGGCACCGACGATCCCGATGTGAAGAAGGAAGCCGAGGTGCTGGGCCTGGGCAAATACTTCAAGGAAATTGCCGGGGCACCTGTGGGCAAGGCGGATTGCTCCAAGGAAGCGGTCTTAAGAAGTCTGGTTGAGGACCATGGGCTAAAGGGTATGGAGGTCGTCGTGATAGGCGACGGGAAGGTGGAAATCGCCCTGGGGCGGGAAGTGGGAGCCATCAGTCTGGGCGTCGCCAGCGATGAGGAAAGGCTGCATGGCATCAACCCCGTCAAGAGGAAACGGCTGATCGCCGCCGGAGCCCACGCGATCGTCGGAGATTTCGAGGATGCAGACGGGATATTGAAGTGGCTGGGCATATAGATGCCGCTTAAGGAGAGTGCTGAGATGACGGACAAAAACGTGAAAACTCCAGGACAATTGAACTTTGACAATATCACGACGTATTCTGTCAGGGATAGGCACAACCTGGTGACGATCGACAACATGGCAAGGCCGGATATCGATGAGGCGGTGCCATGGGGCAATGCAGATTTCGATGAACTCGTGGAGCGGATCATAACAGCCCGAACGAATCGAAGGCCGGTCATATGGTCCATGGGGGCCCATGTGATCAAGAACGGCATGTCCAGATACATCATAGAGCTCATCCGACGAGGGTTCATCACGCACATATCCGGCAACGGCGCGGGCAGCATCCATGATTTTGAGCTGGCGTACAACGGCGGCACTTCGGAGGATGTTCCGACCGCCATCGAGGATGGCTCCTTCGGTATGTGGGAGGAGACCGGAAGGTGGATGAACGAAGCCCTGCAAGCCGGCGCCCGGGCAGGCTTGGGATATGGCGAGAGCCTGGCGGTCTATATCGAAAAGAACGCCGACAGATTCCCGCACAAGGAGGATTGCGTCCTTTATCAGGCATACAGGCACGGTGTCCCGGCCACCTACCACATCGCGCTGGGCACGGACATCATCCACCAGCATCCCATCGTGGATTTTGCCGCGATCGGGGCTGCCAGCGGCGTGGATTTCCATAAGATGTGCCATTCGGTGTCCCGGCTGGATGGCGGCGTGTTCCTGAATTTCGGCTCCGGCGTCATCGGGCCGGAGGTCTTGATAAAGGCGCTGTCCATCTGCAGGAACCTTGGCTACCCGACCTTTGCCATCACCACGGCGAACTTCGACCTGATCGACCTGGGAGACTATCGTTCGAAAATTGGATACAGCGACCCGCATTATTACTACCGGCCGCGCAAGAACATCGTGAACCGGCCCACCAGTGTCGGCGGGAAGGGCTGGCACTTCTGCGGCGACCACAAGCAGACGATACCGAACCTGTACCAAAAGCTGATTGCCCGGCTTCCGCAAGTGGAGAAGGGGATAGAGGACTGACATGGAAGTGTTTCATGGCATTAGCCGGGAAAGGCTGGAGGACATCCTGCAAAAAATCCGGGAGACGAGGATCGCGCTGATCGGTGACCTCTGCCTGGATGTGTACTGGCAGGCGGACATGACCAAAAGCGAGCTGTCCCGAGAGACTCCCCATCACCCGCTGCCCATCGTGAGGGAATGGATGTCTCCGGGAGGTGCGGGGAACGCCGCCGCCAACATTGCCGCCCTGGGCCCGGAGCGTGTTCAGGCTTTGGGCGTCGTCGGGAGGGATTGGCGGGGGGACATCCTGATGCGCAAGCTGCGGGAAGCGGGCGTCGCCACAGGCGGCGTCGTTGTGAGTGAAAGGGCTGTGACCAACGCCTACTGTAAGCCTCTGCGCAAGGGCGTCTCCGATGTCGTTTATGAAGACCCAAGGCTGGATTTCAACAATTATGAGGACCTGCCCCGGGAGGACGAGGCGCGGCTGCTGGAATGGCTGGACAAGTGCGCAAGCGAAGTGGATGCTCTGTGCGTTTCCGATCAGCTGCTCTATGGATGCATCACGCCTGCGGTTCGGGAGAGGATCATATCCCTCGCCAAGGACGGGCTGAAGGTCATTGTGGACAGCCGCGACCGGATCAACCTCTATACGGGCGTAACGCTGAAGCCCAATGAGGTGGAGGGGAGCCGGGCCACCGGCATCCATCCCGCCGGCCTGTCATTGGCGCAGTATGCCGACGCGACGCGGCGGCTGGCCGCCCAGAACAAATCCAATGTATGCATGACATTGGGGGCGATGGGTTGCGTTTATGTGGATTCGCAGGCCGTAATCCACATCCCGACAGACGCTGTCCCGCCGCCCATCGACATCTGCGGGGCCGGAGACACCTTTTTGGCGGCTTTTGCCTGTGCTCTGGCCGCAGGGGTCGCGCCTCGGGAGGCGGCAGCCTTTGCGAACCTGGCGGCAAACGTGACGGTGCAGAAGATCGGGACCACCGGCAGTGCCAGCCCGCAGGAGATCCGGGCCAGGCATGAGCAAATCCAACAACTGCGAGACGAATCCAACACAAAGGGAGTGAACGCATGAAAAGCGAAGCGCAAACCATACTGGCAAATCTGTGTGCCCATCATCCCGAGCTGCTGGCGTGTAGGAGCGACATCCAAAGCGCCTTCGACATTCTGAAGGAATGCTATGTGAACAACGGAAAAGTTCTGGTGTGCGGCAATGGCGGCAGCGCCGCCGATTCAGAACACATCGTCGGTGAGCTGATGAAGGGCTTTCTATTGAAGCGCAGAATCAGCGAGCAGGACATCAGGAAGATACAAGAGGCCTATCCCGAGGACTGGGAATACCTTTCGGAGCATCTTCAGGGCGCGCTGCCGGCAATCTCGCTGGTCAGCCAATCGGCCATCTCCTCCGCCTTCATCAACGATGTCGCGGCGGATATGGCGTTTGCCCAGCAGGTATACGGCTACATACGGCCGGGAGACGCGCTGATCGGCCTGAGCACCTCCGGCAACGCGAAGAATGTGCTGAACGCCCTCAAGGTTGCGCATAGCATGGGTGCCAGGACCATTGGGCTCACGGGAGAGGCCGGCGGGCGGATGAAGGACCTGTGCGACGTTACGATAAAGGCTCCGGCAAATGAGACTTATCGGGTGCAGGAATACCATTTGCCCATCTACCACGCGCTGTGCGCGATGATCGAGATGGAGTTCTTCGTGCGTTGATCATGGCAGTGGCGCAACCGTAGAGCGGCGATCGCGGGTAGGCAGGTCTTCTCTGTTCCTATACAGGCAGAAGGGGAGATCAGATGCTGTTTTGATAGCGTGCCAAAATCTCCAGTTCCACGGAGCTTTCGGATTCGCAGTTGACCTGGGTGATGTCGTCCAGCAGTACGGTGCTGTCGCCGTCGCCATCGCCGTCCTCGGCGATTTGGCGCACGGTGCACTTCTCGTCATCCAGCTTGATGATGTAGCCGCTGGTCAGCTTGCTGTTGCTGAGCAGCTCGATGATGACGATGCGGTTGTTGCTCTGGGCATAATCCAGCAGGCCAAAGAGCAGGTCGGAGCCTTCGAACTCCTGAAACTTGATCTCGGTGTTGTGGTGGTTCTTGATGGCGATGAGCTGCTTTAAGTATTTGGTGCTGTGGCTGATGCTGACAATGCTGCGTACCTCCTGCAGCATGAATCCGTCAAAGCGCCCCCGGGGGGAGATCAGGCTCATGATGAAGAAATCTTCGTCGCAGGCCACGATGTAGCCCGCATAGAATTTGGACAGGTCACGGTCATCCTCGTAGACCTCCACGAGGATGCCGTCCCTTTTGTATTCGCTTAGTTCGTCGAAAAACATCAAGTTGTCCTTTCGGGTTAGTCGATCACGGCCACGGCGGAAGAGCCGACCTTCAGCCATTCGTAGAGGAATTTGGCGTGGCTGGTGTAGTTGCGTACACACCCGTGGGACTGCGGCGTTGTGCCCATCGTGGAGTTGGTTTCCCGATAGGTCTTGGGGATGGGGACCTTGCCGGTCTCCGGGTCCGCGGGGATGTCGTGGGGCACGCCGTGCAGCCATACGCCGCCGGTAAACCGCACCGCGTAGGGCGCGAAGCCTGCGTACAGTTTTTTGTTGCTGTCGCCGTAATAAAAGAACTTGCTGGCCTTGCCCAGTGTGACATAGGCGCCCAGCGGTGTGGGCATGGAGGAGCCGCCGGTCTTACCGGTGGATACATAGCTCAGAGACACGATGCGCCAGCCGCCGGCGGCATATTCCAATACGACGGCGTTCTGGTTTTTACGGTCCACGCTGACCACCTGTGTCAACTCGCCGATGTGGTCGGCCTTCACGTTGACATACTTTTTGGGTACGTAGAAATTCTCGCCGCTGTAGGGCAGATAGACCAGAACGTAGTCGCCTATCTCCAGCATCATCTGCATCAGCGTGCCGTCGGGGATGTAGCTGATGGGGCCGGTGCCGTCGGGGTGCAGATAGCCGGGGGCGGATTGGTCGCGCCGATAGCCTCGGGCGTCCACGGATTTGCCGCCCGGCTGCTTGGGCGGCAAGCCATGGCGGTTCTTGTAGTTGCTCACGTACAGCGTTGTGCCGCTGTCGGCGGCGGCCTTCATTGCCTTGGCCTGCTCCAGCGCCTGCTGCAACCGGAATTCCCGGACGAGGCCCGCCGATTCGATGACATAGCCTACCTTGTCGGCGCTCAACTGCACGCGGTACCATGTGCTCTTGCCGTCAGTGCCCTTCACTTTGGCCAGCAGCGCCAAGCGGCGGCCGGACCCGGCCCTGTTCAGCGATTTGGCCTTGGCGTTGGGCAGCTCGCGCACCGAGGTGCTTTTGCGCACCAGGAAATAGTGGTAAGGCGCGTCATATTTTTTATACTGCAGGCTGACCGTGAGGCCTTCGGGCAGTTGGCTTTGATAATATTCTATGACCGTAACGTCGGGGCGGTCGCCCAAATGTGTGGTCGGAGCGGCGGAGGGGGTGGCCTGCGGCGCGGTTTCGGTCGCTGTGGGCGTAGGTTCCGGCGTAGCAGTGGGTGTGGGGGTAGCCGAGGGCGTGGCTGTGGGCAACGCAGACGGCGACGGGCTCGCAGAGGGCGTGACCGTGGGAGTGGGTTCAGCTGTTGGGGTGGGCGAAGCCGTGACCGGCGGGTCGGTCTGTGGCGCGGCGGTGGTGGCCGCGGCCGTGGTGAGCAGCCCAGTGCCGGAGATGGTGTCGCAGCCGCTGAGTGTCAGCAAGGCTGCCAGCAACGCCAGGGAGATGATACGAATCGTGTTTTTGGTCATAACTTCCTCTCTGCCATATCCATTTGTCCGATGTAGCAGCCCACGGAGAACTGCCCTTGAATATTGGACAGCGGAAATGGGTTGACAGTTCCACAATTTGAGGCACAAATGTGCGGAACCGTCGTTTTTTCAACTCAATTATAATACAAAAAACGTCGGCTATAAATAGGAGAGCTCTCCATAAAAATGAAGGAATGTTTAATTTTATCTATGGCTTCGCCGCCGGCGTGCTACGCCGTCGGCGATTCATCCATGCTCTTCTTTGCAAATGAAGTTCTAAACCAATTAACCTTTGGCGCTAGAGCGGCAAATTCTCACAGCGGACGGCTCCGCCGTCCTTTCGCAGCAGATAGTGCTCCTCCGGCGCCAGCAAAGCGTGGGGCGTGCCAGTGTGGGCGCAGTGGCGCAGGAAGCGCTCCGGCCGCACGGTGTTGGCAGGCACCACGCCAAAGTGCATGGGGATCAGCAGGCTCGTGCCCAGCTCGCGGGCCAGGTCTACGGCCTGTTCTACATTCAGGTTGTTGTAGATGCCGTTGATGCAGCTGATGAGCACATCGATGCCCTCGTGGCGCAGTGCGTAGAGCTCCTCGCAGGGGCTGGTGTCGCCGGTCAGATACACCTTGATACCGGCGCATTCCAGCAACAGACCCACGGAGTCCTCGGTGTGCCGGGCGTACACCGGCCGCAGCCGCAGGTCGGCAAAGGCGATGTCGTCGCCGACTGCGATCTCGGTGATGGCTTCCTCGCGCACGCGCATGGCCCGCAGGTGCGCCGCCGATGTGGGCGGCGCAAAGTATCTGGGTCGGGCGTAGGCTTCGATGAGCGGCAGCGTCTCAGGGTCCGTGTGGTCCAGGTGGTCGTGGGTCAGAAAAACGCCGTCCACCTGGAGTTTATCCAGCGCAAACGCCGGCCACCACATGCGCCGGGTCTCCAGCCCTTCGTATTTTTCGATGGAGTTGCTCAGATAAGGATCCACGCACAGCGTGGCGCCGCCGGCGCTCTTAAAGAGAAACCCGGCCTGCCCGATCCAGTTGACAAGCAGGCTGCCCTGGGGCACAGCTGCGCTGCCCAGGCTTTCCACGGGGGACTGGCGAAGCGGATGCATAGTGAACCCTCCTTGGTGTGCATATGATTTTATCATAACAGAAGCTGCGAGGAAAAGGAAGGAAAACCGCTGTTTTCTTGCCTCTTCGCCGTATGAAAAGCCGTGAAGTGTATACACTATTGTCATGAATCCAACATGTTTTGTGCAACATTTCGTGCTGGAAAACACCTGTTGAAACTGCCGCCGACGGTATAAAAGCCCATCCCCGAGGCAACCATATTTCATGGAAGCCTTAAGCGGGAGGAGGCAAAACATGCCGGGTTACAAGGTGGAAATCTGCGGCGTTGACACGTCTTCGCTGCCGGTGATCAGCAACAGCGTCATGATGGAAATGCTGCCCAAAATCCACGCAGGGGACACCAAGCTGCGGGAGGATTTTATCCGGGGGAATCTGCGGCTGGTGCTCAGCGTGATCCAACGCTTCAGCAACCGCGGCGAACAGGCCGACGACCTTTTCCAGGTGGGCTGCATCGGCTTGATCAAGGCCATAGACAATTTCGATGTTTCCCAAAATGTTCGTTTTTCCACTTATGCGGTGCCGATGATCATCGGCGAGATCCGCCGCTATCTGCGGGACAACAATTCCGTGCGCATCAGCCGCAGCCTGCGCGATGCCGCCTACAAGGCGCTGCAGAGCCGTGACCGCCTGGTGGAAAAGCTGATGCGTGAGCCCACCGTCGGCGAAATCGCCGAGGACCTGGGCATCGCCCGTGAGGAGGTCGTGCTGGCGCTGGAGAGCATACAGGACCCGGTCTCGCTGTTCGAGCCCATCTTCAATGACGGCGGCGACGCGATCTATGTGATGGATCAGGTCAAGGACGAAAAAAGCCTGGACGAAAACTGGCTGGAGGAGCTCTCGGTCAAACAGGCAGTGTCCAAACTCGGGGATCGCGAGAAGCGCATCCTGTTCATGCGGTTCTACCAGGGCCGCACGCAGATGGAGGTTGCCGAGGAGATCGGCATTTCTCAGGCACAGGTATCCCGCTTGGAAAAAGCCGCCCTCAAGCGCATGCGCAAGACGATGTGACGCCGACCGGACGTATACCAGGTTTTACCACTTGCGCATCCCGCGTTTCTATTATAAATGTATATAAGCTACACACTCTTTTGCCGACCGGCGGTTTACCCGACTGGAGGAAACGGCAATCAAGACCAATAACGGAACAAAGACCCGACCGCAACCGATCTCCGTCTTTAAACAACGAATTATGAGTTCAGAAAGCAAAGATGTCGCCCGGCGACGGTTATCGCCGGGCGACAAACAATACCCTGGACAAGGCTCCTGAATCGCCAAGGCACAACAGTGCCGCAGGCAAAGCAGCATAGCGCCGAAGGCGAAAAGTATTCCTTGACAAACGCTTGCAGGCAATTGTAAAATAATACCCGGCTTCTCCGCTGCCCATATGCGGCTGACCGGGCTGCCTGCGGGTGTAACTCAATGGTAGAGTTCTAGCTTCCCAAGCTAGCTACGTGGGTTCGATTCCCATCACCCGCTCCAAATTTCATCCAAACACACGGCTGAGTGTATTTGCGCCGGAGTAGTAAAAGGAGGAAAACACACCAATGGCAAAGGCAAAATTTGACCGCAACAAGCCCCACGTAAACATCGGCACCATCGGCCACGTGGACCACGGCAAGACCACCCTGACCGCCGCCATCACGATGGTTATGGCCCGTTATGGTCGCGCCGAAGTGATGCGCTATGACCAGATCGACAAGGCCCCCGAAGAGAAGGCCCGCGGCATCACGATAAACACCGCCCACGTGGAATATCAGACAGAGTCCCGCCACTATGCGCACGTGGACTGCCCCGGACACGCCGACTATGTCAAGAACATGATCACCGGCGCGGCGCAGATGGACGGCGCCATCCTCGTGGTGTCCGCCGCTGACGGCCCCATGCCCCAGACCCGCGAGCACATCCTGCTGGCCGACCGCGTCGGCGTCCGTTACATCGTCGTGTTCATGAACAAGGTCGATATGGTGGACGACCCGGAGCTGCTGGAACTGGTCGAGATGGAAGTCCGCGACCTGCTCAGCCACTACAAGTTCCCCGGCGACGACATCCCGATCGTCAAGGGTTCCGCCCTCAAGGCGATGAACGCCGCCATGGACAACGCCACCGATGTGGCGACCAACCCCGACTGCAAGTGCATCTTCGAGCTGATGGATGCCGTTGACAGCTACATCCCCACGCCCGAGCGCGATGTGGACAAGCCCTTCCTGATGCCCGTTGAAGACGTGTTCTCCATCACCGGCCGCGGCACCGTGGCCACCGGCAGAGTGGAGCGCGGCCGCATCAAGGTTCAGGACAACGTGGAAATCGTCGGCATGATGGAAAAGCCCCGCGCCGTCGTCGTGACCGGCGTCGAGATGTTCCGCAAGCTGCTGGACGAAGCCCTCGCCGGCGACAACATCGGCGTTCTGCTGCGCGGCGTGCAGCGCGATGAGATCGAGCGCGGTCAGGTTCTGGCCAAGCCCGGCACCATCACCCCCCACACCCACTTCAAGGGCCAGGTTTACGTCCTTAAGGCGGAGGAAGGCGGCCGTCACACGCCGTTCTTCAATGGCTATCGCCCACAGTTCTACTTCCGCACCACCGACGTGACCGGCAACCTGAATCTGCCCGAAAAGGTGGAAATGGTTATGCCCGGCGACAACATCGAGATGGAGATCAAGCTGATCACCCCCATCGCCATGGATGAAGGCCTGCGTTTCGCTATCCGCGAGGGCGGCCGCACCGTGGGCTCCGGCGTGGTTACCTCGATCGTCGGCTAAGACAGAACTTCTGTTCAGACAAAGAAAGCCGGAGTTCACAGCTCCTGCTTTCTTTTTCTCCGGAGATTTGCCTACAGACTTTGTGCAGGGATTCCGTCCGCTCGCTCCGCTTTGGAACGGGCGGAGGTTTCCTGCATATGCGAAGATTTTCATTGACAGCCACAGAGCTCTGTGGTACATTAATCGATGTGTCTGCCATCCAAGCAAGGCAGCATTCCGTAAGGGGGTGTAACAGATGAGAGTGCGTATCACGGTCGCGTGCACCGAGTGCAAACAGCGCAATTACGATACCATGAAGAACCGCAAGAACGATCCGGACCGCCTGGAGCTCAAGAAGTATTGCCGCTTCTGCAAGAAGCACACGTCCCACAGGGAGACCCGCTAGTCTTTCTTTAGGACCCTAACCCGTTTGTGAGGAAATGCACGATGGCGAACGATAAAACAACGGCTGGTAACAAGCCCGTCAAGACGCTGAAGGCTGACAAGGCCGCCGCTGCAAAGCTGAAAAATGAGAAAGCCAAGCCCGCCGCCAGGAAGGGCAGAAAGTTCGACTTGAAAAAGACGGGTTCGGCGATCGCCCGCTTCTTCCGCGAGGTCGTGGCAGAGCTCAAGAAGGTTACATGGGCCAGCCGCAAGGAGTTTATCTCCTATACAGTCGCGGTGGTCGTGTTCTGCACGGCGTTCGGCCTGATCATCTTTCTCATGGACGCGCCCTTGGGGTGGTTGGTCGGTCTACTGAGCAACATTTAGCCCGGGGCACAGCAAGGAGGACGGGAAGGCCGCAAGGTCCCCTTTGAGCGATGGCAGAGAACGATAACGCAAAATGGTATGTCATTCACACCTATTCCGGGTACGAGAACAAGGTGAAGGACAACCTGGATAAAACCATAGAGAACAACGCCAACCTGCAGGAATACATCGTTGAGATCAAGGTTCCCATGCAGGAGACCATCAAGGTGGACAAGCGTACCAACAAGCATGTCACCAAGATGGAGAAGTTGTTCCCCGGTTATGTCATGGTCAAGATGATCATGAACGACAGAACCTGGAACGTCGTGCGCAATACCCGCGGTGTAACCGGTTTTGTAGGCCCGAGTTCCAGCAAGCCTGTGCCGCTGACCGACGAAGAGGTCGTGGCCATGGGTGTTGAGCGCATCAACCTGAAGCTGGACATCGAGCCCGGCGAAAGTGTCAAGATCATATCCGGCGCGCTGGAGAACTTCATTGGCGTCGTCGAAGATGTTTACCCCGATCGCCAGAAGGTAAAGGTAAAGGTGTCCATGTTCGGCCGCGATACGCCGGTGGAACTGGATTTCGTAGAGGTGCGAAAGCACTGAGGTTTTTGTCCATGGCCCCGCTAAACGGGGTGTTGGCATAAAGTGGGAGGGCGCAAGCCCAATAACACCACAATCATGACAGGAGGTGTAACACATGGCCAAGAAAATAACGGCAGTGGTGAAGCTGCAGGTTAAGGCCGGAAAGGCAACGCCCGCGCCGCCCATCGGCCCGGCATTGGGCCAGCACGGCGTCAACATAATGGGCTTCTGCAAGGAGTTCAACGCCCGCACTGCGGATCAGGTCGGCATGGTCATCCCGATCGTGCTCACGGTTTTTGCAGACCGTTCCTTCACGTTCATCACCAAGACGCCCCCGGCCGCCAACCTCATCAAGAAGGAAATCGGCCTGGAAACCGGCTCTGCCAAACCCAATGTGGACAAGGTCGCCAAGATCAAGAAGTCTCAGGTGCGCAAGATCGCTGAGATCAAGATGCCTGACCTCAACGCCGCCAGCGTAGAGGCAGCCATGAGCATGGTCGCCGGCACTTGCCGCAGCATGGGCGTCGTCGTGGTGGACGACTGATCGTAAGCATTCCGCCCCTCAGGGGCGTATTCGGTGGGAGGAAGCGATTCCGTTAAGACCACAGGGAGGTTTGAACCATGTACAGGGGTAAGAAATATCAGGACAGCGCGAAGCTTTTTGACCGCACGCAGCAGTATGCCGCCGCCGAAGCGCTGGCTCTGGCCTGCAACACCGCCAAGGCCAAGTTTGACGAGACCATTGAGCTCTCCATCCGTCTGGGTGTCGATTCCCGCCAGGCCGACCAGCAGGTGCGCGGCACCGTGGTGCTGCCCAACGGCACAGGCAAGGTGCTGCGCGTGCTCGTGTTCGCCAAGGGCGACGCCGCCCGCGCCGCAGAAGAAGCCGGCGCCGACTATGTAGGCGCCGAGGAATACGTCGAGAAGATCACCAGCCAGAACTGGTTTGAATTCGACGTGTGCGTGGCCACGCCGGACATGATGAGAATCCTGGGTAAGCTGGGCCGCGTGCTCGGCCCCAAGGGTTTGATGCCCAACCCCAAAAGCGGCACCGTGACCAACGACGTCGGTCGCGCCGTTTCCGAGATCAAATCCGGTAAGGTTGAGTATCGCATCGACAAGACCAGCATAGCCCACGTGCCGATCGGCAAGGCCTCTTTCGGCGCTGAGAAGCTGCTCACGAACTACAACACGCTGATGGATGCCATCATCCGCGCCAAGCCGGCCTCGGCCAAGGGCACATATCTGAAATCCATCGTCGTGAGTTCGACCATGGGCCCCGGTATCAAGATCGCGGCCAGCATGACTTCTCCGATCGCGACGCACGACTAAGATTCTCTCAAAGCGAACGTATCCACCCGCTTGTCAATTGTGGCAGGCGGGTTTTCTTGTGAAACGAAAACCCCCAGCTAGGCTGGGGGTTCAGGGAAGCTTCCAGCTATAAGTAGCCATCCTTCGCACACTCTGATAGGATGCAAGCAGGTCTGCCAACCGCAAGCAACAAGAAGGA
>JAEYPH010000115.1 GCA_023410875.1 Bacillota bacterium | reverse complement strand
ACACGTCTTACAGATGGATATGGGAGTTGATTCAAAATGCCAAAGATGTTGTAAACTCAAGTGGCTTAGTAGATATTGAAATTAAGTTTAGTGAAGCCAATAAAACTATTGAATTCAGTCATAATGGACGGCTGTTCACAACCGAAAACATTGTGTTTTTGATAGAACAGGTTTCATCAAAAGAACGCTCATTGACGGCTGAGAACAAAAAGAAATCAACCGGTAAGTTCGGTACGGGATTTTTAACAACCCATTTACTTTCTGAGAAAGTGCAGGTTCATAGCTACTTGCAAGACGATGGCGAAACTTCTCGCTTCTTCCAAACACTATTAGATAGGACAGGTCAAGACAAGGCATCAATAAAGGACGCAATAAGCAACAGCTGTGATATGCTTGACAATGGGATAGAGTGTGATGTTGACGAAACTCAAATGAACACTAAGTTCATATACGAGCTCGATGAAATTGGGGTTAAAACAGCTGTTTCCGGGTTGAGAAATCTTCTTGTTTCGATTCCGTATGTATTTGCATTTGTACAGGAGTTAAACACAATAACCATCAAGGTTGATAATTTTCAAAGAGTAATTAGCAGAGGGGAAAAGGTAGCAGTAGAGCTTGAATCAGCCAATGTTACTCATGTTCATTTTTCAACTTTTCGTGATGGGAAAACAACCGTAGAAGATAGGTATGTATTTGTGCTGTCGAGCGATTTAGTTTCAATAGCTACAGAAATAAAAACAAAAGGCAAAGATAAATTCTTGCTTAGACCTCACGATGACTTGCCGCGTATATTTTGCGATTTTCCACTGTTGGGAACTAATGGTTTCTCTTTTCCGATAGTAGTCAATAGTCCCATGTTTAACCCAACCGAGCCTCGCGATGGTATCCCTTTGGTTCAATCAGGTCGCGAAGGTGGCGATTCAAACGAAAACAAAAACAGAATTTTAGGAGCAATATCTCTCTATAACACTATGCTCGATTATTTTATAATGAAAGGTTATAAAGAGCTCTATAATATCGTTAGGATATGTGAACAATCTGAAAAATATTGGCTCGACGCGGAATGGGTTGAGCAAGAGCTTATTGATCCAATCAAAGAGCATATAAGAACAACACCGTTCATTCAGAATAGTTTGGGGGATGTCTGTTCGCTTTATGATGATTGGGAAGAACCAAACATTTTTATTATGAAAGAGGAGACTCCTGAACTTAGAAATAAAGTCTGGGAGTTGTCAAATAGATTAATGCCCGTAATGATGACCCAAAAAGACGAGATGGAACAATGGTACAACTCGTTGTGGGTTATTTGCCGAAACTTCGGTGTCATTGATTTAGTAAAAAAGGTCGAGGGGTACGAAAGCATTAGCGAGTTAGAAAACCAGCTTGATTGTGATGCAATGTCATGGCTGAACGAGCTAATCGGACTTTTCTATCATAGCTCTGATAGTTTTTTAGCAGAGTTAGGACGCAATCCATCAATACTACCCAATCAACATGGCGTTTTTATGTCTTTGGATAAAATATTTGTTGAAAATAATATTGGCGAAACATACAAGGATATAGCACTTATAGCAGGTATTGATTTTAGAGAAAGATTGCTCGATAATCGAGTGATAAAAACACATTTGAAAGGTCTGCAAGAATTAGGCTTGAAGAATGTTTTCTCTGAGCTAATTCAAGCACGAATGGATAATAAAACGAGTGTTGAATTTTACAAGAGCATTATAAATATCCGTGCAACAAATAACACAAAGCAAAACGAGTTTGTCAAATTAGCTAAAAGTTTGTATCCTGATTATTTCAATCAGACCAGCAGAGTTCCTTATTATAACGAAAGAATTTTGTCTGACGCATTGAGTTTTTGGAGAGAGAAAATCTGCATTGATTTTAGCTCTTGCAATGACATCAATGGTGTCGTTGGGCGTTACGATTTTCAAAACGAATATGAAATTGCCGGGTGGATTTCAGAATTAACAAATCATTTTAAGAATTGTGAGGACGAGAGTCTGCTTGACAAATATGCTATATTGCCCAACCAACATGGTGTCTTTATGCGTAAGAGTGAAATCTTCCTTGATGATGGTAGCGTTAATGATGTTTTGAAAGATGCGGCTATGTATTCGGGAACTGACATAAGGGAAAAGATGCTATGTAATGGGATTTTTCTTGAATTACCTTCAAACCGTATCATATCGCTTGACTATGTTGCTCCGGCAATTACTGCTTTCGTTCGCAACAATAGTAAAACAATAAGCAAACTGAGCTTCGAGGGGTGGGAAACATTTAGAGCCACTTCCGCTTGGCTTAGAAAGTATCGCAAAGATAGCAGGGTTAGCAAGTGCTTCAAAGAGCTAATAGAGAATATCCATTGGTTCTATGATGACGATGAAATCTCCGAAAGCATGGCAAAGACGGAGAAGTATGATGAAGTTCTAAAAAAGTATAACGTAGCTGATATAAATGAATTAACAACCATTCTTGCATCTTATTCCGTAACGGGGACAACTGATAGCGGAACTATCAGTATCTCAAAAGAATTGCTTGCCCAATGGGGAATAACATCAGAAGAAGAACTTCGAAAGGCGTTGTCAAATAATGTATTTGGTTCTGCTCAAATTCATCATTCCACAAGCGACCCTGAATTGTTTAATTATGTAACCAAAATACTTAACCGCGCAAAAAACAATATCATAAATTATTTATATGAGCATGATGACTATACATTCGACAAAGAAAACCTTCAATTCATCGGCAACACTATTTTCCGCGTTCGCAAGTTAGGGCATGAAGTTTATATCATCGCCAGACCTTCTGATTTTGAGCAAGTAATTTTGTACTACGATACTGAGATAGATTTGTTGGATTTTGATAAGGACTGCGAATTGTGGGTAGAAAGTGAGGCTGACCCAATCCCCAAAAAAATTACACTTGGCAGAATACTAAAATTGACAGGGGTAAACAAAATTCCATTAAGGAGCTTAAAGGATGACCATTGATAGAGATATAGTCAGAGAATTGTTAAGTACAACATCATCTAAAAACTTAGTTGGTATAGGCATGGAGCTAAAACCATATGAATTGGCTTTACTTATGCTTCAAGCGCTTAATAATACCGAAGAATATGGATATGTTGTGATGGGGGTAACGAAACTTATAGATTGCTACACAGTCAATGGGGTAAGTCATACGATAATTCATAGCATAAAAGAACCAATTAAAACTGCGCTAAACCTTATCTCTCTTGAGATTGAAGTTGAATGTGGAAATATCAGCATCGATGGCAGTAACATCTTCGTTATCATGCTGAAAAATAGCATCAAAACCCTATCTTTGGAATTTACAAAAGATGGTTCACAGGAGGCTTTTATTAAGAATTTAGTCATAGCTTGTCTAAATTTACAAGCAAGAAAACTCTATTCCAATTCAAGCGAAGATGAGCGTAATGATTACATCGGCGATATACTTGGTGCTATAGGTTATACTGTAAAAGATCAAACCAGACGTGGCAGTTCTTCGACTGGGAAGGATTCTGGAGAAATAGACATTTTCGTTTCCAGAGATGGGCTGCCTTTTACTGTCGTTGAGGCTATGAACCTTGATTCCATGGATAAAAGCTACATCAATAAACATTTAGACAAGCTGTTTTCATATGACACATCGGGAAATAAGTTCAACGTATGCCTATCATATGTAAAAGTCGCAGACTTCGCCTCGTTTTGGGGAAAGTATTCTGTCTACGTATCGAATTACAGCTACCCTTCGCCGATACTTTCGTCAGACACAAGCATTGATGATGAATATGGGTATTCGGAATTAAAGATAATGAAAACTAGTCACAGTCGTTCGGGCAGAACGGTTAATTTATATCATATTTGTGTCAGGATTCATTGATTCATATTATTCAAATATGAGTTCTCCTTTATCCATATCAGCAGGATTATTAATAAGAGTTTGAATTTCCCATTATGTTATGGCTGGCTGAAATCGCTCAACTGGCCATTATGAGCATAACACATATCCCCTGGAGAGCGAGATAAGGATTGAGGCCGCCGGAGTAGAGATGGGCCGCAATTGCGTATTATCAGCGGAGCTGGCCGGATGGAGAGGGACGGGAGCTTCGTGTTATTCACAACCACCGGTCCCCAAGAGTGGTTGCCGAATTGTATGTTATTAACAACAGCTGACCTCAAAGAGTAGTTCCTAACCTGGATGTTATTAACAAAGTAGGCCAAGAATCCTTTCCCCCTTTTTGACATGGTTTGCACCTCCTCCGATAACTCGTCGCTCAGTTCACAACGGACAAGATCGTGATATCGGGGCACCCTTTTTCATGCATAGCAGTCTGTGCTCACATATAAAAGGCCGCTATTTTTTATGCTGGTTGCCCAATGGTCAGCTCCCCTGCTTCCATCTCGCACACCGTATCACACAGTTGCTCGATATCCTCATGGTTGTGGCTGGTCAGCAGGATGGTCTTGCCCTGACCGCACAGCTTCTTCAGCAACTCCCGGACATCGGCAATGCCGCTCTTGTCCAAACTGTTCATGGGTTCGTCGAGGATGAGTATGGAAGGATTTTCCATGACCGCCTGGGCGATCCCCAGCCGCTGCTTCATGCCCAAGGAGTATTTGCGCACCGACTTTTTGCTCTTGTAATCCAGCCCTACCAACGTCATGGCCTCTTCGATATCCCTGTTCCCGATGCGGCCCCGGAGACCGGCCAGCAGCGTCAGATTCTTGAAGCCGCTGTAATAGGGCAGAAAGCCGGGGGTTTCGATGATGACGCCTAGATCGTCGGGAAAGTCCACATCCTTGCCCACGACCTGGCCGTTGACCGTCACCCGTCCCTGGTCGGCCCGCACAAAGCCGCAAATCGTCTTGAACAGCATGCTCTTGCCGGAACCGTTTTTGCCGATGATGCCATGGATTTTTCCTTTTTCAAAGGAGACGGTCACATCCTTCAATACCGTTCCTTCCTTGTACCTCTTGGTCACATGCTCCACCATGATGATAGGTTCCATAATGGTCCTCCCTTCCGTTCGGTGAACTAATCCTCCGAAGCCACGATACCTTTTTGTCCGATGATCTTTTTTCCTATCCAATACATCCCTGCGCATACCAGCAGCTCTATGGGAATGATGATGTAGTACTGATTTCCTACAAGACCTGAGCCTTCCACATCCACCAGCGAAAGGTACCGCCAAGCCATTCCCCAACTCCCCGGAAACCAGACGGCAAACTGGGGGGATGCATAACACAGCAGATAGCTGAGTATCGGAAGAAAAGCGATCACAACGAAGGAGATTCTTTTATCTTCCCACAGCAGGTACAGCAGAGCCTGGAGGATGGCCGTCATGGCGATATAGAGAAAGAACACCACGGGCGTCATGGCTTCTTTGAGTGTTGCTCCTCCCGACCCAAGCAGCCCTCCCCCGAAGGCCATAACGGCCAATGTGGGGACGAGAAAGAAAATTAGCGTGTGGGCCAGACAGCCCAGCAGGATGCCTTTGATGATGCGCAGCCACCATCTGCCGTAGGAAAGGCTCCTGCACAAAACGAAGGGAAGCCTACGCCTAGTTTCTTGCTCCAGATACGCTCCCACGAAGTAGATGGGGAGAGCCACGATCATGAGCCATTGGAGCAGCTCAAAGGGAGGGGGATCCACAACCGATCTGCTTCCCCCTAGCACATTGAGCCATTCGCCCAGAACATACGGCTGGCGAAAAAAATCGATCATGGCAAAGGATACCATCGCGGCAAGCACGGCCGACAGCAGTGCCACCGGCCAAGGAAAGACTTCCCCCAGGCTAATTTTTCCCGCGCTCTTTCGATTCATTTCATCATTCCCCGAACTGAAAGCTATGCCGGGTCAACCCCCGGTAGGTAAGGACCAGCAGCGCCAGCAGTGGAAGGCCCAAAACCAGATGGGAGGCGGTTATGGAAGGGATATACTGGCTGCCGGGACCGTACTTCTGATACGCCAGCATGGCGTAGTGCAGCGGCGAGAGCCAAAAGGGCAGGATGTCGCCGCCACCGGTATTCACCACAATCCCCATGACGCACAGCAGTGAAACGATCAGGTACCCAAAGATCCGTTTGAATTTTAGGTTGACCAGAAACAGGATCATCCCCGTGAGGCAGCTGAACAGCCAGCACAAAAAGAAGGTTTCCGCCACGGCGCCATAGGGCGTCATCGCACGGATCATGCCGTAGGGCAGCGTGAAGATGGGGCCGCCGGCATATCCCTGGGACAGGGAAAAGACCGGCTGGCTCCAGTAGTTGCCCCAGAAGCCGTTGCCCATCGTCAGAAGGATCAGGGCTGCCAGCAAAAACAGCTGGAACAGCGCCGCCGAAACCATGATATACAGCACCTTGCCCGCATACCACCGGAACCTGCCCACCCGGTACAGGATCTCGGCCTGCCCCAGTTCAAAGAAGGGAGCGTCGCAGAACAAAATGGTGGAACAGGCCGAGAACACCAGCATGACCTGTACCGACTGTAATAAGCAAAGGTAGGGTTCCAGCACGTTGAGGGCCTGCGCCTTCTCATCGGCATAGGTATACAGGGGATTACCCAGTATCAGGCAAAAGATGATCAGCAGCAGTGCCGTGAGGATGGCTTTGGGAGCCATGATCCATTTTCCCATCGTCATCAGGAACACCCGGCCTACGATTTGCCTGTCAGCCATACAGTAAACGCCTCCTTCCCGCCAGATAAAACAGCCCGGCGAACAGCGCCATCTGTATCCCCAGTCCCAGCAGCACCTCCCAGTAGAAGGAAAAAAACCATACGGGATGGAGGTAACTATAGGGAGCGAAAAGGTACAACTTTAGCCGCGCGAAAAGAAACCATAGTGCATTTGCAAAGATAAAGGGCAGGGCCAGGGCAGCGTAACGGTTGGCCACAAAGGCCGAGATGGCCAGAGCAGCCACCGCCCATACCGTCCCCCACAGAAAATATTGCACAGCATAGGCCGCCATCAGCCAATAACCGGCGTCCAAATCCTCGGGCAGCCAGGCATATACGCCGGAATCCCTGTAGGCGTTCAGAGTACCCGTTACGTTCGGATCGTTGGCGCTTCCGGTGAACACCAGCAAACAAAACCCTACGTACAGGGCCATACCCAGGAACAGCGTACATCCTCCAGAACATGCGGTTGCAAGAATCCGGCCTATCAGATAGCGGCCCATGCCGGTGCGGTGTATCATCGCGCGGCCAAACCCTGTCGCGCAGTCGTCGCAAAAGGACACCCCCATGGGCAGACAGCAGATGACAGGCGCAAGAAAAGGCGCTCCCGAGGTAACAAATGCGAGAAGGAATCTTTCTATTGCGTTAGAGGCAGACGGATTACCGCCTTGAAAGATATCGGTGGCCACCGGGAAGACCAGGACCCCGAACATAAGCATTGCCCCTGCCCAAACGGACCAGCCCCCAAAGGCCCTACGCAGTTCCGTCCGCAGCACCCTTGCCATGCTGCCCTGCCGCGCGGGGAGCGTCTTTCCAACGCTTCGTTTCTGCTCCGCCATTTCCATATGCATCCGGCAGCCCTCCCTTCGTTTGCTTAGTTCGGCATCAAAGTACCATCCAGCGCGTTGATCGCGAACGACGTCACATTGTTCCTCGTGCTGTCCAGGAAGACCCAGCAGGGCACCATCAACCACTGGCTGCCATCGAAGTCCTCCGGCGCCACGGCGTAATAGGCGAAGGCGATCTCCACAATGCCAATTTCCGCACGGCCAGTCTCAGCCACGGAGAAGTAGGTCAGTTTGTCCGACAAATATTCCTTAAACAGTCTATAGGCCGTATTGTAGTCGATAACCTTATCGTATTCCGCTTCCACTTCCGAGTTTTGGGTTAAGTATGCCTTTACGTTCATAATCCCCTCTTGGCAGATCCTCACGTAAACATATCCGGTTTCGATACTCACATCAAGGCTGGTTGCAAATGAGTTGGTGTAGGCCGGAATCCCTCCGTAGAGCTGCTCAAAAATGACCTCATAATACTGGAAATCATGCCATTGATAGGCTTTGATCCGGGGAAGGGTCAAGTCAACGGGGAGCTTAAAGGGCTCCACGTAGGATACGGCCTTTTGTATGGCCTCTTCGCTGGAAAAAGAAATGGCGTCGCATTTCCCCGAGGGGATCACGCGGGGATCCTCAGACGTATCCAGACTCTTCCTGTCCTCCAGGATCGCCGCCAAATAAAGGGGGAGGTGATGGAGCATACCCATAATTCCCTGATAATTGTCCACATTGGCGTATAAGCCGTCTATTTCATAGTCGTGTAAGTCCGGCCGATCTGAAGGCTTGGGAGCGGCCTTGTCAAAAGCCAGCGCGTCGTCGGCGTCTTTCCCGTAGACGAGCTGGACGATCTTCTCCGGATCATACTGGTATGGCTTCACCCGATAAATAGGGCAGCTTTTGGGTTCCCTGGGCCGCACCAGGACGTCGGCGTCTATGCGGACGGTGCATCCGCTGAGTTGAAGCTCCTCCTTCAGATGGTCGGGAACGCCTTCCTTCACCTTGCCCACCGGAACAAAGTTCAGAGGAACGGGGGTCGGGGTGGGTTCCGGGGATTGGGAAGCCGAAGGATGCGTGGATTCCGCGGGCGCCTGGGTTTGCTGGGCCTCTTTCGTTTGGGCAATCTTTTCCGGTGTTTCGCCTGCCGGGGCGGTATCGACCGGTGCCCCCGTTTCCCTGTCCCACGGCTGGGTGGTGGGGGCCTGTTGACAGGAAACCAAAAAAAAGACCAAGCTGCCTACTGCCAGAAACACGGATAATCCTTTTCTGAAATGACTGCTCATGTACTCTACCTTCTCGATCCTCAATACCTATTCGTTATTGGGTCGCCATCGGGCGGGGGTAACACCCAGCGGTGCCGGCTCGCTTTCGCTATTCCGTGGCCATATCGTAGCCCTAGCTCTTGCCAGTTGTAACCCATTTGTGCTCATCGGCGGCACCGAATGGGTAGAATTAAATGAAGGGGAAGCACCGGCTACTTCCCCTGCCTCATATTTTGTCGGTCACGGTGTAAAGGTGCCTGAGGCGGAACTGCTTTGGTTCGGCTCCAGGGAGTTGGAATAGACCTTCAGTTTATAACTGTGGTTGACTAATCCAGATCCGGCATAATAGGCTATGGACTTTTCCTGGCCGGTAGCCCAACTAACCTGACTTGACACCGCAGAAGTGGATTCATAGAGCCGAAAGGATCCGGACTGGATTTGACCCTCATAGCTGTTGACTCTGGCGTGCGCATTTCCTGAAAAGTCTTTGTTCACCGCGGAGGTCGTTGAGCCGGCGCCATATCCGGGAACATAGACGCCAAAGGATGCCGCTAAGGCCGCCGTTGTGAGTGCCACGGAGACCATGAGAAAGGCGCAGATCATGGCTGTGCGTCTCTTCACAGGACTCATCCCTTTCTTTGTATTCTATCCCCGGCCGGTTCGGGAATCTTTAATCTTTCGTTGTCGGTTCACCTGTTGTAAAAAAGCTGCTTTATATTTGAAAGACAATGTTTATCGCCATAAAGAATTATTAAATATCATATATAAGTTTATTATAAACATGCTGACATATAAAAAACAAGACGTTTTCAACATATATTGCTTGACTTTTTTTGACGGAATTTGCCAATGTGTATTCGGAGAATGTTTCCGTTTTGCGAAAACTGTCGTACCAGAGCGCTATTACTGTCCCTACGTGAATTGCGGGTATACATGAACAATGGATAGAAGAATTGCCTTGTCGTGCTTTACGTGTTGGTGGTAAAAAAGACATTTCTGAGAATTCAAAATGGATTTCGGAGCAATATTTATTTATATTGCCAAATGCGTGGTATAGGCATAACAGCACGCTGGAGAGCGAGCCAACCTTCATATAAATTGAAGACTCTATCTTATTAAGGTACGGGCCTCAATTGCGTGTTATGTGCAGAGCTGGCCGAATGGAGAGGGGGCAGGAGCTTCGTGTTATTAACAACATTCTCTGGACTCCAAGAGCGGTTGCTACTCAGTCAACCATTGGATTGCCATCTCAAAATACAAAAAGATACAAGAATTTTCAAACATTCCCACTGATTGTTTTATGTTGAAACATATTGTAGAATTTTATTATCTAAATTGTTTTTCATCTATCTAATTTTTTGCTAAAGGTGGAGCCACCATGAGCCTGATCCTAAAGACCCTTCTCAGCAGTCTGACAGCTAAGAAAGCAAGGACGTTCCTCGTGTTGTTTTCCATCGCTGTATCGGCCGCGCTGATCTTTGCTAACGAGTGTTTCTCCCTGACGGTGACGCAGCGGTTCCATGACGCCTCTGTGCGCTGGGCCGGCAGCGCCGACTTCTATGTCGAGACAAAAAAGGCCGTGGGGGCCGAAGAATGGATCGACACCGGAAAGCTTGACGCCTATGACGGGCAATTCGAATACAGACATGAGTACATCAAGCAAAAGGCTCTTTACGCCCCCAGCGTGGATCAGATGCATTATTTCACGATATTGGGTGTGGACATTGCTGATTACAACCTGCAAAACCCCGTGGCGCTGGAGCAGGGATCTTTCGACAATTGGACGGGCGACAAGATCATTATCGGCAAGACAGTTGCTGACCTGTACGGATTGAAAGCCGGCGACACGATGACAATGGAGTTTAACGGCACGCCCCGCGACTTTACCATTGCCGGCGTTAGCCAGCCCAAGGGCCTGTTCTTGCGCGAAAAGGCTGACGGCGGCTACATCCTGGCACCAAGGCAAATGCTATCGGAATCCTTCGGCGGTTCCTGTAACCTCGTATTCATGAAATTAAAGGACCGGACGGACCGGATCGAGGTTATGCAGACACTGCGGCAGGACCTTGACCAATACGACGTGCAGTACGGCATCAACGACGAACTAATCGCCGCCGAAACGCAAAACTATGTTCTTCCTTTCAATGTCTCATCAATCGTCGTGATTTTCATGAGCGTGTTCATCATCTTCACGGCCTTCAACCTGATCACAATGGAGCGCATCCCAACCGTTGGCACGCTCAGGAGCATCGGCTGCACCCGCAGGCGCATCAACCGCATCTTGCTGACAGAAAGCGCGGCCATTGGAGCCGTGGGCGGTTTGATCGGCTGTGTGCTGGGCGTTTTCGTATTGCTGTTCATCCAAAAGCAGTACGAGAACGTGCTGCCGGACACCACTGTGATGTTCGGCGCCATTCAGGTTGCCGTCACTGTGTTAACGTCGATGGTCCTCACGGTGGCCAGTGCCGTCCTGCCGATACTGCGGCTTACCAAGACACCTATCAAGAGTATCATTTTAAACGACTTTGCCCGCGGCGCGCGCAGGCAGGGTAAGCTGTGGATCGTGGGCCTTGTGCTGCTGGCGCTGTGCGCCGTGGTGCCAAAGTTCCTGGGCGGCAGCTTCACGAGCATGATGATCGCGGTCTCGCTAATTACCGGCGGCTTGATCGGCCTTGTGCCGGTAGTGCCTTTCCTGACGCGGCTTTTTTCGAGGCTGGCAGAAGGTCTGCCGTTCCTGGGACGTAGCGAGAAGCTCGGTATCCGCAACATCCGCGACAACAGGAGCCTGATGAATAACATCCAGCTGTTCAGTGCATCGCTCGCGATCGTAGCCTTTATGGCGTCAATGTTCAATACAATGGGCAGCGACCTGCTGGCGGCCCTGGAGCGGGACAACCAGTTCGACGTGGAGGTCACGCTACGTCACTCTGACCGTCAGACACTCGATAAGTTGAAACAGGTGGATGGCGTGGAATCCTGTGAAGGCTACTACCTGACCCACGCACCGGTCGGGAACTACGGCATCTATATGAACATGCTAATCGGCATTGAAGACGTGGCGTTCTTCGACACCATGCCCGTGGGCCTGCTGGATGAGAACCGCGAGTCCATCGCGAGTCTGAACGAGGGGAAGAACCTCATCACATCCAACGTAATGAAGGACAAGCTGGGGCTGAAGCTCGGCGACTCGCTTGTGTTGCAGTTGGGAAGCAAGGACATACCTTATAAGGTAACGGGGTTTGTCGAGACGAACCTGGGCATCGGGCAGGTCGGTTACATCTCAGCGGAAAACTACCGTGCGGACATGGGCGTGGCGGACTACGACTACATTAACGTGAAGGCTGCCGGAGACCCGGTACAGGTTTCGGGCAACATCAAGCGTGCGTTCACCAAGGATGTGATCACCATCCAAACCAAGCAGGAAAAGACGGCTGCCAACGCCGACAAGGTGCAATCGATGTTCGCGGCTATTAAGAGCTACAGTTACCTGGCGTTGTTGATCGGCATTATCGGCATCGTGAATAACCTGGTGGCGTCCTTCATCGAGCGCAAGCGCAGCTTCGCGCTGTACCGCAGCATCGGCATGAGCCGCAGGAGCATGAACCGTATGCTTGTAGCAGAGGCCGTGGCGATGGGCGTGCTCGGTGTGCTCTATGGTTTTGCTTGTGTGTTCATCCTGTCCTCTGCGATCCCGGCGGCGGTCGGCGTGCTGTGGGGTAAGGTAACGGTTCAGCTGGCGTGGAAGGAAATGGTCGTGATGGCCACAGCCGGCATCTTGTCTATGCTGGCCATCTCCGCGATACCGGTCGTGAAGAGCAGCCAACTGAGTACCATCGAGAGCATCAAATATGAGTAAAGGAGCAGGTATCAATGGATAAAATGATCGTGGCAGAGGACGTCCGTAAGTCGTTTCAGCTGGGGAAGGACTCGGTCGAGGTGCTTAAGAACATCAACCTGGAAGTGGGCCGGGGCGAGTTTATCTCTATCATGGGACCCTCCGGTTCCGGCAAGAGCACGCTATTATACCTGGTCGGCGGATTGGACCGAGCCAGTAGCGGCACGATCCGTGTTAACGGCGTCGAGATTCAGTCGCTGAACGACGAAGCGGAGAGCAAAATGCGGCGCAACGACATCGGTTTTGTCTTCCAGGCCTACAACCTGATCGACAACCTGACGTTGGAGGAAAACGTAATGTTGCCCGCGCTGCTCGAGGGTAAAAAGAGGGTTGATGTGCAGAAGAAGGCCCACGAGCTCATGGAGGCCGTGGGGATTCTGCACCGCAGGGACCACACGCCCAAGGAGCTTTCCGGCGGGGAACAGCAGAGAACAGCGATTGCCCGGGCCCTGATCAACGATCCTATAGTACTCTTCGCTGACGAGCCGATAGGGAACCTTGACAGCAAGACCGGAACCGAGATTTTGGAGCTATTAAAAAGGATCAACAAAGAGAAGGGTATAACAATCTTAATGGTTACTCATTCTGAGGAGTCGACGAAATATGGGAATCGGATAATCAGGCTGAAAGACGGCGAAGTAGTTGCGTGAACCTTGACTAAATGCTGTAATCAAGTACAACGATAGAAAAGCCCGTAGTTACGGTCTTTTCTAGTACTCTTACCTCATTTTCATAAAGCGCGGATTCTTTGATGCGCGGAGTCATAAAGGGCTAGTTATGAAGATTTGAGGGAGGTTCTGTGAGTATGGGGGTAGAGCGTTTGTCATTGTAGACGGCACCCATCTTGGTTTAACTGCTTGGCCCGGAAGCATTTATATTGGAGATCTAGAAAGAGTCTAGGTTCATGGTGGAGGGCTAGGGACAGTCAAACTACGTTGATTAATAGGAGAAATCATGAGCAAGATCGCTAAATGGTCACTGTCCTTTCTGGTTCTTATTGCAGCTTGTACCGCTTCGGTAGTACTTGCATTTGGAAACTATTATTACTATCAATGGGTAAACGGGTTTCTTAATATCAAAGACGCCTTCTCAAGCGCCTTAGTTTTTTCGACGTTTTTAATAGGAATAGGGTTAACAATTGTAATATTTAATCCTCGTTTTTATGGTTTTCAGGTAGGAAAAAGCTTAAGGAAATGGAAGCTGGTTTTAGTCGTTTCCATAGCAGTTTGTGCATTTACTGCGATTTGTCTGGCTCTGACACCAAGGACGCCATACAGCGGCGCTAATTGGGCGGTTGAAATGATACTTGTTCCAGTTAGCGAAGAGATGATGTGGCGAGGGGTGATATTTGCCCTTGTTTATAATGCGTTTGGTAAGTTGTTCCACGATAAAGTGGCAGTTACGCTCACAGTAATATTCAGTTCAGTCGCTTTCGGCCTTGCACATGTAAGCAATGTGCTTGTTCATCCAGTTTCGTTTGTTCTGCTGCAGATGGCGTTCGCCGCGATAGCAGGGGCAGGTATGGGGTATCTTCGGGCAAAGACAAAGAGCGTATATCCGGCTATGCTCCTTCACGCACTGTTTAACCTTATCGCAATATTGTATTAATGTAATTTCGGATACTGACGGAAGATATTTAACCAGGTCATGATGCCATCCAGCAGATAGAGGATTTAGCTTGGGGGGGAAGATATGCGCGCTGATACCGGCGCTCGCAACGCTGCTGTCGGTGGTTTTCATTTGCGCTGAAGATACGGTTGCCATTCCGGTGGTATCTTCCCAGCGCCACAATAGACGAGTTTTCGGAACTACGGGTTTTGAACACGGAATAAATATACCCATTTGGGCGCTATGTTGAGGTTATAATGAAAGAAGCAAAATTAGTCATCATATGCGGCATGAGTGGCTGTGGTAAATCGACGACATCCCAGAACGTATCGTATCAATACACATGCAACGGTATTCCTCACGAGTGGCTGCACGAGGAGATGAAGGACCACCCCATCCGCTGGGCGGACGGTGGTGAATTCACCGTTGGTGATCTGAACACGACAGAGGGTATGGCAGCAAATATCGCCGACACCTACGCACGTTGGGAGGCGCTTATCGGCGAGATGACGCATAAGGGCGGCGTTTATGTCATGGAGGGCTGCCTGTTTCAGAACATCGTGCGCTATTTTATCCCCGGCGGCTACCCGGAAGATAAAATTCGCGCCTACTACGACAGACTTTTCGAGCTTCTCGCACCGGCCAACCCTCACATCATTCACCTCTACCGCCCAGATGTGCCAGCGAGCTTCCGCAAAGCCTTCGCTATTCGCGGCAAGCGTTGGGAGAGCATCATCACAGATTCGGTAAAGAATTATGATTTTGCCGACGAGACGAACTACCAGACGCTCGCGCGCAGTATCTTCGCCGGCTATCAGGGGAAGAAACTGGCCGTTGACACCACGGGCGAGGACTGGGACGCCTATCACGAGCAGATTTGCAGCTTTCTGGGTATTCGAAATTTTTACCGGGAGTTTCTTCCCGTTGACCATCCGGAGCGCTACAGCGGCGTGTTCGAGTACAATGAGCCTGGCGTGCATGTGGACGCTACAATCATCTGCGAGAATGGCGAGCTTTTCCTGAGTCCCGATTGGTTTACGCACATCAGTATGAGTTGCATCGGGCCTGATGTTTTTGATTTGCAGGCTTTCCCGATGGTCTTTACGTATGAATTCTTAGGCGACGATGCCACAATCACAGTCACGGGCAATTATGACTGGGACATAGTAGGGCGGACATTGAAGAGAAGCAGGGGAGCGGAAAGATAATGATATAGCAATCTTAATTGGTGGACTATCCGGTTGTTTACCTCAATAGGAAAGAGAAGTCCAACTATGTGTTATTTAAACTCCAATCCTTCTGACAAGGGATTAAGCCGCGTATTATTAGCAAACTGACGAAACGATCACAATATAGTACTGAATTAGTAATTTTTATCCGATTTCAATCAGATTATAGTCGTGTATAATTTGGCATAGTAGAGTATGGGTATATGGGTGTGATTGCGCTAGAAGTTTAACTCGCAACCACCGAAGAGGTGCATCCCAAAAAACGGGGTGCTTTTCTTTTACCTAAACTCTCTACCAGAGGGTAGGGGGGCCCACTTCGTTTTATTATGTCACTGAACCCTAGGGGCAATAGATTGAGCGTTGTGTTATTACAGTGCCAACACTAGCCTGCACCGGGGTGATCAGTTCTGCTTCGCCCACTCGTCGATTGTATCCAGCAATGCTCCCAGCATATCCTTCAGTTCGACAAAGCGGGGAATCAATTGCTGATTGGCCTCGTCCATATAGAGGCGCCTATTCACCTCGATCATGATCGACCGGACTGGAGCCGTAGTACCGAGCATAGGAAGCGGGACCATCGTTCCTTGATACGGCTTATTTATGTTGACTGAGAACCCCAATGATTGTATGTAGTCTTGGACCGAGGCCGATAGCCCAAGCGGCGTATGGCATTCATCCGTTCCGATGCAGAAATCAGGCCGATCCGTACCTTGGTCTAATTCAGTAGGCAAGGGACTTGAGGGGAACGAATGGGCGTCTACGATTACACAAAGCTTGTTTTCCTCAATGGCTTCACTCACCATAGACAATAATTTCTGATGATGAGGATCATAATACCGGGTCAGGATACTGGAACGTAGATCTTCGCTATAGGGACGCAGCACTTCACCATACGCGCCATGGGTGTATACAGTTCCCATGCCGCGGCTGGCCATGATTTCATCGGCATCGTTTCGAAATCTCTCGACATCGCAAATCAAACGACTCACCGGGAATATGAGCCGGTATAGATGCACAGGAGAATCGAAAAGCTGATCCACCGCATAATCCGTCATTGTGATGATATTTCTACGGATCGTATGCGGATCGGCGGAGAAACTGCCAAGCAAGTCATCTGGGACATGCGTTGAGCTATGGGGGATGTGCACGAGGATTCTACCCGCCACCGGAAATCTCCTGAACATAATATTATTGATTATATCATGTGCGTAGCGGGCGTTGGACGACATTCGAAACAATGGATAAGGACCTAGAATCAAAGGCAAAAGCGAGGCCCGTTCCTCGGCAAACCATGTTGCCCGGCTACCATCCTTTTTCTGAAAGGGCTTGTGGTTAAAGGCGTATAGCCGTTCCCTGACAACCGCGTTCAGTTCCCGCAGGGTGATGAACTTTTGATTATGGATGGCGGACAGTATGGCTGGACACATTCCCCACGGTGCCTTCCACAGTTGCTTTGTCCTTAGGGGTACGCTCACACGGCGGGATGGTGGTCGTGCCGTCAGAGTAACTGTGAGCCTAGTTGAGGACATAACCGAGGTGCTGCGGGTTTCCTAGCATCTGCTGGGACGATGAACGAACTGAGCAAGGAGGTGTAAGGCCGCAATAAATTATGGCGGCAGTGGCTACCGTAAAAAGGAAGCCTAGACGCATAATTAATAGGAATTATGTTCAATCTTTTGAACATCGAGTACCCGAACTGTGTTTTTAAAGAACTGAATAATTCCTTCCCCTTTTAATATGCATAACTCCCTGGATAGTGATGGCCTTGGAATGTTTAAGTATTCAGCTAGTTCTCTCCTATTCAAAGGTAAATCAAATACTGTATTTCCTTCTAGGTTCAACTGCTCGTACAGAAAGGCGCAAATCTTCTGACGATTATTCTTCATAGAAAGAAAGAATGTTCGCCGATAAAGGTATATGTTTTTTTGAGTTAATAATCGAATAAAGTTTATTATTACAATGTGGTGATTGCCACAACGGTTCTCACAAATGTAATGATTATGAAAAAAGGAAGATCTCATATAGGCAATAATACAGTTCCTGTCGGCGACGCCGGTAATATGAAATGGCCTTTCCCCTGTAAAGAAGTCAAGTGCCCCTACTATATCTCCTTGTTTTGCTGAATAAAACAACATTCTATCACCCATAGCATTTTCATAATAGTATGTGACCCTTCCATCAATTATGATTCCCATCTGTGCAAGTCCATCGGAAGACAGAGGAAGGTTTTCTCCTCTTTTGAATGATAGTATATTAGGCTGAATACACTTAATAATCCCTGTAAATGAGTGATCATTGAGCCCTGCGAAGAGAGGTGCGTTTTTTAAAACATCGATCCCGTAAGTGTACATTCTAATCTCCTATAATTTTTGGGGACAGGTGTCGATATTACATGTTTCGGTAACGTATGTTACGGACATTTTGTGGCAAAAACATATAATAGAAAGGCAAATAAAGGTTATCGCCATTTCTCTAACTCTAAGGAAGCAATACAAGCATGCAAAAAAGACAGAACAGCAGGTATTACTTCACGGACAAGCTCAAAAGACAGCTGAGTCAAATGCATGTACATCCTTTGACAGTTGTTGAAGCCCCGTCCGGTTGTGGTAAGACGACAGCCGTACGTGAATATTTGAGGGAGAACCTCCCTACGGGTGCCCATGAATACTGGTACACTTGCTTTGGCGAACCTACATCCATCGCTTGGAAAAGCATCTGCCGATTATTAGCTAATGCAAACGATGAAGTAGCAACAAGACTTAGCGGGCTGGAGAATCCAACAATGGATTCACTTATGCTCGTGATGGAAACCCTTCGAGATTTCCGCTGTACGACGGAAACCTATTTGGTTATTGATAATTACCATCTGATGCATAGCGATATTCCTCGCGAGTTGTTATATATCTTTTCTATGCACGGGAGCTCCAACCTACACATGATCTTCATCACCCAACAGCTCAGAGTGGGGCAGAAATTTACCGTATATAATGATAACATACACACGATTAATTCATCATCTTTTTTTATTGATAAAAAAGGTATCGACCATTTATTTCGCATGGAGGGTGTCCATCTATCGGCCCAAGAACTGGACCACATCTTCACGAGCACCGAGGGATGGGCGTACGCTATCCGCCTGCAGATCATTAATTATAAGGAAAACGGCTCCTTTGATCAGGTTGTCGACATTGAGCATTTGGTGGAGAGTGCGATCTGGAACAGACTATCGCCGCTGGAGAAGGACTTTTTGCTCTCGATTTCTGTAATGGACAGCTTCACCGCTCGTCAGGCGACGATCATGCTCAATGGAGACATTCTGCCCAGAAACATTGAGGAGCTGCTTCGGCACAACGATTTTATTCGGTTTTTTCCCGATAAGGGAGTCTATGCCATACACAGCATATTACTGGATTATCTACGCAACCGCTTCTACCACTATCAGCCGCTGGAGTATCAACGGCAAGTACTTTGTTTGGCAGCACAATCCTATGTTGCGATCTCGCAGTTTTATCCCGCTGCGCAGCTTTTTTATAAGGTGAGAGATTTTGATTCTCTGCTGTCACTACCTTTTGACGGTGCGTATCTGGGCGATCAAAGGGAAAAAAACCTGATGGAATTCGTTGCGGCAGTGGTGGAAGAATGTCCAGAGGAAACGCTGTGCAAATACCCGTATGTCATGCTGATGTTTGCCTATCCGGCAATGTTGAGTGGACAATCCGAAACTTATCGCAAGTTGATCCGCCTTATTGGCTCAGTGGTCGAAAATATCGGAAATCTAGGCGCTGATGAGCACCGGAGGATCAAGGGTGAATTCGTATTTCTGCAATCCTATACGGCTTATAACGACATAAGAAAGATGAGCGAGGGCAGAAAAGCAGCTTGGGTGATCCTGGGAGAACCCAGCAGTGTCCTCATAGGCGATATTCCGTATACATTCGGTGGCATCTCAGTACTCAATATGTTCTGGCGTGAAATCGGCGAGCTGGACGATGATCTGCGGTTCATGGACGAGTGTTTGCCTCACTACCGCAAGCTAGCCCGAGGGCATGGCTCCGGTGCTAACAGCATTATGCGGGCCGAGGCAATGCTCATGCGGGGAGAAGACGACGACGCCGAGATGCTGAGCCATCGGGCCAGCTATGCTGCCCGCAGCCATCAGCAGATCAGCATTTGTATGTGCGCTGAGTTGGTTCTTGCCCGTGTCGCTATCCTGCGGGGGGATGTAGAAGGCTACTTCATTGCTGTGAAAAACATGGAAGATTATGCACAGAAAAATACCAGCATCTACGTTTTGCGGATGTTGGACTTATGCATTGCGGTCCTGAGCCTTACGCTAAGCCTCCCCGGAAAAGTAGCTCCGTGGCTTTGCGACCTGGAGAGCATCCGCAAAACCTTATATGTACCCGTTATTCCGTATGCCCAGATGCTCTACTCAAACCGCCTGCTACTGGAAAAAAAGTATAATGAGCTTAATGGTCTCTCGCTACTGATTGCAGATACATCCAAGAGCATGCATTGTCAACTGCCTATGCTGTACCACCAGATACACCTGGCTGTAGCCAAGCGCAACAGTGGCAAGCATGGTGAGGCTCGGGAGCTGCTCGGTCATGCGCTTGCCATGGCACTGCCTGATCGTCTCTATCTGCCATTTGCCCAGCAGGAAGGCCTGGCGGATGCCCTACCGGAGGTTTTTAGAAGCCGTTTGATACAAGATAAAGAATTTTCCCTCTCGGGAAGCACCGCAAGCTTGCTTGGCGAGACCAGCACCGCACGACACTTCGAGTCCTCGGATCTTCAAGCCCTGATGTCGCTCTGTAAACGCCAGGAGAAGGGCGCAAGCATTATCCGTAAGGCGCTCCAGCCTGTCAAGTCATCGCTTACCCCCAGAGAGCGGGAGGTCGCCTTGCTGGCTCGGGATAGACTGAGCTCCAAGGAGATTGCTGGCAAGCTGTTCATATCGGAAGCTACTGTCAAGACCATATTAAAAAACACCTACAATAAGCTGTCTATCCACTCAAAGTCTGAGCTTGCTCTAATCGAATTATGACGAAACAAGGGGAAATACCCCGAAAAGGGGTATGGAATTTCATATGTTCTGCTGTATTCTTCCGGATAAGGCTTTTTTATCGGGCTCTGTTCTTATGTCGAAACAGGTGGAAAGGGTTCGGGAATGAGTCTCAATGATCAGTGCTTTGATTGTCGATGATTCTGCCTTCATGCGGGGAATCATCCGTTGTATTCTAGAACAAGAAGGCTATGCGGTCGTTGCGGAAGCAGGGAACGGAATGGACTGCGTCGCGAAATACGTACGGCTTCGGCCGCAGCTTGTGACATTAGATATTACCATGCACGGAATGAACGGATTAGATACACTCAAAGCCTTGCATCAAATCGATCCACAGGTCAAGGTCATCATGGTTTCGGCCCTGGGGCAGACGCAGATTTTGAAGGACGCGATCACCTACGGCGCAAAGTCCTTTATCGTCAAGCCGTTTAGCCATGATCATTTTGTTACTGTCCTGAGGAGTTTGGAATGACCTACTGAACAAAATGAGCAATCATCGACGCATCGAAGGGGGAAGCGGATTGGAGAGCGTTTTTTCGAATGAACCCATGCTGGATCTGTTCATATATGAGACGTCCCAGAACATCGAGCAGCTCGAAAAGGCGATTCTTAATTGTGAAAAGGCAAGCTGCTTTACGCCCCACGCAATCAATGAAATATTCCGCAATATGCATACGATCAAGGGATCATCCGCGATGATGCTATATAGCAACATAGCGTCCTTGGCCCATGCGATTGAGGATCTCTTCTATTTTCTGCGAGAAGAAAAACCCGCTCAGATCGACTGCGCGCAGCTGAGCGACCTGGTGCTTGAGGGCGTGGACTTTATCCAGGCAGAGCTGGAAAAGGTCAAAAACGCCGAGTGCCTGGACGGAGACCCGTCGGACCTGATTGAGAGCATCAAAGCGTTCCTGGCCATCCTTCAGACGGAAAAGGACGAACCGGACATCCCAGTGGTGCGGGAAGAGGCCCCCGCGGCGCAGCAGTATTACCTGTCTCACAGCAGGGGGGCGGAAGCACCGGATCTCAATGGCTATGAAGCGGTCGTCTTTTTTGAGGATGGCTGTGAGATGGAGAACATCCGGGCGTATTCCATTGTTCATACCCTTAAGGACCTTGTCGAGCACTTCTGCTACATCCCTGAGGACATCATCGAGAACAACGACACCGTGCAGGTCATTCGCGAGCAGGGCTTCAGGCTGCTGATGCGCACCGATAAATGCCGTCAAGACCTTCACGATTTCTTCATGGGCACACCCTTCGTCAAGGATCTGGAACTGACCGAGTTAGAGCCCGGCCAGCTGGCTGAGCGCTTTGCGCCGCCCCAGAGCATGGTCGTGCAGCAGTCGCCTATCAAGGGGCTACCGGTGTTGGCTCCGGAGCCTGAGGTCAAAGCGCCAGCCGAAAGCCGAAGCGCCCACCCGAGTATCATCAGCGTGGATGTGGGGAAGTTGGACAAGTTGATGGACCTGATGGGCGAGATGGTCATCGCCGAGGCCATGGTCACGCAGAACCCCGAGCTTCAGACCATGAAGCTGAACAATTTTCGCAAGGCCGCGCGCCAACTGCGCAAGATCACTGGAGAGATGCAGGACATGGTCATGTCCATCCGCATGGTACCGCTGTCGGCTACCTTCCAGAAGATGCACCGCGTCGTGCGCGACATGAGCCGCAAGCTGGACAAGGACGTTTTGCTCAAGCTGACCGGCGAGGAAACCGAAGTGGACAAAAACATCATCGAGCATATCTCGGACCCGCTGATGCACCTGGTGCGCAACGCCGTGGACCACGGCATCGAGATGCCTGAGGAAAGGGCTGCCAATGCAAAGCCCAAGGCCGGACTGGTCACGCTGGAGGCCAAGAACGCCGGTAGTGACGTGCTTGTGATCGTCCGGGACGACGGACGGGGCCTCAACAAGGAAAAGATCCTGCAAAAGGCCGAGAACCAGGGGCTTCTGAGCAAGCCCGCTGCCGACATTACCGACAGAGAGATCTACAACCTGATCTTCCTGCCAGGCTTTTCCACCAACGAGAGCGTCACGGAGTTTTCCGGCCGGGGCGTGGGCATGGACGTTGTGACCAAAAGCCTGGAAGCGGTGGGCGGTTCTGTTTCCATCGACAGCACGCCAGGCGAGGGAACGGTGACGACACTGAAGATCCCGTTGACGCTGGCGATCATAGACGGTATGAACATCCGCGTGGGCGCCGCACGATACACGCTGCCCACGATCTCCATACAGGAGACCTTCCGCGCAAGGAAGGTTGACATTCTTATCGACCCGGATGGTAACGAGATGATCATGGTTCGCGGCCAGTGCTATCCGATCCTCCGGTTGCACAGGCTTTTCGAGGTCAGCACGCCGGTCACTGACTTCACCAAGGGCATCATGCTCATGGTGGAGCAGGACGAGAAAAACCTGTGCCTATTCGCCGACGAGCTGCTGGGCCAGCATCAGGTCGTTGTCAAGGCGCTGCCAGCCTACATCAAGAGCAAGAAGAAGATGGACGGGCTGGCGGGCTGTACGCTGCTGGGGGACGGAAGCATCAGCTTGATCCTCAACATCGGCCGGCTAGTGAACATGTCCGAGCTGTGAACCCATAAATCAGACCATCCCAAAACTAGGAGGCTACTAAACATGACGCAAGCGGAAGCGCAGAACCTGTTGGAACAGGAAGAGGATACGCAGAAGGGCAAATACCTGATCTTCACGATAGGTGCCGAGGAGTACGGCATGGAGATTCGCTACATCACCGAGATCATCGGCATACAGCCCATCACCGAGGTTCCCGAGACGCAGGCGTATATCCGCGGCATCACGAATTTGCGGGGAAAGATCATACCGGTCATTGACGCCCGCCTGCGCTTCCGGATGCCCGTCAGGGAATATGATAAGAAAACGTGTATTATTGTCATTGATATCAACGACCTGTCCATCGGCCTGATTGTGGACAGCGTTTCTGAGGTGCTTGAACTGCGGGATGAGGACATCGTGCCGCCGCCGGACATTAACAAGGGGGTCAGGAGATATGTCAAGGGCATCGGCAAAGCCACAAGCGGCGTCAAGCTGCTGCTGGACTGCGAAAGGCTTCTGTCGGACGAAGAAATGGAAACCCTGGGCTCCATTGCCTGATCCGCTATGGCAGTGCAGATGGTAGCCATTCGGGAAGAGGAATTCAAAGCGTTCTCCCATTATATCAGAGCGAACTTCGGCATCCACCTCAAAGATGAGAAGAAGGCGCTGGTGGCCGGCAGGCTTCACAGCGTGCTTCTGGGCCTGAACTTCACCAGCTTGTCGCAGTACATGCAATATGTGACTGCGGACAAGACCGGGCAGGCCGTGTCGACGATGCTGGACAAGATCACGACGAACTACACCTTTTTCCTTCGGGAAGAGGAGCACTTCTGGTATTTCCGGGACACGGTGCTGCCCTATCTGGCCAGAACGGTTAATAGCCGAGACCTGCGCGTGTGGAGCGCCGCGTGCTCCTCAGGGGAGGAGCCTTATACGCTGGCCATGGTCATCGATGAGTTCTTCGGCCGGGACAAGGTTGAATGGGATACAAGGATTTTGGCTACGGACATTTCTACAAATGTGCTGACTGAAGCTCAGCGAGGCATCTATGCTAGGGAGAAACTGGCAAACCTGCCGTCATCCTGGCAGCAGAAGTATTTTAGAAAATATGACGCCCAAAACGAAATCCTAACTGACCGGATACGCGGCGAAGTGATCTTCAACCGGATGAACCTGGTGGATTCCGGTTTTCCCTTCAAGCGAAAGCTGCATGTGATCTTCTGCAGGAACGTCATGATCTATTTCGACGGCGAAACCAAGGACAGATTGGTGGAACGGATGTATGACGCAACAGAGAGCGGAGGCTACCTGTTCATCGGGCACTCGGAAGGGCTCAACCGCGAGATCACGCGATACAGATATGTGATGCCCTCGGTCTATCGCAAGGAGTAGGCATGGAACGGGTGGTGGAAATGGGAGCATATGTCGTCAGCGACCAACAGGAGGATGTGCTCAAAACCTACGCGCTAGGCTCCTGCGTGGCGGTCACTGTGTACAGCTCGGCCAATAGGGCGGCGGGAATGATCCATGTCGTGCTTCCTTCTGCGCTGAACGCAAGGGACGCGGCGAAGCGCCCCGGGTATTTTGCCCGGACAGGAATCCCCCTTCTCATAGACGCCATGTGCCACCGGTACGGCTGCTGTAAAGATGAACTCGACATCCACATGTATGGTGGGATGGATTCTGCTTTTTTCCATGATGTTTTCAACATAGGACAGAACAACATCCTTGCAGCAAAATATGCTCTTCTCGATATGGGGTTGACCATCCAGAAAGTTGACTTAAGGGGTAACGAAAGCAGAACGCTGTCGATGGCAGTGAAAACGGGTGCTGTCGAGGTGTATCGCCAGTTTATCACAAGATGAAGAGACATTTCATGCCCGATCGAAAGGGGAATGTGCGCATTGCAGCCCGCCGGCGCAAAGGTTACCGACTGGACCACAACCAAAGCCATGGATAGACATTCGATTGGCAGCATCTGCCAGAGAGAAAAGCTAGGAGACCGTGTATATGGTAAAGAGAGTGCGTTTCTGGTGGATTTCGGGTTTTGAACCTAGGTTCTGCAAAGCGAAATTGGCCAGTCAAAACATTATGGTTTTTGAATAAAGGATAATTTCCATAGTTGTTATCTAGGAGGATCATGAAATGAAGATATTGATAGCCGAGGATGATCTGGTCAACAGAACCTTTTTGAACAAATTCCTTTCGCAATACGGTGATTGTGATCTGGTTGTGGACGGTTTGGAGACCATCGATACCTTTCTCCAAGCGCTTAAGAGCAATGAGCCCTATCAGTTGGTTTGTCTGGATATTATGATGCCAAAGGTTGATGGGGTCAAGACGCTCAAGGTGATTCGAGATCTGGAGAAGCAGTACGGCATCCCAGCGCAGGAGCGGGTGAAGATCATTATGACGACGGCCTTGGCTGAGGCTCAATTGGTGCATACAGCCTTTGAATATGGATGTGAGGCCTATGCGGCCAAGCCCATCGATTTGAAGAAGCTAATAGATGTGTTAGGTAAGCTGGGACTGATCGCCGAGGCGGATATTTCGGTAAAGTCGGTCCCGAAGCCGGCTCCCGGCAAAAGCAGCGCTAGAGATGTACTGGTGAAGAAGCAAACTCCACCCAAAAATTCAGTAGACAACACTCAGTGCCGAAAAAAAGAAAATAATGCCGAAAAAAGGAAAAATACCTCGAAACGGGGTATGCAAAACGAAGGCTCGTTATACAAAATGACAGCCAATGGAGACCCGTGTGATATAGACTATTTTATTAGTGTACGGGCCTTACCGTCATATCAACTGGAGGTCTGCATGAAAACAGGTACAACCATTCATTTTGACTTCCGCTCGCGGCTGAATACATCCCGGTTCGGGATGTTGCGCGACGAAGAGCTCTTCCAGAGCGTGGGTACGGACGGGGAATATCTCATTTTTAACAGTGTCGGCATGATGCAGGTCAAGATCACCGCATCGGAATTCATGGACCTCGTCCTCATCGATCGGACGAAATGAACAAAAACAGCATTCCGTCATCCACTGGAATCGCGAAAGGAGAAAGGATATCTCATGAAAAACTTAACCATAAGCAAGAAACTCATCGTCGGTTTTGGAATCGTACTCGCTTTAATGTTGCTCTCTATGGGGCTGTCTATCTACAGCATCAATACCATTGACCAGCAGGTACAGTTGTATTCGCAATACACTGTTCCGAACAACGACAGTGTTTGGAGTATCCGCAGAGACATCGTGTCCGCCCAGCGTTACCTGGTGCGGTCCCTCATCGAGACCGACGTCAAGTCGATTGAGTCGATGATGACGAATGCCCAGAATGACGGCCAGAACGCTCTAGTGAAACTGGACGAGTATGCCGGCAATCAGCGGAGTACAGACCGCGACACAGACATTGCCAAGATTAAGGACCTGCTGGCTCAAGCTGGTTCCGTGCGAGAGCAGATTATGGATCTTGTAAAGAACCCTACACAGGAGAATAGGACGAAAGGTTTTGACATGTTTGCCAATAAATATGTCCCTCCTTTTGACCAGGCAGCTACAATTCTGATCAGCTTTTCCGACGCGGCAGCCAAGCGTGCTGAGCAGCAGAAAGTAGATGCGGAGAATGCAACCAGTTTTGCGTGGGTCCTGCTCATCATCTGCGCAACGGTTTCCGTCGTGTTGACGATCATAGTAATCATCGCCATCCGCAAGTCCATTTTAAACCCGGTCAAGGAGATCGAAAGTGTGTATGCCCAGATGGCCAAGGGTAATATGCAGGTCGAAATCAATTATGACAGCCGGGATGAGCTTGGCGAGATGGCCAAGAGCATCAAGCGCACCAACGCTCTTCTTTCCGGCTATATCCGCGATATTTCCGACAAGCTTGGCCAGATGTCCCATGGCGACATGCGGATCCGCGTGGATCTGGATTACATCGGCGACTTCGTCACCATCCGACAGGCCATTGAAAACACCGCTGAGGCGCTCAACCACACACTATCCACTATTAGCATCGCCGCCGAGCAGGTCAGCACTGGTGCATCCCAGGTCTCCAGCGGTGCACAGGCTCTTGCGGCGGGCTCCAGCGAACAGGCCTCCTCTGTGGAAGAGCTCACCGTCTCCATTACCCGCATCGCTGAGCAGGCAGCGGAGAATTCTACCAATGTCAAGATGGCCACGCAGTACGTGGACCAGGCTAACTCCGACGTCAAGGATGGCGACGATCACATGAAGCATCTGACCGAGGCCATGGCCAACATCAGCGCTTCCTCCGATCAGATCACCAACATCACCGAGACCATAGAGGACATCGCCTTTCAGACCAACATCCTCGCCCTCAACGCGGCTATAGAGGCGGCTCGTGCAGGCAATGCCGGCCGGGGCTTCGCTGTCGTGGCGGACGAGGTGCGCAACCTGGCCGCCAAGTCCGCGGAGGCCGCCAAGCAGACCGCCGAGTTGATCCAGCGCTCGGCCGCCACGGTGGCGGAAGGGGCGCAGATCACCGCACAGACCGCGCAGATCCTGCAGAACGTCGAGAAGAAGACCAGCCAGGTCAACCAGGTCATCAACAAGATCAACCAGGCGTCCACTGAGCAGTCCATCGCCATCGAGCAGATAAAGCAGGGATTAACTCAGGTGTCTTCGGTGGTGCAGACCAACGCCGCTACCGCGGAAGAAAACTCGGCGACCAGTGAGGAGATGTCCGCCCAGGCTGTCACGCTGCGAGAGGAAGTTGGAAAGTTTAAGCTGGAATCCCAGTACGAGGTGGAAAGCGCTGCCTCGGTCTCCGTGCGTAGGAACGGCTCCAAGGAAAAGCGCATTAACTTAGAGACGACCTCCGGGTTTGGCAAGTATTGAGGACGGAGCAATGAAACCGGCGTCGAGCGATATCCTGCTGGAAGCAGGAACCAACGAGCTAGAGCTGCTTGAATTTGGTATTGGTGAGAGTCGGTACGGCATCAATGTGGCCAAAGTGCGTGAGCTGCTTCAGTACCAGCCCATTCAGCCAATACCCCACGCGCAGGCGTGCGTGGAGGGTGTCATCAGCCCCAGAAACGAGCTGCTGACCGTGATTAACCTTGCCGCTTATCTGGGGCATCCGCCTTCGCAACGGGTCAGGCAAGACATCTTTCTGATCACGGAGTTCAACCGCATGAGCCTGGCCTTTCATGTGCATCAGGTCATGGGCATCCACCGGATCTCGTGGGTGGCCATCGAAAAGCCTAATTCAGCCGTCTTCGGCGGCCGGGACGGCGTGGTCACGGGAATCGCCAAGGTAAATAGCAAGCTGATATCGATACTGGATTTCGAGAAGATCATGGTTGATGTCAGTCCCGGCTCCAGTGTGGAGTCCGACGCCGCGCTGATCCACAGCCCTGACCAGGCGGATACCACCCATCGCATCCTTCTGGCGGAGGATTCCATGATGCTACGCAAGATGATAATGGATGCGCTGCGCAAGGCGGGATATGAGAACATCGTCGCCAAGGACGACGGGCAGGAGGCCTGGGACTACCTGCAGCAGCTACGCGAAGAGGACGGCCCGGCGCAACGGCAGGTCAGCTGCGTGATTACTGACATCGAGATGCCCAAGATGGACGGGCACCACCTGACCAGGCGTATCAAGCAGAGCAAGGCCTTGTCCGGGATTCCGGTCATCATCTTTTCTTCGCTGATAACCGATGAGATGATGCTCAAGGGCGAAGAAGTCGGGGCGGACGCCCAGTTGTCCAAACCCCAAATCCATTTGCTGGTGGACCGGCTTGCTGAGCTCATCTAGGGACCCTGACTGATCTGAACCCACCGAACCGTCCCTTCACTTTTACAAAGAAGCTATCGTATTCCCTGAAGCGTCCTTGGGAATATGCTCGGTTTCGGTGGTTGCAGAGGAAAGGATCAACGCATGGAAGATGGCTTCAGGCTGGATCTGCCAGACATGCAGCTCTTCGGCTGTGCTTATTTTAGACTGCTTGCCAACAGCTTTGGCGAGGCCGAAGATTATGTATTTCTCTCAGTCAACCCGGCCTTTGAGCGGATGACGGGCCTGTGTTCGCAGGACACGGTCGGCAAACGGGCATCAGAGGTTTTCAATTGCGCCGTCAGCGGTGGTTGCGACTGGCTCTCGTTCTACGCCGGCGCGGTCCACTCGGGTATGTCACAGGAGATCATCCAGTGGTTTGAGAGATGTAGGCAATACTATAAGGTTACAGTCATCCCGCAAGATCGAGAAACATTCGTGACGATAGTCCAGAGCATCCCCGATGGATGGAGAGGATCGGATATCGTCTCTCTCACCAAAGAGAGCAATTCCATTTTTGAAAACCCGAAAACTGTCTTCGGCAGCAGCTACGACGCCATGCAGCCTATTAGCAACGGTGTCGTGACTACGGACAACTATGGAATTATCACTGGCCTCAGGGGCATTACGCGGGAACTGACGGGCTGGACCGACGAGGAAGCGATGGGCAAACCCTTCACTGAGGTGTTCCGGCTGTACAACGAGGAGACCAGAGAACCTGTAGAATCCCCCATCCAAAAGGTGCTAGAGACCGGGCACAACTTGGGTATGGCCAACCACACCGTGCTGGTCAATCGCCATGGGCGATCTGTGTCCATCGCTGCCAGTGCTGCCCCCATCCACATTCAGGACGGCAAAATCTTCGGCGTGACCGTTGTATATCGCGATGTCAGCCGTGAAAAGGAGCAGAGTGACCAGATCCGCTACTTGAGCTATCACGACTCCCTGACCGGCCTTTACAACCGGCGCTATATCGAGTCAATTCTAGACCGGCTGGATATCCCAGAGAATTTGCCCATCTCCGTCATTGTGGGGGATATTAACGGCCTGAAAACCGTAAACGATGTATTTGGCCACGAGTCGGGCGATGTGCTACTGCAGCACGTATCTCAGATGCTGCAGCTGAACTGCCGCAAGGGAGGTCTGACTGCACGGTGGGGCGGTGATGAATTCATCATCTTAATACCAAGGACTGACCAGGCTGCGGCGGAGGAGATTCTCCATAGGATTAGGAGTGACTCCGAAGCTGCAAATGGGGATACCTTGCGAGGCGTGAGTCTTTCGCTGGGTTGCGCCGTCAAAGCAAGGTCCGAGGATGAGCTGCGAGGGATTCTGCGTAAGGCTGAGGAGTACATGTACCAGCAAAAATTGTTGGATGGCAATAGCTATCGCAAGTCCATCATCAATACGTTGCTTGGTACGCTCTTTGAAAGAAGCATGGAGACGAAGGAACATGCAGAGAGGCTGGAGATGTACTGCCGGAGTATGGGCAGCAGGTTGGGTCTTTCCTCCCGAGAAATGGACGAGCTTTCACTTCTGGCCGTCCTGCACGACATTGGAAAAATCGGCATCAGCAGGAGTATTTTGCAAAAGCCAGCGCGGCTCACAACTGTCGAGTGGGAAGAGATGAAGCGCCATCCCGAGGTGGGATACCGGATCGCTCAGACCACGCCGGAACTTGCAGCTATCGCCGACCTGATCCTTTCCCACCATGAGCACTGGGATGGACAAGGCTATCCCAGAGGGCTGAAGGGAGAGGACATCCCACTGGTTTGCCGCATTCTGACTGTGGCTGACGCCTTTGACGCTATGACCAACGATCGCGCTTACCGCAAGGCCATGAGCAAATCGCAGGCCATCGAGGAGCTTAAAAAGAACACTGGCAAGCAGTTTGACCCGACAATCGTAGGGCTGTTCCTCAAAACCATGCCTGAAGTGGAGGGGTTGAAGCGCTCCGCTCAAAAAAATATATTCTACCCTCCCGTTGACCCAAAAAGCACACCGCGGAATAGAAGGCTGATCTGATAGCCGATAACGCCAATGAATTTGATAGTATAGAGGAATTCTATTATTTGCTAAAAATTTAGGGAAGTTACCCTGAGTAATAAACCCTAGGAGTATCCAGTGAAGAAACACAAAAAGCAGTTTTTGCTTTATTTCATCTATTCCGCACTGTTACCGTTGATAAACTATTGCCTTCCGCTGCCATTGGTCGAACTTCCTGGTATTTTACTGGTGATGGCAGCTGTAGCCGGATGGGGCCTCAAAGGAGGGGCATTGGCAGCCTTGTGGAGCACGGCCTCCATTTTGCCACTATTTCTCATATACGCGTCAGAATCCTGTTGGCAGGTTTTGGTAAGTGGCATTATTACTTTTTCCTTTCTAGGCGTGTCGGCTGGATGGGTAAATGACCGTTACCGTCTGCAGAGGAGCAATCTCGCGGATAAAATCACTGAGTTGATGAGCGCTCATAACGCTATTAGTGTTGTCAACAGAGAAAAAGAATTATTATATAAAGAGATTGGGGAAGATCGACAGCGTATCGAAATGCTAATGGATACCGCACCCGTGGGAATATTGGTGGTAGACGAAAACGTCACAATCAAACGTCTAAACACGTCGATGCTCGAATTGCTGGGTAATGGACAGATAGATATCATCGGTAAGAAGATCGGAGAGGGTCTCAGGTGTGTCAATAGTTTAGAAAAAGGATGTGGGAACAGCGAGAAATGCCGAAACTGCACGCTATGCCAGGCTGTGCTCGGCTCTTTTTCCACTGGGAAAACCATACGCGGGCTGGAAATACGGTATACTCGATACATAAATGAGGCCGATGTAACACTTTGGCTTAATATCAATGCCGCGCTTGTGAGCATAGATGGTAACCGAAGTGTTATTGTGGCTGCTGACGATATTACAGAAAATAAAAAAATGATGCAGGATTTGGAGAAATCCAGGGATTTTTATTTGACCCTATTCGAGGAGTTTCCTGCGTTGATCTGGCAGTCGGCCCTAGATACAAAGTGTAACTATTTCAACAAAAGCTGGCTGGACTTCACGGGAAGAACTCTAGAGCAGGAGTTGGGAGATGGATGGACGGAAGGCGTTCATCCAGATGACTACGATCGTTGCCTTATAACTTATTTGGATGCGTTTGCAAAACGTGTGCCATTTGATATGGAGTATCGCCTAAAAAGGCATGATGGTAAATACCGGTGGATACTCGACATGGGAAGACCATTCAATAACCTGGATGGGGAGTTCGGTGGCTATTTGGGCTCATGCTATGACATCACCGAGCGTAGGGAGGCAGAAGAAGGCCTCAAGCGTTATAAGATACTGTCCGAGCGCGCTCAGGATATCATGCTGTTTGTAGATTTTGATGACGGTAAGATTTTAGAAGCCAACACTGCGGCGTTGATCGCTTACGGTTATACCCGCGAAGAGATGCTTAACAGGACTCTATATGACATTCGCCAGGCTGACGACAAAGAACATGTGCGGCAACAGATGCACCAGGCAGCCCTCCAGGGTATACGCTTGGAAACAATTCATTACCGAAAAGACGGCAGTACTTTCCTTGTGGAGGTTGTCAGCCGCGATGCCAAAATCGATGGCAAGCAGGTAATCCTTAGCGTGGCTAGGGATATCACTGAACGCAAATTGGCACAGATGGAGCTCGAGCGAGCAAAGGAAACGGCGGAGGTGGCTAATCTAGCTAAAAGCGAATTCCTGGCCAACATGAGCCACGAAATCAGGACCCCGATGAACGGTATCATCGGCATGGGCGAGCTATTAAGCGCCACACCCTTAAGTGAGGAGCAAAGAGAATATCTCGATATGATTACCTCCTCATCCAATACCCTCCTCAAGATCATCAACGACATTCTGGACTTCTCTAAAATTGAGGCCGGCAAGCTGGAGATCGAGGAAATTGATTTCGACTTCCGCAGTACTGTCGAGCAGTCGGTGGACGCCTTTGCCTTGCGCGCCCATGAAAAGGGTCTTGAGCTTACGTGCTTCATTGAAGACAACATCCCGGACATTTTGCGTGGCGATCCGGGGCGTCTAAGGCAAATCCTTGTAAATCTGGTTGGTAACGCGATCAAATTCACCAGCGCGGGAGAGGTAACTGTCACCGCACAAGCCATTCCGGCAAAGCAAGGAGAAGTTAGGGTTTGTTTATCGGTAAGCGACACCGGCATCGGAATCGCTCCGGAAAAAGCTGAGTATGTTTTCAGGGGTTTTACACAGGCCGATGGTTCCTATACCCGAAAATATGGCGGCACAGGCCTTGGCCTTTCTATTTCTCAGCAACTGGCGGAGCTCATGGGCGGGCATATCACCATGGAGAGTACGATTGGTGTTGGTAGCACTTTTACTGTCTCTATACCTTTCCTGTTGGATAGCGGTAACGCAGCCCCCCTGTCGCAGGGAATAGACTTTCAGCCGGAAAGATTGAAAGGCATGCGAGTACTGGTTGTGGATGATAACGCCACCAACCGCAAAATTCTGCTGAATATGCTATCAAGTTATGGGATTTCTGTGGAACTGGCCGATGGTGGTGAAGGAGGAATTGCACTGGTCAAGAAACACCACGAGCAGGAAACTCCTTATAACATGATTTTGTTGGATGTACATATGCCTTGTATGGACGGCTTTACTTTTGCCGAACTCGTACAAGAGCACATCGACCTAAAGCAAACAACCATCATGATGCTTACTTCTGTGGGGACGAGGGGTGATATTGCACGCTGCCATGAACTGGGTATATCGTCCTACCTAGTCAAACCGGTGAAAAAATACGACTTGTTTCGAGCAATCTCCAGCATTACCTCAATGGACATCCGCACGGGTTTATTGGCAAACAAAAGTACCGTCTCAAATAATCGTCTTGATCTCATGGATCAGCCTTGCGTTCATCCCAACGGCATCAATGTGCTATTGGCAGAAGACAATTACGTGAACATCAAACTGATGACCACGCTTCTCAAAAGCAAAGGCTGGAGTGTTGCAACTGCCTCCAACGGTGTAAAAGCGTTAACGGCGTTGGAGAAGCACACTTTCGATATTGTCCTCATGGATATTCAGATGCCGCAAATGGATGGCTTGGATGTCACAAGACGCATTAGGGAAAAGGAGAAAGAAAATGAGCGACATATTCCCATCGTTGCAATGACGGCTTACGCCATGCAAGAAGACAGGGAAAGATGCCTGCAGGCCGGCATGGACGATTACGTTTCCAAACCTATCAACTCAGCAGAATTGTTCCGGATTATGGAACGGTTGTTGGGGATGGAGCCAACGCAAACTCCGGTGGCGGGTGCTCTATCCGTAAGTTTAGCAAGGCTGTTGGATGTGTTTAATGGTGATGCGCAGGAACTACGAGAATTGATTGTAGCCTATCTTGAGGAAAGCCCCAGGCAAATGGAACAGATTTATACAGCGCTGTGTCAAGGAAACCTGCTGGATCTTGAAAGAGCGGCTCACAACCTCAAAGGCTCGACGATAAATTTTAGTTCGGGTAAGGTTTGTGACTTGGCTTATGATTTGGAATTGGTCGGAAAAACGAGGAAGCTTAATCGAGAAAATGCGTTACTAATATACGATAACCTACGGAGTAATATTGAACTGTTACATCGGCAACTTTGGGAGTATCTGACGAAGATGCAGCAATCCGCTTGCTCCGAAAGCGGCCGGTGAATCCGAGATATTCGTGCTGTATTAATTTGAGGCGGGATAATTCGCTAAGATGAGGGGAACGCGATGAAACGCAGCATCCTGGTGGTAGATGATATCGCATTGAACAGACGAATCATCAAGGCGGCGCTCAAGAGCATGGAAGATGTTGTATTCTATGATGCAGAAAATGGCATGGAGGCCTTAGAAGCTGTATCCACGCAAGAACTTGATCTCATAATTCTAGATCTAATGATGCCGGTTAAAAATGGGTTTGACGTTCTAGCAGAACTTAAGTCAAATACGAAACATGCGACAATTCCTATTATTATATATTCTGCTTTAGACAATCTCGATAATATTCAAAAGGCTCTGGTGATGGGCGCGCATGATTACTTCACGAAGCCTCTGACGGCGGAGATGGCCCACTATGTACTGCCTAATAAGGTAAAGAACGCCATACAGAGCTATGAGCGTGAAAAGCAGCTCGTTCAGCTCAATGCACAGCTTGAGGAGGAAGTCAGGTTTGTTCGGTATTTGAGCTTTCACGATCAGACAACCGGATTATACAACCGGCGTTTTCTTGAGGAAGAACTGGCTCGCCTGGAAAGCATCAAGGCCTACCCCGTTGCCATCATCATTGGGGACATCAATGGGCTCAAACTCACCAATGATGTATTTGGCCATGCCGATGGTGATAAGCTTTTGGTAAGGATTGCCGATATTCTGCGCGGATCTTGCCGGGAGAGGGACATTATCGCTCGATGGGGGGGGGATGAGTTTGCGGTTCTGTTGACCGACACCGATGAGGGTAAAGCGACGGAGATCTGCGGAAGAGTCAGGCATGCGTGTGAGCAATCTGCTGCTGATCCCATCCGCCCCAGCATTTCCTTGGGCTGGTCCGTAAAGACTTCTCCCAGTCAAGATCTGAATATGATCCTTCATGAAGCAGAGGATCATATGTATCGTCACAAGCTGTTGGAGAGTAAAAGCGTACGCAGCTCAATCCTCTTGTCTTTGGAGAAGACCTTATTTGAAAAGAGCTTGGAGACAGAGGAACATGCCCGCCGCATTTTAGTTCTAGCAATGGACATCGGCTGTGAAATGGGACTAACCGAAATCGAAATGGACGAACTCAGTGTTTTTTCCGTTCTGCATGATATTGGTAAAATCGCTATCCCCGACAGCATATTACTAAAACCTGCTGAGCTGACCCGAGAAGAACGAGAAGTGGTGGAAAAGCATTGCGAGGTGGGTTACCGCATTGCACAATCTTCACAGGAACTAGCATATATCTCTGAATATATCCTTTCCCATCATGAGCGGTGGGACGGCAGCGGGTATCCCCTTGGCCTTAAAAAAACTGAAATACCAAGGTTGTCGCGTATACTCGCTATAGCTGATGCTTATGATGCGATGACCCATGAACAACCCTATCGGAAGTCGTTCAGTCATACGGACGCCATGCACGAGATTTGCCGCTGTACAGGCTCTCAGTTCGATCCGCAGGTTACAGAAGCTTTTGTAAAGGTTATGTATAAATTGATGAGCGCACCCTAATTTCTCACTGTAAAGAGAAAAAAGATATTCACTCTCTGCCTGACGCTGATAGGAGAGGGTAAATCATTGGTTTGGAGACTTAGTCCTTGACAGACAGTCAGTGGTTGAGTTTTTTATTATTTTAATGTTGGAACTGTCAGCATTGGGTCGGTGCGGGATTGTTTTTTAGGGCTGTTTCCATGTTGTACAGACAGAAAAAAATCATGAAGAGTGCTCCGCATTTTGCATTATAAGTACTCTCCACCTGTTGGTTAGGGGGGATCAAACTTCGCATTATTGAGGCCACCTGCTCTCTCGAGCAGGGGTTTGTGTCGCGTGTTATTAACACCTGGTATCGTCTGGAGAGGGAGAACGAGCTACGTGTTTTTAGTAGATCAGGTCATGCCTGCACCATGCATTGAGTATTACACCTTTACCCGAATAGGCACAAACAGGTCCTGCTGCTCTTCACCGAACTGTTCTACCAAGTCCCAGGGGGTGATGACCTCACCCATGTAAGGATGTCGAGCTTTACCATCGATCACTTCCAGTTCGTACCTGTCATTGTTCTGCAGCCATTCTTCCAGCTGGCCCATCCGTTCGTTGATCTCATAGACATAGGCCGAGGTAACGGCAAACAACCCTCCGGGGAAGGTATAGCAACCGAAGGGGCCGATATCTCCAAAACTTTCCGGGATCCGGACGATCATCACATAGCACCCTTTTTCCGGATTATTAAACATAAAGGCTTCCCGCATTCCATTTATTCCCGTAATACCACGATCCTTCAACCATTCCAGCATTGGCATGATGGTATCTCCTTCCGGAGCTCCTTCTCCCTGGCACACCGATGACAGCACCTTCATAGCCGGCAGCCGAACGATCCTGACATCTGTCAATTTATTAGCCATGTGGTTGATGTTCTCTATGCGATCCATATTGATATTTCCCTCCCTATTTACCCTCTTAATTTGAGCTACCAACCCGGTCACTTCCTCATATAGTAGGGGCAATGCATTGGCTCTTAAACCGCTTTCCTTCAATTTGCCATGAAAGTTTTCACATCCTCTCGTAATTCCTGCACCCCCGAAATGTCCTCATCGATGTTCCTGATCTTCCGGACAAAAGCATCCACCCATTCATTCAGGTCCGATGACACCCATAATTTTTCGATATCACGGATGGGAAGCTGCAGCTTCCGGAGGATAATGATCTGCTCTAGCAGCCTGATCGCCACCTTGTCATAATGCCGATAGACCATTCCTTCCGGACGGCTGCTCATCAATTCACTCTTATCCCCGTACAACGTTATGTTTTATATCAACTTCGATATTCGAATTGAGCGACAACCATACCGGCGATATCGTGGAAGCTTTTTGGATGACAGCCTGCATATCAGCCTCTTCAACATCACCGGAACCTATGTTGATCCGCGCCTCAATCCGCTCCAGTGATAGAGGCTGATCACGCCGAATACCATTGACTTCCATGTGGTACGAAGCGATGCTTTTACCGGATTTACGCAGAAGGAACACGATAGCCGTACTCACACATCCGGAAAAGCTCATTAATAGCAACTCCAGCCCTTTATAGCCCTGTCCGTCACCGACCGGGGGGACATAATCAAAGACAATAGGGTGATCGGGGTTATCTCTGGACATCCCTTCAAATTGAACCTTTTGGTTCCTCAGGGTTACAATAATCTCAGGTTGCTCCTGTTGCATGGTGACATCCTACTGGAAGCTAAGATTGTTCATTATATATTAACATTTTCTACCAGAAAGTAAAATTTATGAAGATAGAAAGTTCGACCAAATTCGTGCCTGATATTGCCGGAAGTAATGAAGGAAACCAATTTCTATAAGCATTATAAGTACTCTCTGCATGTTGGTTAGGGGGAGGCCAACATTGCATTATAAAGAACAAGCGCTAGAATTTCGTGTTATTAACAGCACTTGCCGTTCTGTTGGCAGTAATATAGAATGCCTACAGCATGTGTATATCTATAATGTGCCAGGTTGTGGCATTGTGTTTTTTACATAACATTACCGGAGGCCCCCATGGATAACCGCCTGGAACTTTTGAGACAAACTGTAGACCAGCGTATCCACACCCTACCACAGGGTGATTGCAAGTACTTTTATACTCATCTGTACGGCGTGTGCGACTTCGCCACATTACTGGCCGTACGGCGGGGCCTGGACCCGGAAATCGCCGCCGCCTGCGGCATGATGCATGACATCTACCCATTGACCACTGGCAGCTACGAGCAGCACGGGCCTCGAGGAGCGGAACTGGCCCGCCGGTTGCTTCTTGAACTGGATGTGTTCACGGCGGAGGAGATCGATGTCATCGCTACTGCTATCTCCCGGCACAGCCGCAAGGAAATGGTGCACGAACCCTACGACGAAGTTCTAAAGGATGCCGACGTGCTGCACCATTGGCTGTACAACACGCGACTGCCGACCAAGGCTGACGAAGAATACCGGTATAGGCAGGTGCTGGCGGAGCTGAACGCCACCCTGTCGGCAGAAGAGGTTGGACGATAGAAAAAAAGAAGATTGTCCCTGTAAAACTCAACATGAGAAAAGAGCGGTGTTGGCTCCCACTTAATGGAAGAATCGAATATATGGGCAAAAGAACTGGGACAGGATTACTTACGGCTTTTGGTTATTCCAGATAACAGAACGGCTCAGCGCTTCTAAAGGCACCCGACGTAGAGACGGGGCCTCAATTGCGTGTTATCAGTGCTGTGGCCAAATGGAATGTGTAATCTGAGTCGCATGTTATTAACAAACCTCAATGTATCATTGCAGAGCTAAAGTATAGTATAAACGACGATGCTAGCATCTTGTGCGACAATGCAACGCCTTTGGATTGACAGCATGAGCAATGATCATACAATTGTGGTAGAAGAACAACCGGCCTTTTACAAAAAAGGATTGGAGGAGTTCATGAAAAGATCGTACAGCCGGTTGGGCGCTCTCTGGCTGGCACTGGGCGCGCTGGCCCTTATGGCTCTGGGCCTATGGTTAGCTGAACCGGCGACGATTGCCTTACGCCAGCAATGGGATTTGCCCAGTGTGATCACACCGCTAGCTGTGGGAATGCTGGCCGGATCGTAGGCGCTAGTGGCACGGGGACGGCGGAAAATCCGTTTAAGCACGTTAGTGGTAGCGTGTGTCGTATTAGCGCTATCCGTGGCCATCCTGTGGCTCGGTCCCATGATCTTCCCCAACGGCACACAAGGATATCTATGGATGCGTGTGCCCCAAGGCTGCGCGTTGCTGGTGGGCCTGGCACTAACCTCCTCGTTGTGCGGCGGGGGCTGTCGCTGGTGGCAGTTGTTAGCAATGATCGCGCTGACTTGGGCGGTGCAGATGACGCTGATGCAGCTGGCACGCCAGCCCATGTTTGAACCCTTTGACCGGCAGAGGATGATCGCCATCGGCGCGCTGTATGACTTCCTGATGGTGCCGCTGTGCATGGCCGGAGGCGCTTTGATGCTGCCCATCGGCCTCGGCAACCCACAGCCTAGATGGCTGGCGGTGGCTCTGGGTGCGCTGGGCGGCGTGGCGGACGCTGTTTTCATGGTCAGCGCCATCGTTCATGGCTTTTTCCTGAATGTGTCCAATGAGGACTTCGCCTACTGGCTGCCAAGGGTGATGATAGAGCACCTGGGGCTCATGCTGATGCTGTATGTGTTCAGCGGTGCCTTCCTGCGGGTGGCCATAGAAGGCTTCAGGAAGCAGCCGCCCGATGCAACGCAATCGTAAACTGGCCTACCTGCTTGTGTCGCCCCTGTTGTGTGCGCATACCGAGAGGGGTCAGAGTTGCGCATTATTATTATCCGCTACCCTCAGAAGGGGAGTATGAGTTTCGTGTTATTAGCACCTGGTACCCACTGGAGAAAGACTTTGAACTGCTTGTTATTAACAAACTAGATTGCCTCGCGTGGATGTCCAATAAAACGCTTATCGCAGCCAGAATGAACTAAAAACGCACCTTTTAGCGTGTAAGCCAAAAGGTGCATGTAAGCTGTTTATCTTGGGAACAAAGCAATCAACTGCTCGCGCTCTTGTAATGTTTTAACCCGAATCGCCAGAACCACAGCGCAAATGCGGTGAAAACAACAACAATACCAAGCGCCTGAAATAGCCCCGGGGGAGTAAGCGTACTGGTCAGCAATTGCGTCGGAACGGTGGACATAACGCCATAGGGCAGGATGAAGTAAAAGATGACTTTGAACGCGCCTTTGTACAACACGCCGGGTATCCTGAAATTGAGCTCAAAGATGTTGTCCTCCAGCCGATCGACCGCCGCCGTCGAGAGCACGAAAAACGCAATGGTACGAAGTATCAGCGCCAGATCGTACCACAGCAGCGACATCAGAAGCAGAAGCCCGGTGTACGCCAGCGCTTGTGGTAACATAACAGAGATGCCGCTGGTAGAGATGCCGTATGCGATGACGCCGCCGCTGAAAAGCAACAACGGGATGAAGGCCGGGTTTATGCTCTCAAATGTCAGCCGCAGCAGTGGGTTGACCGGTTTTGTCAGGTAATGGTCGAGCCCTCCATCGCGTATCTTGCCAGGAATAGTGGCGATGCCGAAGTAGGTGAATACCAGGCTGAGTCCGTTCAGCATCGAAAAGGTGCCGACGAACACGATCATTTGCCCACGGCTCCAGCCCCCGATCGATTCCACCTGGTCGTAAATTATTTGATATGTAAGCAGCTGTGCTACGAACATAATGGTATCTGTTAGGAAGGCACCGAAAAAGCTCAGCCGGAACACCATCATATGCTGGAGTTTGAGCTTGATCAACAGCACAATGAATCTCAGGTTCCGTCTCATACGCCCACCCCATCGTACATTACTCTCAGCCGGCGGTAGGTTGCATTGCCAATGAGCAGCATTCCGGTGGTCCACACCGCCAATACCAGTAACCCGAATATTCCTTGCTGCCATCCGAGCCGGCCGTTGATCAGCATCGCAGGTGTATATGTGACATATGTGAACGGTAGGAAGCGCAGCACGTACTGCACGGTATCGGGCAGAAACGAGAGTGGGAACAACGCACCTGTAATGAGGGCGATGACATTCCGTTGCAGGTACCAGAATACGCTGATATCCTGAAACTTGAACGCCAGTACACCAATAAAGAACTGATAGCTGACCATAAACACGAGCCCCAACGGTATCATGACGATCGCACACAGAAGAGTCCAAACGTCATGTGAAAATTCCATCTGGACACCGAACACAAAACAACTCAGAAGTGTCGCCAATACCGCGAATATCGCATAGTACCCAACCGCTCCGAAGTTCTGTGCCAGGAAGTGGAGTTGCGGGCTGGACGGTATCACCATGAACCGCGAGAACGTGCCTGCGCGTATGAGCCCCGACACTTCACCGCTCACGCCGGAGGACATGTCAAGCGAGGCAAGCAGCGAGCTGACCAGATAATATAAGAGCATCGCCTGAAACGTAAAACCGCCCACGGTCTCCCGCCCGGAGAAGACTGTGCCCCATAATATCCATGCGAACAACACCTTGCCGATAGTGGCGAGGGCGGTCATCGCCACGTCGAAACGGTAGACGATTTGCGCTTTAAAAAGGATTTTAGCGACAGCGATGTATTTCCTCATGAGCGGGCACCTCCCGCTGCGTAGATGCGTTCGACTACGTTGCCGATATCTTCTTCTTCGACCGTGATGTCTTGTAAACTGTAGTCACGAATCATTCTTTGTAGAATTCCACTGCTTATCTCGCGTGGAGCCATGAACACAGCCTTATGCGGGCTCTGCTCGAGGATTTCAGCGCCTTCGGGCGCTGAAAATGCAATCTCGTGATCAAACAGTACGGTCACCTTTTTGTGTGTCTGATAGGACTCAAACAGCTTGCCGGTCTCGCCATCATATAGTTTTTGCCCGTGGTTTATCACCACACTGCGTGGGCAAAGGCTGCGCACATCTTCCATATAGTGCGAGGTCAGCAGGATGGTTGTACCCTTATCGCGGTTGACCTCCCGGAGAAACGACCGCATCTGCCGCTGCGCGACCGCGTCGAGTCCAATCGTAGGCTCGTCGAGAAATAAAACACGTGGATTATGCAGTAAGGCGACAATCAGCTCCATTTTCATCCGTTCCCCGAGAGATAAAGTACGCACCTGTACATTGAGGAATTCGGATACACCGAACAGATCAACAAAGTAAGAGACATTATGCTTATACTCACTGTCCTTTATTTCGTACAGCTCCTTGAAGAGCCTAAATGTGTCTATTGGTGTCAATTCGAAAAAGAGCTGGCTCTTTTGCCCCATAACTACTGCATACTGCTTCTTGAATGCGTTTTCCAACTTGTTGGGATAATAACCAAGTACGGAAATCTCACCGGAGGATGGTGCGATAATACCGGCCAGCATCTTGACCAGCGTGGTTTTACCTGCTCCGTTCGGACCAATCAACCCGACGAATTCGCCTTCGTCTACAGATAGGTCTAGATCCGACACAGCGCGCTTTTCAGAAAATTGCCTCTTGAACAGGCTTTTAATGCTGCCCCTCAGTCCCTCTTCTTTCTCGAATCGTCTGAAGGTTTTTGTTAGTTTGCTTGTTTGAATAATACTCATGGCCTTTCCTTTCTAGTAAAAAACCGCAGAGAGATACCGCACCAATAAAGTGCAGAATACTCCCTGCGGACATAAAAATTGCGCGGCCAATAACACCGCGCAACTAATACAGGATGTATTTGAAGCAATCTGTTAGGCGTATCTTTCAGAAGGAACAACAAACCAAGCAGGGTATACCCCCACCTAATGTTTCTCTTCTGCAACTATATTTAGTTGTTAGTCACCTTAACAGACGTAACAAACAAAACAAATCCCACCTTCGCTTATATTTTCCAAGTGATATTAACAAGATAAACACTGTTTGTCAATTAACGTCGCCCATCCTCGCTGTTGCTTCTTCAGTATTGCATGATCCTACAAATGGATGGACATCATGCACATGTAATATCCTCACGTCGAATTATGATCATAATGGGCTCGCTCGACCAGTAGGTAGGGGGAGCCCAACTTCGTATTATCATGAACTCCAGCTCTCAAGATAAGGTTTTGAGCTTCGTGTTATTAACACTGTAGAAACCGCAGTTTGTTGGAACGGTGTGCCTCAAAAACTTGCAATGCAATTTCATCTACTTCAAAGAGTATGATTGGCACGACAATGAAAGTAAAAGCCTCACCCTGAGGGGGCGCCTCCGTCGCCACCAAGGTGCTCCCTGTGTCGTTTCAGATCTGTTATTACCGAGGAGGCTTGCATACTGAGCAAGGGGTATATCCCTGTGCCCTTGCCTTTTCAAGGCTTATTGCGTGCTTGCTTTTAGATAAATACCTACAGCCGCTCTTATGATACTTCTCGCCTGTATCAGTGATATAAACCGTTGTACTACCGCCTGAAGGATTAGCGGTTTTCTTGACAGTAGGTGCAGCAGTTGCAATTATTGTTTTTGTAGGTTTAGGTGTTTTCGAAATACTCGGGGGAGCTGTGGTTTTGATAGGTGATGCCTTTTTATTTAGCGTTATACTCTTTCCATCACTTGTTGCTACGATGGTTCCCAACAGATCTGTTCTAAAGATCTGCGCACCCATAGATGTAAGCCTTTCGATTGTTTTACTTGTAGGGTGTCCGTAGGTGTTGCCTTTACCAACAGATATAACAGCAAATCTAGGGCTTACGGCCTTTATGAAGGGTAAGGTAGAAGAAGAATTACTTCCATGGTGTCCTACCTTAAGAAGGCCAGAAGAGAGATCATAGCCCTTATGAAGCATTTCATTCTCGGATACTTCTTCAGCGTCACCTACCAGTAGGAAAGCAGTTGATCCAAATATCAGCCGGATAACAATAGAATCATCATTCAGATCCTTGTACCCTTTGCTATTGGGAGCAAGTATCGTAAAAGATGCATTACCCAACTCGTATGTTGAGCCTGCCTTTGGAACAGTAATAACCATGCCCTTTCTGTCTACTGCATCAAGGACATTTTCAAATGTCTTGGTGTTGTTATCGGCATCAGGCATCATAATCTTCTCGGTTGGGAATTTGTCTATGATATCAGCCATACCGCCTATATGATCTGCATGTGGGTGAGTGCCAACTATATAGTTAAGCTTTTTTACACCTTGCTTCTTAATGTAGTTCTCAACGAGATCTGCATCATTTATATTCCCTGCATCAATCAACATAGCAGAGGGGCCAGTTTTAATAAGGATACTATCTCCCTGGCCAACATCAATAAAATGCACTGATATGGAGCCTACTGCTTCCATCTTATTTGGTGTAGGTGTAGGCGTTGCCGTAGGTGCTGCACTTGGTGAAGGGGTTACAGTTGGCCTGACCGTAGGATCGGTTGAAGTGCTTGATGGTACTTCTGCAATAGAGCTTGTGACAGCTGCTGAAGCAGTTGCATCTTCAAGAATGGAATCTATCGAGCAGCCGGACAGCAGCCCTATTACAACGAGTAGTGATACAATAGTAGTTAATACTTTTGGTTTCTTCATAGTTACCTCCTTGGGGGGATTATACAACATGCATGAAAATAATTGTAGGTTTTGAAAATAAACATGCGTATATTGCTACTTAGGCTAAGCCTTCACAGTGAGCGTCTTATCTGTCTAGATCCTTTACATCCGTTTAGAAAGAAAGTTTTTTTCTTGCAGCGACAACAGGAATAGAACCTACGACCTATCGAGCAGCACCGCTGAGCTTACGGCCTAAAGGGGCTTGGGGAAGCAAATACCCGCTAATTGTAAGTTCTTGGCGATTCAATTGAGCGGAACTCTTTACCTTCTTTAAAAACTCGACTGAAATCCGGAAATTCTACCTCACCAACATGATTGTAAATTTCTTTTACACACATCTCATTAGAGATAACCACATATCACATGTTTCTGGACTTTTCCAACTATTACCAATTAATATATGCTATGCATGCGGTAGTAATCTTACCGATGCAAAACGATTTCGCACTTTGAGATTAAGCGCGAGCTAGTACCGGGAAACAGCAGCATGGACGTACCGGGAATGTTAGCCGAAAAATGCATGCATCCGAACACATTAACCCTTGTGGCGGTGACGAATCGCCAGCCCAACGCTATTAAGGCGTAGATAGGAGTGGTGCTCCGAGTGGCAATAACAACGAGGGACTATAATGATACTTCATCTCGGCTCAAGTGATGTTGAGGAGGTGCCCGGCATATGCGGGGAGTATAACGAGGGAACGACCTCAAGACTATGTCGCCTGAAACCTGGGCGGTTCGGATGCAATTTATTCTTGGAGGTGTCACAATGAATCTAAGCATTAATTCAATTATTGAGCAATTATTAATCAAGCAACTCTACAATGAAGGTTATCTTACATTTTTTGAGTATAATGTAGCTCAGAAAATATTAACATCATCAGAGGGGTAAAATATGTTGCGTGCTGTCTATTATGCAAGAGTCTCAACTGAGCACGAATTACAACTGAATGCGTTAAAAAATCAAATCGAGACTCTTGAGGAATATATCAAAAACAAACAGGATTGGACCTTTGTAAGAGGTTATGTGGATGAAGGAAAAACGGCAACTACGGTTCATGGACGGCATGATTATCAGAAACTCATTGTTGATATGAGAAACAATGAATTCGATGTTGTTGTAATTATTCGTGTAGATCGAGGGTGGAGGAATGATAGGGATTGGGCTCAGTTTGAGACAGAGCTTATACTCACAAAGGTTAGATTATTCACGGTTACAAACCATAGCTATTTTGATTTTCGTGATTCAGGTAACTGGTTGCAGGTTGGAATCGAAGCTAAGTTAGCTGAGCTTTTTTCACGGCAACAATCTATCAAGATGACTGAGGCATTTGCTCGTGGGAAGAAAAAGGGCAAGATATACGGAAACAGTCGAATCTGGGGTTATGATTATGTCAATGGTGCATTAGTCATAAACGACCAAGAGAAAAAGCTCGTAGAATATGTCTTTCATCGGTATGCTGATGGCGTAGGGTTTCGTACAATAGCCAAGGAACTCTACGATAAGGGTTACTATAACTTGGGGACGAAGGATAGACTTTTTCCATTAACAACACTTAAGAGGATGATTAGGAACCCGAAATATATCGGTGTTCTTGTGACGAACAAAACGAGATTTGATTTTTTTGAGAAAAGACAATACAGATTGCCTGAGTCTGATTGGCTGACATTCAAGGATAGAGTGCCAGCTATAATTGACAGTGATCTCTTCAGGCGTGCGAATGAGATGCTTAAGTTGAAGAGTAACTACAAACCTGATAAAGATAAAGTATATGGGCAATATCAGGGCAGTTATTCATTATCAAAAAAGATATGGTGTGCAAAATGCGAGAAACCATATTACTTTAACAAGTCCACTAAAAAAGGAATAAGGTCAACTTGGTACTGCAGTACATATAGAATGTGGGGGGCAAAAAAAGAGAATAGAGGTTGTGACAATTCCAAAATTCCAGTTGTCGAAATGGATCAAATGGTTAAGCATGCCATTTTTCAATTATGGGATGGTAAGGACTTAAGCAAAGTTAATTTACTAACGGCCATTCAAACAAGCATACAAAGCTGCAAAAAGAAAGCTCAAAAAGATGTTCAGAAAAACCGTACCAGGCTGAATGAACTACAGTGTTTGAAACGGAACATGAGACAACTCCTCTATAAAGGGTTGATTTCTGAAGCTGATTATCTTGAGGACGTAAATGTGCTAGATACTGAAATTATTGAACTCGCGAAGTATCTCGTTGAGATAGATGTCCAACAAAACAACTGTGATGATGCAAGATTAGTAGCTATAAATGATTTTTTGACTCGCACTATGGATTCTATTGAGTGTATATCAGATGATATGGTAAAATCACTTGTAAACAAGATTACAGTTTTCGACAATGAAATCACACTGGAAATCCAACATAAGAAAATAATCACTTGCTGGGACGCGCCTAAAAAAAAAGAAGAAACGTTTCTAGCTAATGAAACACCTGCTTCACTCGTTAACTTAAATATTATATATCCTTATGTGTCCGCTACTGGACCGCATGGACATACAGGTGGAAGTGGGAGCGGTGGAGTATAGCCAGCTGACCGACCGCAGCCGCGGAGAGAGCTCCGCCGTCGTGCGCGAGCGCGTCAACCACGCCCGCGAGGTGCAGGCGGCCCGTTTCACCGACAGCTCCGCCCACACCAACAGCCACATGAACGCAGCCCAGCTGGAGCAGCACTGCGCACTGGACGACGCCAGCCACCGCCTGCTGCAGAAGGCCTTCGACTCCACGGGCCTGAGCGCCCGGGCTTACACGCGCATCCTGAAGGTCGCCCGCACGATTGCCGACCTGGAGGGCAGCGAGGGGATTGCCGAGAAGCACCTGGCCGAGGCCATACAGTACCGGGTGCTGGACAGGAAGTATTGGGGGCAGAGGTAGAGGCTATATGGAGATACTCGTCATTCGGCATGGGCAATCGGAAGCGGACATCCTGCACAGGCTGGAGGGAAGGGCGGACTTCCCGCTGACTGACCTGGGCGTTGATCAGGCCACCCGCATGGCGGAGTGGGTTTCACACAACTACAAGCCGGATATGATTTTTTCCAGCACACTTCGACGGGCCAGCAAAACAGCAGAGATATTAGCTGATGCAACGGGAGTCGAAGCCACCTTCCTCCCGGAGCTCATGGAGTTCAACAACGGTCTGGTGGCCGGTCTGACCCATGAGGAAGCGGACGCCAAATACCCGAGGCCATCGGTGATCCGGCCTCATGAGAGCTATTATCAGCAGGAATCCCTGATCCAGTTCCGTTCCAGGGCGGAGGAGGTTCTTTCGAGAATCCTGTATGAGCATCCGCCCGAAAGCCGCGTCGCGGTCGTCTCCCACGGCGGAATGATCAACATGCTGTTCCGATGCTTCCTGCGCCTTCCAATGGATTCCGACTTCTCGATTGCCACGGCGGATACGGGTATTCATCTGTGGGTGGTCCGTGACGATCAATCCAGGCACATCGCGTTCCTCAACAGCACCAGGCATCTGCTATAGCATGCTCGGCTATCAGAATAAAAACGCCATGCGGGATTATGGCTCAGACTTACGGCAGGCCCTCTCATAGATTTTCATTCCGTTCTCCGGCGAGATCTCGCCCAAATGCTCAAACCCCTGCGCCAGCCAGAAAGGCTTCCCCGTAACCTGGTCGGCGGTCAGATACATCCTTTGCGTACCGTGGGCGTGAAACAGCGTCTGAATGTGACGGAACATCTCCGTGCCATATCCCTTCCTGCGATGCTCAGGCAAAACGTAGAACTCCATGATGTACCCATACTCCGGCTTGATAAAGCCCAGATGCCCCGGGTGATCCACCTTGGCATAGAAGAAGCCGATCAGCTGCTCCCTGTCATAGCACAGCATCAGGTGGCGGTCGTGATCCCCCTGCCGGTTGATCATTCCTCTGGTATATTCCTTGATCTTCTCCGTGGGAATGGCAGGCTCATTGGGGCGATGCGCGTCAAGTTCCGGGAAATACAAGAGCATCAGCCGCTCAAACACCTGCAGATGATCCGGATTGTCCGTTTGAACCTGAACGTAGGATAAACGATCCATAATTGCCTCCGTGTTTTCTATCCTCATCATATCGCCGCGTGCAGCCCACACAAGGGAAAGATTATTTTTATCGGGTTTGTCCGTGCATTGACAACCCACCGCGCCATTGCTAGAATGAGCCAAATCACCATTATGCCATATTGAAGGTATGAATATATGTCCGCAACGATCAAAGATGTCGCCCGCGCCACGGGCCTGTCCATCGCGACCATCTCCAAATACCTGAACGGCGGCAACGTACTGCCGGTCAACCGCGAGCGCATCGAGGAAGCCGTGCGGGAGTTGGGCTTTCGGGTGAACACCATCGCCCGGGGTTTGAAGACCAGCCGCACGATGACGGTAGGCGTGCTCATTCCGGACCTGATGAACCCGTTCTGCACGACGCTGGTCAGCAACGTGGAGAGCATACTGGGCCGCTATGGGTACAGCGTGATGCTGTGCGACTATGGCCGCGACCCGCTGCAGGAGGCCGAGAAGGTGCGGTTCCTGCTGAGCAAGAGGGTGGACGGTATCCTGGCCATCCCCCAGCGGGGCTGGGCGCTGGATGGGCAGCAGGGGGAAGACCGCGGTGTACCCGTGGTGTTCGTGGACCGCGCCATAGCAGGCATTGCTTGCGACACGGTGCTCGTGGACAACCGCGACGCCAGCTACCGCGCCGTGGATTCGCTGCTGCGCCGGGGGCACCGCCGCGTGGGCATCATCGCGGGCCCGCTGGATATCTATACTGCCCGGGAGCGCCTGGCCGGCTATCGCGCCGCCCATGAAAACCTTGGCCTGCCCGTAGACGAAACTCTGGTTAAGAGAGGCGACTACGAGATGGAGGGCGGTTATCTGCTGATGAACGAACTGCTGGACATGCAGGACCGCCCCACAGCCGTGCACGTGACCAACTACCACATGACGCTGGGTGCGGTGATGGCCATCAACGAGCGCAACGTGCGCCTGCCTGAGGATCTGAGCTTCATCGGTTTTGACAATCTGAACCTGGCCAGTGTCGTAAAGCCCACGCTGACCATCGTCGTGCAGCCCATGGAGCAGCTGGCCCAGACGGCTGCCGCTGTGCTGCTCAAGCGCATGGCCGGCGATCGGGCTGGCTTCCCCGAGGTCTACCGCCTGCCCACGGAGCTTGTGGAGGGTGAATCGGTGCGCAGCCTGTAGCGGCATGAGGGCTGCGGTTTCTTGAATTGGAGGTCGGAATATGCTCAAGGGTATCCCGCCGGTGCTGTCACCGGAGCTGCTGAAGATCATGATGGAGATGGGCCACGGCGACGAGATTGTGCTGGCCGACGGCAACTTCCCGGCGGCGGCGCTGGCCCGGCGATTGGTGCGCGCCGACGGCCACGGCGTGCCGGCGCTGCTGGACGCGATGCTGCGGTTGTTCCCGCTGGATGGCTATGTGCCCAAGCCTGCGGCGCTGATGGCCGTGGTGCCCGGCGACGATGTGCAAACGCCCATTTGGGAGGAGTACAAAGCCCTGCTGCTGCGCCACGAGTCGGTCAGCGGCGACAGTATAGAATATATGGAGCGCTTCGCGTTCTACGAGCGGGCCCGCAACGCCTATGCCATTGTGGCCACCGGTGAGCGCGCGCAATACGCGAACATCATCCTGAAAAAGGGCGTCGTGCGGCATAACGACTAACATCAATTAATTGATCTGGTTCACTGAGGCAGAATGAGGAGGATGAAACCGACCGCCGATTGATTCGGCGGGAGGAAATGTAGAACAAGTGCGAGGGAGTAACAAAAGCTCGCCTGCAGGCGATTTTACGTTTTTTGAGAATCAGTTATGAGGCAATGGGCTAAACATCGCCTGACGACGGTTATCGTCAGGCGATAAAGCGATAACAGAGCAAGTCGTCCAAATCGCCAAGGCGCAACAGCGCCGCAGGCGAAAGGCGCAGCGTTAATCGCTGCGCCGACGCCCGCCGTTTGCAATGGCCAGCAGCCGTAAGAGCTGCAGCACGCTCATCAGCGTGGCGGCCAGATAGGTCATCGCGGCGGCGCTTAGCACCTGGCGCGCGCCGATGATCTCCTCCTCGGCCAGATAGCCGCCGTCGCGCAGCATGGCCAGCGCCCTGCTGGAGGCGTTGAACTCCACCGGCAGCGTAACCAGTTGGAACAGCACCGCCGCGGCAAACACGCCCACACCTATATATACCAGCGGCTGGAAGCTGAGCACGATGCCCAGTATCAGCAGTGGCCAGGCGGCAAAGCTGCCGATGTTGGCCAGCGGAACCAGCGCCGCGCGGATGGCGTTGGGCGCGTAGTTGCGCTGGTGCTGCACGGCGTGGCCCACCTCGTGGGCGGCCACGGCCACCGCAGCCAGCGAGCTGCTGCCATATACCGACTGCGACAGGCTCAGCATGTGCCTGCGGGGGTTGTAGTTGTCGGTCATGCTGCCGGCGATTGGTTGTATGGAGACATTGCTCAGGCCGTTTTGGTCCAGAATATGCCGGGCCACCTGCGCGCCGCTCCACCCGCGGGCGCTCTGAATGGCGCTGTAGCGAGAGAAAGCCCTGCTGACCTTGGCCTGGGCGAGCATGGCCAACACTATGCCTGGAATCAGAATCAGCCAAGTCGGATCTATACCATAGAAATACATGTACTCACACCCCTATTCTGAGGCCGCCGCCAGGCCCGAGTAAGGCTTCGGCGCGTCCTTCAGTACGTCTTCATTATACTTTCACGGCAAGGGGCTCACAATACGGCGCACCCCGCGAGACCGTGAACAATCTGTTAATTCAGGGCGAAAAAGGTCGAAATTCCTCGATAATTCTTTTCTTGACAATGCAATACCGCTTCCTTATAATTGCGGTAATCTAATCCGCCACGCATACTGTTTGCCGGTGTGCGCGGGGGATATTGTTTTTGCCCGGCATATGGGGGCATCCCAGGCATACCATATCAGTAACGAACCCGAACGGGTTAAGGGAGGAACGCGCACATGTCAGTGGCCAGCAACAGGAAAACGTATCTGACCAAGGAGGGTGTGAAGAAGCTGGAGGATAAACTCGAGTTTCTGAAGACCACGCGCCGCCAGGAGGTTGCCGACCGCATCAAAGAAGCCATTGCACTGGGCGACCTGTCCGAGAACAGCGAATACGACGACGCCAAGAATGAGCAGGCGTTTGTAGAGGGCGAGATCGCCTCCATAGAGCACACCCTTCGCCATGCCGAGGTTGTAAGCGACGAGAGCGGCACAGACGACCGCGTTTCCGTGGGCAGCGTTGTGAATCTGCGCAACAAGGCCACCGGCGCCGAGCTCAAGTATACGATTGTGGGCAGCGATGAAGCCGATCCCTTCAAGGGCCGCATCTCCAACGAATCGCCCATCGGAGCGGCGCTGATGAACAAGAAGACCGGCGACGTCGTGGAAGTGGATGTGCCCGGGGGCAAGAGGCAGCTTGAGATCATTTTGATTCACAGGTAGGTATTCATATGCAACCAACGGATGAAATCCAGCAGGGGGAGCAGCAACCCCAACTGGATGAGCTTTTACAGATTCGCCGGGACAAGCTGCAGGCGTTGCAGGCTGCCGGGCGGGACCCCTATCAGATCGTAACCTTCGATCGCACCCACTTCTCCACGCAGATTGTCGAGGGGTTTGAAGCGCTGGAGGGCAAGGAAGTATCCATCGCCGGCCGCCTGATGACCAAGCGCATCATGGGCAAGGCCAGCTTTGCCAACGTGCAGGACGGTCTGGGCGCCATTCAGGTGTACGTCAAGCGTGACGACCTGGGCGAGGAGGTCTATGAGGACTTTAAAAAGACCGACATCGGCGACATCGTCGGCGTGCGCGGCCTTGTGTTCCGTACGCGCACCGGGGAAATCTCCATACACGCCTCTGCTGTCACGCTGCTGAGCAAGGCGCTGCTACCGCTGCCCGAAAAGTGGCACGGCCTCAAGGATCAGGACCTGCGCTACCGCCAGCGCTATGTAGACATGATCGTGAACCCCGAGGTGCGCGCAGCGTTTCGCACCCGTTCGCGCATCCTGGGCATCATCCGCCGCGTCATGGATGGCCGGGGTTATCTGGAAGTGGAGACCCCTGTGCTGCACAACCACGCGACCAACGCCGCGGCCAAGCCCTTCCGCACCCACCACAACACGCTGGATTTGGACATGGTGCTGCGGGTGGAGTTGGAGCTGTATCTCAAGCGCCTGATCGTCGGCGGTCTGGAGAAGGTCTACGAGATCGGCCGCATCTTCCGCAACGAGGGCATGAGCCCCAAGCACAACCCCGAGTTTACGATGCTGGAGATGTACGAGGCCTACACCGACTACCACGGCATGATGGACCTGTGCGAGGACCTGTACACGACCGTGGCCCGCGAGCTGCTGGGCGGTTATCAGCTGACGTATCAGGGTGTGGACATCGACCTGGCCCCGCCGTGGCGGCGCATCACGATGTCGCAGGCCGTATTGGAAATGAGCGGCGTGGATTTTGCGCAGATCGCCGATGACGAGGCAGCCCGCGCCGCCGCTCGCACCCATAAGCTGCATCTGGAGCACCCCGGCATGACCCGCGGGGAGATCCTCAACCTGTTCTTCGAGGAGTTCTGCGAGGCAAAGCTCATACAGCCAACGTTCATCTGCGATTATCCGGTGGAAATCTCTCCGCTGGCCAAGCGCACGCCCTACGACAGCCGCCTGACCGAGCGCTTCGAGGTGTTCATTTACGGCCGTGAGATGGGCAACGCCTTCACCGAGCTCAACGACCCAATCGACCAGCGCCAGCGCTTCATCGAGCAGGCAAAAAAGAAGTACATGGAGGGCGAGTTCGAGATCGACGAGGATTTCGTGACCGCCATGGAATATGGCATGCCGCCCACCGGCGGCATGGGTCTGGGCATCGACCGCATGATCATGCTGTTCACCGACTCGGCCAGCATCCGCGACGTGCTGCTGTTCCCGACGATGAAGCCCATCGCCCAAGCCAAGCAAATCCAACAGACAAAGATTGAGATCGATGGGGATGAGGAGAAATGATTGATCTCAAGCCCACGCCGGCCCGGCTGCGGGAGCATTGGCGGTATCACTGGTGGATGTACGCGCTGTTCACCGTGCTGGCGGTCGTGGCTGCCAACATGCTGTTCACCGTCACCACGCCCAAGGTGCCCTATGAGTTGAAGGTCGAAGTGATGGCCGTGAGCGCCTACATGAACGACGATGTGGCCAAGCAATGGCAGATGGACCTCCAGACAAAGCTGACCTCGGACCAGAAGGAAGTCACGATACAAAACACGCCCCTGATCGAAGGGCAGGAGATGGTTATCATGCAGGTCATGATGGCCCGTTTCACCGGCCGCGAGGGCACCGTGTTGATTTTACCCGGTTGGATGTTCCAAAACTTCGCCCAGGGTGGGGCGTTTATAAACCTGCAGGACATCATCGGCGAGTTCAATGTGCCCGAAGGTACCGATCTCACCAAGGGAGAGGCCGTGGTAGGCGCCGACGAGGAAGAAAACATCCCCGGCGAGAAGCAGCTATGCGGCATTCCTTTGGATCAGTGCAAGGGACTGGGCGCGCTGCTGATCAATGAAGACATGGTGCTTTGCCTGCCGGTTTATGCCGAGGACAACTGGGAAAACGCCAAGACGACAGCCAACTGGCTGCTGGGTAAGGTGGAAGCGCCGCAGAGCGTGCCCAGTGCACAGCCCAGCGCTCCCGCGCAGTGACTTCATTGACAAAATAAAGATTGAAATCGCAACCAGCCTTTGATATACTATCGATTGTTCTGAAAACGGACGGTCCGCTGCCGCCACTAGCCGGTGGTATGAACGTCTAAGCGGAAGGAGGAAATCATCATGTTGGACATTCGTGTACTGGAACAGGAGCAGATGCGCTCCGATATTCCCGCGTTCCGCGTGGGCGACACCGTCAAGGTCAACGTCAAGGTCGTGGAAGGCAACCGCGAACGCATTCAGGCCTTTGAAGGCGTCGTCATCGCCCGTAAGGGTGGCTCATCCCGCGAAACCTTCACCGTTCGCCGCGTCTCCTATGGCATCGGCGTAGAGAGGGTCTTCCCGCTCCATTCCCCCAGGATCGACAGCATCCAGATCGTCAAGCAGGGCAAGGTTCGCCGCGCCAAGCTGTATTATCTGCGCGATCGCGTGGGCAAGGCTGCAAAAGTCAAGGAAAGAAACGTCCGATAAGCCCATCGGTAAAGACAGGATTTCATGCAAACGGCGTAGCCTTTCCGGCTATGCCGTTTGTTCTTTTGGAGCGTGACAGGATGGATAGCATACAAATCACACCCAGCAGTTGCCATTGGTGCCCCCGGGCTTGCGGCGCCGACCGCACTGTGCGCGCCGGCGCCTGCGGCGTGGCGGGCCTGCGAGTGGCGCGGGCCGCGCTGCACCATTGGGAGGAGCCTTGCATTAGCGGAACACAGGGCAGCGGCACGGTGTTCTTCTCCGGCTGCTCGCTGAAATGCTGCTATTGCCAGAACCATGACATAAGTGCCAGTTGTTTTGGCAGAGATGTTTCCGCAGAACGGCTGGCGGACATTTTTATGGAGCTGCAGGCCCAAGGGGCTCACAACGTCAATCTGGTGAACCCCACGCATGTGACGCCGTGGATCGCCCCGGCGGTGCGGCTGGCCCGCGCTCAGGGGTTGCATGTACCCATTGTATACAACTCCAGCGGCTATGACAGCCCCGAAGGCCTGGCGTTGATGGAGGGCGTTGTGGATATTTATCTGCCAGACCTGAAATATCTGGACAGCGCCCGCTCTTTGCGCTACAGCGGCGCGGCGGATTATTTTGCAGTGGCCAGCCGTGCCCTTAAGATCATGGCAGAGCAGGCAGGCCCGGCGCGTTTTGATGACGAAGGCCTGCTGGCCCGCGGCCTGGTCGTGCGCCATCTGGTTCTGCCCGGCGGCCGCGAGGATTCGCTGGCCATCCTCGATTGGTTGGCCACCCATCTGGACCCGCAGGCCATCGTGCTCAGCCTCATGAGCCAATACATGCCCTGCCATAGGGCCGCCGATTTCCCGGAAATCAACCGCAGGCTCACGACGATGGAATACGACCGCGTGCTCAAGCGCGCGGGGGAGCTGGGCTTCGCCCATGCCTACTGCCAGCAGCGCAGCTCTGCCAGCGACGCCTACGTGCCGCCCTTCAACCTGGAGGGGGTTTGACTCCTCCCGAAGCCTCTGAAGGAGCGCCATTGTGACGCTGTTTTGATTATGCTAGAATAGCGATAGAAAACCATAATTCATGGCTTTCGGGAGGCTGGCATGGTCAAGAGGTTCCGTTGGCTGCTCCTGCCGATGATCCTTACAATGCTGTGCGCGCAAGGGTGTGTACCTACGGCAGTGCAGCCCACTGCCACGCCCGAACCCACAGCACAGGCTGCAGCTTCGGCAGCCCTTGCGCAGCCGATGATACTCGTGTTGCCCAGTCCCTACCAGAAACCGATGATTGCTGTGAACCGCCACTACAGCACCGTGCTCAAAAACAAGGGCTGGAACATCGACTTCTACACCGTGAAGCAGGAATATTCCGGTGACGGCGTTGACAGCTATCTGCAGTACGTGACCGCCCAACTGGCTTCCGGCGTCGCTAAGGCAGACGGTTATTTCCTGAGTACCAGCCTGCTGCAGGACAAGAAGCAAGCCTTTGAGGATTTGAAAAGCCAGGGGTTGCTCTTCGATTGCGCCGGCGCTGCCCAGCGGGCTGCGCCGGACTACTGGGCCCGCTGGAAGGACCGCATCGCGGACAGCGCCTACGGCCTGCCGCTGTGCCGGGAAATCATGACCGACGGCGACGATTATGCGCTGTGCGTCCGGCAGGACACGGTGGCCGAGGTTCGGGAACCGCTGGAAACCTTCTCTGATCTTCGCGCGCTGGTGGAACGGCTGGCCGGCCCGCCGACCAAGGGCGACCCCAAGCCCACCGCCGGAACCGCGGAGCCGACGCGCGGCGGCTTCCGTCTGTGCGCCAGCTTTTCCGATTGGCTGGCATGCTGGGCGCTGGAGCGGGGTTATATGGAGGTGGGCAGCGGCCTTCTTCAGGTGTATGTTGGCGTGGACGATGCCGATGCCCGCCCCGTGCTGCTGGAAGACATTCCTGGGTTTCAGGACTTTCTGGACGACTATTTGAGCCTGCGTTCCCGCGGCGCGCTTGTGGACTTAACATGGTACAGTGACCCTGGCCAGGATGTGGACCTCGGAAACGCTCTGTTGTTAAGCGACAGCCTGTTGTATTATCCCAACCCCGAAGGCCTTTCGCTGCGAAACTTCCATGCCTATTCCCTCTATCGCGGCCAGAGGCATGCCAGCAGTATTTTATTTGCGTTTTTGCGCGAGCATCCCAACCTGTACGCAGACATGCTGACGATACCGGCGGCCAGCCGCCGGGCCGAGGAGGCGATGGCCTTCGTGCAATGGGTCACCGAAGCGCAGGAAAACGCCGATGCCGTGCTCTACGGACAGTTGGGCGAGGATTATGAGCTGCAGGAGCAGCGCGTGGCGCTGCGTGAGCCCCTGCGCAGCGCTGTCAACCGCAGCCTGAGAGAAGACAACAGCGTTCCGTATGCTTTCTACGCTTTGTTTGCGGGGGTTGCACAGCGGCGGCTGCCGGTGGAGGCCCCCGAGAACGCCGAGGCCGTGCTGTCCGAACGGAGGCCGCTGCCGCTGGCCGCGCCTTGGCTCACCGGTTTGTTTGCCCACATTCTGGATTTGCAACTGACGCCGCAGGCTGGTGTGGATGCGCCGCCGGAAGACCTTGCGCAGGCGCGCTATACCGAGTTGGATGCTTTCATCAGCCTCAGGTATGGTTCTTCCGAGGCACTGCCCACCGGCGAGGAGTTGCAAAGATGCTTCCACGGCAAGAGCAGCGATGCGCTGCTGCAATGGTATCGGCAGCGCATCGACAGAGTGAGGACCAAGGCCATCCCATGATGAAGCTTCGGAGGATATGTATGGCGAAACGATGGCAAAAAATGGTCTTGGTGCTGATGGCGGCGCTGAGCCTGTGCGCCTGCACGTCGGCAGCACTGCCCACTGTCATGCCCGCAGCTTCACCGCTTGCCACGCCGGCTCCGGCGCAGCCGATGATCCTCGTGCTGCCATCCAGCAATCAACAATCGATGATTTCCGTGAATCGCCATTACAGCAGCGTGGCCAAGGAGAAAGGTTGGAACATCGACTTTTACACGGTGCGGCGGGAGGTCGGTGAAGACGGCGCCGACAGTTATTTGGCCTACGTCGCCGCCCAGTTGGCTTCCGGCGTTGTGAAGGCCGACGGTTATTTTGTGGATGTGAGCCGATATGACGGCGAGGAGTACCCGTTGACCAAGGCCAGGGCCGGCGGCTTGCTGTATGACTGTGCAGCGGTGGCGCCCGCGGCCATACCGGATTATTGGGCACGCTGGAAGGACGGCATCGCCGCCGCCCGGTATGGGTTGCCGCTGTGCGGCGAGCCTTCCGGCATCGGCTTTCACATGGTGTTTACGGTGAGCCCGCAGGTGCAGCCCTACGCTCCCCAGGGTTTCGGTGGATACCGCGACATCCGGGCCTTTGCGGACCGGCTGGAAGAGGCCGAGCCCGGGCGTTATGCCATCGTCGCCCCCATCTATAGCGTGATGGACCTCTGGATACAGGAGCAGGGCTACTTTTCCCTGAACACCGGCGACGGCGTGTGCGCCCGCCTGGACGACCCGGATGCCAAACCTGTGCTGCTGGAGGATATACCCGGTTTTGAAGAATTCCTGGTAGATTTTGAAGCGCTGCGCTCTGCCGGGCGCATCGTGTGGGGCGAACAAGCCGCGCGGGAGCGCCTAGTGGCGGGTACGCTGGAACCCGCCGGTTTCGTGGTTTCGCCCTATATCGCCCACGAGGCGCGGCGAAAGGAAGATTACGCTTACCCTCTGCTGACCGCTCAGCGGTACGCCGGCCACCTGTTCATGGCGGCTGTCGGCGATGCAAGCTGGTATGCGGGCACGGAAATGGTCATCCCCGCCAAGAGCCGCCGCGCCCAGGAGGCCATGGCCTTCGTGCAATGGCTATACGCCTCTGAGGAAAACGCCGATTGCGTGATCTACGGCCGGCAGGGTGTGGACTACACGCTGCACGGGGAGCGCATAGAGCTCTCTGCTGAGCTGCAGGGGAGCTTTACCGGGTCGAATGACGGAACCAATTGGCAGGGTTACAATGTGTTTAGCGCCATCGATACCGGCCACATACCGCTGAACGCGCCGCAGAACGCCGAGAACCTGCGAACCGCCTGGCCCCGGCAGAAGCTGGCAGCGCCGTGGCTCGTGCATTTGAATGATCCGGACATTTTGGACGACAGGGTATCCAGCGGCTTGACCGGCATCGCCGGCGTGGACCGCTCCATCGCCCTGAACCAGATGATCATCTCGATGATCGAAGGCGCCGGCGGCAAGAGCGTTCCCGTGAAGGACTTCCTGGACATGCTGCACGGCGCCAACAACGCCAAGGTGCTGGAGGCGTACACTCGTCTGTTCAAGACACTGCGGGCCACGGAAGCCAGGGATTGAGCGAAAAGTGGTTCCGTGAGGTTGTCAAATTCTTTCGCATGAGGTATAATTACATATTGCCAATGAAACGCTGCCGCTGAGCAGTTGATACGGAGGGATACGATGTCGGGCCATTCCAAGTGGGCCACCATGCACAGGAAAAAGGAAAAAATCGACGCGGCCAGGGGTAAGATCTTCACCAAGCTGGGGAGGGAGATCATCGTCTCCGTGCGCGAAGGCGGGGGGCCCAACGTGGAAGCCAACATGCGCCTCAAGGAGGCCATCAACCGCGCGAAGGCCGCCAACATGCCCAACGACAACATTAAGCGCCTGATCGACAAGGCCGCCGGCGCGCTGGACGGCAACAACTATGAGGAAGTCACCTACGAGGGCTACGGCCCCGGCGGCATCGCTGTCATCGTGAATGTGATGACCGACAACCGCAACCGCACGGCCCCGGAGATCCGCCACAGCTTTGACCGTGCCGGCGGCACGCTGGGCGCGGCGGGCTGCGTGGCTTACATGTTCGACCGCAAGGGCGTCATCGTAATCGACAACCCCGGCAAAAAGACCGAGGACGACCTGATGATGTTGGCGCTGGACGCCGGCGCCGAGGACTTCGCCGGTGAGGACGGCATCTACGAGATCACGACCGCCCCGACGGACTTCCCCGCCGTGCGCGATGCGCTGGAAGCCGCCGGCGTGGAGCTGGCATCCGCCGAGGTGAGCCTGGTGCCACAGAACACGACCGCCGTGGAGGGCGAGGTCGCCGAGCGCGTCGTCAAGCTTATCGAGACGCTGGAAGACAACGACGATGTGCAGAACGTGTATCATAATGCGGATATTCCTGAAGAATTGGCTTGATTTCATAGTATTTTGGGGCCGAAGGTTTCCAAAGGGCGATCGGAAAGCCCTTTGGCCTTGGCGCAGGAGGCGCTGCAGCCTAGCGTCGCCTTATGCGGCTCTGCCGCATTCGCCGACTGGATGTCGGCGAGGCGATGCGCAGATCGCGCCCAAAGGCGCGAAACCCCTTCCCCTTGCGCTCTACTATGTGATTTATGCAAAGCTTCTTTTCCTCAAGAACCCGGAAAATAGTTCATTGACAGCCCATGGAATAGGGAATATAATACCACAAAACCGATGAATCCATCGGGAGGGCATTCGTGAAACAACCCGTCAACCAGCGCGCATATTACTACTTTAGCTTCCGGGGCTTCTTTGGCGCCGGAAGATTCACATGCGCATAATGACGGGTCTGGCCTGATTCATAGTTCGGTAGCAATGGGAGGACTCGAAGACGAGTCCTCCTTTTTTGTAGTACGGTAGAACCATCAACCCTGTAGAACGGTAGCATTTGGAGGGAACCCATGATCATCATCCTGAAACCCAATTCCCCGGAACCCAAAATCGACGAGCTGGCCGAGCAGCTGCGCAGCCAGGGCATGGAGGTGCTGCGCTCCACCGGCCACGATTACACAGTGCTCAACATCATTGGCGATGTGGCCAGCCTGGCCGAGGCGCCGCTGGAGGCCAACGGCATCGTGCACCGGGTCATGCGCGTGACCGAGCCCTACAAGCGGGCCAACCGCATGTTCCACCCCGAGGACACGGTGCTGCAGGCCGCAGGCAGAGACATCGGCGGCAATGCCTTCACCGTGATCGCCGGGCCCTGCGCCGTGGAGAGCGAGGAGCAGGTGCTGTCCGTGGCCCGCAGTGTAAAGCAGGCCGGCGCGCAATTCCTGCGGGGTGGGGCTTATAAGCCCCGCAGCTCGCCCTACAGCTTCCAGGGCCTGGGCCCCGAGGGCGTGGAACTGCTGAAACTGGCTCGCGCTGTGACCGGCCTGGGTCTGGTCAGTGAGATACTGGACATCTCCGCGCTGGAAGATTTCGCGCGCGACATCGACATCATACAGGTGGGCGCGCGCAACATGCAGAACTTCTCTCTGCTCAAGGAGTTGGGCAAGCTGGACAAGCCCATCCTGCTCAAGCGCGGCCTTTCGGCCACGGTGGAGGAATGGCTCATGAGCGCCGAGTATATCATGAGCGGCGGCAACCACCGGGTCATCCTGTGCGAGCGGGGCATCCGTACCTTCGAGAAATACACGCGCAACACGCTGGACATTTCCGCCGTGCCGGTGGTCCACCGCCTGAGCCATTTGCCGGTGTTCGTGGACCCCAGCCACGCCGGGGGCGTGTGGTGGCTCGTGGAGCCGCTGGCCAAGGCCGCCGTGGTGGCCGGCGCCAACGGCCTGATCATCGAGGTGCACCCGGACCCCGACCACGCCATGAGCGATGGCGGCCAGAGCCTCAAGCCCAAGACTTTCGCCAAGCTCATGGGGGAAATCGAGGTGCTGGCGCGCACCGAGGGCAAGGCGCTCTCGCGCCGGGAGGCCGCCCTATGGCAGTGAGCGTTGGGCGGGCGCCCGGCAGGCATGCGCCTGCAGGCAATTTTGGGGACGTTTCTGTATCGGTGATTGGCCTGGGGCTCATGGGAGGATCGGTGGCCAAGGCGCTGCGCCGCGCCGGTGTTGCTGTGACTGCCTGGGACCGAGACGAGGCCGTGCTGAACAGGGCGCTGGTCGAGGGAGCCATCCACCGTGCGGCGACCAGTGGTGAGGATGCTGTGGCCGGCGCGGACCTGACCGTGCTGTGCCTGTACCCCGGCGACACGCTGGGTTTCCTGCGCGGCCACGCCGGCAGCTTCGCGCCGGGGTCGGTCGTCACCGACATCTGCGGCGTCAAGAGGCCGGTGGCCCAAGGCGCAGTGGACATCGCGGGGAGCTTCGAGTTCGTGCCCGGCCACCCCATGGCCGGCCGGGAGCGCGGCGGCTACGGCCAGTCGGTGGAGACGCTGTTCGACGGCTGCAACTATCTGCTGACGCCGCTGCCGGGCGGCGGCAGCAGGGCGCTGGACCTGGTGCGCCGCTTCGCCGGTGCGCTGGGCGCGGCGCGCATCGTGGAAACCACGCCCCAGGAGCACGACAGCATGATCGCCTACACGAGCCAGCTGCCCCACGCGCTGGCTGTGGCCTATGTGCTGGCCGCCGCCGGGCGAAACCCGCTGCCCTTTTCCGCCGGCAGCTATCGCGATGTCAGCCGCGTGGCGGACATCAACGCGCCGCTATGGTCGGAGCTGTTCGCCGGCAACGCCGACGCGCTGCTAGCCGAGATGGATCGCCTGCGCGCCGGCATGGTCGCGCTGGAGGATATGCTGCGCCGGGGCGACCGCCAGGGCATCCGCACCATGATGGAACAAGCCGCTGATGCGAGGGAGGCAGGTCTATGAAACCGTTCATCGTTTCGGTGGACAGCGGGAAGTACCCGGTGTACGTGGAGCGCAACGCGCTGTCCACGCTGGGGGAGAGGCTCAAGGCTGTGGCGGGCCGCGCGCTGATCGTCACCGATCAGCATGTCTGGCCTCTGTATGGCGAGGCGGTGCAGCGCTCGCTGGAGCAGGCCGGCGTGGCCTTCGACGTGGAAGTGCTGCCGCCGGGCGAGCCGACCAAGAGCGCCGACATGCTGCTGCGGCTGTATGCCCGCCTGGCGGAGCTGGGCCACACCCGCAGCGACGCCGTGCTCGCGCTGGGCGGCGGCGTCATCGGGGATCTGGCGGGCATGGCCGCGGCCACGTGGCTGCGGGGCGTGCCCTTCGTGCAGGTTCCCACGACATTGCTGGCCCAGGTGGACAGCTCCATCGGCGGCAAGGTCGCCATCGACCTCCCCGAAGGCAAGAATTTGGTAGGAACATTTTATCAGCCCCGCTTCGTGCTCATCGACCCAGCCTTTGTCCGGACGCTGCCCGAGCCGGAGTTCGCCTGCGGCATGGGCGAGGTCATCAAGCACGCCGCCATCGCAGATACGACGCTGTTCGAGCTGCTGGAGCGAAAGCCCGGCCGCGCCGCCGTCACCGGTAATCTGGCGGCCATCCTGCTGCGCAACCTGTCGGTCAAGCGCGCCGCCGTGCGCCACGACGAGCGCGACCACGGCGCGCGCATGACGCTGAACTTCGGGCACACGATCGGCCATGCGCTGGAACGCCAGGCGGGGTATGAGGGCATCAGCCACGGCGAGGCCATCGCCATCGGCATGTGCCACATCACCGCCCGCAGCGAGGCCATGGGGCTGACAAAGCTGGGCACTGCTACGCGGCTGCGGGCGCTGTGCCAGGCCTTCGGCCTGCCCACGGCGCTGGAGCCGGACAAGCGCGCAGGCCTGCTGCAGGCCATGGCGCTGGACAAGAAGACCCGCGGCAACACGATCACGCTGGCGCTGCTGCAGGACATCGGCGCGGTGCGGCTGGAGACCGTGGCCGTGGACCAATTGGAGCTGTTCCTATGAGCGCGCTGCGCATTGCCCCCTCGCCGTGGGGCGGGGCCGTGGCCGCGCCGCCCTCCAAGAGCTTTGCCCACCGGGCCGTGCTGGCCGCGGCGCTGGCCCAGGGCGGCAGCCGCGTTCGCGGTGTGGAGCTGTCCCAGGACATCCAGGCTACCGTCGGCGCGGTGCGCGCGCTGGGCGCTGTTGTGAATGCCGAACACCGGCAGGACGGTCTGGTCGATCTCGCCATTGAAGGTTTAGCGCCTGACTTCTCTGGCCCTCTGCCGGACATCGATTGCGGCGAATCTGGCTCCACGCTGCGCTTTCTGATCCCCGTGGCGCTGGCTGCCCGGGGCGGCGGCGTGTTCCGCGGCTCGGCGCGGCTGGCCCAGCGCAGCCTGGGGCCATACTTCGAGCTGTTTTCTTCGATGGGCATCCTAACAAAAAGGGGCGAAGCCCCCCCTTGGCCGCTGACGGTGCAAGGGCGTTTGGGCGGCGCGTCTGGCGTGTATGCGATGAGCGGCAACGTGAGCTCCCAGTTCTTCACGGGGCTGATGCTGGCGCTGCCGCTGGCGGCGGGGCAGCACACGGTGCGCAGCGTAGGCCCGATGGAGTCGCTGCCCTATGTGGACATCACGATCTCAGTTCTGGCGGATTTCGGTGTGCGGGTGGAGACCTTGCGCCGTGGCGGGGAATACCGCATCGACGGCGGGCAGCTTTACAAGGTACATGACACGAGTATAGAGGGCGACTGGTCCCAGACGGCCTATCCGCTGTTGGGCGGCGCGCTGGGGCACGGCGTGACCGTGAGCGGCCTTGAGCCCGACAGCGTGCAGGGCGATAGGGCCATTGAGCGCATCCTAAAGGACATGGGCGCGGACCTGCGCTGGGATGGGGATGTGCTGGTGGCCGCGCCGTCGCAGCTGCACGGCATAGAGGTGGACGTGAGCGACTGCCCGGACCTGGCCCCCGCCGTGGCGGCGGCCATGGCCGTGGCCCGGGGCGTGGGGCGCATCCGCGGAGGCGCGCGCCTGCGGGACAAGGAGAGCGACCGCATCGCCGCCATCGCGGGCGTGCTGCGCGCGCTGGGCGGCGACGCCGCCGAGACAGCCGACGGCCTGATCATCGTGGGACAGGAGCGGCTGCGGGGCGGCGAATGCGACGCGTGCAACGACCACCGCATCGCGATGATGGCTGCGGCGCTGGCCTCCAGGTGTGAGGGAGAGGTGCTATTGAATGGACACACGGCGGTCAACAAGTCCTGGCCGGGCTTCTGGGCAGCCGTGGCGCAGTTGGGAGGGCGCATCGATGAGCAGCAATTGGGGTAGGAACATCCGCCTGTCCATCTTCGGAGAAAGCCACGGCCCGGCCATCGGCTGCGTCGTGGACGGCCTGCCGGCGGGCTTCGCGCCGGACATGGAGCAGGTGCGCAGGCACATGGAACGCCGCGCCGCCGCGGGTAAGGCCTGGGCCACCGCCCGGGCCGAGGCCGACCAGCCGGAGATCGTCAGCGGTATTTTGAATGGCGTGCTGACCGGCGCGCCGCTGTGCGCCCTCATCCGCAACCGGGACGTTCGGTCCCGGGATTACGGCGCGCAGATGACGACACCGCGGCCCAGCCATGCCGACTACACAGCCCACGTGCGCTACGGTGGCTTTGAGGATCACCGCGGCGGCGGGCACTTCAGCGGCCGGCTGACGGCGCCGCTGGTGTTCGCCGGGGCGCTGGCCATGCAGCTGCTGGCGCAGCGGGGCGTCGTCATCGGCTCGCACCTGAGCCGCGTGGGCCCGGTGGCCGACCGGCGCTTCGGCCCTGGCCTCACGGCGCAGCTGCTGCGGGACCTCACCGCCTCGTCCTTCCCGACTTTGGACGAGAGCGCCGCCGCGGCCATGCTGGCAGAGATCGCCCGGGCCAAGGAGGAATGCGACTCCGTGGGCGGCGAGGTGGAGCTGGCCGTGCTGGGTTTGCCCGCCGGCATCGGCTCGCCGATGTTCGACGGGTTGGAGAGCGCGCTTGCGGCGCTGCTGTTCGCGATACCGGCGGTCAAGGGCGTGGAGTTTGGCGAGGGCTTCGCGCTGGCCGGCATGCGGGGCAGCCAGGCCAACGACCCATTCGTGGTGACCAATGATGGGATTCATACGGCCAGCAACCACAGCGGGGGCATTCTGGGCGGCATCAGCAACGGCATGCCGCTGGTCGTCCGCGTGGCCGTGAAGCCCACGGCGTCCATCGCCCAGCAGCAGCACACCGTGCGCCTGGACACGATGACCGAGGAGACGCTGGCCATCAAGGGCCGCCACGACCCGTGCATCGCCCCCCGGGCGCTGGTGGCCGTGGAGGCCGCGTCGGCGCTGGCGCTGCTGGACTGCTGGTACGACGTGGACCCCCGATGGAGGCAGCCATGAGCCTGGAAGAATACCGCAGCGAGATCGACGCCATCGACGCCGAGCTCGTGGAGCTTTTCGGCAGGCGCATGGCCCTGAGCGCCGCCATCGCGCAGCATAAGAGAGAAAACGGCCTGCCGGTGCTGGACGAGGGCCGCGAGCGCGCCGTGCTGGACCGTGCCGAGGGCCGCACACTGGATGAGACATTGCGGCCATTGACCCGGCGGTTCTTCCAGGGCTTGCTGGCCCTGAGCCGTGATCACCAGCACGCGCTGCTGGAGGATGTGCCGCAGCCGGCCTTTGCTGCGGGAGCGGTGGGCTATCTGGGCCCCGAGGGCTCCTTCAGCCATGAGGCGGCGGCACAGGCCTTCGGAGATGGTGCGCAGTTCATGCCCTTTGCCGGCTTTGAGGAGCTTGTGGGCGCCGTGGCCCAAGGCCGCCTGGAGCGGGCGGTGCTGCCGGTGGAAAATTCGCTGACCGGCGCGGTGTATGCCGCGGTGGACCTGCTGGGCGCGCAGGGCATCAAGGCCCTCGGCGAGACGGTGGTGCGGGTGCGCCACTGCGTGCTGGGCCTGCCCGACGCGCAGCTTGCCGACGTGCAACTGGCGTTGAGCCACCCGCAGCCGCTGGAGCAGTGCCGGCGCTATCTGCGGGGCAGGGGGTGGCGCACCCAGGCCTGTGCCAGCACCACCGAGGCCGCCCAGGCGGTGGCCCGCGGCGGCGACCCGATGGTTGCCGCCATCGCCTCCGAGGACGCGGCCCAACGCTATGGCCTTACGGTGCTGCAGCGGGACGTGCAGGACCACGCCGAGAACTATACGCGCTTCCTCGTGCTGGCCCCCCAAGGCGCGCCGGATGCCATTGACGCCGACAAGATCAGCATCGTGTTCGTTGTGGCCCACACCCCCGGCGCGCTGTTCGGGGCGCTGCGGGCTTTTGCCGACAGCGGCGTTAACGTGCTCAACCTGCAGAGCCGGCCCATCCCCGGCTCGCCCTGGCAGTATTGCTTCCACATGGACTTCCAGGGCAATCTGGCCGACGAGGCCGTGGGCCGGGCGCTGGAGCACGCCCGCAAGAGCTGCCGCTCTCTGACGATACTGGGCAATTACCGACGCTGGGAGGGGAACCATGGCTGAACCTTTGCGCTTTGAACTCATCGGCAAACCTCTGGGCCACAGCCTTTCGCCGCAGTTGCATGAGCTCATCGCCGTGCGGGCGGGCTTCGCGTGCCGCTATGCGCTGCGGGAGTTGGAGCCGGCGCAGGTGCGCGGCTATGTGCGGTCGCTACCCTCGTCCGGCCTGTCCGGCGTCAATGTGACGATACCGCACAAGCTGGAAGCCTATGCATCGGTGGACGCGCTGGCGCCCACGGCATGGGCCGTTGGCGCGGTGAACACCATCGCCATAGAGGATGGCCGCACTGTGGGCCACAACACCGATTACGACGGTTTTGGCGCCATGCTGGCCGCCGCCGGCATCGATGCGGCGGGCAGGCAGGCCACGGTGCTGGGCAGCGGCGGTTCCGCCCGCGCGGCGGCGGCCTGGCTCACCGGCCATGGCTGCGACGTGACCGTGATCAGCCGTGGCGGCGGCACGCTGCCCGGCGCGCGCAGCGCTGGGTATGACGCTGTCCCCGGCGGCCATCTGCTGGTGAACGCGACGCCGGTTGGCATGTACCCCCATGGGGACGCGTGCCCGCTGCCCGAGCGGGAAATTGCCCGCTATGAGGCCGTGGCAGACCTGATCTACAACCCGTTGGAAACGGTGCTGCTGCGCCGGGCGGCGGCGCTGGGCTTGCGCTGCGCCGACGGACTGGTTATGCTGGTGGCGCAGGCCGTGCGCGCCCAGGAAATCTGGCAGGGCAGATTCTTTGGCGCGAGCCTGCTGCGCACGGTGCACACGCGGCTGCTGCAGGCGCTGCGGGAGGCTCAGGCATGAGGGGCGCTCTATTCCTGATCGGCCTGCCGGGCTGCGGGAAGTCCTCATTGGGACGAGCCGCGGCGGGCATGGCGGGCTGCGCGTTTGTGGATGTGGACGAGGGCATCGAGCGGGAGCATGGGCCCATCGCGGCGATCTTCGAGCGCGGCGGCGAGGCTCTTTTCCGCCCGCTGGAGACCCAGGCGCTGCGGCAGGCCTGCGAGGCCGGTGGTGCCATCGTGTCCTGCGGCGGCGGCATCGTGCTCAGGGAAGAAAACCTGGCGCTCATGCGCGTCGCCGGGCGCATCGTTTTCATCGATAGGCCGCTGGAGGCCATCCTGGGTGACATACGATATGCCGAGCGGCCTCTGTTAAAGGGAGGCGAAGCCGCCTTGCGGGCGCTGGCGGCGGCACGGCTGCCGCTGTATCATGCCAGCGCCGACGAGACCGTAAACAACAGCGGTGCCTTCGAGCAGGCCCGCGACGCCATCGTGCGCATATGGGAGGGCAAAGCATGAAAATACTGGTTTTGAACGGGCCAAACCTGAACCTGTTGGGGGTGCGGGAACCCGCCGTTTATGGCCGGCAGGACTATGCCGCGCTGCTGGAAGCCGTGGCCGCCGAGGCCGCGGCGCTGGGCGTGGAGGCGGACGTGGCCCAGAGCAACGTGGAGGGTGAGCTGGTCACGCTGACCCAGCGGGCGTTGGGCGTGTATGACGGCATCCTTATCAACCCCGCCGCCTACACCCACACCTCGGTGGCGTTGTTGGATGCGCTGAAGGCCGTGGCGCTGCCCGCCGTGGAGGTGCACCTGAGCAACATTCACGCCCGGGAGCCCTTCCGCACCCACAGCTACACCGCCGCCGCATGTATCGGGCAGATCAGTGGGTTTGGTCTGCAGAGTTATGCCTTGGGGTTGAGGGCGTTGGTTAACCATATTCGTGCGCTCGATTAGGTGAGAGGTTTTCGCGCCTGTGGGCGCGACCAAAGGGCTTTCCGATCGCCCTTTGGAAACCTTCGGCCCCTCACTATTTGTGGGCGCGTATTTTGAGGGGCCTTTGTAGAGCAAGGGCTCTGCCCTTGCCGTCCATGCATCAGTAAAATAACTTTTTCTTGCATCGGAATAATTGCTGTGCTATCATGCAGCAAACGAAGATCGGGAGCAGTACCCGCAAACATCCCCGCCAGAGAGAGCGCGCCACCGGCTGAGAGCGCGTTCACGGGATTCATTCGCGGCGAAGGACACCCGTGAGTTGGGCGAAGAGGCCCGCGCGTGCCGCGGGCGGTAGACCGCCCCGCAGTCGGCGTTATCGGCGAAGAGTGGGCGGCATGGCCGCCAACGCGGGTGGTACCGCGGGTGCAAGTGAACCCGTCCCGGAAGAGCAATCTTCCGGGATTTTTGTTTTGTATAAAAGGAGGATGCCCCATGCCCGACAGAAGAATGAGCCAAGACGACGCCCGCCGGGTGCTGCGCGAAGGCGAGTACGGCGTGCTGAGCACCGCCGACGCCGCCGGCGTGCCCTATGGCGTGCCCGTCAACTATGTCTACGACGAGGACGAAGGCACGCTGTACTTCCACTGCGCCCGCGCCGGCCGCAAGCTGGACAACCTGCGCGCCAACCCCCGCGTGTCGATGGCCGTCGTGGGCAGCGCCGGGGTCGTTCCCGAGCGGTTCATTACCCATTATGACAGCGTGCTGGTCGAGGGCTTCGCCGCCGTCGTGGAGGATGAGGCGACGCGTCGCAGGGCGCTGCTCTTGATCTGCGAGCGCTTCTCGCCGGGCGTCGCCCGCCGGGATGAGGTCATCCAGCGGTACTGGAACGCCGTGAACATCATACGCGTGGACATCGACACGATTAGCGGCAAGCGCAACCGCGACGACTGAGAGGAGAGAACAACAATGCAAACCATCGCGCCGGCGGCCAAAGCGCTGCCCCAGCTGCCCGCAAACCCCGCGTCCGGCGAGCTCGTGGAGCTCCACGGCGCAATCTACCGCATCCGCGACATGAGCGGCTTCGCCTTCGTGATCCTTTCCACTGCCCGGGAGCTCGTGCAGACGATCTCCATCCCCGACCAGTGCAACACGCCCCGCGAGACCTTTGCCGAGGGCGATCAGGTGACCGTGCAGGCCGAGGCGCGGCCGGAGCCCCGGGCCAAGGGCGGATACGACCTGGTGCTGCGCAGTCTTCGCCGCCTGAGCGGCCCCGCCGCCCAGCCGGAGCTGGTTATCAACAAGAAGGAGCTGGGCCTGCCGCTGGACACCAATCTGCAATACCGCTCGCTGTGCCTGCGCAACCACCGGGAGCGCTGCATCTTCCGCGTGCAGGCGGGGCTGGCCCAGGGCTTTGCGGACTTCCTGGACGGCAGCGGCTTCACAGCCATCCGCACACCCAAGCTGGTCAGCGCCGGGGCCGAAGGCGGCAGCAACATCTTCGCGCTGGAGTACTTCGGCCGCAAGGCCTATCTGGCGCAGAGCCCGCAGCTCTATAAGCAGGCCATGGTCGGCGTGTTCGAGCGGGTCTATGAGATCGCACCGGTGTTCCGCGCCGAGAAGCACGACACCAGCCGCCACCTCAACGAATATACCAGCGTGGACTTTGAGATGGGCTTCATCGAAGGCTTCCACGATGTGATGGCCATGGAGACCGCCATGCTCCGCCACGCCATGGAGCACCTGAAGCGCGAATACGCGCCGGAACTTAACGAGCTCAAGGCCAGCGTGCCCGATGTGGGCAGCATCCCGGCGCTCAAGTTCCGCGAGGCCAAGGAACTGCTGCGGGATAAGCTGGGCCGCCAGGTGACTGACTGGCAGGATTTCGAGCCCGCCGAGGAAACGGCGCTGTGCGACTACATCCGTCGGGAGACCGGCAGCGACTTCGTGTTCGTGACCCACTATCCGTCGTCCAAGCGGCCCTTCTACGCCATGGACGACCCAGAGGACCCCGGTTATACGCTGAGCTTCGACCTGCTGTTCCGGGGCCTGGAGGTCACGACCGGCGGCCAGCGCATCCACGACTATGACGCCCAGGTGGCCAAGATGCGCGGGCGGGGGATGGATGTGACGGAGTTTGAGAGTTACCTCTTGATACACAAGTCGGGCATGCCGCCCCACGGCGGCCTGGGCCTGGGGCTGGAGCGGCTGACCGCCCGCCTGCTGGGGCTGGACAACGTGCGCCGGGCGTGTTTGTACCCCAGAGACATCAATCGCCTGGAGCCATGAAAGTGAAGAAAGCAAGCCCGCTGGAAAATTAGCGGGCTCGTTTTCTCCTATTGCACCGATATTTGAGTTTTACTGCTTAGCATTATGCTTATTAGGTTCACTCAGCAATGCTAACCTCATAATCGATCTCACTTATAAATTCTGCTATGGATTCGCAATCTAACCAGCCACTTTTGTTATTAATCTCAAAAAGCTTCTCATATCCATAATGACTTATAAGGTAACTCCAGCCTGATTTCGTTATTATAGCTAATAATAATTGGCGATAATCGAACACCTCCATAACGGTATCTGGATTATTAAGGTCTTCTGCAAAATAGCTCTTACCTTTTGGTTCAGGATACATATACCAAGCTAAAACATCGTTCATATCCTACCACCTAATAAGGATAAACCGCAGTTCAAAATTGCATTTGCAGCGGAAATTACAACTTCTGCACAACATAGATGATGTTCATTCCGCAATCCAGAGTGCCCTGAAGTTTGGTAAACGCTATTTCTTTTTCAATGATCAGCTGCCAATACTCTTTGTCGTTGCGGGCATTTTCGATAGCGGAATCCCCCGCTTGCGTAAACAAACCGGCAGAGCTACGCTCTTGCACCTTGACGGGAAATCCGGCAAACAAAGCATCCATTTCGGTGCTTCTCATCATGTGGACGTAATGCTTGCTTGCAACCGGATAATGCTCTCCGTCTTGAACGCCTGTATTAAAAATCCACCTTGTAGCCTCAATCCCGAATTGGTCTTTTTCATACCGTATACCGTCAAGGTAGTAAAGCGATGCGCCGATGAAGCTCATGGCCCCGACAATCAATATGCCGCCCGGCTTCAATACGCGCAGCATTTCCTGTATGCCGTCTTTTTCCCTGTCCAAAAGATAGTTGATGACGCCGCCGATACAGACAATGCAATCAAAGGAGGAATCTGCGAAAACGCTCATATCAAGAACATCCAAAACATGGTATGCCTTAACTCTGTCAAACAGCGCTAGCTCGCGCATTTTGGATTGATTGAACTCTATTTGGTGACTGGATATATCCGCGACAGTCAGCTCGGCGCACATCGCAACAAGTTCCTTTGTATACCTTCCCGAACCTGCGCCAATCTCTAGAACTGCATCGCTAGGGTTCGTATGCCGCTTCAATATATCAAGATGCACGTGATATAGAAGCTCGCCATGTCCATCCTTTTCAAGGCGTGTCCATTCGCGGTCGCCATAGTTATCGTATCGGTCTCTTGGGATTTCGGGGTTGTAACTCATAAAAGTTGCTCCTTTTCATTTTGGATTTCGGAATGTGCGTAATGTCGCTAATATCACTTTCACTCATACAACCACCTCCCCCCATGAGAGCTTCTATGTGCCGCATGTTATAGGCATTATATAGTTGCTGATATAGATAAACAATATGTCCAGATGCACATTGCGGTCTGTTTTCTTTCATTTCATTGGTTTCAGAAGGTGTTTGGCATTTTGTGCTGAGATTTGCGGGAAATCCCAGTGGATTGATTGAACGCAACTGTGGATTGCGCTACAATCGAAAGGGGCTCTCCGCCTGCGGCGGGCCGCTAATACTTGCTATGATGGAGCGTGTCACATGACGGACATTCAAAAGCGTTTTGAAACCGAAATCGCCGAGATGGTCAAGGCGTGCCACCGCTGCGCCGAGGTCGGCTTTGTGCAGAGCCAGGGCGGCAACTTGAGCCAGCGGGTCGGTGAGGACCTGGTGCTTATCACACCCACGAAGATGAACAAGGCCGATATTCAGTTCGACGACATCTGCGTCGTCACGATGGACGGCAAGACCGTATACGCCCCCGTCGGCGGCAAGCCCACCGGTGAGCTGCCCTTCCACCTGCGCATCCTCCAGAGCCGGCCGGACATCCGCGCCATCGTGCACGCCCACCCACCGGTGCTCACGGGCTTCGCCATCAACGGCGGCGATTGGCTTAAGCGCCCCTACCTGCCCGAACCGGTGCTGGAAGTAGGCCCCATGGTGCTGGTGCCCTATGCCGAGCCGCTCAGCGAAGAGCTGGCCTGCTCCTTTGACGCCGTCATCGAGACCAGCAACGGCTTCCTGATGCAGAACCACGGCGCGCTGATGTGCTCGGTGGAGAGCGCCAAGCGCGCCCAGGAGTTGCTGGAGATGGTGGAGGCCCAAGCCAAGTCGCTGGTGGTAGCCATAGCGCTGGGCGGCGCGCGCACGCTGCCCGAGGCCGACGTGCGCAACCTGGAGAGGACGCTCAAGACCCGCGGCCAGTGCTTGCCCTGCGCGCCGGGTAAGGCAGCCGGGCTCATCGAGCTGATGTTCGACTGATGAACTGGGATTTTGACGCCAACGTAGACCGCCGCTGCACCTGCAGCGAGAAGTGGGACAACTACCCCGGCGCGCCGGACGCGCTGCCCATGTGGGTGGCGGACATGGATTTCACCGCGCCGCCGGAGGTTTTGAACGCCCTGCGGGATCGCGTGGACCACGGCGTGTTCGGCTACAGCTGCCCGCCGCCGGAATCCCGGCAGATCGCCTGCGACTGGCGGCGCCAGCACTGCGGTCACGATGTGCGGCTCGAGTGGGTCGTGTTCAGCGCCGGCGTCGTGTGCTCGATCAAGGCCGCGATACAGGCCTTCACGGCTCCCGGCGACGCCGTGGTCGTGCAGACGCCGGTGTATCCGCCCTTCCTGCTGGCGCCAGCCCACGAGGGGCGGCGCGTGGTGCGAAATCCGTTGCGTTGCGAAAACGGCCGTTGGCTGATGGATTTGAACGATCTGGAGGGGCACTTCCGCGCCGGCGCGCGCTTCATGCTGCTGTGCAGCAGCCACAACCCTGTGGGCCGCGTGTGGACGGCGCAGGAGCTGGGGGAGCTCGCGGCGCTGTGCCAGCGCTATGAGGTGCTGGTGGTGTCTGATGAGATCCATTGCGACATCCTGCGCCCTGACCAGCGCCACACGGCGCTGGCCGCGCTGCCCGGCATGGAGGATCGCGTGATCACGTGCGCATCCACGACCAAGAGCTTCAACCTGGCCGGGTTGCAGAATTCCGTGGCCTTCGCCGCCGACGAGGGCATTCGCGAGAAGCTGCGGCGCGAGCTGTACCGCTGCAACCATTCCGAGCCCAACCTGTTCGGCATGCTGGCGCAGAACGCCGCTTGGCAGCACGGCGGGCCGTGGCTGGATGCGCTGAACGTCTACATCGCCGCCAACGCCGACCTGGCGCTGGACATGCTGGGCCGGCAGGATAAGCTGTCGGCCACGCAGCCCGAGGGCACCTATCTGCTGTGGGTGGATTGCACGGCGCTGGGGCTGGACGAGCCGGCGCTGCTGGATTTCTTTCTGCGGCGCTGCCGGGTGTTCCCGACGATGGGCAAGCCCTACGGCGCGCCGGGCTTCGTGCGGTTGAACCTGGCCACCCGCCGCGCGCTAGTGGAGGAGGGTGTCGGGCGAATCCTGAAGGGACTCAAAGAGATCTGATCTAGAGGGGCGACTGCTCGAAGGCGTCGATCTCCCGGGAAAGCGCCTGCAGGAAGTCCGCAGTTTGCGGCTCGCTCAGCAACTCCGCGAATACCGCCTGCACCGCCGCCACGAAGGCCGACGACAGCGCGCCGCGGCCCTGGTGGCACAGAGGGCACACTGGGCGACCCCGGGGGTCCAGCCGGGCGGTTACGGTGTCCTCCCGCACCCTGGGGGCCAGCGGGAACACCCGGCAGCTCAGCGGTCGCAATGACCGGTCGCAGGCGCCGCCGCAGTCCAGCAACTGGATAGCGCCATAGCCTGGCAAGCGCGCGTCGCGCAGGGCAAAGCCTGAGAGACCCATATACAGAGTCTCCTCACCGGGGAACAAATACATGCCCGGCAGGTCCGTGCCCACGGCGCAGCACGCGCCGCCACACAGCCGGCCACAATCGGATTTCAGCGGCGTAAACTCGCCGATCTTCGCATACAGCTTTTCATAGAAGGGTTTGTAAACCATCGTCGACCTCTTGTTCTGGGAGGATGCCATGGAACACGCCGAGTCCTTGCTGGAGCGTCTGGGTACAGGAGAAGGCCATTTATGCGCTGACGGCTGGAGCAGCCCGCGGCTGTGGGAGCACCAGGGCCGGGTGCAGTTGGCCATCGTGGACCTACCCACGGCGGCTCACACGGCGCTGCAGGCCCGCGCCGGCGCCGACGACTGGCTGCACAACCGTGCCAGCCTGACCTTCACGCTCCATCATAGCAGAATGGACGGCCCGCAGGAAGCCCTGCAGGCCTTGCGCGAGACACTGCTGCGAGTGCGCGACCTGCTGGCGGAGCGCGCTGCAGTGTATGTGTTCGTGGACCCGCGCCTGAGCGCCCAGGCCCGGCTGCTGTGCGATGAGGTTTTCGGCCGCGGCGCCTTCCGCAATGAGATCGTCTGGGCCCACGGCAGCGGCAAGCGTCCCCGGGGCCACTTCACCCGCGTGCATGACACGATCCTTTTTTATGCCAGAGGCGCGGGCATCTTCAACCCCGAGGCATCGGGCCGACGCCGAGGCGCGGAGCCCACGAACCACATGCGCCGCAGTGTGGACGCCCACGGGCGCGTGTACTTCGCTCGCGTCAAGGGCGGCCGGGAGCTGCGCTACTTTGAGGACGACATCGTGAGCCTGGGCGACGTGTGGACGGACATTCCGGAGCTGACGCCCCGCGACGCCGAGCGCATCGGCTGGGAAGGCCAGCGGCCAGAGGCGCTCATGGAGCGCATTGTGCGCTCGTCCTCCCACGCTGGTGGCATCGTGCTGGATGCCTGCAGCGGCGCTGGCACTGTGGCCGCTGTGACCCACAGGACCGGCCGGCGCGCCGTGGCCGTGGCCGCAGGGCCCTTCGAGCGGCTGCTGTTTCGCCGAAGGGTGCTGGAGGCCGGCGCGGGGGATTACGCCATTGAGCACCCCGCGCTTGCGCCGGACAGCGCCCAGGCATCGGTGCGCTTTGCAGGGGGCCTGGCCCATCTGCCGGAGCTTACGCCCGGCGCGGGGCAGGGTTCGCTGCTGGATGACGGCGGCACGCTGGACGGCTGGCTGGCCGGGCGGCTGCAAGGGAACGAGTTTTTTGTGAGCGGCGTTTCGATGCGCACCCGAGGCAACCCTGCGCTGCGCTTGAGCCTCCCGCTGGGCGAGGGGGAGGGCGCCCCCGCCGCGTTGCTGTGCGACGCCGGTGCACAGACAAAGTTGGTCGTAGGAAGGGATTAGGCTTCCCCCCTGTAGAAAGCGCCAAACGCATAACGCGCATAAGCAGGGAGAATGGATTTCGCGCCTTCGAGGCGCGACCAAAGGGCTTTCCGGTCGCCCTTTGGAAACCTTCGGTTCCCATCTTTTGCATAGTTTTTTTACTATGCGACTACTCGACAGCCCTAGTTGGCTTTAAGCCGTCATATCAAAAAAACGGCTCCCACACCGATGGGAGCCGTTGCCGATTTTCCTTAACCTGCCTCTATTTCATATCTCACCCAGAAACTATCCCCATCCCTGGAAACCAGCGTGTGGTCGAACCCGGCTGGGCGGTGGAAGGGCCGGGCAGGCACCGCCTGCAGCAGCACCTTGACGCCCCCCACGATGACCGACCCGATGTAGCACTGCACAGCGCCCTCCAGCGGCAGCGCGGCGAAGCGGGCGCTGTCGGTGGCAGCGGCAAAGGGCTGTGCCGAAGGCAGCGTGTCCAGCATGGCCTCCACCTGTGGCTGGATGTCCGCCCAAAGCGGCGTATCCCGAGGCAGGGAAACCGGCGGCGCGCGCTTGATCGTGATGCCGGTTCTGGCGGCCGAGGAGATGGTCACCTCCGGTTGCGGCTGGGCTTCTTCCGGCTGCTCTTCCGGCTGCGCAGCCGCAGGCTCAACGGCAGGCAGTGGCTGCACAGCCTCAGATGTCGGGGCGCTGGGCGGCGCGTCGGGCTCTACGGGTAGGCCATAGGGGGCCAGCCTGCCGCGAAAGGAAGTTGCTGCCGCGCTGCCGGCGGTTGGCTGCATGTCGAAGCCGGCGGGCTTAGAGGCCGTGGGCATGTCCAGGGCAACGGAAGCTGCCCGAACAGTCGCCTCGGGTGCAGCCGTCGGGGATGTCTCGAAAGATGCTGCGGGGGGCGCTACAGAGATCGTCGCAGGAGCGACGGGGGTGTCGTGCCGGGCGCTGGGCTGAGCGGGCGGCTGTTTGGCTTGCACAGAGGCGGGTTGCGGAGGCGCCAGCGCGGCATCCAGCGCGGCGCGGGCGCGAGCCTTGTCAAAGGCAGCGCTGCCCAGCCGGGCGAAAGCCGCAGGTTTGCCTGCGCACAGCACCCACAGGGCGGCCAGTTCGCTCTCGTCGGCGTGCAGTGGTCCACCCAGCGCCATGGGTTTCAGGCAACCGTAGCCGCGCTCGGGGGCTTTCTGCAGCACCGCCTGCTGGGGCTGGGCGCTCAGCCGCGTCGTAACAGTCAGGTCGGCCCCCTTGGCGCCGATGGCATAGCTGACCGTGCCCACCGAGGCGCCGCCCTCTTCGGAAAACAGCATGGTCTTGCCGGTTCTCTTGCTATCGCTCACTTTCATCACCGATATTGATATATGCATGAAGACCTGCTTATATAACAAAAGCGAGGCTGCCGCGCTAATTACATAAAATGCATACTTCAGATAGATGGCAGGGTTTCGCGCCCTACGTTGCGCCTTGCGCAACTATCGGCTTGCTCTCACATCGGTAAAGCCGACGTTGCCGCAAGCCGGGGCAGCGCCTCCGAGGCGCGACCAAAGGGCTTTCCGATCGCCCTTTGGAAACCTTCGGACCCATCTTTTGAATAACTATGCCATTATGCGACTAACACGACAGCCCAGCTTTTGTGTTGTGTTTGAGTATCAGCCTCTGGCCGTCAGAACCTCGGCCTCATAGCGGCGCACGGCTTCCAGCCAAGCGGCGCCCACGGGTACGTTGCGGGTCATGCAGTAGTAATCCCACACGGCGGCCCACGGCGCGGATTTGTATTCCTCGGTCAGCGCCAGCACAGCGGTGCGGTCACCGCAGGTCTCCAGCTCCCGCAGCGCGGCGGTGGGCTCCAGCATGGCCTTGAGCTGCGCCTTGCGGGTGTTGCGGCTGCCGATGGCCCAAGCGGCCACGCGGTTGATGGACGCGTCAAAATAATCCAGCGCGACATGCACGCGGTTGTCATAGCCCCCGCGGATGATTTCGTTCATGATGGCCTGGGTCTCGTCGTCCAACAGCACCACATGGTCGCTATCCCAACGCACAGGGCGGGAAACGTGCAGCAGCAGTTCGTCCAGATACAGCAGCAGCGCGGAGATCTTGGCCGAAATGACCTCGGTGGGGTGGAAGTGGCCGGCGTCCAGCGTCAGCATGACCTTGCGGCTCAGCGCATAGCCCATGTAGAACTCGTGGGAACCCACGACATAGGCCTCGCTGCCGATGCCAAAGAGCTTGCATTCCACGGCGTCCTTGTGGTAGAGCGGGTCGATCTTCTCAGAGAGCATGTCGTCCAGCGCGGCCATCAGGCGCTCCCGGGGCGCGGCGCTGTCAGCGGGTAGGTCCTTCACGCCGTCGGGCAGCCAGATGTTCATCAGGCTGGTCTTGCCGGTGGTACGCCCAAAGTATTCGCTGATCTTGCGGCACTGCTTGCCGTGGTCGATCCAGAACCGGCGGATGCCGGCGTCGGGGTGGCTCAGCGTGCCGTCGGCGGCTTTGGGGTGGCTGAAATAGGTCGGGTTGAAATCCAGGCCGATGCAGCGCTCCACCGCCCATTGCGCCCAGTTCTCGAATTGCTTTGGGGACAGCGCATCGCGGTCCACAAAGGCGCCGCCCATCTCGGCGTAGCTGGCGTGTAGGTTCACCTTCAGCGGGCCGGGGATCATGGACATGGCGACCTGCAGGTCGGCGCGCAGTTCTTCGGGCGTGCGAGCCTTGCCGGGATAATTGCCGGTGGCGGCGATGCCGCCACTTAGGCCCTGGCCCTGGTTTTCAAAGCCGCCTACGTCGTCGCCCTGCCAGCAGTGCAGCGACAGCGTCAGCCCATCCAGGCGCTGCATGGCCTGCTCGGTGGACACGCCCAGTGAAGCGTAGGCCTCTTGGGCCAGCGCATATGCCTTTTCCACGTTGGTGCTCATGGGATCGCTCCTTTGCGGCGCTTGGGGCCGCGACCATGGATATACAGATTATACAATTGCGCCCACGGGCCGTAAAGGGCTTGACCAAAAGCGGGAGCAGAATTGCAAAATGCCAGGGCATGGATACAAACGAAAAACCGGCCCCCTATGGGGCCGGTCTGCTTCGATGGGTTATGGTGGCTTACACCTTCGCGAGCTTGCGGGCGAGCTGGGCCTTCTTGCGGTTGGCCGCGTTTTTGTGTATGACACCCTTGGAGGCAGCCTTGTCGACAATGCTGGCGGCTTCCACATGGAGCGCCGCAACGTCGGCAGCCTTGTTCTCCACGGCGGATTCAAACTTCTTCACAACGGTTTTGACTTCAGACTTCACCATGCGGTTACGCAGGTTGTTTCTCTCGCCAACCAGTACCCTTTTCTCAGCGGACTTGATATTCGGCAAGATTTCACCTCCTTGAAATTCTTTTGATTAGCAGAGGTATTCTATCACAGCGACCCGGCGCACGCAAGAGTTTTTTCCTTTTTCGAGGCAAAGAGCTGGGCTTTGCCGGCTTTGTTGTGCGGCGATGCGGCTTTTTGTCCAATATTGCGACGGGGTCTGGTGTTTTGCTGTTTCCTGTGTATAATATAACGAAACATATTTGAAAGGTATACACTTCATCGCATACCCAATCGGAATCATAGGAGGATTCATATGCGCAGTCATTCCACCCAAAAGCTCGTACTCACGGCGGTGTTCACGGCGCTGGTCTGCATCGTGACGTTCACCGTCAAGTTCCCTGTGCCGGGAACCGGCGGCGGCTATGTCAATGCCGGAGACGGCGTGATTTATGCTGCGGCCATCGCATTGGGCGGGCCGCTGGCAGCCGTCGCGGCGGGCGTGGGCTCCGCCCTGGCGGATCTGTTTGCCGGCTACGCGCTGTATGCGCCGGCCACGCTGATCATCAAAGCCGCCATGGCGCTGGTCGTGGGCCTGGCGCATGGCCGGGTGCGCAATTGGCTGCTTTGGCTGGGTCTGATGGTGGCAGGTTCTTTGGTCATGACGGTGGGCTACTTCATCTATGAGTCCTTGTTCTATACACTGCTGGGCGCCAGCGCCGGCTCTGCCGTGGCCAACCTGCCCTACAACCTGATACAGGCGGCGGGAGGCGTCGTCATCGGCATGGTGCTGGCGGCGGTCGTGGACAAGGTCATTCCAGCTCAGTGGAAAGATATTCTCAAATAACATACACGAGTCTGAGGGGCTGTCGCGCTAACCGCATAGAGTGCATATATCACGCAGAGATGAAGATTTCGCGCCAGTTAGCGCGACCAAAGGGCTTTCCGATCGCCCTTTGGAAACCTTCGGGCCCATCTGTTGAATGAGTATGCCACTGTGCAACCAAAGCGACGACCCCTTTCTTTTTTCGACCCTTTACCGCATTGTCATGCCTGTTCTATTGTGTTAAATTCATGCTGTCTTGGGAACCATAGCCAGCTGGCGACCGTCTTAGAATGGACGCAAAGGGGGATGGCGGCATGAGAAGAGCGGCCCTCGGTTTGTTGTTCGCGGTGGTGGCAACCATGCTATGGGCTTGTGACGGCGTGACAGTGCAATCCTCCTCTCCCATGGCAACACCCGCACCCGCAGCGGCGCTCTCGACGCTGCAGTCATTGTTCACACCCACGTCGGCGACCGCTACGCCTGAGCTTGTACCCATACCCACTCCTACACCCTCCGTCACGCTGGAGCCCTGGACACCGGGACCGGCCCGCAGCGCGCCGCCGCTGCCCACACTCCGGGCGGGGGAGGAGTTGGGCTTCGACGACTACTTCGTCGTGGAATCCAACGGGCTGCAAGGTATTGTGGATCAATATGGAACGCAGGTGCTGCCCGTCGCCTTTGCCCAGGTCAAGATGGTGAACTATGACAACGGCGGCGAGTACTGGTCCGGACAAGATGCCTTTCCGCCGCGGGGCCGGGTGCTGTTCTTCGCGATACCGCCGCGTTATTTCGGCGAAAAATACGATCGCAAGCGCTTGCTGGGCTGGCTGTATAATGCGCAGGGCGAGCGGGTCAACGATCAGGAATACAACGAGGTTTGCTTCATCGGCGAACATGTGCTGCGCGTTTGGGTGGACAAGGGCGAGCAGCCCGGCAGCGGCGCCATCAGCGATGAGGGCGAGGAACTGCTGCCGCTGCGCTATGATTCCGTGGAGATGATCGATGACCGCATCGTCGCCAGCTCCAACCGGGACGACGTTACCGACCTGTACACAGCCGCCGGTAAAAAGATCAGGACCATGAAGGGTGCGTTGCCCTTCAGCGATCGGGTTTCGGTGGGGCAGGGCAAGTATCTCAAGGGGTTGGCGCTGGACCGCCCGGATGGCGGCTTGGCATTTGACCATCCTCCGGGCGAGGTTGAGGCGCTGATAGACCGTGACCTGCGCGTGCTGCTTACCGGCGAGGATTACAGCATCGACTGCTTGGCCCCGGACCGCTTCACCGTGAGGCGCGGGGGCAAAACCGGCGTCGTGGACAGCGCCAACCGCGTCATCGTGCCGCTGTGCCATGGGGGCGTGGAACTGATGCGAAATGGCAGCAAGAGCTATTTCTGTGCCAATGCTCCCGACGGCCCCGGCGGCTGCGGGCTTTATGACCTGAACGGCAAGGCGCTTTATGATTCGGAGCAATACCAGCGGCTGCGGCTGGTGGAAGGCCGGCTGATCGCATACGGCGAACGGCAGAGCAGGGTGCTCTCGCTGGATGGCCGCGACCTGCTGGGCCGCGACGACGTGGAGGACTGGCTGCCGGCGGCGCAACTGTACCTGTGCAGGGACCGCGATACGCAGAACGTCACGCTGGTGCGCGAGGACGGAACGGAACTGCCGCTGCCGCGGGTTCCCGGCATCGATGTGCTGGCTGCCGACCGCTTTCTGGTTTGGCTGCATGATGATGAGGTGGCGGTGCTGGACAGCGCCGGCAACACGGTGATTCCTGCGGTCCCGCAGTTGGGTCGCGGGTATGATATGGATGGCATGCTGTTCTACCGGGTGGGCGAAGGCGCGCAGCAGCGGGTGTGGCTGGTGGATTGTGACGGCAACCGCTTGTGGCAGCAGCCTGTCGACAGCGCCCAGTCTCTATGGGGCCGGGGCCTGTTCCAAGTGCAGGTTGGGCCGTGCCACGGCTTGATGGATGCCTATGGCCGATGGATTTGGTCGGCCAGCGATTATGTCGCGCTGGACGATTAGCGCGGGAGGGAGAACCATGAGAGCCGGATGCCTGGGATTGCTCCTGATGCTGCTGGCGGTTGCGCTGGCGGGCTGCGGAATGCTTAGTGGCGTGACCTCTGTGGCAACGCAGGGCCCAACGCTGCAGACGGATTCCGCAACGGCAGAGGTGGCTGCGGAGGCAACGCCCACCGCGCCGCCCACGCCTTCCCCGCAAGCCACGACGACACAGGCCAGCGCTGTGCCCACGCCCGACGTCGCGCTGACGTCCAGGGATTATTACGTCGTGGAGCGCAACCAGCGGGCGGGCGTGGTGGACAAGACCGGCCGTGTGGTGCTGCCCTTCGCGTTCTCCAAGATCAGCAAGCTGGGCGCGTACTATTGGGACAATGTGGGCGCCGAGGATCGCAATCCGACGGCCTTTTTCCTGGCTGTCCCCTATGAGCTCAAGCAGGGCGATTCTACCGAGTCCGGTTTCTATACCAGTACAGCCACACTCTACAATGCCACCGGCCTGGCCGTCACCGACGAGACCTATTCTGGCGGCTTTTACCTGAACGACGGTCTGCTGGCTCTTTGCCGCAGCTCCGCCAACCGTGGCTGGGGCGTGATGGATACCGCAGGGCGTATCATCGTGCCCTTCCAGTACAACCAGATCGTGCGGTACGCACAGTATCTCGTGGGCTGCGACGACGATGCGAAGAAGATGGACTTTTACGATGACGCAGGGAAGCTGCAGACGACGCTCGCCGGCTCATCGGGTTATGTGACGCAGGGTTACTTGACAGCCCGGGATGTTAAGGACCGGTTTGGGCTGCTGGGTGCGAGCCTTCAATGGCTTTTTCTGGGCCAGTATCAGAACGTCCGGCCAGTGGCCCCGGATCGGTTTATTGGAGATGACGGTACAGTCAGCCGGCTGATCGACGCCCAAGGGAAGGATGTCTTGCCAAAGCCCTACCGTTCCATCGATGTGGCGCTGGACGAGGACGGCAAACTGGCCGGCTATGTCTGCGCCACGGAGACCGTTCCAGTCGTGGCCGCCTACGATGCCCAAGGCAAGCTGATCTTCGAAAGCAACGCTTACACCGGCCTGCAGGCTGCCGGGCCTTACTACATTGCCTATTACAACGGAGGCAGTCATGCGCTGGATGCAGAGGGCCGGCGCGTTTTGACGAACATCACGGCAAATGTGCAGTACTGGTGGGGGAACGTCGGGCTGTTCGAATGCTACAGCCCCGACCGTGGCAGCGCGAGTTTTGTGCGCCCTGACGGCACGGCGGTGCCGCTGCCGGCCAACCGCTACGCCCAGTGCCTGAGCGCCGACCGCTTTCTCGTTGCGGCGGACGACACCCATTATGGCATCAGCGACGCCCAGGGCCATTGGGTCGTGCCGCCGGACTACACCGGCCTCTATCCAATGAGCCCCGACGACAAGACCTTGGCCGCGACCTCGGGCGACGGCCTGTGCGGCATTATGGATTACGACGGCAAATGGCTGATGCCCGCTGTATTCGAATCGGTGTATGGCCCGCTGGATGGCCTGCTGCAGGCCCGCAAGGGCGACCGCACCGGCCTGCTGGATTGGGCCGGCCACTGGGTGTGGTTCACCTCCGACTATGATGCTCTGGACGACTGAGAAAGGATGAGCTCCATGAAACCTCTGATGAAGTTGCTTGCCCTGCTGCTGAGCGCCGCGCTGCTGGCATCCTGCGCGCCCAAGCCCGCCGACACGACCGCGCCGGTCTCAGGGGCGCCTACCTCAACCCCGACTGCCGCAGCCACGCCATCGCCCACTCCGGAGGCCTCCACCGCCGCACCCAGCCCGTCGGCGCAGCCCACGGCCACGGAGCCCACCAGCACGGCGGCATCCGGCACGACCGTCGTGTACGAAAACCTGCCCGACCCCAAGCTGTGGGCGTCGTCGCTGCATCTGGACGCCAAGGACTATCCCCGGGTGGATGGCTCCACGGCCACGCTGCCGCTGGCTGTCTACGTGCGCAGCAAGATCACCGGGGAGACGCTGGAGCAGAGCGACACCTTCACGCGCTTCACCAAGACCAGCAACGCGTGGATGGCGCTGAGCGCCGGGCAGACCGATCTGCTGATCGTTTATGAGGCGGCCGACGAGACCAAGGCGCAGCTGGATAGCTCCGGTGTCAAGCTAAAGGCCGTGCCCATCGGCGTGGACGCGTTGGTGTTCCTGACCAACCAGGGCAATCCGGTCGGCAACCTGACCAAGCAGCAGATTCTGGACATCTACACCGGCAAGATCAAGAAATGGAGCGAGGTCGGCGGGCAGGATGCGGACATCATACCCTATCAGCGCCCCGGCGCCAGCGGCAGCCAGGCCCTGATGGTCAAGCTTGTTATGGGCGGCACGCCGCTGATGGAGGCGCCCAGCGTGCTCAAGCCCGCCGAGATGGGCGAGCTCATCGACGCCGTGGCCCAATACGAAAACACCAACAACGCGCTGGGCTATTCGGTGTTCTATTATGTGAAGAACATGTACCAGGTTGCCGGCATCAAGGTGCTCTCGGTGGATGGCATCGAGCCCACGGATCAGACCATCGGACAGCAGCGGTATCCTTACACCAACGCGTTTTACGCCGTGATCCGCGAGGACGAGCCGGCGGATTCCGCGGCCCACAAGCTCTTCGATTGGTTGACCGGCGGCGAGGGCCAGCGGGCCACCACCGACGCGGGTTACTCGATACTGCTCAGATAGAGTGCAGAGGGATAGGCAAACACAAAGAGGATTGGCACGCGGCCAATCCTCTTTGTGTTTATCTCATTCCTGGATTTCTTTAGTCTTCTTCTCCGCTCTTGGGGAACAGCTTGATCAGCAGCTTGATCAGACCGTAGAACAGCGCCAGCACCGCGAACACCGTGCCCACGCCTACGCCCATCAGTTGGAAAGCTTCGGCAAACATTTCATTTCCTCCTTAACCCAGCATCGCCAGTATAACCGAACCGGCGATGATGGAGCCCACTTGTCCGGCAACGTTGGCGCCGATGGCCTGCATCAGCACGAAGTTGGACGGGTCCTCCTGCTTGGCCATGCGCTGGATCACTCGAGCCGACATCGGGAAGGCCGAGATGCCCGCAGCGCCGATCATCGGGTTGATCTTGTTTTTAAGGAACAGGTTGATAAACTTGGCGAACATCACGCCGCCGGCGGTATCAAACACGAAGGCCAGTATGCCGATGGCGAAGATCAGCGCCGTCTGCGCCCGCAAGAAGCGCTCGGCGTCCATCGTGGAGCCGATCGTGATGCCCAGCAGCAGCGTGACCAGATTGGCCAGCTCGTTTTGCGCCGTCTCGCTCAGGCGGCCCAGCACGCCGCATTCGCGGATCAGGTTGCCGAACATCAGCGATCCCACCAGCGCCACGCTCATGGGCGCGATGATACCGGCCAGCACCGTCACAACGATGGGGAACAGGATGCGCACAGGCTTGCTGACCTGCACGTCGGCGGCGGGGGCCATGCGGATCATGCGCTCCTTTTTGGTCGTGAGCGCCCGGATCACCGGCGGCTGAATCAACGGAACCAGCGCCATGTAGCTGTAAGCCGCCACGGCGATGGCGCCGAAATAGTCTGGCGCGAACAATTTACCCACGTAGATCGACGTCGGCCCGTCTGCTGCGCCGATGATGCCCACGGCAGCGGCTTCCTTCAGGGAGAACATGCCCGGCCAGAAGGCGTTGCAGCTCACGGCCAGCAGCAGCGCCGCGAAAATGCCAAACTGCGCCGCCGCGCCGAAGAACAGCGTGACCGGCTGCTTGAGCAAAGGTCCAAAGTCGATCATCGCGCCCACGGCGATGAAAATCAGGATCGGGAACAGCTCGTTCTCGATACCAGCCTTGTAGAGCACCCGCAGAAAACCGTCTTCGCCGCCAAAGCCTATGGCCGAGGACAGCGGCAGGTTGGCCAGTATGCACCCAAAGCCGATGGGCAGCAGCAGCATCGGCTCATATTCCTTGGTGATCGCCAGAAGGATCAGCACACCGCCGATCAGCAACATGATCTGGTTTCCGACGGGAAAGTTTTGTAACCCTTCGGTTAAAGATTCCAGCAGTGCCATTTCCTGTTCCTTTCGCATTTGTAGTGGGGGAGACGTATAAGCGTACCGAGAAATTGTATAACGTCCATTCCTTCACTGTCAACAAAAAACGACTTGGCGTGTGCTATTTGCCGCGCATGCGCTGGATGTACCCCATGGCGTATTCGTCGGCGCCGCGCACGGCGTCGCCGGCGCTGGCCATGTCCATCATGGCCGCGGTGGGGTTGATGAGCGCCGCGCACAGGCCCGCGCCGGCCAATTGGGCCAGATAGGCGCTGTTGAGGCTGTCGCGGGCGGGCAGGCGATAGCTTACATTGCTGACGCCGGCCACGGTGCGCATGCCCTTTTCCCGCAGCTGGGCCACGAAATCTACGGCCCCCTTGGCGTTTGCACCCATGGCCAGGCACGGCGTGCCGCAATCCACCAGCACATCCGCGGGGCCAAAGCCGTGGTCCGCCGCCCGGCGCAGCAAGCCGTCCAGCAGCGCCCAGCGCCCGGCGGCGGTGTCGGGCAGGTGCCAGCCATCCAGCGGCATCAGCACCGGCACCGCGCCATAGCGCCGGCACAGCGCCAGCAGCCGGTCGGTGTCGGGCCCAGCAGCGATGGAATTGCACGCCGCGCGGCCACAGGTCAGCCGCAGCGCCGCCTCCATGGCGTCGGGGTTTGCGGTGTCCAGGAACAGCGGCGCGTCGGCGCGCAGCGCCAGCTCCCGGATGATGGCGCACAGCATGGCTGCCTCATCCACACCGCCCGCGCCCACGTTCACGTCCAGCGCGTGCACGCCGGTGTGCAGCTGCGATTGGGCCAGATCCACGGCCTCGTCGGTGCGCCCGGCCAGCAGGCTCTCGGTAAGCTTCGGTTTGCCGCTGGGGTTGATGCGCTCGCCCACCAGGCACAGCGGAGCGCCCAGATCGATGGTGGCCACCTGGCGCGCCGAGGCCAGCATTATTGCGCCGCTGCTGGCGGTGGGCGGCACGGCCCGGCCTTGCAGCGCCGCGCCCAGCGCCGCGATGTGTTCCGGCGTGGCACCGCAGCAGCCGCCCAGGATGGACGCACCGGCCTGCACCAGCGCCGCAGTCTCCCGGGCGAAATCCTGCGGAGTCATTGGGTATACGGCGCGGCCATCCACCGACTGGGGCAGGCCAGCATTGGGTTTGGCCATGATGGGCAGCGCCGTGTGCGCGGCCATGGCCCGCACGATGGGCGCAAGCGAGGCCGGCCCGCCGCTGCAGTTGCAGCCCACTGCCGCAGCGCCCAGGGCGGTGAAGATCACTGCCACGGCTTCGGGCGTGGCGCCGGTTATCGTGCGGCCGTTCTGGAACGTGAAGCTCACGGCAAAGGGCAGATCACAGCACTGCCGGATGGCCAGCACCGCCGCCCGTGCCTCCTGGGGGTCGCTGAACGTCTCCAGCAGGAAGAAATCCGGCTGGCCGCGCAGCAGCCCCGCCGCCTGGCGCGCGTACGCCGCCACGGCGTCCTCAAAGGACAGTTCTCCCAGCGGCTGCAGCAGCGCGCCGGTGGGGCCCATCTCCGCGGCCACAAGCCCGCGGCCGGCCGCCCGGCGCGCCAGGCGCGCGCAGGCCTCATTGATCTCCTCGCAGCGGTGCTCCAGGCCGTGGTGGGCGAGCTCCACTGGGTTCGCCCCAAAGGTCGGCGTGGCGATGAAGGCCGCGCCGGCGTCCAGATAAGCCCGGACCAACTCCTCATAGGCCTGCGGGTGCTCCAGCACCCAAAGCGACGGGCAAGCGCCGCCGCCTAAGCCCCGTTTTTGCAGTTCGGAGCCCGTGGCGCCGTTGGCCAGCGTCACGGCATCCCGCCGAAACAATTGGTTCATGGCTCTCCTCACTCCTCGCGGAACAGCTTGCGTCGCTTTTCGGCGATGCGCAGCCGCCGCGCCTCGGTCTCCTCGGGCAGCGCCGCCCAGCGCCCCTCTCGGAACTCTAGCGAATCGCCGGGCCGGGCCTCGGTGGGCAGGTCCTCGCGGCGCGCGCTGAAATCCGCGCCGTCGTCGCCGGTCAGCACGGCCAGCCCTTCCTCAAAGCGGTCCAGCACGGCGCGCTGCCCCTCGAAATGCGGTGATTTTGGCTTGTTCATGTGCTCATTATAGGCGATGGGTAGAATGAAAGGAAGTCGCATTCATCGCAGTAAGGTTTCAAAACGAGAATGCTATTACACATTCTTTACACGATGTTCATACTGCCGTCATACATGTCCGTTATGATAAAGCCAAGCTTTCATGAACTCCTCCTTTTTCATGAACCTCCTCCTTCTTGAAAAAAACTCCGGATGGCGACCGGGGTTTTTTTCGTTCGGGTGTCAAAACGTCAATCGGCGATCGGTTATAACTGTTTTCTCACGATATAGGTTCGCTTCATTCTTTCTGCTTGTAAGCGGCCTGGATGAAACCGCCGAACACATCATGGCTGAAGGTGAAGCCGTGATTCAGGTAGAATTGAAGGGCCGCGTCGTTGCCGTTCGATATATAGACGAAGACCAGGTTCACATCGGAAAAGCCCTCCAGCCACTCCATCGCCATTTCAAACAGCCTGGAACCCAGACCGGAACCGCGATACCCATCCCGCAGATACAGGTTGCTGAGACAGCCGATTGTCTGCGGCAGCGCGGTCCATTCAGGATAGAAGCCGATACTGTTCTCAGCCACAGGAGCCCAGGCTGGATAAGCGTTTCGGTCGGAAGCTTCCACATCGTCGATGGTCGAGAACACGTAGCCTATGGGAATACCTTTATCCCTGGCAACGATGACCTGGCTTCTGAGCGCGCTTTCAAAGCTTTTCTTCATGCGCGTATCGAAATTCATGTAGTCGAAGCACTCGGGATGGATGCGCGCTCTGGACTTCTGAAAGGCCATGAGCTCGTCGCAGAGCTCTCTGCACGGCTCGATGTTTCCATTGCGTACGATTTCGATCGTGATATCCGGCATCAGAAACCTCCCAGCGTTTTTCGCTCTGTATGGCGGCAGAATCAGAATATCTTCTTTTCATCATTCCCACAAGAATGTTTGACATATAAATTTACCTTTTCGTTTGAACCAATCGATAATAAAAATAGAAGATCTTAAGGGATGCGCGGCAATGAACCGGGCATCTTTGAAGCGTATTCGGAACCCATCGGGGGGCGACGGCATGAAGATCGATCTCGTCATCAACAACATGATACAGCAGGTGGACCGCGCCACGATGGCACAGGCCCAGCCGCAGGGCGTATTCCGCCCCGGAGAGGTGCTTCAGGGGCGGGTGCTGGGGCCCGCGGCCGACGATGGCAGCGTGCAGATCCGCCTAAGCTCCGGCGCGCTGCTCAACGCCATGCCCGCTGAAGGGCTGCGGCTGCTGCCCGGCGACACGGTGACGCTGCGCGTAAACGCCCAGACCGGCCCCAAGACCGTGATGCAGCTGCTGAGCCAGGAGAGCGAAAACCGCCCCGCCCAGACAGCGGTGACGCAGGCCCAACTGCAAGGCGCAGAGCTGAACCGGCTGGGCATGCCCAATACCAAGACCAACCGCCGGCTGCTCTCCGCGATGAATGCCATGGGCCTGGAAGCCAACCGGGATATGTTGACGCGGGCGGCGCAGGCACAGGCCGGCAGGCCCGGCCTGCCGGCGGAGCAGGCGGCGTTTTTGGCCGCCAACGGCCTGGCCGCCGATAAACAGACTGTGGCATCGCTGAACCTTCTGCTGGCAGGGCCGGGGCTGGCGCAGCAGCTACAGGACCTGAGCGCACAACTGCAGGCTGCAGCGCATACGCCCGATGCAGCGGGCCAACCGGCACTCACGACACCCGATGGTCAAGTGGCTGCACAGGCCGCCGGCACACCGCAGCCGCCGGCTGGGCTGGAGCAACCCTTGGAGAATTTGACCACCCAACTGCCGGCCCCTGCGTATGTGCCCAATGCCGCAACACAATCGGCTCTGCTGGCGCTGAATGCCCAAGCCGCGGCACAGGCCGCCGGCACCCCCCAGCAGCAAGCGGCGCAGGCCCAGGCGCTGGTGGCCCAGAACCCCGCCACGCAGGCGGTGGAGGCCCAGGCCAACAACATCTATGACACCCAGCACGGCATGAGCGCCGGCGCGGGCTCCTTCTGCTTCGAAGGGCAGCGCAGCGCCATGGCGCTGCCGCAGGCCGTGCCGGTGCAGGCGGGCCAGGTCGCGCCGGCGCTGGCCTTCCCCGGCCACGCTACCGAGGCGCTTCAACTGCAAAGCCTGGTGCAGCTGGCCATGGGCGGCGACGGCGCGCCGGACACCGCGCTGATGGCCATGCTGGAAAACACCGGGCTGCTGGGTGAAACGGTGGCCAGGGCGCTGGACGGCATGTTCCCGCGCTCTGGCGATGTGGCGGCGCAGGCCCGCGCCTTTGCGGTGCTGCTGCCTCAGGACGCCCAGGTCCAGGGCGAGCGCTTCTTTGCGGCGTTGGTACAGGGGCTGCGCACCCATCTGGCCCAGATGGAAAGCCAGGCTCCCGCGCCGGCGCTGCCAGCAGACGCCCGCACGCTGGCCGTGGAGGTTTCCCGGCTGTTCTTCCGGCTGCGCGAGGGAGAGGACAACGGCGCCCGCCTGCTGCAGGCGGCCGCGGAGCGCCGGCCCACGGTGGAGCTGCTGGCGGCCCATGCGCAGGCCGCTGCGCCGGAACCGGTGGCGCAGGAGCTGCGCGGCATCGCCGAGAGCCTCAAGCTCGCCGCCGACATCAGCCAATACGCGTACCAGCAGATCCCGCTGCAGATGGGCGAGAACGCCCGCACCGTGGAGCTGTACGTCATGAAGCGCGGCAAGCGCCGCAAGATCGACCCGGAAAACGCCAGCATCCTCATCGCGCTGGACACCGAGCATCTGGGCCGTCTTGAGGCGCTGATTCACGTGAACCGCCGCACGCTGAGGCTGCGGGTCGGCGTGACCAGCGCCGAGGTCGGCGAGTATATTCAAACTTTTTCCAAGGACTTTGACGAGGCTATGGAGGCCATCGGCTATCGGATGGCCGACCTGCGCATGCAAGTTACGCAGCGGCCGGTTACGCCGCTGACCGCCCAGGCGCAGGCCGCGCCGCCGGCCCGCGGCGGCGCGCTGAACATCACGCTGTAACGTCAGACCTATACTCCGCATGGGAAGCGCAGTAGGATGCCGATAGCCGATTTATTCGGCAGAGGAAACATAAAATCCATTCAAAGTCGTTATAAACCCGCCCGCTGGCGAAAAAGATCTGAAAAAGATATATGATAAGGTGTGCTGCTAAGATGTCACCCAGCGACATGTGCGGTGGGCGACAACGGCAACGAGAACAAGACGTCTAAATCGCCGAGGCGCAACAGCGCCGAGGCGAAAGGAGCATATATGCCCAAGCGAAAGGTAGAGGAAGCGGCAGCGCTGAGCTATGGCCCCACCGACGACGCGCCGGTCATCACGGCGCTGGGCCGGGGCCTGGTTGCTGAAAAGATCGTGGAAAAGGCGCGGGACACCGGCGTACCGGTGGTCAGCGACGCGCTGCTGGCCCACGCGCTGACGCAACTGAACCTGGGAGATGAGATCCCCCGGGAGTTCTACGGCATCGTGGCGCAGGTGCTGGTCATGGTCAGCCGCATGGACGATGCATATGGCCATACCAAGCCTTTATAACTGCCCCAAGGAATAGAAGATGTGGTAGAATATCCTATGTGTTAGTGGGTTTGTTGTAGGGGTGAGGAGGAACATATGAGCAACAATTTGATCGTACTTGCTATCATAGCTGTGGTTGTGCTCGTTCTGCTGGCAGCCGCAGGCGCTGTGCTGCTCGTGGTATTCGCGCGCAAAAAGAAGAGCCCGCCGGTTGCTGCCGCCACCGCTGAGCCTAACGCTGCGGCGGAGCTTGCGCTGGAGGACTGGCTGGCCCGGCAGGGCGGCAAGCTGCCGCTGGACGCGGCGCTGGCCTTGCTGGCCCCCGTGTTGACCCAGGTGGCCGCTGCCCATGCCGCCGGTGCTGCGCACCTGTCCATCAGCCCCGATGTCATCGTTGTGGGCACCGATGGCCGCGCCAGGCTGATGGCGCCAACCCTTGAGCAGCCGGCGGCCTATGCCGCGCCGGAGCAGCTCTCCGGCGAACCGGCAGGCCCGTGGTCCGACGTCTACGCGCTGTGCGCCGTGCTCTACCGCGCGGTGTCCGGCAGCGCACCCTACAGCGCGCAGCAGCGCCGGGAGGGGCTGCAGAACAGCACCTTTGACGCCTTTGGCGCCAACGAGGCGCGCGCCGTGGCGCTTTATAATGCCATGGGCATGAGCCCGGCCATTCGGCCCCAGACCGCCGGCGCACTGCTGGCTGCGCTCAAGCTGGACGCCGGCGTGGCGCCGGCAGCAACCGGCGTGCCTGTCTTGCCATCAGCACGCACTGTGCCCGCCAAGCGCAAATCCCGCGTGGGCCTGTGGGTGGTGTTGGGCTGCGCCGGCATGTTGCTGCTGGCCGGCGGCGTGGTGGGCGGAGGCTACATCTATTTTGCTCAATCCTATCAAGCTGCCGGGCCGCTGATGGCCAACTCACAAACCACAGAGGCACTGGCCAGGCTCAAGGCTGTGCCCGATTGGTTCCGCGACACGAAGACGCTGCGCGCCTACATTGCCGCCGATGAAAAGCTCCAACAGGGCGACTTTGGTGCAGCACGGGAGGGCTTCACGGCGCTGGGCGACTTCCGCGACGCTCAGGATAGGCTCATTGATGTGGACTATCGTCAGGGCAGCGCCCTGCTGCAGTCCGGCACACTGGACGAGGCCGAGAAGCTGTTCAAAGAGCTTGCGCAGCAGGGCTACAAGGATTCCGCCGACCTGCTCAAGGAAGTGTGCTATGAACAGGGGAAGAAGGCGCTGGACGCCGGTGATCTGGATGGCGCCAGCGCCAAGCTGACGGCGTTGAGCGGCTACAAGGATGCCGACACGCTGCTGGGCGACATCCGTTACCGGCAGGCCAAGGCGCTCATAGAGGCCAAGAAATATGACCAGGCTCAGCCTCTCGTCGATGCGCTGGTGGCTGCGGGCTATACAGGCTCCCAGGAGCTGGCCAATGAACTCGGCTATCAAAAGGCGGTTGCGCTCTATAACAGCGGACGGCTCGCCGAGGCGCTGCCGCGCTTCCAGGCCTTGGGCGACTATCAGGATGCTGAACAGTTCATACTGGAGTGCCAGCACGGCCTGTATCAACATGCGGTGGACCTCTACCGCAAGGGCAGCTATGAGGATGCCCGGGCTGCCTTCACGGCGGTGCCCGAGGGGTTTGAGAATAGCGGCAAATACAACGTTTTGATCCAAGCTCATCTGGCCAGCGGGTTGTCCCATGACGGCATGCAGAGTCTTTTTGACGCGCTCAAGGGGGTGGGCGTCTTTGAGGATGCGCTGAAGCTGCGCACCAACGACATGTTCATCTACTACCATTTGGCCGGCAGATGGAGCAACAAAGCAGGCTACTATTTTGAGTTGACCTATAAGGCCGACATTGACACATGGAATACGTCCTACAACCTGCCCTGGTTTGAGGGCAAGTACTTCAAGCTGGAGAACCGCACCTATTTTGTAGGCAGCGATGAGGACGGCTGGAAGCCCATGTTCGTGTTCACCTTCGAGGGGACGAAGACGCTGAAGGTGCATTGCAAGAAGACCGGCAGCAACCATACGCTGACGCGCTGAGCGCCCGCCGATGACGAAGAACCGCTTGTATGACACAGGCGGTTCTTTGTACGTCTGCTTACCCAGTTTAACGGCTAGTATAACCACCCATGGGCATGGTTCTTACATTTGACAACTTTTTTACAATTACAGTATATCGCTATTACAACTCTCAGGCATAATCTTTCTGGTAAGGAAATGTTAATCTGAGGTAATTTCATATGCAGACAGAGCCCGAGACGACCCGCGTTGCGCAGTATGGCTGCCACATGCAGATACGGCGCGACGCCATCACCCAGAATCTTGCCACACTTCGGGATAAGGTAAGCTGCCGCATGATGGCCGTGCTGAAAAACGACGGATACGGTTTGACCTTGCTGCAATACGCGCGCCTGCTGGCAGACGCGGGTGTAGACACCTTCGCCGTGGGCAGCCTGGACGAAGCGGCGATGCTGCGCGAAAACGGCATCGGCGGCGATGTGCTGCTGTTGACACCGCAGACATCCCCTGAGGCCATCCATGCCATGGCTGAACTGGATGTGTGCGTGACAGTTGGCAGCCTTTCCCAGGCGCAGGCTGTGCTGCAGGCGGCTCCCCAAGCGCCGGTGCACATCATGATAGATACCGGCCTGGGCCGGTATGGCTTTACACTGCAGGAGGCCCGAGAGGCCGCCGACACGCTGCGGCAGCTGCATATTTTGGGTACATACACCCATTTTGCCGCGCCCTATCGGCAGAGGATGCGCACGGCCCGGCAGTTTCGCACCTTTGTGCTCGCGGTGCAGGCGCTGCGCGGCCTGGGCGTGGAGCCAGGGCTGCTGCACTGCTGCGCATCCGGGGCCATGCTGCGCTATCCGCACATGCACCTGGACATGGTGCGCGTGGGGTCGGCGCTGCTGGGCCGCGTGCCCAAAGCCCGGGAGTACGGGCTGCGGCCGGCTGTGGCGCTGGTCGCGCCGGTGACGGCCATCAAGCAGACCGGCCGGCGCAGCCGCGCGGGCTATAATGGCGGGGTTGTGCTGCGCCGCAAGGCCGTCATAGGCATCGTCGGCGCAGGCACCGCCCATGGGTATCTGCCGCGTCGGCGTTTTTTTGGCCTTCTGAAGGCCGTGGAATACGCCGACTTGGCCGGGACGAAAGTAAGGATGCTGGGCGCACTGGGCACGAATTCTCTGGCAATCGACTTAACCGGTGTCAACTGCCGGGAAGGCGACATGGTCAGCATGGGCATCAATCCGCTGCACTGCGCCGCCGGTATTCCGCGCGTATTTGTTTGATGGGTACAATCTTGTAAAACAGTAAGTTAGTTGGGATTCGCTCATTATCTTGAGAGGAGTTGCTGGAAAGACGGCAGCACCCATGGTTGCCGCGACAAACCGCATGAAGAAACCAAGAACCGCTGGTAGTACGGCCGGTTCTTTTTATTCGTACAATGTAAAATGTTGACATTTCCATATGGAATATGCTTTTCTATTGCTGAGAACACGCGAATGGTTGGGTACTAACATGAAGAACCGCAGGCTGCTCGCTTTATTCATTGTATTTGTTGTTGTCATCTCCTCGCCGATTTACGCTTATGCGGAGCAGGGTGTACCCCAAAAGGTGCTCGATGCAAGAAAAAGCGTTGTGCGGTTATTGACCTATGGCCCCAATGGTCTGGAAGATGGAATGATTGGGTCAGGCTTTGCGGTTGGAGAAGGCGAACCGGCGCGTTTCATCGTGACCAATTATCACGTGGTCGAAGCCAATGAAAAGGGCGTTTGTGTCTGGAGATCAAAGGAAGAACAGGTCAAGGCCAAGATTGTTGCCAAAATACCTTTGTCGGATCTTTGCCTCCTTGAGGTCGATGTGCCCTTACATGATGTTCCACCAATAACTTTAAAAGACGAACGTATTGCCAGTGTCGGAGAAGCTGTTTATGCACTTGGATTCCCCGGCGCGGCTGACGTGTTCTCTGACAACTTCACTGGCAACCCAGAGGATATCACAGTGACCGATGGCATCATAAGCGCGGTAAAAACTGTAACGCTATATGAGGGCGGCCAGCCAATGAAGTTGTTGCAGATGAATGCTGCGATTAATCCTGGCAACTCCGGCGGTCCTCTTGTGAATAGCCTTGGGCAGGTGGTGGGGGTCAACACCTATGCTGCGAGTGGGTCACAGAACATCAATGGGGCCATCAACATACTTGATGTGGCTGATATGCTGCGCAGCCAAGGCATCAACTACTCCGCTGCCGATACAGAGGGGTGGCTCAAGATAGATGGGCAGAAGCATTCGATACTCCTATATGGCGTCCCTGCCATAGTGCTGATTGCGCTGTTGATTGTCGCATTTGTATGGTATAGAAGAAAGCGTAATACCGGAGTCCCATTGGATTTGTACCTTGCGCAATGGGGAGGCAAGGTGAGCCTGGATATGGCGTTGCGCATTCTGCAGCCTGTCTTTGAAAAGCTTGTGCTTATGCATAGCGCGGGGGCGATCCATCGGTCCATCAGCCCAGCAATGATTGCCGTGGACCGCGCCAACAGAGCTCATTTGCGGCAAGTCGGAAGGATTTTAAGTACGCAGCCTGTCGTTGATGGCTTCACTGCTCCTGAACAATACATGGCGAATGGAATGATCGGGCAGTGGACTGACCTTTATTCTCTGTGCGCAGTTCTCTACTTCATGGTTACTGGAAAAAGACCTTTGGGTGTGTTGACAAGGCAGAATGGGCACGACGATGAGCCGCTTACGGGATTTGGCGTGGATGAGAACCGGTCTGCCGTCTTGCACAATGCCATGAGTCTGAATCCTGTTGAACGACCGCAGGACATACTGACCCTGGCACAGCTTCTTGGCTTGGAGTTGGGTAAAGCAACTGCGGCAATGCCGATATCTGTACAGCCTTTGAAGCCGGCGAAGCCTCGCAAGAAGCGGTCGCTGAGGTTTAGATTATGTGTTTCTGTTGCGTCGTTTTTTATGGCCAGCGCAGGCATTGTGTTTGGAGCATATCTTTACTTCCAGACTAACTATAATGCGGCTGTGAAGTTCCATGATCAGATGAGTTATCATAAGGCCTCCGCTGCGTTGGCCAATATGCCTGCTTGGTTTCTGGATGCAAACGATTACCAGATGTACTGCAGTGGCAAGGAATCACTGCAGGCTCGCCGATTCAGCGAAGCACGCTTTTACTTTAATCAAATAAGAGACTACCGCGACACCAAGGACTGCTTAACAGAAGTTGATTATCAGGAAGCCGTCAGTTGTTTGGAGAACAATGATTGGGCATCAGCGGAGAAGTTGCTCGCATCAATACAAGCTTATAAGGATTCTAATGACTTACTTAATGATGCCAAATATCTGAAAGCGACTTATTTTCTTAGCATCCATGATTATGAAACCGCTAGTAAGATTGCTGACAATCTTAAAAAGGAAAACTACAGTGGCACCGATAGCCTGTTTGTAGAGATACAATATCAGAAAGCGGGTGATATCTTTGGTAAGAAGGATTATTTGAATGCGATAAAGGCTTATCAAGGGATTGTTGAATACAAGGATTCTGCAAGGCAAATTGAAATATGTAAAAAGGTCATTTATGATGACGCTATTTCAGACTACAAGGCTGGCAGATATTATCAAGCTAATGACAAATTTATCGATGTAAAGGGATATAATCTATCAGAACAATATATTGTGCTCTGTCGTGCTCACAAGCTTTTAGATTACTCCAGCTATAATGAGGTATCTGATGTTTATGGAAAACTGACCTCATATGGTAATTTTGAGGACGCAGATGAACTTCGTGAAAATGACACTTTTATACCACACCGATTAAATGGAAAGTGGACGGATACATCGGGCCGGTTTTTTTCAATGTGGTATGATAAATCTGAAAGTGTCTGGTATACAAACGGTAATATACCTGTGTACGACGGTAAGTATTATAAGATTGAGAAGCTGACGTACTATATGGGGAGTGATGCGAAGGGATGGAAGAAAGCATATACATTTTCTTTCGATTCGGAGAAGCAATTGAGATTGTACTGCCATAAAAATAGAACAACCTATGTCTTAAAAAGGTAATAATTCTCCATTAGTTTTTCGAACCGCTTTAAGTACTGATCATAATGTCTAGGCAGCTAGCTTGATGTGCGGCTTGTTTTGTCTATATAACTACGGCTGATGCGTTATTGACATTGCCAATTCCCCATGTGAGAATACCAAGGGTAAACGTTTCCACCAATATCCGGCCGCCATTGGCCGCAGGAAAAAGCGGGAGGCAACATGAGCAACATTGCTGGCGAACAAGCTCTTGACCGTGTGAACACCTTTTCCCGTCCCTCCGAGCTGCGCATCACCGATGTGGAGTTCTGTGACATCAAAGGCGCACCGATGCACTGCATCCTGCTCAAGATCAAGACCAATCAGGGTCTGGAGGGCTATGGTGAGATCCGCGACGGGTCCGACCGGCTGTTCGGCCAGATGCTGGTCAGCCGCCTGATCGGTCAGAACCCCTGCGACATCGATAAGGTCTTCCGGCGCATCAAGCAGTTCGGCGGCCATGCCCGCCAGGCTGGCGGCGTGTGCGGCGTGGAAGTGGCCCTGTGGGACCTGGCCGGCAAGGCCTACGGCGTGCCGGTGTACCAGATGCTGGGCGGCAAGTTCCGCGACACCATTCGCGTCTACTGCGACACCGACAACGACGGCAGCGCCGACGGCCACGCCATGGGCGAGCGCATTCTGGAGCGGCTGGCGCTGGGCTTCACCTTTGTGAAGATGGACCTGGGCATCAACCTGCTGACCGGCATGCCGGGTACGCTCAATGCGCCGCTGGGGCTGCTGGATTCCATGCACAAGGCTTCCAGAGAAGGCTGGGGCGCCCGCGGGGCCATGGACGCCGAGAGCATCCGCAAGCGCATCCTGGGCTATGACGCCTACAACGTCATGCATCCTTTTACCGGCATACAGATCACCGAAAAGGGCCTGGACATCCTGGAGAAATATGTTCACGACGTCCGCGAGGTCATCGGCTACGAGGTGCCGCTGGCGCTGGACCACTTCGGCCACATCGGCATCGACAGCTGCATCCGTTTGGGCCGCCGCCTGGAGGCCTATAACATCGCCTGGCTGGAGGACATGGTGCCCTGGCAGTTCCCGGAGCTTTTCCGCCGGCTCAACCAAGAGGTCAACATCCCCATCTGCACCGGCGAGGACATCTACCTTAAGGAGAACTTCAAGCCGCTGCTGGAAAACGGCGGCGTCAGCGTGATCCACCCCGACGTGCTGAGCTCCGGCGGCATTCTGGAGAACAAGAAGATCGGCGACATGGCCCAGGACTATGGCGTGGCCATGGCCGTGCACATGGCCGAATCGCCGATCGCTTGCCTGGCTGCCGCCCACAGCGTGGCCTCCACGGAGAACTTCCTGGCGCTGGAGTTCCATTCGGTGGATGTGCCCTGGTGGGGCGACATGGCGAAGACCAACTATAGCAGCATCATAGACCACGGCTTCATCACGCTCAACGACGACCCCGGTCTGGGCATCCAGTCGCTCAACGACGAGGTGCTGGAGCAGCACAAGAGCGTGCGCTACGGCACGCTGTGGGAGGATTCCAAACTGTGGCAGAGCACCGACTGCTGGGACAGGCTGTGGAGCTGAGGGAGCAATATGGACCTAAGCCTTAAGGACAAGGTAATATTGGTGGCCGACGGCGACGCCCTGTGCGCCGCCGCTCTGGCTGCGGCCTTTCGGGCGGAAGGCGCTGTGACGCTGGGCTGCGTGCAGCCGGGCCAAGCGCACCCTGAGGGCTTTGAGGCCGTGTTGGAATATGATCTGGCGGAACTGGAACAGGCGCAGGCGCTGCGCGACGCCGTTGCCCAGCGGTATGGCCGGCTGGACGCCGTGATCTTCCGGCGTTTCGAGGCCAGCCCCACAACGGTGCAGGCGCAGGACGCCCAGGGTTTTGTACAGCGGCTGCGCAGCGCCCGGGCGGCCTTCGTGGCGGCCAAGGTATTCGCCGGCTGGATGGGTGAGCAGGGCGGCGGCGCGCTGGTGTATGTGACCAGCCTGCACGACGAGAAGCCCAACGGCAGCGACTTCATCCACAGCGTGGCCCAGGGCATGATCGAGAACCTCGCCATGGAGGCCGCCATGGAATACGGCCAGCGTGGCGTGCGCGTGAACCACATCGCCATAGGTCCGATGGAAGGCGACGGCCAGCCCTTTCAGGGCGGCGTCACGACGTTCTATGAAGGCGCGCGCTACAAGATTCCGCTGTGCCGCTTGGGCAGTTGGGAAGAACTGGCGTCCGCCGCCGTGTTCCTGTGTTCACCGCGCTCGGGCTTTGCCAACGGTGCGCGGCTGCGCCTGGATGGCGGGCTGATGCTGCACTATGTGGACCCCCGCGCCAACTACCGCGCCCATATGGCCGACAGGAGGGACCGCCCATGAACGCGCAACCGCTTATCGGCCGCACGGCGGTGGTTACCGGCGCGGGCAAGGGCATTGGCCGCGGCATCGCCCGGGAGCTGGCAGCCGCCGGCGCGTCGGTCGTCATCAACTACAGCTACAGCGCCGAGGGCGCTCTGCAGGTGCGCGACGGCATACTGGCCGACGGCGGAAGCGCCATGGTGTTCCAGGCCGACGTATCTCAGGAAGATCAGGTCGTGGCGCTGATGCAGGCCGCCGTGGATTGGACCGGCCAGCTGGACATCGTCGTGTGCAACGCGGCGCTGCAGGCCAACGTCCGCATCCCCGAATACCGCATGGAGACCTATGACAAGCTCGTGGCGGTCAATCTGGGCGGCTACTTCTTGTGCACCCGCGAGGCCGCCCGGCACATGGCGCCCCGCCGCAAGGGCTTAATCCTTTACAATTCCTCGGTGCACGCCAAACGGCCCACGGAGTTTGACCCGGTTTACTGCATGACCAAGGGCGGCATCAAGATGCTGGAGCGGGAGGCGGCCATAGAGCTGGCGCCCCATGGCATCCGCGTGCTGTGCATGGAGCCCGGCGGCGTGCGCATAGAGGCGCAGAAATCCGGCAACGAAGGCGCGTTCATCGATCCCAAATACATGGTGCAGGAACGACACTTCAAATTCCGTCGTGGTTGGCAGCTGGGGCGGGGCATGGTGCCGGAGGACATCGGCAAGATGGCCGTGTTCCTGGCCAGCGACGATTGCGAGCTGATCTCGGGGTGCGAGATTACGATGGATGGGGCCGATATGCTCTACTAAACGTCGGCGGGGGATTGCTTCCCCCGCCGAAACCACCCCCGCTTTGTTCGCCGGCGATGGTCCATCGCCGGCGATTGCTGTGTTCTCAGCATTTGGTCTGCCGCCCGCCGCGCATGTCGCCGGGCAGCCTTTGGGCAATACGTCCTGTGCCGATTGCACAGAGAACGCAGAGCGCCTGCGGGCGAGCTTATGTGCACGATTCTTTCTGATTCTTCGTTGCCTTGGCCGGATGAACCGGCCATCGGCAAAGGTTGTGCGTACCTGACAAGACCCACAACTGTCATTCCGAGCGCAGCGAGGAATCCCCCTGAACGTTGGCGTTCTCGGCGAGAGACTCATATATCCTATCGCTCGTGAACGCTGTGCCTTCTATTCAATGTCCAACGGAAACCAATACTCCATCCTCGGCGGTTGGGCGGATGCGGACGATTCATCGTAGACCTCGATGGCCATGCTGACGCCGGCGGTGGGCCGCCCAAGCCGGTGCGGCAGCCAGGTTCCCAGCATGTAGCGGCCCGCTGTGTACAGCGCCTCGTTGGTCAGCAGCTCAAAGGTTTCCGCCTCGAACGAGCACACCGCATAGCTTGCGGCCGGCAGCACGCAGCTTGCGTATCCTTCGGGGAGGTGTGCCAGCGACGCGACCTGCCGGCCCACGAAATAGGTGAACCCGCCGCCGGGCGGGCCGGACATCCCGATTCCGAATTCCCGGCAAGGGAGCGTTTGGTTGGGAATATGGCTCTTGACTTCGTCTGTGAAGCGGCCCCACAGCATACCGGGGTCGTCCACGCCCTTGGTCAGCCCTGCCAGCTTGGAGATGCCGATCGCGTAGACCGCCTCCTGATGCGGAACAACGTGAACGTGCAGCAGCATACCGTTGGCTGCGTGGATCTCATCGGGTGCGAGCAATTTGCTATGCAGACTCAGATCGAATCTGGGTGTGTAGACCAGCGCCAGCGAGCGGTCCTCGCGAAAACGGCTGGGCGAAACCGAGAACTCCCTTTTGAAATCCCTGGAGAAGCTTTCATAGTGATCGTATCCCACGGCCTGCGCGATGTGGTTCAAGCCTTGATTGGTGCGCCGGATTTCCCGGGCCGCCCGGGTCAAGCGGCGGGACTTCAGATAGCCCATCGCCGTTGTGCCCACCACTCGGGTGAACAGACGGTGAAAGTAAAAGGGGGAGAGGGTGGCTGCCCTGGCGAGGGCATCCACTGTAATCTTCTCCTGCATATGGTCCTCCATATACTGGATGGCGTAATCCAGACACATCGCAGCATTCACCTATGAGAACCTCCTCGCAAATCCTTTGACCATTATAGGGAATGGCGGTAGAAAAGGACATGACCGTGCTTGCTTTTTTGGGGCAAGGTTAGCATAGAATCATCGGCGAAAATCCGTGATAAATCGCGAGAAACGGACTGTTAGGAAGCGCGAGGGTGATATTCGAACGCGAATCGTCTAGACTGAATTTCATTGCCAATAAAAGACTTTGACCATCTTTGACCAAATGAATATACTATAACTGACCCGAGAGGGAAAACAATTCTTACATCAGACTGGAGGTTTTGGAAATGTCTGGTTTGGTACCATTCGGAAGGAACCGCAACCGCGACTTGGCGCCGGTGGATTGGGTCAGGAGCATCTTCCATGATCCGTTCTTCACGGTGTTGGACAGGGAGTTCGCTTCCACCGTGACCGGCATTCGTGCCGATCTTAAGGACAAGGGCAATGAGTACATCATTGAGGCCGAGTTGCCCGGTGTGGAGCGCGACAAGATCAACCTGGAGGTGCACCGCGGCGTGCTGACCATCAGCGCCAACGACGACCGCGAGGTCAAGGAGGAGCGCGACGGCTATGTCTACCGCGAGCGCCGCACGGGCACCGTGAGCCGATCCTTTGATCTGGACGGCGTCAACGAGGAGGGCATCCGGGCGGAGTTTAAGAACGGCATTCTGTCCGTGCATCTGCCCAAGACTGACGCGACCATCAAGGGCGTCCGGAAAATTGACATCAGCTAACGCTTCGCGTTTCGCCTGCGGCGCTGATGCGCCTGGGCGATTTGGTAGACTTGCATTTCGGTCAGCATTCGGCCCGGCGATAATCGTCGCCGGGCCTACGCTTATCAATGCTCCCATTCTAGGGACCAAAGTGCCGGATATCGCCTGCGGGCGGATTCATGTGAACGATTCTATCCCTGCTATGATTTCCTCGGCGGAGTGAATCCGCCGTCGGTAACAGGCTGTACGGTTCCCTTGCTAACAATTGCAGGAGGCTATGGCCTTGACCACACACGCATTAGGTTAATGGTTGATCATTCATAAGTTGGTGCCGAAGGTTTCCAAAGGGCGACCGGAGACCTTTGGTCGCGCCCGCAGGCATTGCCCCGGCTTGCGGCAACGTCGGCTTTAGCCGATGTGAGAGCAGGCCGATAGTTGCGCAAAGCGCAACGTAGGGTGCGAAATCCTCTCGTGTCTACACCAGGACAGCATAAATTTTGTAACGTTTCAATCACTTTGCAGTGGGATTGTTCTTGCGATGTGATATAATCATATGGACATCCATTGCAGGAGGATTATGATGAGCCAGACGCAGTTTCCCCGCACGACCGTCGGCGGCGTTTCGCTGTCCAGAATGATCATTGGTACCAACTGGATTTTGGGTTACAGCCATACCGGCGCCGCTGCCGACACGCTGATAAAGAACAAGCACAACACCAAGAACGCCACCTCCGAAATGATCGAAGTATTCTTGGAGCATGGCGTGGACACGATCATGGGGCCGCTGAACGCGCAGCCCATGCTGCTGGACGCCATGAAGCAGGCTGAGGACAACACCGGCAAGGGCCTCATCCGCATCGACACGCCCATCCTGAATGTGGACGACAATGCCGCCGCCCGCAAGCAAGCTGAGGACGTCATCGCCGACTGCAAGGCCAAGGGCGCTGTGTTCTGCTTCCCGCATCACAGCTCCGCCGAGCAGCTGGTGTGCAAGAACACCCAGAGCATCGACCGCCTGCCGGACTATCTGAAGATGATCCGCGACCATGGCATGGTCCCCGGCCTTTCCGCCCACATGCCCGAGCTCATCGTGTACAGCGACCTCAACAACTACGACGTGGAGACGTATATCCAGATCTACAACTGCATGGGCTTCCTGATGCAGGTCGAGATCGAATACATCAACAAGGTCATCTGGAACGCCAAGAAGCCGGTCATGACGATCAAATCCATGGCTGCCGGCCGTGTGTCGCCGTTTGTGGGTCTCAATTTCTCTTGGGCCACGCTGCGCCCGCAGGACATGGTCACCGTGGGCTGCCTGACGCCGGAAGAGGCTTACGAGGACATCGAAATCTCTCTGGCGGCTTTCGAGAAGCGCATGCCCAACCTCGAGGGTCGCAGCAGCCCCAACAAGACTTCCATCATACAGTAACAGCATAACAAGGGGCAGCGTTTCGGCGCTGCCTTCTTTTATATGCTGCCTCAGGGGAGGGAAATGAAGCACTGGCACATGTTTTGAAATGGGAGATAAAAGCTGTCGGGCTGGACTTGGGCAACACGCTGATGACCTACGATGGCGTGCCGCTGAGCTGGGAGGCGGGCTACCCCGCGGCCATGGCCGCCGTGGCCGCCCGCCTGGGCGTGACGCTGGGCGGTGAAGCCATGGAGCGGGTCTGCAGCGCCTTGCGTGCCTACAACACCCGCATCCATCCCCGGGAGGCCGAGGTGACGGCGAGGCATATCTTCGCCGACGTGCTGGCCGCCATGGGCATGGGTGGGGAAGGGGCGGTGGATGCCGCCGTGGATGCGTTCTTCGGCTGCTTTAGGCAATGCTATGCGGTTTCTGAGGACGCTTTGCCCTTTCTGCGGGGCGCGCACTCAGCGGGTTTGCCTGCTGGTATCCTGACCGACGTGCCCTACGGCATGCCGGTGCATCTGGTGCAGCAGGACGTGCAGCCCTTTGAGGCTCTGGTTTCCTGCGTGCTGTCCTCGGTGCAGGTGGGGTGGCGCAAGCCCCGGCCGGAAGGCTTCCTGGCGCTGGCGGCGGCGCTGGGCGTGCCGCCGCAGTCCATGGTTTTCATCGGTGACGAGGCCAAGGACGTGCATGGCGCGCAGGCTGCTGGCATGTTTGCCATCTTGCTGGACCGCGCGGACCACGCGCCAGCCTGCGGCGAGGACGCCCGGGTGGGTTCTCTGTTGGAGGCCGGAGAATTATTGGGTCTACCGGACGCCATAGTATAGTTAGAAACAGCCGGGCACGAACCCGGCTGTTGGTGTTGATTGGGTTATTTGTACTTCTTGACCAGACGATCCACGAACAGCACCGCGTCGGAAAGGTCCCGGTCGCTGGGATGCTTGCCATTGAAGAGCGCAAACCTGCCCTTGCTGGCAAAGCATTGCTCCTCCACGGTGATGCCCCGGGCCTTGAGCAGCTCCCGCAGATGCAGCACATTCTTCTGATTGAAGGCATAGGTGCCGAAGACGACCGCGCGCTTGACCTTGGCCGGGTCCAACCCGGCGATGAAGCGTTCGGTGGCCGGATCGACCTTACCGCCATAGTTGCCGTCGCCGATGAACAGCAGGTCCGCGCGCACGTCGGCCGCGCCTTCGCCGATCTCCACCGGCGTGGTGGCTGCGCCCCGGGCCATGGCCTCGGCCAGCTTAGCTGTGTTGCCGCTCTTGCTGTGATAGTATAGCTTGTTGATCATGGTATCACCTCTTCCGCTTTCATTTAAGCACTGGAATATTAACGGCTTGTATCGATAATATTAAGAAAACCTAAAGCCGTATGAATGCCGTGGGCTGATTGCGCTTTGTTTATGAACAATTGGTAAACCTCGCCCGAAGCCATTGACAAAAGGAGGGCCCGGCGGTATTCTAATACCGTGCTTAGCACTCACCAGACGAGAGTGCTAACAAGGTGGAAACATGGAGCTCAGCCCAAGGAAAATGCGCATATTGCAAGCCATCATTGACGATTACATCGCCACGGCTATTCCTGTGGGCTCGCGCACCATTTCCAAGAAGTATGTGTCCGAATTCTCCTCGGCGACGATCCGCAACGAGATGAGCGACCTGGAGGAGCTGGGCCTGCTGGAGCAGCCTTATACCTCCGCCGGGCGCATTCCGTCAGATTTGGCCTATCGCATCTATGTGGACCGCCTGCTGCGCGTGGGTGACCTCTCTCAGGACGAATCCAAGGCCATCAAGCGTTATTTCAATGGCCGCATGGAAGAAATGGAGCAGGTCGTAAAGGGGACCGCCCGGGTGCTCAGCGATTTGACCGATTACACATCGCTGGTGCTGGCGCCGCAGCTGGCCAAGACCACGGTCAAGCGCCTGCAGCTGGTGCCGGTGAGCCGGGGTACGGCGCTGGTCGTGCTGGTGACCGACGCCGCCGTCGTCAAGGACACGATCATCCGCGTGCCGGAGAACATGTCCAGCGAGGACCTGCACGGCTTTTCCGAGGCGCTGACCCGCCGCCTGGAGGGCAAAAGCCTGACGGAGATCAACCTGGCCTCCATCGATGAGATCCGCGCCGACATGGCTGAGCACAGGCAGTTCTTCGAGCTGCTGGCCGACACATTGAGCCGCAGCAGCGAGTCCAGCTCCAACGATGTCGTGCTGGACGGTGCCTATAACATTTTTCACCACCCGGAATACCGCAACGACGTCGAGCGTGCCCAGAGCTTCCTGATGGCCTTGTCCACCCGGGACAAGCTGCAGGAGATGATGGCCCGCTCCACGCGCTGGGAATTCACCGTGACCATAGGCCGCGAGAACGAGATGAGCGAGCTCAAGGACATGAGCGTCGTTACAGCCACCTACAAGCTGGGCGACCGGCCGCTGGGCTCCCTGGGCGTCATAGGCCCCACCCGCATGGATTACAGCCGCGTGGTGCGGTTGCTCAATTTCATCAGCAGGGCGCTGGGCGAGGTCATGTCCGGCATGTTGGAAAGCCCGCCCCAGAATCAGGAAAGGGATGGACCATGATAAAGAAGAAGAACAAGACCGAGACGACGGAAGAACCTGTAACCAAAGCGGAGAACGGCTCCGCCGCCCCCAGCGCCAACGAGGCCACCGCGCAGCCGCAGCCTGAAAGTGAAGGCCAGGCCAACGCTTCCGCTGCTGCGGCCGAAGAGAAGGCTTTTGCCGAGGAAATTCAGGCGCTGATTGCCGCCTCCGACAAAGCTTGCCGCGAGCGCGACGAATATCTGAATCTGGCCCAGCGGGTGCAGGCGGATTTTGACAACTTCCGCCGCCGCAACCAAAACATCCGGCAGGACGCCTATGACGCCGGCTCCCACGACATGCTCGTGAAGCTGCTGCCGGTGTTTGACAACCTGGAGCGGGCTGTGGCGGCCACCGGCTCCGCCGACGCGCTGCGCGACGGCGTGCAGATGGTGCTGCGCCAGCTTTCCGGCGTGCTGGGCGCTGCCGGCGTGGAGGAGATCCCCGCCGAGGGGCAGGCCTTTGACCCCAACCTGCACAACGCCGTGATGCAGGAGGAAACGCCGGACGTGGAGAGCGGCATCGTGACCGCCGTGCTGCAGAAGGGCTACCGCGTGGGCAGCAAGATCCTGCGTCACAGCATGGTCAAGGTCTCCCAGTGATCGCTCGGGAAGAACGAGAATACCTTTTCAAAGTAGCAAATATCAGGAGGGAAATACAATGGGCAAGATCATAGGCATCGACCTGGGCACAACCAACTCGTGCGTGGCGGTTCTGGAGGGTGGCGAACCCGTCGTCATCGCCAACGCCGAAGGCAACCGCACCACGCCTTCCGTCGTGGCCTTCAGCAAGACCGGCGAGCGCATGGTGGGCCAGGTGGCCAAGCGCCAGGCCATCACCAACCCCGACCGCACCATCAGCTCCATCAAGCGCGACATGGGCACCAACCGCAAGGTCAGCATCGACGACAAGAACTATTCCCCGCAGGAGATCTCCGCTTTCGTCCTCATGAAGCTCAAGGCCGACGCCGAGGCTTATCTGGGCGAGAAGATCACCCAGGCCGTCATCACCGTGCCGGCTTACTTCTCCGACAGCCAGCGCCAGGCCACCAAGGACGCCGGCAAGATCGCCGGGCTGGAAGTGCTGCGCATCATCAACGAGCCTACCGCCGCTTCTCTGGCCTATGGCCTGGACAAGGAGCACACCCAGAAGATCCTCGTATACGACCTGGGCGGCGGCACGTTCGACGTATCCATACTGGAAATCGGCGACGGCGTGTTTGAAGTGCTGTCCACCAACGGCAACACCCGCCTGGGCGGTGACGACTTCGACCAGCGCGTCATGGACCATCTGGCCGACACCTTCAAGCGCGAGAACGGCATCGACCTGCGCAGCGACAAGATGGCGCAGCAGCGCCTCAAGGAAGCCGCCGAGAAGGCCAAGATCGAGCTTTCCGGCATGATGCAGACCAACATCAACCTGCCCTTCATCACCGCCGACGCCAGCGGCCCCAAGCATCTGGACATCACGCTGACCCGCGCCAAGTTCAACGAGCTGACCGCGGACCTCGTGGAAAAGACCGTGGGCCCCGTGCAGCAGGCCATGAAGGACGCTGGCGTGAGCATGGACAACATCCACCGCGTGATCATGGTGGGCGGCTCCACGCGCATCCCCGCTGTGCAGGATACCGTCAAGAAGCTGACCGGCAAGGAGCCCTACAAGGGCATCAACCCCGACGAGTGCGTGGCCGTGGGCGCGGCCATACAGGCCGGCGTGCTGGGCGGCGAAGTGAAGGACGTGCTGCTGCTGGACGTGACGCCGCTGTCGCTGGGCATCGAGACGCTGGGCGGCGTGGCCACTCGCCTGATCGAGCGCAACACGACGATTCCGGCCAAGAAGAGCCAGGTGTTCTCCACCGCCGCCGACGGCCAGACCTCCGTGGAAATCCACGTGTTGCAGGGCGAGCGCGAGATGGCTTCAGGCAACAAGACGCTGGGCCGCTTCACATTGACCGGCATCCCGCCGGCCCCCCGCGGCGTGCCGCAGATCGAGGTTACATTCGACATCGACGCCAACGGCATCGTGCACGTATCCGCCAAGGATCTGGGCACCGGCAACGAGCAGAAGGTCGTCATCACCGCTTCCACGAATATGTCCAACGACGAGGTGGACCGCGCCGTGAAGGATGCCGAGAAGTTCGCCGCCGAGGACAAGAAGCAGAAGGAACTCGTGGAGGCCCGCAACCACGCCGACCAGATGATCTTCGCGACCGAGAAGGCCGTAAAGGACCTGGGCGACAAGGTGAGCGCCGACGACAAAGCCAAGATCGAGGCTGAGATCGCCAACGTGAACCAGATCAAGGGCTCCGACGACGCCGAGGCCATCCGCAAGGCCACCGAGAAGCTGGCTGAAGCCAGCTACAAGATATCCGAGCAGCTCTACCAGCAGGCGCAGCAGGCCCAACAGGCCCAGGGTGGCGCCCAGCAGGGCGCTCCCAACGCCGGCGCGGAAGACGGCAAGACCGTGGACGCCGACTATGAGGTACAGGACGACAAGTAGTTCAAAGAGACCCGGCGTGCATCATAGCGCGCCGGGTCCAACTGGAAATTAACCGGTAGTGCAAGAAACCGAACGCCGATTATTCGGCGGAGGAAACAAAAGCTGGCTAAAGGTCGTTAAAAACCCGCCCGCAGGCGATCAGTCTTCAGACAACATAATATGAGACTGAGAGCCAAGTGATCGCCTGGCGACGGTTATCGGCAGGCGATATACGGGCGATTTGGACAAGCCAGCGAATTCGCCAAGGCGCATCGCGCCGCAGGCGAAAGGGCCTTGCGCACCGAGCACTCATAAAATAGAATAGATAGGCGCGTCGCAAGGCGCGCGGCACAGACCAACGTTGGCGCGCTTCGAAGAGCACAGGAGCAACCCCTACGGTGGTTTTTGCTGTGAAAGAGCACGTTGGGGCAGGGAGGATACAGGAAAACCGATGGCGGATAAGAGAGATTACTACGAGGTGCTGGGCGTTGGCAAGGACGCCAGCGCCGATGACATAAAGCGGGCGTTCCGCAAGCTGGCCAAGCAGCATCACCCGGACATGAACGACGGCGACAAGACCTCCGAGGCCAAGTTCAAGGAAGTCAACGAGGCCTACGAGGTGCTTTCCGACGCCGATAAACGCGCTCAGTATGACCAGTTCGGCCATGCTGGCCCGCAGGCGGGCGCAGGCTTCGGTGGTTACGGCCAGGGCTTCGGCGACATGGGGGACATCGGCGACATCTTCGACATGTTCACCGGCGGCATCTTTGGCGGGGGCCGCCGCAACAACGGCCCGCAGCAGGGCAGCAACCTGCGTTATGATCTGAACATCTCCTTTGAGGAGGCCGCCTTTGGCGTCGAGAAGGAGATCACCTTCATGCGCGAGGACAAGTGCGAACCCTGCGGTGGCACCGGCGCCAAGGCCGGCACTACCAAGAAGACATGCTCCACGTGCAACGGCCGGGGCCAGGTATCCAGCTCCGTGCGCACGCCGCTGGGCACGATGAACACCTCCCGGCCTTGCCCCACATGCGGCGGCGAGGGCTCCATCAACGAGCACCCGTGCGAGGAATGCCGCGGCCATGGCCATGTGCGCCGCCGCCGCACGATCAAGGTGAAGGTGCCTGCCGGCATCGACAGCGACCAGCGCATCAACCTGCGCGGTGAGGGCGAACCCGGCACAAAGGGCGGTCCCAACGGAGACTTGTATGTGCACATCAACGTGCGTCCGCACAAGCTGTTCCGCCGCGAGGGCTATGACCTGCGCTTCGAGATGCCCATCACCTTTGCCCAGGCGGCATTGGGTGACAAGCTGGAGGTGCCCACGCTGGAAGGGCCGGTGACCTTCTCCATCCCCGAGGGCACACAGCCGGACACGACCTTCCGCCTGGAGGGCCGGGGCATCACACGCCTGCAGGGCGCCCGGGGCAAGGGCGACCTGTTCGTCAAGGTAAAGCTGGAGGTGCCCCAGAAGCTGGACAACAAGCAGAAGGAGCTGCTGCGGGCCTTCGAGGCCACCGTGCAGGGCAAGCAGTACAAGGAGAAAAAGGGCTTTATGGATAAGCTCAAGGAGATGTTTTAGTTTTTTCTTATGTAAGGGGGAAAGATATCGCGCCAGTGGGCGCGACCAAAGGGCTTTCCGATCGCCCTTTGGAAACCTTCGGCCCCATTACTTGGCATAGATGCGTACTGCATGTGCTTAGCCCGAAAGATGCTTCCGTATGTGGGGCGTGGGGCGAAGCCCCACATGAAAAACTAAATCTCCCCTTCCCGCCGAACGGGAAGGGGGTAGGGGGATGGGTCCCATGGACTGGAAAGAAATCACTGTAATTACCACAACCGCTGGCAGCGAACTGGTATCCGATGTCATGGTGGAGGCCGGCGCCCAGGGCACGGCCATAGAGGACCGCGCCGAGGTGGAGGCGCAGCAGCGGCTGCCCGGCGATTGGGATTACATCGATGAAAACATCCTCAAGAACATGGGAAACGACGTCAGGGTGACCGCGTGGTATCCCGTGGACGGCAAGCTGGCCGACACGCTGGCCTTCATCCGCACGCGGCTGGCTGACCTGTCGGCGCTGGCGCTGGAATATGACATCGGCTCTCTGGCCGTATCCACCGGCGACGTGCGCGATGAGGACTGGGAGAACAACTGGAAGCAGTATTACAAGCCCTTCCCGGTCGGTGAGCGGCTGTTGGTGCTGCCGGTGTGGGAGAAGGCCGATGCCGGAGCGCGCAAGGTGCTCAAGATGGACCCAGGCATGGCCTTTGGCACCGGCACCCACGAGACGACCTTCATGTGCCTGGAGGCGTTGGAGACGGTGGTGCAGCCCGGCATGCTCGTGTGGGACATCGGCTGCGGCACAGGCATACTGGCCGTTGCGGCGGCGCTGCTGGGCGCCGCTAATGCCGTGGCCGTGGATCGCGACTCCGTGGCCGTCAGCGCCGCCCGCATCAACAGCGAGCTCAACGGCGTACAGGGCCTCGTGGACGTGCGCGAGGGGGATCTTATGAAGGGGCTGGAGGGCCAGCCCGACCTGATCGTTGCCAACATCATCGCCGAGGTCATCGTATTAATGGCTCAAGAGGCCTTCCATAAACTGCAGCCCGAAGGGCTGTTTCTGTGCTCGGGCATCATCCGCGCCAGGGAGCAGGCCGTAGATGAGGCGCTCAAGGCCGCCGGGTTTGAAGTGCTGAATGTGAACAGGATGGGCGAGTGGGTGGCCATGACCGCCCGCAAGCCCAAGAAATAATTCCCGTGGGCGAGCGCAAGCGGGCGGCGCTGGTGACGCTGGGCTGCAAGGTGAACTGGTACGACTCTCGCGCCATGGAAGAGGCGCTGCGGGCCGCCGGCTTTGACATCGCGCCCGAAGGCGGCGAGGCCGATGTGTACATCGTGAACACGTGCGCCGTGACCGCCGAGGCCGAGCGCAAGAGCCGCCAGACGCTGCGCAAGCTCTCCCGCCTGCACCCCGGCGCGGCGGTGGTGGCCACCGGCTGCTATGCCCAGCGGGACCCGCAGGCCGTGGGCGCGCTGAGCGGCGTGTCCGCCGTGCACGGCACCGCTGAACGGGCCGGCATCGTGGCCGTGGCCCAGAGCGCGCTGGAGGGCCAGAGCGATTTCACAGCCCTGAGCAATCCCGGCCTGGCCTATGAGGACATGGCCGCTGCCACACAGCAGGGCCACACGCGGGCGGTCGTGAAAATTGAGGACGGCTGCGACGCCTTCTGCGCCTATTGCGTGATTCCCCATGTGCGGGGTCTGCCCCGCAGCCGGCCCTTGGAGAGCATCGCCGCCGAAGCGCGGGCGCTGGCCGAGCGGGGCTTTGCGGAGATCGTGCTCGTGGGCATCAACCTGGCCTGCTACGCTGACAGCGGCGGGACAGCCAGCGAAGGCACGCTGGCCGACGCCGTAGCGGCCGCCAGCGCGCCGGGCATCCGGCGTGTGCGGCTGGGCTCGCTGGAGCCTGACGCCATCGGCGGTGCGCTGCTGTCCAGCCTGGCGGCGATTCCGGCTTTCTGCCCGCACTTCCATCTGTCGCTGCAGAGCGGTTGCGACGCGACGCTTGCCCGCATGGGCCGGCGCTACACCGCGTCCGAATACGCCCGCAAGCTGGCGATGATCCGCGAAACCTTCCCCGACGCGTCGGTGACGACCGATGTCATCGTGGGCTTCCCCGGTGAGACCGGGGAGGAATTCGCCCAGTCGGCGGCCTTTGTCGCCGAGCAGGGTTTTCTCAAGGTGCATGTGTTCCCGTATTCCCGGCGCAGCGGCACCCCCGCCGCGGACATGCCCAGCCAGGTGCCCAAGGCCATCAAGGAGGCCCGAGCCACCGCCATGCAGGCCGCTGCCGCCCCCGGCAGCGAAGCCTTCCGCCGGGCGCGCTTGGGGCAGGTGGTCGAGGTGCTCTTCGAGGAGTGCGAGCCTGAGGGCCTCTCTAGAGGGTACACTTCCAACTATATTGAGGTGCTTGCGCCGGTTACGGACGCTGCCGGAAAAATATTGCCGGTAAGGCTGACAGCGCTGGATGGCGAGGGCATGACCGGCGAGCCGGTCTGAAATTCAGACTGAGAAAAGAGGGTCAGGATATGGACAGCTGTATCTTCTGCAAGATCGCGTCCGGCGCGATCCCATCCGCCAAGGTGTATGAGGACGACGCGGTGTTCGCCTTTCGCGACATCCACCCCGCCGCGCCCACGCACATCCTCGTGGTGCCCAAACAGCATGTGGACAACGTGCTGCAGGCCAGCGCCGTACCCGGCCTGCTGGATCGTGTGATGCAGGCTGCCGCGGCCATCGCCAAGCAGGAGGGGCTGGAGGCCAAGGGCTTCCGTCTGGTCGTGAACACCGGCTCCGACGGCGGGCAGAGCGTGGAGCATTTGCATGTACATATTTTGGGGGGCAGGGAACTGGGCTGGCCTCCGGGATAAGCTAAGCACTATTTCAAACTGCTGTTGAGTCGTTGGATTTCGCTCTGGGGATAAGGGTGTCCCCAGAGCGCTTCGTATTCTGTGGCGGAATATTGCTGTGCGAGTCGGCGAAAGGCGTTCCGAACAGCTTTCCCTAACTCTGTGCAGGTTGTTATGGCATTGAAAATGGCGTTTCCGTCGATATCTGTTAGGCGGCTGAATGAGTCTTTGAGCGAAAGGATGCGCAGGACAATCACGTCATCCTTTCTGGCGAGTTGAAGCCTATACTCACCAGGCTCATCCTGCCAACGGCACTCAGCGTTTGCTTTCCCTTCGAACAATAAGGCTATGGATGCAAGGAAGTCGCGAGGGGCATCCGATAGGTAAGAAACACACAGAGTGAGCTCCTCGGTTTCATTGGAGAACTGAGCAGCAAACCAGCCGTGGCCATGGAGCGTACAGTCAAATCGCATCATTGGTCGGGGCCCTCTTTACTTGCTTACACTGAATGATGCTTTAGCCACTATGAACCTTTCTCCAGGCGCCAGCACATGCAACCGCTCCGGCCGGCGCAGGTGGCCCTGGACGCTGGCGGGGTCGCCATTGTGCCAGGGTTTGTCCGGGCCGTAGAAGGTGCCGAAGTGGAACACAATGAGTTCGGCCTGCTCCAGCACGTTTGCCAGGCCGATGGCGCAATCCAGGCCGAAATGCCAGATGTTGTCGCCGATGTCCCAAAAGAGCACGTCCACATCGGTCATCTTCAGATGTTCGGGCAGCAGCATCGTGTCGCCGGGTATCCAGATTACGCCATCTGGCGTTTCCACACGATAGCCGCAGCAATCGTCGCCGTTGAAATAGTCGGAGAAGTCCAACAATCTCAATTGATGGGGATGGAAGGCCGGCGTCACGGTGATGCGGACAGGCCCGATGGAGAAGACTTCGCCGATGCGGTGCGCCGTCATGCGGTCAGCGGAAATACCGAGGGTAGCCAGTTCCCTGTTGACCAGCGGTGATCCATGGTACACCGCGCCGGTGTGCAGCAGCGCCGGGGCGGTGAGGGGCCCCAGGTGGTCGTTGTCGGCGTGGGTGTAGAGCACCGCGTCCAGTCTTTGAACGTCCGCGGCGGCGATGGGAGGTTCCACCAGCAGCGGTTCCCCGATCTCGCTGATGGCTGGATCATCGCTTAAGATGGACAGCACCGGGTCGATCATCAGCACGGTTCCGCGGCAGTTGATCAGCACACCCGCCGCGCCCAGCCATGTCACTTCCGTTGCGCCATGGTTGGCGAAGGCATCCGCCGTCAGCGGTATTGTCTTGGGGGCCCTTGCCTGGCGGTCGTCAAAGCTGCCCAGCTTCATGATCATTCCCTCCGAACACCGTTTTTTTGCCAAGAAATATCAATGAAAGAACAAGCTCTTGACCAGCAGCGTCGCGCCGCTGAGCAGCAGCAGGCCGATGATCGTATACCGGACCGCCTTTTCATCCAGCCGTTTGTCCACCTTGATGCCCACGAACATGCCCAGTGCCACCGCCGGGGCCAGCATCAGCGCCAGCAGCAGCACGTCTTTGGTCAGCAGACCGGTTGCGGCGTACAGCACAACCCGGAAGACGTTTTCTGTCAGGAAGATGAAGCACGTGTTGGCTCGGAACTGGCTGCGGTTTTGGGTGATACGATTGACATAGGTCACCAGCAGCGCGCCGATGCCATACAGCCCCACCAATACGCCGGACAGCAGGCCGATGAGGGCCAAAGAGACGACGCTGGCTTTCTTCTGTTCCCCTTGTATGGGTTTGCGCAGCAGCATCTCCAGCGCCAGGCCCATGATGACGATGCCCAAGATGGCCTTTAGCACCCAGTCATTGCCGGTCTTGAGCAGAAACACGCCGGGCAGGATGCCCACCAGCAGCAGCCCGGCCAAGGGCAGCGCGGTCTTCAGCGACAGGCTTTTGCGCTCTCTCCACGCCATATAAGCGTTGGTGGGGAGGCTGAACAGCAAATCCACCGGCGTTGTGAGCCGATTGGGCGCCACAAAGGAGAACAGCGAGCCCATGACCAATGTGTTCCCGAAACCGGTGATGCCTTTGACGAAGTAGGCGATGAAGGCCGATACGAACAAAAACAAGTTGTATAACATATATCCTCTGCGCACGATACGGAATCTCATATCAGGATAAACCATGTTAAGTCCATTGTATACAAAAAGCCGAAAGAGTGTAATCGCCCGGCTTTTTGATTACCTAAAAAGCTGGCGAGAAGATAGAAGATATTGCCGACTGCCGATTTATTCGGCAGAAGGAAGCACGAACCCAGAGAAAAGTCGTTCAGAATGCCGCCCACAGGCGCTAAACTCGTCTCTGAAGAACATAGTATGAGGTTTGAAAGTAAAGATATCGCCCGACGACGGTTATCGTCGGGCGATACAAGATTGTAGTGACAAGTCGTCTGGATCGCCTAGGCGCATCAGCGCCGCAGGCGACTAGATTCGGGCAACACCGCTCTTGCGGGCGGCTTCGGCCACGGCGGCGGCCACGGCGGGGCCTACGCGGTTGTCGAAGGGGGCGGGGATCACGTACTCGGCATTGAGCTCCTCGGTGGTGATCAGATTCGCGATGGCATAGGCGGCGGCGATCTTCATATCTTCATTGATGTCGCTGGCGCGCACATCCAGCGCGCCGCGGAAGATGCCGGGGAAGGCCAGCACGTTGTTGATCTGGTTGGCGAAGTCCGAACGGCCGGTGCCCACAACGGACGCGCCGGCGGCGAGGGCCACGTCGGGCATGATCTCCGGCGTGGGGTTGGCCATGGCGAAGATGATCGGATCGCGCGCCATGGAGCGCACCATGTCTTCGGTCACGCAGTTGGGCGCGGACAGGCCGATGAACACGTCGGCGCCCACGAGCACGTCGGCCAGGGAGCCCTTCTTCTTGAACAGGTTGGAGATCTTGGCCATCTCGGCCTTCTCGGAATTCAGGTTGTCGCGGCCTTCCCAGATGGCGCCCTTGGTGTCGCACAGGATGACCTTCTTGAGGCCCATGGCCATCAGCAGGCGCGTCACGGCGATGCCGGCGGCGCCGGAGCCGTTCACGACGACCTCGATCTGCTGGATGTCCTTGCCGGTCAGCTTGAGGGCGTTGATCATGGCGGCCACGGTGACGACGGCGGTGCCATGCTGGTCGTCGTGGAAGATCGGGATGTCGCACACTTCCTTGAGGCGGCGCTCGATCTCAAAGCAGCGGGGGGCGGAGATGTCTTCCAGGTTGACACCGCCGAAGCTGCCGGCCAGCAGGCGCACGGTGTTCACGATGTCGTCCACTTCCTTGGAGCGGATGCACAGCGGGAAGGCGTCCACATCGCCGAAGGTCTTGAACAGCACGCATTTGCCTTCCATAACCGGCATGCCGGCTTCGGGGCCGATGTCGCCCAGGCCCAGCACGGCGGTGCCGTCGGTTACCACAGCCACCAGGTTCCAGCGGCGGGTCAGCGTGTAGGAAAGGTCCACATCCTTCTGTATGGCCAGGCAGGGCTCGGCGACGCCGGGCGTGTAGGCCACGGACAGATCGTCGCGGTTCTTCACCGGCACGGTGCTGATGACTTCGATCTTGCCCTTCCATTGGGCATGCTTCTGCATGGCCAGTTCCTTGATGTTCATAAGATACCTCCGATCAATTTGATATCACATTTTATCCGTTGACGTTGACCTGGTCGAGGAAATCGCGCATCTTTTTGGCGCAACTGGCCAGGTTGGCCGTTTCCTCATCGGTCAGTGTCAGGTTCAGCACGGAGCTCACGCCGTTGCGGTTCACAATGGAGGGCAAGCTGAGCGCCAGGTCATGGATGCCGTAGGGGCCGTCGATGACGCTGCACACGGTGCGGATCGTGTTCTTGTCCTTGAGCAGCGTCTCCACGATGGAAGTGACGACCGAAGCGATGGCATAATAGGTCGCACCCTTGTTCTTGATGACTTCGGCGCCGGCGTTCTTGACCTCGGTGACGATGGCGGCCTTCTCCTGCGGCCCCATGGGGATGCCGGCGTGGGCGCAGAACTCGTCGATGCCCTGGCAGGACACGCTGCCGGCGCTCCAAATGGGCAACTGGGCGTCGCCGTGCTCGCCGATCATGTAGGCGTGCACGTTCTGGATGTCCACGCCCAGGCGGGAGCTCAGGCTGTAGCGGAAGCGCGCGCTGTCCAGCGCGGTGCCGGTGCCCATGACGCGGCCCAGCGGCAGGCCGGACCACTTCTGAATGAGATAGGTCAGGATATCCACCGGGTTGGCCACCACGAGGATGACGCCGCGGGTGTAATACTTCATGATGCTATCGGTGATCGTGCGGGCGATGGGGACGTTCTTGTTGGCCAGGTCCAGGCGGGTCTCGCCGGGCTTGCGGTTGAGACCGGCGGTCACGATGATGACATCGCAGTCGGCGCAATCGCTGTATTCGCCGGCATGGATCTTCATCTGGCCGATGTGGGACAGGCCGTGGCTGACGTCCATGGCCTCGCCGACGGCCTTGTCGCGCATGACGTCGATCAGCACGATTTCGCTGACCAGCTGGTTCACCGCTATCGTATAAGCGGTGGCGGCGCCCACAAAGCCTGCGCCGATGACGGCTACTTTGGACTTTTCGTTGCCCATTGGTTCCTCCGAATTATGATAAATTTAATTTTAGAACTATTTAAATGTTCATTCTTGAGGTTTGGTTCAATATAGTCCAATCCTCCCCCATTTTAAAATGAACAGCATATATCTTAGCATAACCCCTTGGCGAGGAAAAGTGACGCAGCATCCAAATTCCCTTGTCGCACGCTGTAGAAATTGATAGATTTTTGTCAAACCACGTAAGCACAGGCAGTTTCCGTTGAATTTCCAATGCCCAATGACAAAAAACGAAGGGGCCCGGCACTGGCCGAACGCCTTCGTTCTGTTTGGAGGCAAGTATACCACTGGTTTACCCCATTGTCATGGGCACATTCTGCCTCAGACCTAGGCGGTTTTGCGAACCGTATCTGCGAAGGCGGCCGGGTTTGCCCGCCACGCAGCCTCCCGCTCCGCGGTGTACCCATAGATGGCGCTGGGATAGCGTACCAACAAGTCCTGCAACAGTTTTTGGCACAGGTCAATGCGCATCGGGCATCTGAGGCGCTTGCCGGCGAAACAGATGTTGACATGACTCCGGTCTGTGGGGACATCGTCAAAAGACTGCACGTTCTTGGTGTTGTATACCCATATGATCTCGCTGCCGCGATAGATGCGCACAGAGAAGGCACTGCCTTGCAGCAGCCATCCCGAGGTCAGCAGAAGATATTGCCGGCGATACGTGTAGTAGTCCACGCTCTCCTCATCCACTTCCTGCTGGATGCGCGCCGGCGCCACATCGGCGTCTCCCCAGTTCTGCAGCCTCCGGTAGACGCTGTGGCTGTGAGGGTCCAGAAGTGGCCGAAGACCAGTCCACAACAGCAAAGCGCCGCCCGCCGTGCACGCCAGCGCCAACGCCAGCAGCAGCAGGCCATAGGCCGAGCCTCTGCGCGTCGTATCCAATTGGTATGTGGTCAGCGTGCTCATCCATTCGTCGTATTCAATGCCTTCCTGAGCGTACTCCTTTTTCAGGTACTCGATCAAAGCAGGCGACGGCCTGCGCAGACAGCCGATGAACCTGTGCGCTGGCAAGCCGGCCAGGGCCTGATACGTTTCATGATCCACGACAATGAAAAGGAACAGCCCGTTTGCCTGCTGTGTGATCAGATAATAATCCGCCGTGGCCGCCTCTCCATCGGTATAGGTCAACCCGGAGTCCTGATAGTAGCCGGCGGGGAGCGCCAGCGAGATCGTCTGCACGGGCAAATGAATCTGTCCGACTGATTCACGGGCGCCCAGCGCGTCCACATTGAGCGATGCCAGGTCAAATGGCATCGCCCGGTGGAAGACGGCGGCAATGAGGCCGTTGCCTACAAGCCACCCGATCAGTGCGATACCGACTGCCAGCAGAGGTATTGCCGCGAAGAGCCGGTTGCGGCAGGTGTGGCGGATGTTGCGGATCAGGATGTTGTCCATGGCCGACCATTACCGTCCTATGTGGTTACTTTGATACCACTTCATTTTATCATTGAATATGATCTTGACAATATGAAAAGCATCGGAGAGGCCCGGCCCGCCGCGGGGAGAGCGGCGAACCGGGCCTTTGAGAGGATGGCATGGGGAGGGGACGTCAACCCATCGTCACGATGACCTCGTGCTCGCCGCCATCGAAAACCGGCAGCACATTGCCGGGCACGACTTGGCCGTCCACGGTGACGGACCGTACGCCCTTGGACACGTGGGCGGCGTTGTCAAATGTGATGCGGTAGGTGGCTCCGCGATACTTGCGGGTCACCGTGAAGCCGTCCCAGCCGGCGGGGATGCACGGGTTCACGGTCAGGCCGTCCCAGCCGGGCTGGATGCCCAGGATGGACTGGCTGATGGCCACATAGTTCCACGCGGCGGTGCCGGTGAGCCAGGAGTTCTTGGCCTCGCCGTGGCGCACGGCGTCCTTGCCGGCCACCATCTGCGCATACACATAGGGCTCGGTGCGGTGGATTTCGGAAATCTCCTCCAGATAGGCCGGCGCGATCTTGCGGTAATAGGCAAAGGCTCTGTCGCCGCGGCCCAGCACCGTCTCGGCCATCATGATCCACGGGTTGTTGTGGCAGAAGATGCCGGCGTTCTCCTTGTAGCCCGGTGGGTAGCTGCTGATCTCGCCCAGCTCCAGATGGTAGCAGGTGAAGGGCGGGTTGTTGAGCACCACGCCGTAGGGTGTGTCCAGGCGCTGCTCCACGGCGGCCAGCGCCTTGTGGGCCAGCCCTTCGGGCACGCCGATGCCGGCCATCACGCAGAAGCCCTGAGGCTCGATGAAGATCTGGGCCTCCTCGTTCTCGCGGCTGCCCACCTTGTTGCCATAGGCGTCGTAGGCCCGCAGGAACCAGTCGCCATCGAAGCCGTGCTCTATGGTTGTGGCCCGCATGCGGTCCACCAGAGCCAGCGCCTCTTCGGCCTCGGTATCAAAGCCCTTGCGCCGCAGAATTTCGGCGTAATCCGGCCCGATGTACACGAACATGCCCGCGATGAACACCGATTCCGCCACGCGGCCGTCGGGGTTGCCGTAGGTCTGGAAGCTCTCGTCCGGCGTCGCGGAGAAGCAGTTCAGGTTCAGGCAGTCGTTCCAGTCGGCCCGGCCAATCAGCGGCAGGCCGTGGGGGCCCAGGTTGTTGGGCACATGGTGGAAGCTGCGGCGCAGGTGCTCCAGCAGCGGCGCTTTGTTGTCGTCGCGGCAATCGAAGCCCACGGGCTCGTCCAGTATGCTCCAGTCGCCGGTCTCCTTGATGTAGGCGGCTGTGCCCAGTATCAGCCACAGCGGGTCGTCGTTGAAGCCGCCGCCCACGTCGAAGTTGCCCTTCTTGGTCAGCGGCTGATACTGGTGATAGGCGCCGCCGTCCTCAAACTGCGTGGCCGCGATGTCCAGGATGCGCTCCCGGGCGCGGGTGGGGATCTGGTGCACGAAACCCAGCAGGTCCTGACTGCTGTCGCGGAAGCCCAGGCCCCGGCCGATGCCGCTCTCGAAGTAGCTGGCGCTGCGGCTCATGTTGAAGGTGACCATGCATTGGTAGGGGTTCCAGATGTTCACCATGCGGTCCAGCTTGTCGTCGCCGCTGCTGAGCGCGTACTTGCCCAGCAGATCGTCCCAATAGGCAGCCAGCGCCGCCAGGGCGTCGCTCACAGCCTGGGGTGTGGAGAAACGGGCGATGAGCTCGCGGGCGCGGGTCTTGTTGATGATGCCGGGGCGCTCCCATTTTTCGTCCTGAGGGTTCTCTACATAGCCCAGCACAAAGATCAGCTGGCGCTCCTCGCCGGGGGCCAAGGCCAGCTCCACGCAGTGGGAGGCGATGGGCGACCAGCCGCTGGCCACCGAGTTGCGCGGCCTGCCCTCGCGCACGGCGTCGGGGGCCTCGGGGCCGTTGTACAGGCCCAGGAAGCTCTCGCGGTCGGTATCGAAGCCGGCGGCCGGCGCGTTGACGCTGTAGAAGGCGTAATGGTCGCGGCGTTCCCGGTATTCGGTCTTGTGGTAGATCGTGGAGCCGTCCACCTCCACCTCACCGGTGGAGAAGTTGCGCTGGAAGTTGGTCATGTCGTCCAGCGCGTTCCACAGGCAGAACTCCACATAGGAGAACAGCTTGAGCCGTTTGGCGGCGGTGGAGACGTTGCGTACGGTGACGGCGTGCACCTCGGCGTTGCTGCCCAGCGGCACGAAGGCGTGCTGGTTTACGCGCACGCCGCCCCGCTGGCCGGTGATAGACGTGTAGCCCAGGCCGTGGCGGCACTCGTAGAAGTCCAGCTCCCGCTTGACCGGCATCCAGCCCGGCGTCCAGTAATCGTCGCCGTCCACGATGTAGAAATACCGCCCGCCCAGGTCGATGGGCGTGTTGTTGTAGCGGTAGCGGGTGACCCGGCGCAGCCGGGCGTCCTTATAGAAGCAGTAGCCCCCGGCGGTGTTGGAGATGATGCCGAAGAAGTTTTCCGACCCCAGGTAGTTGATCCAGGGGTAGGGCGTTCTGGGCGTGGTGATGACGTACTCCTTGCGTCCGTCATCGAAATGACCGAACTGCATCGCGCTGCCTCCTTTGCCATATGTTTCCATTGGGCATTTTACCATATACAAAGCATTGCGTAAACGTTCCCATTTTGTGAAAAAAGGCATAAGCCGTCTATACGGAACAGCCGATGGCGGCGCGACATATTCTGATAGATAGACCGGCAGAGCGTAAGCGTGCCGGGCAAGCAAGAGGAGGGACGTCCATGTGTTCCATCGCGGGCATCATCGGCGGCGCACTGGCCCCGGAGCGGCGCCACGCCGCAGCCGAGGCCATGAACCGGGCGCTCAGGCATCGCGGGCCGGATCAGACCGGCATCTTTGACGCGGATCGGGTCAGCCTGGCCCACAACCGCCTGTCGGTCATAGACCCGGCCAACGGCTTGCAGCCCATGACGCGCAGCCGCTGGGGCTGTGACTATACGATCATCTACAACGGCGAGCTCTACAACACCGCCCAGCTGCGCCGGGAGCTGGAGGGCATGGGCTTTCTGTTTTCCACCAATTGCGACACCGAGGTGCTGCTGGCCAGCTACATGGCCTGGGGTGCTGCGTGCCTGGAGCGGCTCAACGGCATCTTCGCCTTTGCTATTTATGATGCGCGGCTGCAGCGCGTGTTCCTGGCCCGCGACCGCATGGGTGTAAAGCCCCTGTTCTACGCCAAACACGACGGCGATTTCATCTTTTCCTCGGAGATCAAGGCGCTGTTCTGTTACCCGGACTTCACGCCCCGGTTGGATAGGGAAGGCCTATGGCAGCTCGTGTACCTGCTGCCCACGCGCATCCCCGGCAGCGGTGTGTTCCGCGATGTGCAGGAGTTGCTGCCCGGCTGGTGCATGGAGGTGCTGTGCGACGGCACGGTGCACAGCCGGCCCTATTGGCAGCTGCAGGCCCGCGAGCACAGCGACAGCCCCGAGGACACCGCGCGCCAGGTGGGCGAGCTGGTGCGCGACGCCATCACCCGCCAGTTGGTAAGCGACGTGCCGCTGTGCACGCTGCTGTCCGGCGGGCTGGATTCTTCCATCATCTCCTCGGTGGCCGCGAGGCATCTGCACGCCCAGGGTAAGGAGCTGGACACTTATTCCTTCGAGCACGAGGGCAACCGCGAGCATTTCCGCGCCACGCCCTTTCAGCCCAATAGCGACGACGCCTATGCCAGCGCCGTGGCCGAATACATAGGCAGCCGTCACACGATCCTCACGGCTTCCTCCGAGGATGAGGCAGCGCTGCTGCGGGATGCCGCGGCCTTCCGCGACATGCCCGGCATGGGAGACGTAGACGCGTCGCTGCTGTATTATTGCAGCCTGATCAAGCGGCGGCACACGGTGGGCCTTTCCGGCGAGTGCGCCGACGAGATTTTCGGCGGCTATCCGTGGTTTGCCAACCCGCCGCAGGAACTTACGGGCTTCCCGTGGATTCATTCGCTGAGCATGCGCTCCAGCTTGTTCAATGAAGACGTCATCCGCCCGAAGGATGGCGAGGCCTACATCGCCGGCGTGTTCCGGCGCAGCCTGGCCGAATGCCCGGTGCTGGAGGGCGAGTGTGACCGCGACCGTGTTCTGCGTCAGATCAGCTACACCAGCATCCTATGGTTCATGCAGTCGCTGCTGGAACGCAAAGACCGCATGTCCATGGCATCGGCGCTGGAGGTTCGCGTGCCTTTCGCTGACCACCGCATCGCCGAATACGTCTTCAACATCCCCTGGGACATCAAACGCCGGGACAACGTGGAAAAGGCCGTGCTGCGGGACGCCTGCGAAGACCTGCTGCCCGAATCGGTGCTGCACCGCAAGAAGAGCCCTTATCCCAAGACCCACGATCCTCTTTACGAGCAACTGGTGACCGCGCAGCTCAAGCACGCGCTGGATGACCCCTCGTCGGCGCTGCACGCACTGCTGCGTAAGGACATCCTGGGCGACATCGGCAACCTGCAGAACCTGACATGGTTCGGCCAACTGATGGCGCGGCCGCAGTTGGTGGCCTATCTGGTTCAGCTGGATCATTGGTTCCGGCATTATCGCGTGGAAATGGTGTAAGTTCTCCTGCAGCGGGTTTCTGTGCTCAGCCATTGGCAGTGCCAATGGCTGAATTTTTATTTATTGAGCTAGCATTATTAACTTACTATGATATAATACGGAAGTATGTACAGGAGCAACCATATATGGTTTTAATGTACGGATGATGTGTGAGGGTGCTATGAGAAAAGGAATCGCTGTGCTCCTATCCTTAATCCTAAGCTTGCTGATTATCACGGGCATTCCGACGATTGCCCACGCGCAAGACCCTGTTGAAGCTCCGACGGTCATCGTGACCACCCCTGGCGATGGCGGCGGGTATGTACCTCCGCCATTCACAACCGACCACAGCGACACGCCTTCATTCAGCGGGCCGGATACCCGCAGTGTGCTGCCTCCGGCATACAGCTTGGTCGCGCAGAGCCGTATGACACCGGTCAAGGACCAAGGTATCTATGGAACCTGCTGGTCCTTTGCGGCTCTGGCATCAGCGGAGAGCATCGCAAAGAGCGACGGGCTGATCGCTGCGCCGGACTTCTCCGAGTGGCAGTTGGCTTATTTCGCCTATGAATCCTATAACGGCCTGCCTGCCTTTACAAAACGTACGAGCGGTTCGGTGTTCAATCTGGGTGGCAACTCTTACATGGCGGCCGCGCTGTTGGCTCGGGGCACCAGCCCGCTCAGGGAGGATCAGGCGCTCTATGGCGGCGCCATGCCCTCCCCTGATCAAAAGCCCAGCTTTTCCCTGAAGCAATGGAGCACACTGTATACCGACAACGAATGGAAAGCTACGTTGATGGACAAAGGCGCGATAGAGATTTCCTATTATGCATCCTCGTCAACAACGATGTATCGCGCTGGCACGGCGGCATACTACTGCCCATATGGCAATACACCCAACCATGCCGTGACGCTGGTTGGCTGGGATGACACTTATCCAGCCGCCAATTTCGCAACCAATCCAGGCCTTAATGGCGCTTGGCTAGTCAAGAACAGCTGGGGCGACGGCTGGGGCAACAGCGGCTATTTCTGGCTTTCCTACGCCGACCAGTCGCTGTCTGCAGAAGCCAACGCCTTTGAGCTGACGGCGCCGGTCGAAGATGAGAAGGTGTACACTTACGCCGACCTTGGCATGATTGCTTCTCTGGGATATGGGCAGGAAAGCGCCTGGATGAAATCGGTCTTCACTTCGACAGCGCAGGAAACGCTGAACAGCGTCGGCCTGTTTTTCACCGCGGACGGCGCCAGTTATAATATCTATGTTACCCGGTATGACGCGGTCTCTGGGCAGTTTGTACACGTATGGCAGTCTCCGCAGAGCGGTACTGCAACTGATGCCGGTTATCAAAAGATCCCGCTGAGCAGCCCGGTGAACCTGACGGCGAACCAGAAGTTTGAGATCATCGTACAGATCACGACGCCCGCCTATACTTACCCCATTCCGATCGAGATGATATCGATGAATTATTCGGACAATGCCACGTTCGCTGCCGGCCAGAGCTATGTTTCCAGCAGCGGTGGTGCCTGGACGGACATCGCTTCGTCTTCTTATGACGTATGCATCAATGCCTTCACCGTGCCCGCAGATCCGTCGTCGGACACCACGCCGCCATCCATCGTGTTGAAGAACGCGTCCGGTACCGTTTTGAACAACGGCGCTTTCTGCAACACAGCGGTGACGGTCGCAGTCACAGACACCAATCCCGTAACAAAGACGGCAAAAAAGGACAATGTGACCATCGCATGGCCCTCCGGCAATGTGTTCTCCACCGACGGCTCTTACGTGGTAACGGCCGAGGATGAGGCTGGGAATGTCACTACACGTTCCTTCAAGGTAGACAAAACCAAGCCGGTAATCACTGTGAAGACGACCGATGGCAAGACGGTGGCGGCGAACTCCTACCAGAAGCTGACGGCGACGGTGACTGTGACCGACACCAACTTTTCCACAAAGACTGTGAAGAAGAACGGCGTGGCCATCACATGGCCCAGCGCCAATGCGTTCTCGGCGGATGGCCAGTACGCCGTTACGGCCACGGACAAGGCCGGAAACGTGGCGACCTTCACCTTTACGGTGGATAAGACCAAGCCTGTGATTGCTGCCAAAACGTCCGACGGCAAGGCTGTGGTAGCCGGTACCTTCCAGAAACTGACGGCGACGGTGACAGTGACCGACGCCAACCTGCTGACCAAGGCCGTGAAGAAGAATGGCGTGGCCATCGCGTGGCCCAGCGCCAACACGTTCTCGGCGGATGGCCAGTATGCCGTTACGGCCACGGACAAGGCCGGAAACGTGGCGACCTTCACCTTCACTGTGGATAAAACCAAGCCTGCGGTCACGGCCAAGACGTCCGACGGCAAAGTGGTGGCATGGGTAGCCCACAAAAAGCTCACTGTGACGGTGACGGTGACCGATGCGAACCTTTTAGCCAAGACGGTGAAGAAGAACGGTGTGGCCATCGCGTGGCCCAGCGCCGGTATCTTCACGGCCAGCGCAAAATACGAGATCACGGCGACGGACAAGGCGGGGAACGTGGGGACTTTCATCTTCACGGTGGACAAGATCAAGCCCGTGGTCACAGCCAAGACCACCGACGGCAAGACCGTCGCGGCGAACTCCCATCAAAAATTGACGGTGAAGGTGACCGTGACCGACGCCACCCTTACCGCTAAGACTGTGAAAAAGAACGGTGTAACCATCGTATGGCCGAGCACCAACGCCTTCTCCACGGACGGCCAATATGTCGTTACGGCTACAGATAAAGCTGGGAACGTGACGTCGTTCGCCTTTACCGTGGACAAAACCGCCCCGAAGGTGGTCGTAAAGACGTCAACGGGTAAAGTCGTGCCTCAAAACGGTACGGTGTCCGGCAAGGTGCTGGTGACAGTGAGCGATGCCGCGCTGTCGGTGAAAACCATTAAAAAGGACGGGAAGGCAATAACCTGGCCGACGAGCAACGCTTTCACCGCAAAGGGCAAATACACCGTGACTGCAACGGACAAGGCCGGCAACACCGCCGTCTACACCTTCACGATTAGATAGGAAAACCGGTCGATCAGATCAGTAAACCCGAGTCGCGCTGAGCCAGCTTCTTGCTCAGCGCGACTTCCTTTCTCTGCCGATAACCGCACCTCTCATACAGCCTTCGGGCGGCGGCGTTGCCTTCGCCGGTTTCCAGGTGCACGTGGTCGGCGCCTTGGTGCACTAGCTCCTGCTCCAGAAACCGCAGCATAGCTGTGGCCGCGCCTTTGCGGCGGCAGTCCTCGCGCACATAAAGCTCGGTGATGAATGCCTCCGGCCGGTCATAGCAGAAGGAACGCTGCAACTGCGCGCAGGCGAACCCGGCATGGACGCCGTCGCAAAGCGCCACGGCCACCAGCTCGCCGCCGGCCGCCAAGGCTTCGCGGATGTCCAGCTCCTGCCTTGGGCATTCGTTGAACTCCTCGTTCATCTTCGACAAGTCCGCTGCGTCTTCCGCCTGCGCCCAGCGGACGATCGTTTGGTTCTCCATATTGCTCCTTTTCCGGATCAGTCTGTTCCCGAAAGATACCGCCGGATGGCCTGCTGGGCATCCTGCAGCCGGGCCTGCAATTGCGGCGCCATGGCCAGCATGGCTCTGTCTTCTCCCAGCTTCATCGTGGATTCCATCAGCGCCGCCTGATCGCTCAAGGCCATCAGGCCCAGCGTGGCGGCGGTGCCCTTCAGAGAGTGCAGCACCCGCATGGCCGCGTCGCGGTCGCCGGAATCATACTGTCGCTTCAGCTCCTCTAAAGGTTTCTCTTCCAATGTGCGCAGCAGCATGCGCCGATATAGAGGTACATTGTTCATCAAGCGCTTCAGACCTGCCGTGGTGTCCAGGCAGGGGCTTTCCTGCGCGGCTTGCGGCGCGGGTACTTCGCTTTGCAGCGGGCTGCCTTCAAACACGCGCTTCATCGTTTCCAGTAGCGTGGAGATGTCCAGCGGCTTGGTCAAAAAGCCGTCCATGCCGCTGTTCAGGCTGGTCTTCATGTCGTCGGCAAAGGCGTTGGCCGTAAGCGCGATGATGGGGATGTAGACGTCCTTGCGGCGGCTGCGGATGATGCGCGCCGCTTCCTGCCCATCCATTTCCGGCATTTGCAGGTCCATCAGGATCAGGTCGTAATCCTGCTTCTCGTACACGACGCGGTTGACCGCCTGCAGGCCGTTTTCTGCGATGGTCAGTTTTGCGCCGGTGGGGGAGAGCACCTCCTGCATCATCAGACGGCTTAAATCGTTGTCCTCGGCCACCAGCACGCGCTTGCCCTCGAAGATGCCGTCCGGGCACCATTCATCCTCTTCGGCCAGAGCGGCGACTCTCTCGTTGCGCAGCATGGCCGATTGCAGCGTCGAGGGCAGCACCGGCAGCTGTATGTGCCCGTCCAGGCCCACGTCCTTGGCCTGCGCCATATACTGCTCCCATTCCAGCGGATTGGTCATCAGCAGAATTTTGCTACGGGCGTTCATCTGGCGCACGAGGCTGGAGATTTTCAGCGGGTGCATATCGTTGAGCTTGCGGCCGATGAGAACCAGGTCGAACTGCTGTGATCGGGCGCTGATGTCCAGCACGCGCTTGAGCGCCTCTCGCCCGCTGCAGCACGCCACGGCGGCGGCGCCCTTGCGGCTGAGCATGTCCAACAGGTAGAAGCGGTTGTATTTGTCGCCGTCGGCCACCAGCACGTTCTTGCCGGCAATGCTCCATCCGCCGGCGGGCGTGTCACTCAGGGTGCCGCTGGCGCGAAGAAGCACATGAAAGGAGAAGGTGCTGCCCCGGCTGGGCACGCTTTGCACGCCGATGCTGCCGCCCATGAGCTCCACAAGGTGCCGGCTGATGGCCAGCCCCAGGCCGCTGCCGCCAAAGCGCTGGGCGATGGAACCGTCGGCCTGTTCAAAGGGCTCAAAAATTTGTGAGGCCTTGGACATGTCCAGGCCGATGCCGCAATCGGTCACGGAGAATTGAACGCGCAACTGATCGCCGTTGCGCTCCAGCAGCTTGATGGCCAGTTTGATCCAGTATTTGGCCGGTGTAAATTTGAGAGCGTTGGAAAGCAAATTGACCAGCACCTGAGAAAGGCGGATCGGGTCGCCGTGCAGCAGCTGAGGGATATCATAATCCCACTCCAGGCGGATGTCCTGCTCCTTGTCGGCGGCCTGCGGCGCGATGACGCCCACGGCGTTGGCCACGACCTTTTCCAGATCGAAGTCCTCGCTGGCCAATTCGATCCTGCCAGATTCGATGCGCGAAAGGTCCAATATGTTGCTGACCAGGGACATCAGATGCCGGCTGGCCGTTTCGATGTTGCGAAGATAGTCCCGCTGTTTCCCCGTGTCGCGGTTGTGCCGCACCAATTGCAACATGCCCACGATGGTATTGAGCGGCGTGCGGATCTCGTGGCTCATGCGGGAGAGGAAGAGGCTTTTGGCGCGGTTGGCGTTTTCGGAAGTGTCCCTGGCTCGGGCGTATTCGCCCAGCAGGCTTTTGTAATCTGTGATGTCCGTACCGTGCAGGAACAACCCTTCATGGCTGACGCCTTTGCGCAGCGTAAGGCTGAGACAGCGCTCGCCGATCTGTTCCTCCCAGGATACCGACGGGCAGCCGGCCAACACGGTTTCGATCTTGTCCATGCACCAGCCGGGTGCGTCGTTGCCCACTCTCACGCCCCACGCCCGGAGCAGCGGTTGGCTGGCCGGGTTGGCATAGAGCAGGCGACCGGAGGGGCTCAGCTTGAGTATCGGGAGCGGGCCTTCGGCCACGATAGCTGCCAACTCGTCGCTTTTCGCGTCATCTCGGGTCAAGTCTTGTCCTCCGTTTTTTCCGCAGCCTACGGCATGCCGCGGCGGCGCATCGACGTATCTTTAGCACATACAACATAATATTATAAAAGAATAGATGATTCTTTCGCAAATGCAAAGAATGTCGAATGGACAGAAAACGCTACAGAAATCGTCATTTCAGCTCACATCGGTGGGAGGGCTTGACAGAAGCAGGACATATGTGTATATTGTGAATGAATATTCATTCACAAGGAGGCAAATGTGACAGAACAGGCTCTTGCGATCTGCGAGCATATGGAACGGGCTTTTGCCACCAACGAGCCCAACGCCAACCGCCGCAACATCCTGCTGCACGCGCTGGAGGTGTTCGTCCGCAAGGGCATCCAGGGCGCCCGGATACAGGACATCGCCGAGCGGGCCGGCTTCAGCCAGGGCTATGTGTACCGCTACTTTCGTTCCAAGGAGGACATCTTCACCCGCCTGGTAGAGTTGGCGGGCATAGGGGCGGGGGACACCGTGCGCTTTGCCGCGGGCCTGGAGCTGCCCGCTTGGGAGCGGTTGCTGGCACTGGCCCAGGCCATGCTGGCGCAGCAGGGTATGGCTGCGCTGCATTGGCGGCTGAACGCCTTGCAGGCTAGCGCCGCCGACGCGCTGCCCGCGCAGGCCGTGGAGGCCGCGCAGCGCACCAGAGGGCTGCCGGTCGCCGCGCTGATACCGCTGCTGCAGGAGGCCCAGCGCGATGGCGATGTCGTCGCCGGGGAGCCTTTGATGCTGTCAATCGCCTTTTTCTCCGTATTGCAAGGGCTGGGCATCGCCCGCACACAGGTCAGCGATGCTGTGCCCTTTCCGCCAGCGGCGCTTGTTCTGAGGTTTTTGCAGCCAATCACCAAGCAAGAAAAGGGAATATCTCAGTATGGTGAAGGTGTATAAGTCCGAACGGGGAGCGCAATTACTGCGCGCATCCTATGACCGGCTGGTGGACGCCTGGGGTGTGCCGGTGGAACACAGAGAGCTCAACGGGCGCTACGGCACGACCCATGTGCTGTGCGCGGGGGATGCCGGCAGCCCGCCACTGCTGCTGTTTCACGGCGTGGGAGACAACTCCGCACTGATGTGGCGCTGCAACGCGGCGGCGCTCTCGCAGCACTTCCGCCTGTACGCCGTGGATATGATCGGCGGCTCGGGCCGCAGCGTGCCCGGCCCGGCCTACTATCAGAAGCTGGACCATGGCATTTTCACCGGCGAGCTGCTGGATGGCCTGGGACTGGAGAGAGCCTTTACGACGGGCGTCAGCTTTGGCTGCTGGCCGGCTGCCATGGCAGCCATTGCCCACCCTGACCGTGTGCCGCGCGTGGTGTGCATAGCCGGCGGCATCCTGTCCAAACCTGCGGACATACTGGTCTTTCTGCCGGAGGCGCTGCTGCCCACCCGGGGCAACACACGCCGCCTGCTGCGCAAGCTGGCGGCGCGGCCGGAAGTGTTTCTGGATGACCCCGCCATGTGGGAGCACTGGTCACTGCTTTTGAGGCACTTCAACAACCGCTCCATGTCCTATCACATGATGCACCCCTTCACAGGTGAAGAGCTGGACGCCCTGCGGGACCGCGCGCTGTTCCTGATCGGCCAGCGCGACCCCATTGCCTATTCCGCTGAGAAGGAGCAGGCACTGCGTGAAAAGCGCATGAACTACCGCATCGTGCCTGACGCCGGCCACGGTGTCAACCACGAACAACCCGAGCGTGTGCACGAGGAGATCTTAAGTTTTCTTTTGAGCTGAAGAGGCATAGGAATGGCCCGTCCAAAGGCCCTATGAAAACCGCAGGTCTTAGGGTATAATTGCTACAAATACTATATTCTGCGGAGAAATCCTTGCTTTTTTTTAGCCGCGCATCCGTCGCCAAGAAGATAGAGAATGGCCTGGCCGTGCAGGACACCGGCCTGGTGGAAGCCCCGAAGCATGCCCGGCTGCGCCCAAACGGCGTATTCGTGCAGGTGCCCATGCTGGACAGCGCCGGTGAGGTCGCGCAATTTGAACAGGCGCTGCGCGCCGAGGCGCACAGCGCCCTGGGCGATGCGCCGCCCGCCTGGGTGGAGCTGGAAGGCCACGCTGTCAACGCTCTTTCCCCGGCCGACGTGCAGAGGCTGGCCCAGGCCGTGTGCGCCGGGCCGGCCAGCGTGGGTATGTCCATCAACCTGCGCTATCTGGTGTCCGGCGCGCTGGCGGGTTACCGCTCGGTGGGCGTGGAGCGTTTTACTTTCCTCGTGGACGACGCATCCTTGGGGTTTGAGGAGCCGGTGCGCCGCGCCCGGGCCATGGGGGCTTTTGCCACGGTGAGGCTGTGCTGCGGCAAGCGCTTGAATGGCGCCAAGCTCATGATGGCCGTGCAGACCGCCATTGCCGCAACGCCGGCGCAGGTGTGCCTGCTGCCGTCGTCGGATGGCCCGCTGGACGATGCGCTGCTGGAGCGGGCGGCGTTGCAGCTGCGTACGGCGGGCTTCACCCGCGACAGCCTGTGGGTGTTTTCGCAGACCACGCAGCATTTCGACGCGCTTTCCCGGCGCATTCACGGCGCGTGCGTGGGGCTGGGGCCCTGCGCGGTGACCAGTGGCGCGGCGATCTATCGCAACCCGCCCATGGACCGCTGGCTGGACACCCGGCTGAGCGGCTGCATGGAGGTCACGCAGATGCACGGCCGGCTGCAGAACTATCTCTCGCTGGCGGGCGGGCTGTATGGCATGCGCGTGCACCGCGACTCGCTGAGCCGCGCCATGCTGCTGACCGCGTCGCGGCTGGAGCGCCTGGGCGTCATAGACGGCGCAGGCGTGCCCAAAAGCGGCTGGCCCATGGAGTTCAGCCATCGGGTGGCCCGGGCAGCCTGGCGGGTATTCCAGGCGGAGGACGGGGAAAAACCATGAGAGAAACGCACCGACGGGGTTCCAGACCCACCTCAAGGCCGGGCCGGAACCGCCGGACCGAGGTTCCGCCTGCCGCGGAATCGCCACAACAGCCATCCGACGAGGCCCAGACTCCTTCCGTGGCCGAGCCGCCGCAGAGCAGCGCACAACCAGCCAATGAGCGGCCAGGCACCGATGCGGCAGAGCAGCCGCGACAGCAGGACACCATCCGGTTGGCCGCCTTGCAGGGTGCGCGGGACCCGCGCCAGCGCGAAGCGGCCCTGCGTGAGCATGCTGTGGACACCGACCGTACCGTGCAGGAGGCCTATGCGCCCCGACACCGCCGCAGCGACCGCAAAGGCCACAAGCAGCGCCCCCGGCGCTCGCCGGCTGGCGTGGCCGTGCGGGCCGTCGCCGTGCTTCTGGTGCTCTCGGCTGTGGCCGTCGTGGTGCCGCGCACGCCGCTGGCCGATCTCGTGCCCGAGGGCATGCCGGGCTTCACCCGGCCCCGGGCTACCGCAGCGCCCACGCCCACGCCCGCGCCTACCCGCAACGCCCCGCCGGCCGTGGATTATGGCTCCCGCATCGTGATACTGGATGCGTTGAGTACCAGCCAGGGGCTCCCGGCTTTTGGTGATGCCTTTGAGGGCCAATTGCGGCTCTTCGGCAGCATCAACAGCGTGGAACCCGCCTATGTGCGCTGCCAGGGCGACATGCTGGCGCAGGAATACGCCAAGCTGACCGCCGCCGGCACACCGCCGGTATTCGTGTTTGGCCCCTACAGCGCTCTGCTGCCGCTGGCCGACGACATGAGAGACCTTTCAGAGGCCGTTCAGACGCTGGATTTTAGCCCCGGGTTGGCTGCGCTGGCTGAAGACCGCCGCCTTTTGGCGCTGACAGCCAGCTTCCACGGCGTATTCGTACGCAAAAGCCTGTGGCGGGGCGACCTGCCTGGCAGCTATAATGAACTGCTGTCCGGCGCTCAGGCGCTGGGTGGCGATGCGCCGGCGAGCTTTCCGCTGGGCCTGCCGCTGGGCTGCGCCGCCGGCGAGGCATTCTGCCGCGATATGCTGGCGGCCTATGGTGCGGACCTTTCCCAACCCCAGAGCTGCACCGTGCAGGATGTAGCGGCGGCGCTGGCGTGGTTCCAGACGGCTTTTGACCAGCGGCTGAGCCCCACCGACAGCCTGTATTGGGATGAGAACCAGGCGCGCAACGCCGCCCAGAGCGGCGTGAGCGCCGTAATAGCCGGGGACGCGGCGTTGCTGCAGGACATGGACAGCGACGTGGCGCAGGACATGCAGCTGCTGGCGCCGCTGCAGGGGCCCAAGGCCCGCGTGAGCGCCGTGAGCCTGACGGCCATGGCCATGCCCAGCGCCGCCAACCCCGAGGCCGCGGCCAGGATGTTCGAAACCTATGTGGCCGGGCCCAAGCTGCTGGAGCAGGCGCTGGCCCAGCAGCCTGCGGGTGTGCTGAGCGCGCCACGGGCGCTGCTGGAGGCGCAGGACGTTGCCGACAACCCCTGGGCCGGTTGGCTGGATGGGCTGCAAGACGTCACCATGCGCGGCGACAGCACGGCATCGGAGCGCACCGCCGCACAGGCGGTGGCGTCGATTGCTCTGGGCGGCTATACGCCCGATCAGGCCGCGGCATGGTTGCTGAATCTGCAATAAATTCCGGGAGGCTGTAATGGATAGTTGGAAAAACAGGCTGGTGGCTGCCTTTCCCCATCTGAACGAGCTCAGCGAGGCCGAGCGGGAGGCTCAGCTGGGTGCAATGAGCGTTGGCACCTATGAACCCGGCACGGTGATGCTGGAGCAGGGGCGGCGCTGCCGCGGCGTGGCGCTGGTCTTAAGCGGCGTCATCCGCGTGTATCAGATGTCCGCCGACGGCCGCGAGATCACGCTGTACCGCGTCTACGAGGGCGAGACCTGTGTGCTGGCCATCGCGTGCCTGCTGGGCGGCGTGGATTACCCTGTCATCGCCGTGGTGGAGGATGAGGCCGAGGTCGTCATGATGCCCACCGATCTGCTGCGCACCCTCATGCAGAAGAGCGAACCCTGGCAGCGGTACCTTTTCTCCTCCATGGCCTCCTCCATGGTGTCGGTCATGAAGCTGCTGGACGAGGTCGCCTTCCGGCGCATGGATTCGCGGCTGGCGCTGCGCCTGCTGCAGTGCGAGCGCAACCAGATCCTGTTTACCCACGAGGAACTGGCTGCCGACATCGGCACCGCCCGCGAGGTCGTCAGCCGCCTGCTCAAGGAGTTCGAGGGCCAGGGCATCGTGAGCCTGCGCCGCGGCGCTGTGCACGTCACCGACCGCGCCCGCCTGGAAGAAATTGCTGAAATGTGACCGCCGTTACATGAGCGTCCGTCCATTGGTGATACTATAGCGGTGTAAAGTTTGGAAAGGGGACTATTGATATGGCAGCATTGCATGTGACCTCCGCAACCTTTGAAAACGACGTACTCAAGAGCAGCGAGCCGGTGCTCGTGGATTTCTGGGCGACATGGTGCGGCCCGTGCCGCATGATCGCGCCGTCCGTGGAACAGCTGGCCGGCGAATATGAAGGCCGCGCCAAGGTCGCCAAGGTGGATGTGGACGAATGCCCGGACATCGCCCGCAAATACGGCGTTATGAGCATCCCCACGCTGATCGTGTTCAAGGATGGCCAGCCGGCCAATAAGGCCGTCGGCGCTCTGCCCAAGCCAAAGATTGCGGAAATGCTGGACGGCACGTTGAAATAGTCATCGTACATCAGCTTTCCTACCGCTGAATCAAACGTCTTGTCCACGCCGCCTGCGACTTCGTCGCAGGCGGTTCAGCGTGTCGACAAAGTCGCCACGCTGTCGCCTTCGGCGCTGTTGCGCCTTGGCGATTTAGTCGACTTGTACGAACTGCCACTTAATCGCCCGGCGATAACCGTCGCCGGGTCCTACCCCCGGCTTTGCACAGCGTCGGCTTGCCGATGCGATCAGCAAAGCCGAGCATCGCTTACGATGCGATGGGGCGATATCTATACTTTTGAGCTCATACTATGTTCTTAAGAGGCGAGTTTCGCCTGTTGGCGGGATTTTTAACGACCTTTCTTTATCTTTGGGTTTCCTCCTGCCGAATAAATCGACAGTCGGTTATATATTTAGTTTCCTTGCCGGGTTTGTAGACAATCCGAACCGTCTGCGGCTTCACCGCGGGCGGTTTCATGTCTCACTCATAACAGGATTTGCGAACAAATGTTTGTAAAATTTATCGGTGGTTGGTATAATAAGGGAAACCATTCCACACCCGCGGAGCATTGATGGAAGACCTTTTCTCCAACCAGATTAAGAAGCAAGCGCCCCTGGCCGACCGCATGCGCCCCCGCACGCTGGATGAATTCCTGGGGCAGGAGCACATCATCGGCCCCGGCCGTCTGCTTCGCCGCGCCATAGAGGCCGACAGGCTTACGTCCAGCATCTTCTTCGGCCCGCCGGGCACCGGCAAGACCACGCTGGCCAACATCATCGCCAACACGACCCACGCAGCCTTCGAGAAGCTCAACGCCGTAACCTCCGGCGTGGCCGATGTGCGCGAGGTCATACAGAAGGCCGAGAGCCGCCTGAAGCTCTACGGCCAGGCCACCTATCTGCTGCTGGACGAGTGCCACCGCTGGAACAAAGCCCAGAGCGACAGCATACTGCCGGCCATCGAGAAGGGCATCATACGCTTCATCGGCTCCACAACCGAAAACCCGATGCTGGCCATGACCCCGGCCATCGTGAGCCGCTGCCGGGTGTTCCAGTTTGAGGCGCTCACCCGTGAGCACGTGAAGAAGGCCATTCTGGCCGCCCTGGCCGACACGGAGCGGGGCTTCGGAAATATCCCTTGCGAGATCGCCCCCGAGGCCGTGGAGCACATCGCCAGCGTGGCCAACGGTGACGCCCGCAGCGCGCTCAACGCCCTGGAACTGGCCGTGCTCACGACCAGACCCGAGGAGGACGGCATCACGCGCATCGGCCTGGCCGTGGCCGAGGAGAGCATACAGCGCCGCCAGATGCGCTGCGACGAGAGCTATTTTTACGACATGCTGAGCGCCTTCTGCAAGAGCCTTCGGGGCAGCGACAGCGACGCCGCGCTGGCCTGGGCCTTTCGCCTGCTGCACGCCGGGGTGGATCCGCGAATTGTCGTGCGCCGCATGATCGCCCACAGCAGCGAGGACGTGGGCCTGGCCAACCCCATGGCCATGCTGCAGGCCCTGGGCGCGCTGCAAGCGCTGGAAGCCGTGGGCCTGCCCGAGGCGCGGCTCAACATCACCCAGGCCATCATCTACATTTGCGAGAGCCCAAAGAGCAACTCGGTCGTGGCAGCCCTAGGCGCGGCCATTGAAGATGCCGAGAAGTCGGAGTTCCAGCCGGTGCCGGTGCATCTGCGCGATACGAGCTATAAAGGACATGAAAAAATAGGCAGCGGCGTAGGATACAAGTATGCCCACGACTACGAGGGCCACTACGTCGAGCAGCAATACATGCCCGTGGAATCCCAGGGCAGGCAGTTCTACCACCCCAGCGACCAAGGCTACGAGCAACAGATCCGTGACATCCGCAAAACCAGGAACAAAGACTGAATCGAGGGCAACGCGGCGCGTTGTCAGCGAAAGGAGTAGAGTTATGCTGAACCAAACCACGGCCGAACGGACGCTCGCGCGGGCGCTGTGCTCCGGCGGCGACTTCGCGGAGATCTATTTGGAGGATGGCGACGCCACCACGCTCTCCATGACCCGCGGCAAGATGGAGACCGCCGTCAGCGGTCGCACCTTCGGCGCCGGCGTGCGCGTGTACAAGGGCACCAACAGCGTGTATGTCTACACCAACGATTGCTCCGAGGCGGGGTTGCTGCAGGCCGCCGAACAGGCCGCGGCGGCGGTGGGCGCCTTGGGCGCCGACGGCTCCGTGAGCTTGACGTGGTCCACAACGCCGCAGGTCATCGCCCCCATCGCCATCGCGCCGGCCACCGTGGCCACTGCCCGCAAGGCCGACCGCGTGCGCGAAGCCTACACCGCCGCCACGGCCTATGACCCGCTGGTTGTGCAGTCCGAGGTCAGCTACCGCGATTGGTCCAAGCGCTTCTGGCTGGCCAACAGCGAGGGGCTTTTCACCAGCGAAAGCCACACCTACACGCGCCTGGCCGCCATGGCCATCGCCAGTGACGGCCAGGAGACCCAGACCGGCTTCAAAGGCCCTGGCCGCCAGATGGGCTTTGAGCTCTTCGACAGCATTGTGGACAGCGCGGCCCTGGGCCGCGAGGTCGCCCGCATGGCCGTCACGGCCCTGAAAGCCGAGCCCTGCCCGGCAGGGCGCATGCCCGTGGCCATCGACAACGGCTTCGGCGGCGTGATTTTCCACGAAGCCTGCGGCCACTCGCTGGAGGCTACCAGCGTGGCCAAGGGCTCCTCGGTGTTCGCCAGTAAGCTGGGCCAGATCATCGCCAGCCCCGTGGTCACCGCGCTGGACGACGCGACGATCGTGAACGGCTGGGGCTCGGCCAACATCGATGACGAGGGTACGCCCACCCAGCGCCTGACGCTTATCGAGAACGGCGTGCTCAAGAACTTCCTGATTGACCGCATGGGCGGCCGGCGCATGAATATGAAGCCCACCGGCTGCGGCCGTCGACAGAGCTATCGCTTTGCGCCCACCAGCCGCATGAGCAACACGTTCATCGCCCCCGGCGCCAGCACCGATGAGGAAATTTTGGGCTCCATGACCGAGGGCCTCTATTGCCGCTCCATGGGCGGCGGCTCGGTGAACCCGGCCACCGGCGAGTTCAACTTCGCCGTGACCGAGGGGTATCTGGTTAAGAACGGCAAGATCGACAGGCCGGTGCGCGGCGCCACGCTGATCGGCAAGGGCAGTGAGGTGTTGACCCGCATCGACATGGTGGGCAGCGCGCTGGATTTCGGCCAGGGCATGTGCGGCTCGGAATCGGGCAGCATCCCCGCCGACGTGGGCCAACCTATGGTTCGCGTCAGCGAAATGACCGTCGGCGGCAGAAAGTGAGGAACCCATGAACGAACTGACTTTCATCGAAAAACTGTTTTCCGCCGCCCAGGCGGCGGGCCTCACGGAATTCGAGGCGTTCTTCCGCGAGGGCAGCAGCTTCAAGGCCGGGGCCTTCGGCGGCGAGGTGGACAACTATTCCGTCAACACGTCGGCGGGCCTTTCTTTCCGAGCGCTGCACAACGGGCGCATGGGCTACGCCTACACCGAGGCCTTTGACGACGACGCTGTGAGCCTGCTCGTGAGCCGCGCCATCGGCAACGCCGAGGTCATCGAAGACGACGACCCGCAGTTCATTTACGGGGGCAGCCCGTCCTACGCCACGGTAGACGCCTTCAGCGCCGACTTGGAGGCGCTGGGCGCCACCGACAAGATCGAAATGGTCAAAGGGCTGGAAGCCGATGCCAAGGCCTATTCGCCCCACATCCGTTCGGTGCAGTATTGCACGGTGGTGCAGAGCGGTGGCCGCGTGCGCCTGAAGAACTCCAAAGGCCTGGACCTGCAGTTCCAATCCAACAGCATGGCGGCCTATCTGATGGCCATCGCCGATGTACAGGGCAAGGTCACCACGGGCTTCGCGGTGCAGGCTTCTCCGCGCCCCGCGGGCATTGAGCGCACCGCCTTGGCTCATCGGGCCGCCCAGCGGGCGCTGGAGCGCCAGGGGGCCACGTCCGTGCCCAGTGGCAAATACGACATCGCACTGTTCAACGAGGTCGCCGTGGAGTTCATCGGCGCCTTCGCCGACATCTTCAACGCCGACGACGCCCAGAAGGGCAAGAGCCGCTTCCTCAACCGCGAGGGCAGCGCCATCGCCGCCGACACCGTGACGATCATCGATGACCCGCTGCTGGCCGAAGGCTTTGCATCCGCACCCTTCGACGACGAGGGCGTGGCGACCTATACCAAGGCCGTCGTGGAGCGCGGCGTGCTCAAGACGCTGCTGCACAACCTGAAGACCGCCGCCAAGGCCGGCTGTGCCTCCACGGGCAACGCCGCCAAGGCCGGCTTGGCCGGCCCGGTGGGCGTGTCGCCCAGCAACTTCTACCTGCAGCCCGGCGCGCTTTCCTACGACGCGCTGTTGCACCAGATGGGCGAGGGTCTGCTCATCACGGAGCTCGATGGCCTGCATGCCGGCGTCAACGCCGTCAGCGGCGATTTTTCGCTGGCCGCCAAGGGCTTCCGCGTGACCGGCGGACAGCGCGGCGCGCCGGTGGAGCAGATTACGCTGGCAGGCAACTTCTACGATCTGCTCAATAGCATCGCCGCGCTGGCCGACGACCTGTACTTTGACTTTGGCGGCTCCGGCTCCGTGGGCAGCCCCACGCTGCTCATCAAGGGATTGAGCGTGGCGGGTGAGTAGTCACCAGCCACCAATATACAGGGGAGAGAATTTATGGATATACAAAGCCTGATCCGCCGGCTGCAGCGGCCCGCCGGCATCATCGATGTCGTGCTGGACACCGACACCTACAACGAGATCGATGACCAGTACGCGCTGGCGTACCTTGTGCGCTCGCCGGAGCGCGTGCGCCTGCAGGCGGTATACGCCGCACCGTTCTTCAACGGCAACTCCTCCAGCCCCGAGGACGGCATGGAGAAGAGCTACGACGAGATACTGCACATCCTGTCGCTGTGCGGCCGGGAGGACATGCACGCTCATACCTTCAAAGGCTCGCGCACCTATCTTGCCGATGAAACCACGCCGGTGGCCTCCGATGCCTGCGACGACCTGTGCCAAAGGGCCATGGCCTACAGCGCGGAAAACCCGCTGTATGTCGTGGCCATCGGCGCCATCACCAACGTCGCCTCGGCGCTGCTCAAGAACCCGGCCATCGCCGAGCGCATCGTGCTGGTGTGGTTGGGCGGCCACGCCCACCAGTGGCCGGACAACGGGGAATTCAACCTGGCCCAGGACGTGGCTGCGGCCCGGGTTGTGTTCGGCTGCGGCGTGCCGCTGGTGCAGCTGCCGTGCATGGGCGTCGTGAGCGCCTTCACGGTGACCAAGCCCGAGCTGGAATACTGGTTGCGCGGCAAGAATGCGCTGTGCGACTATCTGATCGACCACACGATCGAGGAGGCCGAATCCTATGCCGCCGGCAAGCCCTGGAGCCGCGTGATCTGGGACGTGACCGCCGTGGCGTGGCTGCTGGATGAGCAGGGCACGCTGCTGCGGGATCATCTGGTCGCCAGCCCCATTCCCCAGTATGACAACCACTACAGCTTCGACCCCGGCCGGCACTTCATCCGCTATGTGTATCATGTGAACCGCGACGCGCTGATGGAGGATTTGGTTAAGAGGCTGATCAAGTAGCGAAGACAAGTTTAAAAGCACTCTGCGTCAAACGGGCAGAGTGCTTTTTGCATGTACCGAGGCCTTGCCTAGTAGTGATTCCCCGGAATCTCCACCGGTGCCTGGTCAAAGGGCTTTTTCGCACCGTCGGTAATCTCATAGATCGCCGCTGCTGTGGCCCGTGCCGCCGCCACCATCTCATCGTAGGGCTGGTGGCAGGCGTCCACGAAGCCGATGTTGTAGTTCTCGCCGTCGCTGCGGCCTACCGCTGATTGGTCGTTGTAGGTGAAATAGTGGCAGCCCACCAAGGAGAGCGTGGATGCACCGTTCTCCACATAATAGCGGTAGGCGTTGCCGCGTTCGGCCTGGCTGGCCATGCCCTTTAGGCCGGTGGAGGGCGTAGCTCCGTCCAGCGCGCCAAAGTGGTATTCGCCGATGAGCACAGGTTTGTTGACGCCCAGCGCCGGCACGGCCTCGATGGCCGCCCGCGGGTCGGTGCCGTAGCAGTTGATGGAGAAAACGTCCACATGCTCCCAGCCCATGACCTGCCGCGGGTCGTGGATCCACGCCCAGCGCATGCCCAGGTTCAGGTGGTTGGGGTCCACGGCGCGGCAGGCCTGCGAGGGCACCCGCACATACTCCTCGATCATCCGCCCCATAAAATCGCCCAGGTCCGCTTCGCTGGCGGCGCTGAGCCTGTGGGCATCCTTCAAGGGCTGCTGCAATGCAGCGAAGTCGGCGAAGGTCGTGCCCCATGCGTGGTTCAGCGCGCCGATGTCGCCATAGCGCTGCCGCAGAAAGGCGATCAGCACAGTTTTCGTCTCCAACGGCTCGCAATGAGCAAGTACCTCGGACCCCAGATTCAGCCCCAGCTCAAAGGCCCATTGGGGCTCGTTGCACAGGAAGTAGCCGATGAGGTAGGGGTCGTCTCGCAGAGGCTCCAGCTGTTGGGCGTAGACCTGCGCGCTGCGGCGGTATTCCTCGCTGTACACATCGGGGAAGTCGCGGAACACCTTGAACTGCGTGGTGGGGAAGACGTTCGTGAGCCCGCCGTCCAGCGGCACCACATAGGGCAGGCCGCTGGCCTGGCAGAAGCCCAGATCGGTCCAGTTGCCGATGGAGTTGAAGCCCCAATCCCGCAGGCGGCCGGCGGTCATGCGCGTCCACTTGTGCTTCCACTCGTCGCCGAAGGCGCGCATCAGGTTGATGGCAGGGTAATCCACCGAGTCGTATTCGTGCAGCGAGCAATAGTTGTCGCGGCGCATGGCTTCGGGGTATTCGCCCGGCGCGGGTACCCATCGCAAAACGTGGGACATCACGTCCGCGCGGGTCTCCCGGTCGAAGCCCACACAGTCATGACCCAGAGAGAAGTAGGCATAACCGTCGGGGTCCACGAGCCAGTGCCGCCGCCCGTCGTGGTGGGTCGCAAAGAAGCCGCTGCCATCGGTCAGCCGCTTGGCCGTCCAGCCGCCCCAGCGGGACCAATCCTGCTCTCGGAAGCCCTGCACGGCGGCGGCCTGCTCATATTGAGCGCGCAGCGTGTGCACCATGGCATCCACCGAGGGCTGCTTGTGGTGCCACATGCGGGGGATGAACTGCCCCATCTCGTCCAACAGTTCTATGTTGGGCCGCAGGTATTCGGGCTCCTCGTCGGTAAGCCTGGGATTCGTGAAGCGCACGGCGTAGCCCATGTGGCTGCCCTTGAGCCGCAGATACAGCCGGCCCATCTCGCCGATGGCCGTGCGCTTGCCGTGGACGACCATCTTCATGCGGCCCGGTGTGCGGTAGGGGAACAGTACCTGGCTGTCCATCAGGCGAAAGTCGAAGGCAAAGGTGGCGGGCAGGCCGGGTAGCAGGCCGCAGATGATGTGGAAATCCGGCGCGGCATCCTCGGCTGAGCCCCATTTCCAGAAGTCCAGAAAGAATGCCAGCGAGTCCGGCCCCAGCATCTCCATATCCACGGCGAAGAAGCCGTGGCCGTCAAAACCTTCGCAGGGCAGCAGGAAGCCGCCGTCGCCGGTCCCTTCGTCAAGATACAGCTCCAGCGTATCGGCGGTGTGCTCGCGCACGGCGGCATTGCGGACGGCAATCTTCTCAAAGCGCAGTCTGTGTTCCATGGAAGCCTCCTGGTGTGTTGGTACAGACTTGTTCGACGCAAGGCGGCGCTCTCCTGTGGGGCAAAGAGCAGGGGATGGCTGGGCATTCTTACTGTTTATCGCCGCGCTGCACGGCGTTGAGCCAATCCCGCAGACCCAACTCGTCCACCAACGCCTGGGCCTCCTGGGCGGTGCGGGCCGGCGCGCATACGATGAGGTCGCTGGTGCTTCCGGCGTCGGCCAGCAGCGGCTCAAAGGGCCGCAGCACGACGCTCTCAAAGTCTCCCTTCATGTCGAGCACCGCATAGCTCTCCAGCGCGGGAGCCGAATTCCCCGATGAATCCCGCGTGATGCCGGAGTAGAAGAGTGCGCCTTGTTGGCTGTTTGGACCAGCTAGGAGTTCCGTTTTCACGGTGTGGTCTTTGGAGAGGGGCACATTACCGATCTCCACGGTTCCGGTAAAGTACGCGTGATGAAACAGGCGGCGATACAGCTTCCCCTGGATATGGATCTGAACCGGCGTCACCGTGTCCCCATCGGTCCCGCGCATCTGTACGGCGTCCCACCGGCGCTCGATGGCGCGGGGGATGCACGAGACGCCGTAGGCTGCGGCCAGCAGCACAGCGCCTAGCAGCAGCGCCGCCGCGGCGATGCGCACCGGCCGCAGCCGGCGCTCCCGGCGGCGGCAGATTTCGTCCTGCACGAGGAAATCCAGCCAGCCCTGCTCCCGCTGTCCGGCGTTGGCATCGTCGAAGCGGGCAAAATCCGGAGGCAGCATCTCGACTGGTGTGGGTTGGGCAGCGAGCGACACGCTCTGTCGCAGCGCCTGGGCCAGCTGCGGTAGTCCGGTAAGCGGCGCCTCGCCCAGCCCACTCAGCGCCGCCAACGCTTTGGCGGTCTGCTCCTGTTCTCTGGCCAGCGTTTGTATGTGCTCCTGTGCCAATGCGCCGGTACATTCCGGGTGGCGCGCCATCTGCTGCAGCGCCTCTATGGCAAAACCGGCCTGCCGCAGGCACGCGATGTCCCGCAGCCGTTCCACATCCTGCGGCGAGAATTCATAGTATGTTCGGCCATTGCGCCATTGGCTGCGGGGCTGCACCAGGCCTCGCTCTACATAGAAGCGCACGGCCTTTTCCGTAAGGCCCGTTTGCTCGCAGACATCCTTCATTTTCATGGACGAAGCACCTCGTTTCCCCGGCAGCGTACGCTCTGCCCTTGGGGAAGTGTCAACGGTTTTTTCCATGGCCTGCAGCACCTTGTGCCAAGTGTTCACATTGCGGCTGGTCAGGCGGCTCTTGTAGCGCCGGTCGCCCAGCGCCTTGTTGCCAAAGGGGGATTCCACCGTGGACCCACGGGGCACGACCCAAAACGCGCCGCAGCACATGGGCAGAAAGCGCTCCTGCGGCATGTGGGCCAGCGCGGCGGACAGGGCGCTCAGTTCTTCAAACAGCGCCGGGTCTTCCAACAGCAGCACATACAGATGGCAATCGGCGGGCACGGCCACATCCTGCGCTTGCGCGGCAACCTGTGCCACCTGCGCCGCGTCCAGCACGAACACATGGGCATCGTACCGGAAGCGCTCATTCAGGCGCTATTCGATGGCGGCCTTCCATTGGGCTGGGTCGGCGTCGTCGCGGTCCAGCATCAGCACGGCGTTGCCGGTGGCCAAAACGGTTTTGACCGCGGCCACGCCGGGCAGCACCAGCGCGTCGCGCAGGTCGGCCATGGCGATGGCCACGCCGCCCACGTTGATGCCCCGCAGGAATACGGCCAGGGTATTGCTCATGTCGCTCTCCTCGTATGTGCATGTCTGCAGTGTAGAAAACGGCAGTGTTTTGGCTTTGGTAGACACTTGTATTCTAGCACAAATGCCGCTTCCGCGCCCACGGCCCGCTGTGGTCTTTGCGTCGGGGCAAATCTGTGCTATCTTGTTGGGAGAACATACAGCAACCGATGGAAATCCCGCGCAAAGGAGCCTGACATGACGACCTTTATCGATTTGTATAACCGGCTGACCAGGGCCGCCGTGGAGGAGCGCCTTACCGAGGAGCTCTCGCAACTGAACCACGAGGATTATGACCCGCATCACCTGGATTGCCTGCTCAACCCCGAGCGCCACGCGCCGGTGCTGCGCATCGGGGATTGCGACTGCGGCGAGCAGGACAAGCAGCGCTGCCAGCAACGCTGCCTCTTCGACGCGCTGGTCAGAGATGAGCGCGGCAACGTGACGGTGAACCGTGACTTCTGCGTGGGTTGTGCGGACTGCATCGACAATTGCAAGGCCAGGAAGCTCACAGAAAGCCGCGACATTCTTCCGGCGCTGGAGGCCGTGCACCGGGCGCAGGCGCCGGTGTACGCGCTGATCGCACCGGCCTTCCTGAACCAGTTTTCCAGCGATATCACGCCGGGCAAGCTGCGCTCGGCCTTCAAGGCGCTGGGCTTCACCGGCATGGTGGAGGTCGCGCTGTTTGCTGACATTCTGACGCTCAAGGAGGCGCTGGAGTTCGACCGCAACATCGTGCATGAGGAGGATTACCAGCTCACCAGCTGCTGCTGCCCCATGTGGATCGCGATGATCCGCAAGGTGTACCGGGAGCTGATGCCCCATGTGCCCGGCGCGGTATCGCCGATGGTGGCCTGCGGGCGCTCCATCAAGCTGCTGCACCCCGACGCCATCACCGTGTTCGTGGGGCCGTGCATCGCCAAGAAGGCCGAGGCCCGCGAGAAGGACGTGGCTGACGCCGTGAACTATGTGCTGACCTTCCACGAGATGCGCGATATCTTCGAGTTCGCCGACATCCGGCCCGCCGACATGCCCGAGGATGAGCGCGACCATTCCTCCCGGGCCGGCCGCATCTACGCGGGCACCGGCGGCGTGAGCGAAGCCGTGCAGCAGACGCTGGAGCGCATCAGCCCGCACCGGCCCATCGCGCTTAAAGCCATACAGGCTGACGGCGCCGTGGCGTGCAAGGCCATGCTCAAGGACATTTTGGAGGGCCGCATCAGCGCCAATTTCATAGAGGGCATGGGCTGCATCGGCGGCTGCGTGGGCGGGCCCAAGGTGCTCATCCCCAAGGAAGAGGGCCGGCGCAACGTGCAGGAGTATGGAGACCAGGCCGAATACCGCACGCCCATCGATAACCCCTATGTCGTAGAGCTGCTGCACCGCCTGGGTCTGGACACCGTGGAAAGCCTGCTGGAGCACAGCGACATCTTTACCCGCGATTTCACCTGACAGCCCGGCGAGGCCGGTTGCGAACATACCCGCGAAGGAGGCATTCCCCATGTTGCACAAAAGACTGCTCGCTGCGCTGCTGTGCGCGCTGCTGGCCGGCTGCTCCGCGCCGGTGACGGCCCCCACCCCACGAGATACCGCCGGCGAACCGACGGCTTCCGCAGAGGTCACGCCCACAGCCACGCCGACGGTCACGGAAACACCAACGCCCAAGCCCACCCCCACCGAGACGGCGACGCCGGAACCACAGGCCGTGGAGGCCACCGTGATGGCCGTGGGCGACATCATGTTCCACGGCGCCCAGATCGACGCCGCCTATGATCGAAAGAACAAGACCTACGATTTCAACGACAGCTACCGCTTCGTCACGGATATCTTGAGCTCCGCCGACCTGACGCTGGGCAACTTCGAGTGTACGCTGGGCGGGCCCGGCAAGCCGTGGTCCCAGCCGGACAGCATGAGCTTCAACGCGCCGGACACCGCCGCCGATGCGCTGGCCGCTGCGGGCTTTGACGTGCTGTCCACCGCCAACAACCATACCAACGACCGTGGCCGCGACGGCGTCATCCGCACCGTGGAGCAGCTGCGCGACCGGGGCGTCACCGTGGTGGGCACCCGCGCCGACGCCACCGAGAAGCCCTATGCCGTTGTGGACGTCAAGGGCATTCAGATCGGCGTGACGGCCTATGCCTGGGGCTCCCGCAACGGCGATCTGCTCAACCTGTATAACACCGACGCGGCCAAGGCCAAGGGGCAGTTCCAAGAGATGGTGAGCGCCATGCGCGCCGACGGCGCGGACATCGTGCTGTTCTACATTCACTGGGGTGCGGAATACCAGCGCGCGCCCAACGCCAGCCAGAAGCGCCTGGCCCAGGCGCTGGCCGACGTTGGCGTGGATATCATCTGCGGCAGCCATGCCCACGTGCTGCAGACGGTGGGCCAGCTCACCGGCGAGCAGGGCAACAAGACCTTTGTAGCCTGGTCGCTGGGCAACTTCATTTCCAACCAGATCACCCGCTGGAACACGACCAAGTTCAAATACACCGAGGACACGATGATACTGAACCTGAAGCTGCGCAAGGAGGGCGAGCGCACCGAGGTCATAGCGGCGGAATACCTGCCGGTGTGGAATATGTGCGTGGGCCCCAACAGCGACCGCAGCTACACGCTGCTGCCCATCGAGAAGGCGCTGCAGCAGCCGGAGGCCTACGACATGCCCTCTGCCTACGAGCGCAACAAGGCCGGCCTGGCCCTCAAGAACACCGACGCGCTGCTCTCCGGCGCGGTGGAGGATGGTATCATCGCCAAGATGGTGCTGCCCTGATAGGATGAAAAGCGTGAAAAAACTGTTGTTTTCCAGAGAGAGTGATTGTATCCAGCCTTTGAGGCAACTGATTGAAAAGCAGAAGCACAGAACCCTGGTCGCCTGGGCGCTGGATTGCGCCCCAAGGGTTCTGGCAATCTTTGAGGAGAAGTACCCCGGAGAGCAGCGCCCGCGGCAGGCGCTGGAAACAGCCGCCGTGTGGGCGCAAGGCGGGGTCAAGATGCCGGAAGCGAAAAGGGCCATTCACGCGGCCCACAATGCCGCGACGGCGGCGGAGGGTGACCCTGCTGCCCAGGCGGCGGCGCGCGCTGCCGGGCACGCCGCCGCCACCGTGCATGTGGAGACCCATGCATTGGGGCTGGTGTTCTATGGGCTTACGGCTTTCGCCTATGCGGCGCACCCCGATGACAGGGATGCGGTCGTGCGAAAGGAATTAAGCTGGTTTTATGACCGCCTGCTTTATTGGCAAGCCAATATTGACGGGATGGATACGACATGGGCGCCGTTCCTGTTAAGAGATGACGTTCCAAACAAAGAGTTGCTTTTGAGACGGAAAGCAGAGCTACAAAAAGAGTAAGCGGTTGGTCTATGTGTTTATATAGTGGCATGTTCATCAAAAGGATTGAGGCCGAAGGTTTCCAAAGGGCGATCGGAAAGCCCTTTGGTCGCGCCCATGGCGCGAAATCCTTTCCCCATGCAGCATAGGATATGGACTTTGTTTTGTTGTTTATCCGTGGTTGTGTGCAACGTGCTGGGAGCCCAGAAACAGTGGCTTATCGGATGCGATGAGCTCACTTAGATGCTCTCCAACCACCTGCGGAAGAAGCCGTATGCCGGCAAGTGCACGGATATCCACCCATTCGCTGACGATTTGGGCATCATCCGTTTCTGTGGGCTTGCACACCTTGCGTGAAGCGAGACCGCACACGAAGATGTGCAGCATCTTGTGGGCGTATTGGGGGTGCGTCCGGCGGTAATCCGCGTCGTCGCAAATTTCCTCGCACAGCGCGGCAAACCGCAGCGGCTCCACCGTGTATCCGGTCTCTTCCAGGCATTCCCGCACAATGGCATCGCGCAGCGTTTCATAGGTTTCCTGACCGCCGCCGGGCAGCGTGTAATACTCACCGTTGTGCCGGTCGCGGCATTTGTTCAAAAGAACCTTGCCCTCATCGAGTATAATGGCCTTTGCCGTGCTCCGAATGCTCATACTTTTTTCTCCCACCTCTTTTTTCCTGGCGCCGATAATACCATCACATTTAACCACAAAAAGGCCGGAATAGCCAGCGCGTGACGCAACCGGCAGACGAGCTGCGGGTGGCCTCCGCCGCAGGCATTCTTGACTCTATCATATGCATAACATATAATGACCAAGTCCCTTGCAAATGAGAATCATGTGCAAATTGATCGTAAATAGGCGCAACCGCGACCCTGAACAGGAGAATGGAATGGCCACAGAGATCATACTCGTTTCCGGATTTTTGGGCGCCGGCAAGACCACACTGGTGCAAAAGCTGCTCAAGGAAGCCTTTACGGGCCAGCGAATCGCCCTGATCGAGAACGACTTCGGCGAGATCAGCATCGATGCCGCGCTGCTGCAAACCAGCGGCTTCCAGGTGCGGGAGATCAGCTCCGGCTGCATCTGCTGCAGCCTGTCCGGAGATTTCGTGAAGGCCTTAAAGGAGCTGCTGGACGCCTGTCATCCCGACCGCATCCTCATCGAGCCCTCCGGCGTGGGCAAGCTCTCCGACATCATACAGGCCTGCGCCGACGCCCGCCTGAGGGGTCTCGTGCGTATCTCGCGCAAGATCACCGTTGTGGACGTGAAGCGCTGCGCGATGTATCTGGAGAACTTTGGGGAATTCTTCGAAGACCAGATCCGCCATACCGACGCGGTGGTGTTAAGCCGCGTGGAGGCCTATCCGGACCGAACCGAGCCGCCTGCCGGCTGGTGCGAGGCATCAACGCCAGCGTCGCGGTCTTCTGCCAACCCTGGGACACGGTGGACACTGCCGAGCTGCTGCACTCGGAGGCTGTGGCGCGGGAGCACGCCCACCACAGCCACGGATGCGGATGCCACGACCACGAACACCACGAGCATGAGCAGCATGACCACGACCATGGGCACTGTGAGCACGACCACAGCGCCGAGGACGTGTTCGATACGCTGACGATCCGTACGGACCGCCGCTTTACCCAGCGGGGCCTCCGCGAGCGCATGGCCCGCCTGGAGCGCGGCGCGCCCGGCGTTTTGCGCGCCAAGGGCATTCTGCGGGGCATTACGGGGTCTCTCAACGTGCAATACGTGCCCGGAGACTTGAAGATCACCGGCTGCGATCTGGCTGGCAACACGCTGAACATCATCGGGAAGGACCTGGACAAGCCGGCGCTGGCCCGGCTGTTTGATGGGGAGTGAGGCCGTTGAAGATTCCCGTCTATGTCGTCACCGGCTTTCTGGACGCCGGCAAAACATCGCTGCTCAACCGCCTGCTCAGCCACCGGGCCATGCGCGATGCTCGCGTGCTGCTGCTGCAATTTGAAGCCGGCGAGGAAGAATTCCACAGCCGCCATGCCAACCGCGAAGCGCTGTGCTTCCCCAAGCGGGCGCTGGAGCAGGACCGCGAGCACATCATCGGGCAGATCCGCGACAGCCTGCAGCGGGACACGGTGGATGAGGTGTGGGTGGAGTGGAACGGCATGACGCCCTTTTTCGAGCTGCAGGCGCTGCTTCTGCACCCGTCGCTGCACCCGCTGTGCCGCCTGGAGCGCTCTGTGCATGTGGTGGACGCGGGCACGCTGGACAGCCTGCTGGGCAGGACCGGCGCGGCGCTGCCCGAGCAGATTGCCAATTGCGACTTCGCCGTGGTGCGCAACGCCACCACCGACGAGCAATACTACCGCGTGCGCCAGACTCTGCGCAGCGCCAACCCCGGCGTCCGGCTGTACGACAGCGGCCAAGTGGAGCACATCCTTTCCCGGATATATGCGAAGCCACTGCGCCCGGTGGATGTCTTCGCCTATGGTGTGCTGCTGGCCGTGGCGCTCTTCCTGCTGGCCAGGTTCGGTCTGGGTGTGCTGGAACCCATCTTCCCCGGCATGGTTCCCGACCTGTCGCGGACGCCGCTCAACACGATCCTCAACGTGTTCCTGGGCATCCTGCTGCAGGCGGTGCCTTTTTTGCTGATCGGCGTGTTGCTGTCCTCGGCGATACAGGTGTTCCTTTCCCAACAGACCATCGAGCGCCTGTTCCCCAAGAAGGTGGGGTGGGGGATGGTAGCGGCCATACTGGGCGGCTTTTGCCTGCCGGTGTGCGATTGCGCGTCCATCCCGATCTTCCGAAGCCTGGTGCGCAAGGGCGTGCCCATATCCGCCGCCGTCACATTTATGACGGCCACGCCGGTCATCAACCCCGTGGTCATGCTATCGACCTATTACGCCTTTGGCGGCGATGTGAAGTTCGTGGCCGCCCGCGTGGGGTTGGGCATCCTGGCGGCTGTGCTGATCGGGCTGAGCTACGAGCTGTTCCCCTCCCGCGCCAAGGCGCTGGCCGGCGGGTTCGACGGGCTGTCCTGCAGCTGCGGGTGCTATGAGGGCATGCAGAACGTGACAGGATGGAAGGGCAAGCTGAGTCTCTTTTTGCGCCACTCCCAGGCGGAGTTTTTCCAGGTGGGCAAATATCTGCTGATCGGCGCGCTGGTGGCCTCGGTGTTCCAGGTCACGATCACCAAGGCCCTGCCGATGGACCGGGGCACCGATTTCGCCATCGCGCTGCTGGTCATGATGGGCATGGCCTTCCTGCTCTCGCTGTGCTCCTCCTCCGACGCGGTGGTGGCGCGCAGCTTTGCCGTGAACTTCCCCGCCGGCGCGGTGCTGGGCTTTCTGGTGTTTGGCCCGATGATGGACATCAAAAACGTCATCATGCTCTCGGGCGGCTTCCCGCTGCGGTTCGTCGCCCGGCTGCTGGCCGTGGCCTTCGTCGTGTGTTTCGCCGTCGTGTTTCTGTTCGCCAGCCCGGCGTTGGGAGGAGGTTGACCGATGCAAGAGCAAAAACGGGTGCTGAACCCACAGGTGTTTCTGGAGCTGGTGTGCATTGCCGCGTTCGCGCTGTCCATCCTCTTTCTGGTCCTGAGCGGCCAGTATCGCACTTATGTGACGCCCAGGATGGTGCCGTACTTCTATTTCACCGTGGGCGTTATGCTCATGTGGGCGGTGGCCGGAGCGTTCCGGCTGTTCCGGCCCCAGCACAGGACCCGGGCGGCCCACTGCCTGGTGCTGGCTGTGCCGGTGCTGCTCCTGCTGATGCCCCACAGCGCCATCAGCGCGGGGGACCTGCCCTCGGGCTACGCGGGTTCGGGCGTGCAGCGCAGCTTGGCAGGCAAGACCAGTGAGCCTGCCCCCGCGCGCAGCCTGCCGTCGGCCGCGGCCAGCCCGTCGGCCTGGGTATGGCAGGGTGAAACGCCCGCGCCCCAGGCCACGCCGGCCGCTGCCACCGCGCAGCCCACCGGTGGCAGCGGCCAGCGCAGCTATTCCGAATATGTGCCCGACGGCCTGGACAAAGAAAACAAGACCATCACCGTGCGCGACGAATATTTCTCCATGTGGCTGAGCGAGCTGCCTACCAATCTGGATCAATACGAGGGTTATCAAATCACGATAAAGGGATTCGTGTTCCGCGAGAAGCAGACAATGGAGGCCAACGAATTCGTGCCCGCGCGGCTCATGATGTCCTGCTGCTCCGCGGACCTGGCCCCCTGCGGCTTCATCTGCATCTATGACCAGGCGCCCACGCTCAAGGAGGAAGCCTGGGTTACGGTGGAGGGCATCGTCCGCAAGGGTTACTATGACGGCTATGAGGAGGTGCAGATTCACGTGACCAAGGTCTCCCCGGCCGAGAAGGTGGACGAGTATATTTACCCTTGAGTGCATGCGCCGCTGACCGAAGGGCATGAGCTGCTGTTACGCCTTGAACATATACCCATAGCTCCACACGGTGGAGATGAAATCCTGATAGGGCTTGATGCCTTCCCGCAGGCTCTTGATGTGGGTGTCCACCGTGCGGTCAGTGCCCACATAGTCCTCTCCCCACACCTCGTTGAGTATGGCCTCCCGCGAAAAAGCCCGGTGGGGGTTGGATGCCAGGAACAGCAGCAGGTTATACTCCCGCGGCGTCAGCGGCACCGCGTTTCCGTCCACATATACGGTGCGGGAGATCGTGTCGATGCAGAGGCCATCGAATGTGATTCGGCGGATGATAGGGCTGTTCTGCGTGCGGCGCAGGAACACCTTGATCCGGGCGGAAAGCTCCCGCACGGAAAAGGGCTTTGCGATGTAGTCGTCCACGCCGATTCGAAAAAAGGACAGTTTGTCTTCCTCGCCGGCCCGTTCGGACAGTACGAGTATGGGTGCGTCGGAGGCCTTGCGGATCTGCGAGCAGACGTGCCAGCCGTCCAACTCGGGCAGCGTGCAATCCAGCACGATCATGGCGTATTCATGGCGGCGGAACAGCTTGAGCGCGGCGATGCCATCGGCGGCCACATCGGCGGTGTAGCCGTCGCTTTCTGCCATCTCGGCGATTCTTTTTCTGGTTTCGCCGTTGCCGTCGGCAATAAGCAGCCGCACTTCGCCCATTGCTTTGCGCACCCCATTTGCCAATTGTCCTGACGGTTATGCCCTTTTCATTATGCACTTATGCTGATTTTTCAAGTATACCATGACGGCGCAGGAATAAGAACACCCGAGTTTGCACAGCAGCATGGCGCTGAATGTGATGGATCTGTTATGAGTTTCACCATAATCCTTGCAGTACAGAGTTTAATTGACTGGAATTTATTGAGAAATGGCGATGTGAAATCATAAAACCCTCACAGTTGATTGTTATACTTTTAACAGAGGCAAATCACAATCCACAGCGACAGGAGGCATATGATGAGCTACAAGCCGCAAGTCAGTCCTTGTGCCGGATGCATGCCGGGTGTCGAGGGCAAGCTGGCCGCAATCGCCAACGTCATCGACCTGTACAAGGGCAGGGAGGGAAGCCTGATCCAGATCCTGCACCGGGCGCAGGAGATCTACGGCTTTTTGCCGCTGGAGGTGCAAGCCTTCATCGCGGACAAGCTGGAGATGCCGTTGTCCGAGGTTTCGGGCGTGGTCACGTTCTATTCCTTTTTCAGCACCAAGCCCCGGGGCCAGCACACGATACGCGTTTGCCTGGGCACGGCGTGCTATGTGCGCGGCGGCAAAAAGCTGATTGAAAGCCTGCAGCAAAAGCTGGGCATTGAGATCGGCGAAACCACCGCCGACGGCAAATTCACCTTTGAGGTCGCGCGCTGCATCGGCGCATGCGGCTTGGCGCCCGCCATCATGATAGACAACGTGGTCTACAAGCAGGTCACGGTCAACAAGCTCAACTCCATTCTGTCCAAATATTGAAAGGGGTGGGGCAGCGGATGAGTATGAAAATCGATCGCATCGAGTTGTTGGATCAAATCAAGAGCAGTTACAACGAAGAGCTCAACAGATACAAGCACAAAGTGCTCGTGTGCGCCGGCGCCGGCTGCGTGTCCAGCAATTGCGGCATGGTGCGCGACGCCGTGACCGACGAGCTTAAGCGCCAGGGGCTGGCCGAAGAGACGCTGGTGTACGAGACCGGCTGCATGGGCATCTGCGCCGTGGGGCCGGTGATGATCGTGCTTCCAGAGCGCATCTTCTACACCGAGCTGACCCCGGAAAAGGCCGCGCGCATCGTGCGCCATCACATCGGGCGGGGCGACATTCTGGAGGAGTACACGTTCTATGATCATTCGCTGGGCAAGCGAGTGCCCCGGCTGGACGACATCGGTTTCTTCAAGGAGCAGGTGAAGATCGTGCTGCGCAACTGCGGCATCATGGAATACGCCAGCATGGACGCCTACATCGCCAGCGGCGGCTATTATGCCGCGGCCAAGGCGCTCACGCAGATGCAGCCCCGGGATGTCGTAGCCGAGGTGCTCAAATCCGGCCTAAAGGGCCGCGGCGGCGCGGGCTTCCCTACGGGCGTCAAGTGGGAAGCCGGCCTCAAGGCCCAGAGCGAAGTGAAATACATCATCTGCAACGCCGACGAGGGCGACCCCGGCGCGTTTATGGATCGCAGCGTCATCGAGGGGGACCCCCACACCGTCATCGAGGGCATGCTGATCGGCGGCTACGCCATCGGCGCCAATCAGGGCTACATCTATGTGCGCGCCGAATACCCCATCGCCGTGGAACGCATGTCCGCCGCCATCGAGGAAGCGCGCAGGCGCGGTCTGCTGGGCAAAAACATCATGGGCAGCGGTTTCGATTTCGACATCGAGATACGCATCGGCGCGGGCGCGTTCGTGTGCGGCGAGGAGACGGCGCTGATGGCCTCCATCGAGGGCGAACGCGGCGAACCCAGGCAGAAACCGCCCTTCCCGTTCCAGAAGGGTCTGTTCGGCAAACCCACGATCATCAACAACGTCGAAACCTTCGCCAGCGTCCCGGTGATCCTGCAAAACGGCGGCGAGTGGTATACGCAATTCGGCACCGAAACCAGCAAGGGCACAAAGGTGTTCGCGCTGGCCGGAGACGTCGTCAACACAGGCATCATCGAGGTGCCCATCGGCATACCGTTGGGAGACATCATCTTCAAGATCGGCGGCGGCATCCGCGACGGCAAGCGTTTCAAGGCCGCGCAGATTGGCGGCCCCTCCGGCGGTTGCATCACCACAGAGAACCTCAACGTGCCCACGGATTACAACAGTCTGGTCAAGCTGGGCGCCATCATGGGCTCCGGCGGCCTCATCGTCATGAATGAGGACACCTGCATGGTGGACACCGCGCGCTATTTCATGGATTTCATACAGGATGAATCCTGCGGAAAATGCGTGGCCTGCCGCGTAGGCACCAAGCGCATGCTGGAGATCCTGGAGCGCATCACCCGGGGTGAGGGCGAGGAGGGCGACGTGGAATTGCTCATCGAGCTGGGCGAAGCCATCGGGCAGGCTGCCATGTGCGGCCTGGGGCAGACGGCGCCCAACCCGGTGCTCAGCACGATCAAATACTTCCGTGAGGAATACGACGAGCACATCCGCAACAAATACTGCCGGGCCGGCGTGTGCCAGAGCCTGTTCATCTCCCCGTGCGAGAACACGTGCCCGGCCAATGTCAACGTGCCTGGGTACATTGCGCTGGTCGCATCCGGCCGGTTCATGGACGCTTACAACCTCGTGCGGCAGGAGAACCCCTTCCCGGCGGTGTGCGGCAGGATATGCACCCGCCCCTGCGAGAGCAAGTGCCGCCGCCGCACCACCGACGAGGCCGTGGCCATCCGCGATCTCAAGCGCTTTGTGGCCGATTATGCGTACCGCAACGAGAAGCCCTACAGCCGTGAGATCGTGTTCCCGCGCAACGGCAAGTCCGTGGCGGTCATCGGCGCCGGCGCGTCCGGCCTGACCTGCGCGTGGTACCTGTCCCGCATCGGTTATGAGGTCGATGTGTTCGAATCCCAGAGCGTGGCCGGCGGCGTGCTGGCCTATGGTATCCCCGAATACCGCCTGCCCAAGGATGTGCTGGAGCATGAGATCACGCTGATCGAGCAGGCCGGTGTCAAGATCCACCGCAACACCGAGGTGGGCCGCGATATCAGCTTCAGCAAGCTGCGCCAGCAGTACGAATCCATCTATATCGCCACCGGCACGCAATTCCCGCAGAAGGTCAACATCCCCGGGGAGAACCTGCCCGGCGTCATCCACGGCATCGACTTCCTAAAGGCGGTCAATATGCACAAGGATCTGGCGATCGGCCCCAGAGTCGCCATCATCGGCGGCGGCAACACCGCCATCGATTCCGCCCGTACAGCCCGCCGTTTAGGCGCGCAGCATGTGCTGGTGCTGTACCGGCGCACCAGGGACGCCATGCCGGCCTATGAGGAAGAGATCGATGAGGCCATCGAAGAAGGTATAGAGCTGGTGGAACTGGTCGCCCCGGTGCGCTTTGTGGCCAACCCCGCCGGCAGGGTGGCCGGCGTGGAGTGCATCCGCATGCGGCTAGGCGATTTCGACAGCTCCGGCCGTCGCAAGTCCGTACCGGTGGAGGGCTCCAACTTCTTTGTGGATGTGGACACCGTGATTCCGGCTGTCAGCCAGTACGCCGACCTGCCCTTTATCAGCCGCGAGGAGATTGAGATGACGCCGTGGGGCACCTTCGTCGTGCAGGACGACACGCAGATGACAGCTATGGAAGGCGTGTTCGCCGGCGGCGACATTGCCCGTGGGCCGGACGAAGTCATCCGCGCCATTTCAGACGGCAAGAGGGCCGCCGTCTCCATCGACAGATACCTGGGAGGCAAGGGCAAGCTCAACAAGGGCGAGCCGATCAAGATACCGGAAATCGTCGATGAGGATGAAATTGTCATGCACAGCCGCTTCCCGATGGAACTTCTGGATTTGGAGCAGCGCAAGAATTCCTTCGACGAAGTCGTGCTGGGCTATCACAAACTCAACGCCATGGCCGAGGCCATGCGTTGCCTGCACTGCGACAGGAGGTAAGGCGAGCCATGGTGAATCTGACGATCAACGGAAGAGCCGTAAGTGTGCCCGAGGGCACCACGATCATGGAGGCCGCCAAGCGGTGCAGCGTCCATATCCCCAACCTGTGCTATCTGGAGAACGTGCACAAGTTCGGCAGCTGCCGCGTGTGCCTGGTGGAGGTGCAGGGCGCCAAAACGCTGCAGGCCAGCTGCATGGCCACGGTGTCCGAGGGCATGGTGGTGCACACCAACAGCAAGAAGGTGCGCGACACCCGCCACGTGATGTACGAGCTGCTGCTGAGCGACCACGAGCAGAACTGCCTGAGCTGCAAGCGCAACCAAAGCTGCGAGTTGCAGGAGTTGGGCCGCACGCTGGGCGTGGAGCAGACCCGCTTCAAGGGCGAGCACTCCGAGGCCAAGCTGGAGACCGCCGTATCCATCACCCGTGACATGTCCAAGTGCGTGCTGTGCCGCCGGTGTGTCAGCGTGTGCAACCAGATACAGGGTGTGGGCATCCTCAATGCCCAAAACCGCGGTTTCCAGACCACGATAGGGCCGGCCATGGAGCTGCCCATCAACACGGTCAACTGCGCCTTCTGCGGGCAGTGCACAGTCGTGTGCCCGGTGGGCGCCCTGCGGGAGACCGATGCCGTGGAAAAAGTGTGGGGTATCTTGAGCGACCAGACAAAAAGGCGCGTCGTGCAGGTGGCCCCGGCGGTGCGCGTGGCCATCGGTGAGGAATTCGGCTTGGAACCGGGCGCGCAGGTCACCGGGAAGCTGGCCGCCTCGCTCAAGGCGTTGGGATTCGACGATATCTTCGACACGAACTTCGCCGCGGACCTGACGATTCTGGAAGAAGGCACCGAATTCCTGCACCGCGTGAAGGACGCGCTGACCGGCGGCCCGGCCGTGCTGCCGATGATCACGAGCTGCAGCCCCGGGTGGATCAAATACGTGGAGCACACCTATCCCCACGAGCTGGACCACCTGTCCACGTGCAAGTCTCCCCACATGATGCTGGGCGCGCTGGCCAAGTCCTACTATGCCGGCAAGCTCGGCGTCGCCCCGCAGGATGTCAAGGTCGTCTCCGTGATGCCGTGCACGGCCAAGAAATATGAGATCGGCCGTGCCGAGATGCAAAACAATGGCCAGCCCAATGTGGACGCCGTGCTGACGACCAGAGAGCTGGCGCAGATGATCAACGAGACCGGCATCGATTTCAAGCTCATTGAGGACAGGCCCTTCGATAACCCGCTGGGCATGTCCACCGGCGCGGCCGACATTTTCGGCGTGACCGGCGGCGTGATGGAGGCGGCGCTGCGCACCGTGTATGAGCTTGTGACGGGCCGCGAGCTGCCCTTTGACGGGCTGCATGTGCAGCCCATCGTGGGCCTGGATCAGGTGAAGACCGCCGACATCCTCATAGAGAACCCCTTGCCGGCCTACAAGTTCCTGGATGGTGTCACCGTGAAGGTTGCGGTCACCAGCGGGCTGAGCGGTGCCAACAAGCTCATGGAAGAGGTGGCGGCCGGCACATCGCCCTATCATTTCATCGAGGTTATGGGCTGCCCCGGCGGCTGCATCACCGGCGGCGGCCAGCCGCGCAGCGCGGATCCGGATGTGCGCGCCAAGCGCATGCGGGGCTTGTACAGCGAGGACGAGGGCAAGGTGCTGCGTAAGTCCCACGACAATCCGGCGGTCCAATCGCTGTACGGCGAGTTCCTGGAACACCCCAACAGCCATGTGTCCCACAGCCTGCTGCACACGCACTATGTGATGCGTGGCCTGCGCAATGAGTATGTGAGCAACGACCATCAGCCGCAAGGAGGGAAGCCGATGCCCAAGCGCGCATCCGAAGCTGAAAAAGGCCATCGTTCCACGCCGGAGAATGCCGTTCGCCGCGCCCACGAGGACCTGGAGTCCGTCAAGGTGCTGGCTCTGGAAGCAGAGAACGCCCGCCTGAAGCAGGAACTGGCCGACGCGATGGAGACCGAGGAGATTCTCAAACGGGTAATTCAGGATTTCGTAAAAAAGAACGATGACTAAAAGCATCCTTGGCAAAAAAATACTGTGGCGCCAGGCTGTTGGCCTGGCGCCACAGTTTACGTTTCGGTATTGCCGGTGGGCCTCAGAGGCTGGCCTTTGATATCAAGTTTTCTTTTCCATGAGCTGTTTCATCTTCATGAGCCGTATCAGGTTGCCGCGCTCATTTTCTTCCAGCTTCATCGTGATGTAGCGCACGTTCTGCCGCATGTCCGGGATCATCACATACTCCAGCGCGTTGACGCGCCGGCGGGTCTTCTCGATCTCGTCGGCCAGCAGGTTGCACGTCTTTTCCACCGATGCCAGCTCCAGCAGCAGCGGCAGCGCCGCTGCCAGGTCGGCCACAGCGCCGTCCAGCTCCGCCGCGGTGAAGGCGAAGCCATAGGGCAGATCCACAGCCGCCTGCGGGTCTCCGCGAAAGCCGATGACCGGCACCTCCACGCTCATGATGTTCTGCGTGGACACATCGAAGAGCGCCTCCCTGGCGGGGTAAAGCAGCGCCTCTTCCACGGTCTCGGCGCCCATCTGCGCGCGGGCCAGCGCAAAGCGCCCCGTGGCCGCGCCCAGCGCGCGCTCCACCTGGGCGCGCAGCTCCATGTTGCGGCGAATGAGCAGCATGAACCGGCGGACCATCTCGTCGCGCTTGTCTTTGAGCAGCTTGTGCCCGCGCACCGCCGTGGCCAGCCTCCTCTTGAGCCTGGTCAGCTCCATGCGCGTGGGGTTGATCGGAGCGGCCATCGGCTACTCCTCCTTTGCCGGGTAGTACTTGTCCAGATGGGATTCGCGGATGCGCTTAAGCTCGCCGCGGGGAAGGATGCCCAGCAGCTTCCAACCCAGGTCCAGCGTTTCCTCGATGGAGCGGTTGGTATCATAGCCCTGGGACACATATTCACGTTCGAAGGCTTCGGCGAACTTGGCGTACAGCTTGTCGGTAGCGCTTAAGGCCGCTTCACCCAGTATCACCGCCAACTCCTTGGCCTCCTTGCCGCGGGCATAGGCGGCAAAGAGCTGGTTCATCGTGTCGGCGTGGTCCTCGCGGGTCTTGCCCGCGCCGATGCCCTTGTCCTTTAGGCGGGAGAGCGACGGCAGCACATCCACCGGCGGCGTGATGCCCTTGCGGTTCAGCTCGCGGCTCAGTATGATCTGCCCTTCGGTGATGTAACCGGTCAGGTCGGGGATCGGGTGGGTCTTGTCGTCCTCGGGCATGCTCAGGATCGGGATCTGCGTAATGGAGCCGGCGCGGCCCTTGATGCGGCCGGCCCGCTCATACAGCGTGGCCAGGTCGGTGTAGAGGTACCCAGGGTAGCCGCGGCGGCCCGGAACCTCCTTGCGGGCGGCGGACACCTCGCGCAGCGCCTCGGCGTAGTTGGTCAGGTCTGTCAGGATGACCAACACGTGCATGCCCTGCTCGTAGGCCAGATATTCGGCGGCGGTGATGGCCATGCGCGGCGTGGCGATGCGCTCCACCGCCGGGTCGTTGGCCAGATTGATAAACAGCACCGCCCGCTCGATGGCCCCCGTGCGCTGGAAATCGCGCAGGAAGAAGTCGGCCTCCTCGAAGGTGATGCCGATGGCGGCGAACACCACGGCGAAGTTCTCGTCGGTTCCGCGCACCCGGGCCTGGCGGGCAATCTGGGCTGCCAGCTGGGCATGGGGCAGGCCGGAGCCGGTGAACACCGGCAGCTTCTGCCCGCGCACCAGCGTGTTCAGGCCGTCGATGGCCGATATGCCGGTCTGTATGAACTCGGCGGGGTAGTCCCGCGAGGCGGGGTTCAGCGGCTCGCCGTTGATGTCCAGCGAGTGCTCGGCGATGATCTCGCAGCCGCCGTCCTTGGGGCGGCCCATGCCGTCGAACACGCGGCCCAGGATGTCCGGCGACACGGCCAGCTCGATGCCCCGACCGATGAACCGCGCCTTGGCGTCGGCGATTTTGAGGCCCTGGGAGCCCTCGAAGAGCTGCACCAGCGCCCGGTCACCATCCACCTCCAGCACGCGGCCGCTTCGCCGCTCACCGTTGGCCTGGCGAATCTCCACGAGCTCGTTGTATTTCACGCCCTGCACCTGCTCCACGAGCATCAGCGGGCCTACAACCTCCCGTATGGTCTTATATTCCTTAAGCATCGTCGTCGTCTCCCTCCGTAAGCGCCTGGATCTCGGCCTGCAGCTGGGTCTCAATCTGCGCAAGCTTCTCCGGGAATTCCTCCTCGGGGATGTATTTCATGCGCCCGATGGCCTCCAGCACCGGCAATGCCGTAAGCTTGGAGAAGGCCGCTCCCCGGCGGCTGGCGGCGCTGCACAGGCTGTGCCAGCTCAGTATGGTCTTGAGCATGCCATGCTGCTTGGGCAGCGATGTATAGGTGTCGGTATCATGGAAGGCGTTCTGATGCAGGAAATCCTCTCGCAGTGAACGGGCAGCCTCCAGCGTCAGGCGGTCCTGTTCACTGAGCGCGTCCACGCCCACCAGGCGCACGATCTCGTTGAGCTCGGCTTCTTCCTGCAGCATGCGCATGCCCTGCTGCACCAGTTCCGGCCAATCATCGGCCACCGACGACGCGTAATAATCGCGCAGCCTTTCGCTGTATAGCGAGTAGCTCAGCAGCCAGTCGATGGCGGGGAAGTGCCGTCGGTAAGCCAGGCTGGCCGACAACCCCCAGAACACCTTTACGATTCGCAGCGTGCCCTGGGACACAGGCTCGGAAATGTCGCCGCCGGGCGGTGACACGGCGCCGATGGCGGTGATGGCGCCCACGCGGCCCTCGCTGCCTTCGCAGCGCACCACGCCCGCCCGCTCGTAGAACTCGGCGATGCGCGAACCCAGATAGGCCGGGTAGCCCTCCTCGCCGGGCATTTCCTCCAGGCGGCCGCTCATCTCGCGCAGCGCTTCCGCCCAGCGGGATGTGGAATCGGCCATAATTGCCACGTGATAGCCCATGTCGCGGAAATACTCGGCGATCGTGATGCCCACATAGATGGACGCCTCGCGGGCGGCCACCGGCATGTCGGAAGTGTTGGCGATGAGCACCGTGCGCTTCATCAGCGGCAGGCCGGTGCGCGGGTCGTGCAGCTCGGGGAATTCCATGAGCACGTCGGTCATCTCATTGCCGCGCTCGCCGCAGCCCACGTACACGATGATGTCCGCGTCGGCCCACTTGGCCAACTGGTGCTGCACGACGGTCTTGCCCGAGCCGAAGGGGCCGGGCACTGCCGCCACGCCGCCTTTGGCGATGGGGAAGAAGGAGTCGATGACGCGCTGGCCGGTGACCATGGGCTCGCCAGGGGAGACCTTCTGCTGGTAGGGGCGCCCGCGGCGCACCGGCCAGCGCTGCAGCATGGTCAGCTCCATCTCGCTGCCGTCGCCGCGGCGCAGCCGCGCCACCGGCTCGTCCACCGTGGCCTCGCCGTCAAACAGCCAAACGAGCTCGCCGGCTATGCCCGGCGGCACCATGATCTTGTGCAGCACCGCCGGCGTCTCGGCCACGACGCCCAGCACGTCGCCGCCGCTTACAAGGTCACCCAGCAGCGCCATGGGCTCAAAGCGCCACTTACGATCCCGGTCGATGGACGGCACATCGATGCCGCGGGTGATGCGATCCCCGGTGACCCGTCGCACGACCTCCAGCGGGCGCTGGATGCCGTCGAAAATGCTCTCGATTAGCCCCGGGCCCAGCTCCACGCTGAGCGGTGAGCCCGTGGTTACCACAGGCTCACCGGGGCCCAGCCCGCTGGTTTCTTCATAAACCTGAATGGATGCCCGGTCGCCCCGCAACTCGATGACCTCGCCGATCAGGCGTCGCTCACTGACACGCACAACGTCGTACATCTGCACGTCCGCCATGCCGGTGGCCACAATCAGCGGGCCGGAAACTTTGATGATGGTTCCGCTCATGCTCGCTACCTTTCTTCCCCGAATAGGATGTCAGAGCCTATGGCCTTTTCCACGTTGGCCCTGATGCCGGCCATGCCCAGGCCGATGGTCCCGTTGCTGTCGGGAATGGGAATGATCGCCGGAAAGAGTGCCGTGCGATACCGCGCCACTGCCTCGCCGGCCGCCTGCGCCATGGGCTCGGTGATATAGATGACGGCATACTCCGACTGGGCCAGCTTGTGAATGGCCCTTTCGGCCGCTGCCGCGCTGCGCACCGGGTGCACCTCGATGCCCAGCGCCTTGAAGAGCAGCACGGAGTCGGGGTCGCCGATGACGGCTATTTTTTGCTTCATGAATTTATACCGCCTTTGCCTAGCTGTAGAGTTCCGGCAGGCTGGCCTCCCGGCCGGCCTGCTTGGCCGCGAAGATCAGGCGAAGGGCTTTGGCCTCGGCCTCCCGGCCCAGCAGATAACCGATCACCGGGCCAGAGGAAAAGCTTTGCGCCTTGGCCGAGCGCGCCAGGGCCATCAGAGTCGCGTCCATGCTGCGCTCCAGGCCGGCCGGCGATCCGCAGGCGGCGTATTCTTCCAGCGCCGCGCCGATGGCCCGGCCATTGGCGCCCGAGGCCAGTCGCTTGGACAGCTGGTCGTCGGGCTGGTGCAGCGCATCGGCCAGCGCGTCAAGGCTGATGTCCCCGGCGCTGAGCAGCATGCGCCGAAGGCGCTCGGCGTCCCAGCCCAGCGCGCGGGCCCGCAGCAGGCTGCGCACATTCAGGAAATCCGCCTGCGCCGCGAAATAGGCGCGGGCGAAGGGGTCACCGCTGCGCCGGGTCACGGCGTCGATGTAGGCAAAGGTCGCCCGGTCCACGGCTGCGCTGAGCATCTGAGGGTCAGCCTCCATGGCCAGACGGCGCTCCACGGCGTTCAATTCCCGCGAGAATTCGCCGGGCAGATCGCGATAATCCTTGTCCGCCACCGCGCGCTTCAGCGTTTCCAGGGGGAACATACCGCCCTCGCCCAGCAGACCCTCGGCCGGCTGGTTCAGCAGCCGCGCCTTGAGCAGGGTCTTCAGGTTGCGCGCGTCGATGCCCAACAGGAACAGCCCGGTCACTTCCGGGTCCGGCGACACCTCGCGCACCAGGCGGCGTGCTGTCAGAAGCTCCGCAGCGATGGCCGCTTCCGCGTCTTCCGCGGCAGCGCCCTGGCCATAGCCGGTTTCCAGAAGCAGTTTGAGCGCGTCCGTCCGGTCGGCGTCCCGCAGCCGTGCCAGCGTCTGCGTGTCCAACAGCCGGTTTTCCAACGCGCGGATGCGCGCCACCGCATAGGGGATGCTGCGCTGCGCCATGGCGATCACCCTTCCCGGCCGCCGAACAGCAGCTCGGCGACCCGGCCTTCGCAGCGGGCGCGGGCCTCGTGCAGCAGCGCCTCGGTGGAGCCATCCACGTCACAGGTGTCGCCGATCAGCGCCACACCGTGGGCGAAGTGCGCGTTCTGCTGGTCCAGCGTCAGCGCGCCGGGTTTGCCCGCCGCAGCCAGCGCCTGGTTGAGCCGTTGCAGCAGGCCGGCCTCATACGCGGGCCGGTCGGCAGCGGGCACCCGCAGCCGCTCTTCGCCGGCTTGCGCCGCGCGCAGCACGGTGGCGGTGATCATGTCTTCCCAGGCTTGGCCGCTGCGCGTGTTGAGCTGCATCAGGGCTTGCGAAAAGGCCTCGTCCAGCACCTCGCGCCGCAGCGCCAGCGCCCGCTTGCGCCTTTCCAGCTCGGCGACCAGCCGTTGGCTTCGATGAGCCTCGGCTGCGTCGCTTTGCGCCTGCGCCAGTATCCGCTCCACGCGTATGTCGGTCTCCTTTTCCAGCTCAGCTGCCAACTCCGCCGCGCGTTGCTGCGCCTGTGCCAGCGCGTCCTGCGCGTCGGACCGGGCGTCGGCCAGAATCTTGTCGATAATCTTGTCAACGCTCATCGGGTTGCCGCCTCTCCATTGAATATGTCCCGTCGCTCACAGCTTGATGCCGGTGACCATCAGCAGAGAGATCAGCAGAGCCAGCACGGCGTAGGTTTCCACCATGACGGCCATGATGATGGCCTTGCCCGATTCCTCCGGGCGCTTGGCCACAAGGCCGATGCCGGTGGCCGCCGTGCGGCCCTGGGCGATTGCCGAGAAATAGCCGCCGAAGGCGATCGGCAGGCTGGCCGCGACGAAGGACAGACCCTGCCACAGGGACATATCCTTGGGCGCGCCGCCCAGCAGGCCGGTGTTCATGATGATCATGAACGCGATCAGCAGTCCGTATACGCCCTGGGTGCCGGGCAGCGCCTGCAGCACCAGGCAGGAGCCGAATTTGTTGGGGTCCTCGCTGACGACGCCGGCCGCGGCTTCGCCGGCGAGGCCCACGCCCCTTGCGGAACCGATGCCGGCCAGGCCGGCGGCGAGTGCGGCGCCCAGCAGCGCCAGAGCATGCCCGATGGTGAACATTTGTTTTCCTCCTGTGTGTTCTTTATCCCAATGCGCTATCGCATTATAGGTCTTAGGTAATGCGCTTAGCGCACAACGTCCAGGTATTTGGGCCGTATGGCCAGCGGTTTGAATTCCGTGCCGCCGGCCTCATAGAATTTGCCGTAAAACTCGATGTATTGCAGGCGCGCCGTGTGCACGAAGGCGCCCAGCATGTTGATGACGATGTTGAAAAGGTGGCCGCCAGCCAGCACGAATATGGCCGCGACGAAGCCCAGCGCGCCCACCACGCCGCCGCCCTGGGTCAGCATGCCGGCAATGGTGTTGATGACCATGCCGATGACGCCGGTGGCCAGGCCCAGCGCGAAGATGCGCGAGTAGGACAGGATGTCGCTTAAGTAGCTGGTGATGCCGTAGAGGGACATCAGGCCGCCGGACAGGCGGGCGAAGATGTTCTTCTTGTCGCGGCCCGCCATCAGCAGGATCGTGGCCGCGCCGGCAATGGCCAGCACTTTGCCCACGGCGCTGGTGGCCGGCAGTGCCAGCAGGATGCATCCGCAGATCAGCACCATCCAGCTCAACTGGTCGAACACGGCGCCCTGCCAATCCCCGGCCTTGAACAGCAGCCTCATCTTGATGCACATGCCGGCGAACAGGTGAACGACACCCAACCCATAGCACAGCAACAGCATCGTTAAAGGCTCATTCATAGGGTTGAACAGCAATGGCGGCAGCGAGAGCCCAAACAGCCCGCCGAAGGCAAAGCCCCACAGGATCGTGGAGATGGAACCGAACAGCAGCACGCCCACGAGCTTGCCCATGGTGCCGCGGGGCTTGAGCAGCCGCTGATACACGAACAGCAGCAGCGTCGTCACGATGCCATAGCCTGCGTCGGACATCATCATGCCGAAGAAGATAAAGTAGAAGATGGCCATGGCGGTATTGGGGTCATAGCCAAAGGGGTGGGGGCGGGAGTATAGATCGGTCACGGCTTCAAAAGGCGTAACCAGTTGCGCGTTGTGCACCACGGTGGGCGGCATTTCACCCTCGGCCGGTTCCTCGAAGCGCAGTTCATACACGCCGGCGGCCTCGGCCACAGCCCGGCTTACCTCGTCCTGCCGGTCGGCCCTGACCCATCCCTGCAGGCAGAAGGCGGAGTTGCTTTGCACAACGGGCTGGGCGTTGCGCTCCTGCTCGGCTTTGCGCCGTTCAAAGAGCGCCTTGACCTCGTGCTGACGCAAGCTGAGGGCCGCGGCCTGTTTCTCCAGGTCTTCGGCCAGATCTCTGGCATTTTGCGCCTCTTGCAGCAGCGCCGAGCGTGCCTGTGCGGGCGTGCCCTTCAGCCGGGGGAAGACCGCCTCCGTAAAGCCCGATGCCTTGAGGCATTCGCGCGTCGCGGCATCGTCGTCACGGTGGCACAGCACGAACACGGCAGTGCCCTCGCTGCCGCTGCCCAGCGCCTGCAGCCGGGCGCCGGCCTGCTCCAGCGCGGCGCGCAGGCCATCCAGCTGCGCCTCGGGCACATATCCGGCAAAGCAGCGCGTGTGGGCGGTGGAGCGGATGTTCTCCAGCGCGACATCCAATGCCTCCCAGGGCTGCAGCGCTTGCGCCTGTGTCTCCCGGGCGGCGGCGTCGGCACGGGCCGCCTGCATCTGCTGGGCGATAAGCTCGGCCTCGGCAGTCAGGGCAGAGGATTCCTGTTCTTCCTGAATCAGCTGGTCATAGCGGATGCTGGCGCGGGGAGCAAACAGTTGCTTTTTCTTCTCATAGCGGGCAAGGAACGCAAGAACCGAACCGATCCGCTGAACCTCGTCCTCCCGAGTGACGCCGCAATCCACGGCCTGGCCGTTGTCGGGTTGTATGACCATGAGCTCTCCGCAGCGCTGCAGGGCCAGCAGCAGCCGTTCCCTGTCCTGCTTGAGCGCAATCAGCGTAGCCTTTCGCATGGGGATCAGCATGTCAGCGCAGTGCCTCCTCGACGATTGTCCGCACGGCGTCCGGCAGCTTTGCCCGGTCCTGCAGCAGCTGACGCTGGCGCTCCTCTTGTTGGGCCAATTCCTGCTCAACCTGGCGGCGAGCCAGCTCCTGCGCGTCGGTTATGATCTGCTTGGCGGTCTCCTTGGCCTGGGCTATGCGCCGGTCAGCCTGGGCGCGTCCTTGCGCCTGGGCGGCTTGCAGCTTTTCGCGGGCCTCAATTCGGGCCTCCCGGCGAAGCTGCTCGGCCTGCTGCTCGGCGGCCTCGATGGTTTCCATGATCGACATTGTCATACCACCTTTACTGTCATTCTCTGGGGTAGAAGGCCAAGGCTCGCATGGCGAAAAAACACCTCGTATTTCAGATACCCCAATTATCCTGCGCTATTCATCATCCTTCTAGTTGGTCTTCTCCTGAGCATCCTTGCGCCCCGCCGGCCAGATGATCTGGCGCGGGCACTTCTGGGCGCAGGCCATGCAGCCCGTGCACTTTTCATAATCAAAGATGGGCAAATCATTGACCATCGTAATGGCGCCATATTCGCAGGCCTTGGCGCACAGGCTGCAGCCGATGCAGCCCACCTGGCAGTTGTCGCGCACCTGTTTGCCTTTGAATACGTTGGAGCATTCCACGCGCACCACGCTGTCGGCCGGCAGCAGGTGGATGATGTGCCGGGGGCATTCCGCCACGCACTTGCCGCAGGTGATGCACAGCCGGTGGTCTATCACGCTCAGGCCATCGACGATGCTTATGGCGTTGGTCGGGCACACCCGGGCGCAGTTGCCAAAGCCCAGGCAGCTCATGGGGCAGTTCTTCACGCCGTCGTCCAGCGCCGCCACGGCAGCGCAGTCGTTCAGGCCTTCATAGTTGAACTTGAGAGGAGAATTGTGCAGCGTGCCGCGGCATTGCACATGGGCGATCAACGGCTTGATTCCCTTGGCGTCCACGCCCAGAAGAGCTGCAATCTGTCCAGCGTTCTCTACTGAGTTCACGGTGCAGGCGTTTACGGCCACGCCATCGACCACGATGGCGGAAGCCAGGCCGTCGCAGCCGGGATAGCCGCAGGCGCCGCAGTTGGCGCCGGGCAGCAGCGCGCGCACCTCTTCGATGCGCGGGTCCTTCTGCACGGAGAAGTATCGCCCGGCAATCGCCAGAACAACCCCCCACAGCAAGCCCAGCGCGGCGATCACGCCGGCGCTGATCAGAATAATCGTCATGCCATTTCCTCCAGTTTCATTGGGGTCTCATTGCCCCAGGCCGCTGAAGCCCATGAATGCGATGGCCATCAGGCCCGCGGCGATCAGCGTAATCGGGAAACCGCGCAGCGGCTGTGGTATCTGTGCGTTTTCCAGCTTCTCGCGGACGCCAGCCATCAGCACGATGGCGATCGTGAAGCCCAAGCCCCCGAACACGCCGTTGACCACGCTCTCCAGCAGGTTGTAAGATTGCTCGATGTTCAGGATCGCCACGCCCAGCACGGCGCAGTTGGTCGTGATCAGCGGCAGATACACGCCCAGCGACTTATACAGCGCTGGGTTGGTCTTTTGCAGCACCATTTCTACAAACTGCACCAGCGCGGCGATCGTCAATATGAAGGCGATGGTCTGCAGAAAAGCGATGTTCAGAGACTCCAGTATATAGTTTTGGATCAGCCATGTGAACAGCGACGCCATGCCCATGACGAACGTGACGGCCATGCCCATGCCGACGGCGGATTTGATCTTCTGGGAAACGCCCAGGAATGGGCAGATGCCCAGAAAGCGGACCAGAACAAAGTTATTGACCAGCGCCGCACCCATCGCAATGAGTACAAGTTTTGCAAGCATCGTCATGGAACTTCACTCCTTTCTTTTTGAGCGACAGCGTATTGAGCAGCCCCAGCAGCAGCCCCAGCGTGATGAACCCGCCGGGGGCCAGCAGCATCATGATGACCGGCTCGTAAGCCTGGCCCAGGACTGGTACGCCAAACAGGCTGCCGGCGCCCAACAGCTCGCGGATGCTGGCAAACAGTGTCAGCGCCAGCGTGAAGCCCAGGCCCATGCCCAGGCCGTCGAAGGCGCTCAACCAGGGGTTGTTCACGCTGGCGAAGGCCTCGGCCCGGGCCAGAATGATGCAGTTGACGACGATCAGCGGGATATAAAGCCCCAGCGCCTTGTCCAGCTCCGGCGCATATGCCTTCATAAAGAGCTGCACGATCGTCGTGAAGGACGCGATGATCACGACGTAGGCCGGGATGCGTACCCGGGACGGTATGAAGTTGCGCAGCAATGAAACGAACACGTTGGAGCACACCAGTACGGCCGTGGCGGCCAGGCCCATGCCGATGCCATTGATGGCCGCGGTGGAAATGGCCAGCGTCGGGCACATGCCCAGCAGCAGCCGGAAGGTCGGGTTCTCCTTCCACAATCCGTTGAGTATCACGCCCCAGGATTTCATGATGCCATTCCTCCCAACTTGCGCACGAAATCGCGCGCCTCATTCACGGCGTCGGTTACGGCCTGGCTTGTAATCGTGGCTCCGGTCAGCGCATCCACCTCGGCCTCACCGGCGCCGCCGCCTTTTTTCACGGTGATTTGCTGGTTCTTGCCGGCAAACTGCGCGGTGAAGGATTCCTTCTGGGCATTCTTGCCCAGGCCGGGCGTTTCGTTGTTGTCGCCCACGACCACGCCGCGGATCTCGCCTTGGCCGGTCACGCCCACGGTAACCAGGAAGGAACCGCTGTAGCCGGAGGTCTTGACCTCAAGGATGTATCCCTGCTGCTCGGCGGAGGTATACAGCGCCTGAATGTTGCCGGTGAGCCCGGTCTGTGTGTCCTGCTCAAAGTTGCCGGGAGACACGCGGGAGCGAGCCTCCTGCGCAGCCAGCTGTGTCTGGCGGGCGATGGGCTCCTTTGTTACAAAGTACGTGGCGCCCAGCGCCAAACCGGCGACCAGCGCGATGACCAACAGGCGTCCGCCCAGCCGAAAAGCTTCACGCATGGCGCTTCACCTCCCCATACACCCGAACGCGCATATAGCGCTCAATCAGCGGCACGCAGATGTTCATGATCAGGATGGAAAAGCTGACGCCCTCGGGGTATCCGCCATACAGCCGGATCACCGTCGTCAGGATGCCGCAGCCGGCGGCGTAGATCAACTGCCCCACCGGCGTAACCGGCGAGGTCGTATAATCCGTGGCCATGAACACAGCGCCCAGCACCAACCCGCCGGACACCATGTGCAGCATGCCGTTCCACAGCGGGCCGTAGGCCGTTTGGCCGGCCGAAGCGCCCAGCAGCGCCGTGCCGATGAACACGGTGCCGATGTATACGACGGGGATGCGCCAACCCACAACGCCCCGCGCCAGCAGATAGGTATAGCCGATCAGCAGCGCGATTACGCTGACCTCGCCGATGCAGCCGGCGTTGTCGCCCAGCAGCAGGGAAAGGAAGGCCTGCGCCGGGGAAGCCCCCACCGTGCCGCCCTGTGCCAGCTGTGCCAACGGCGTGGCCCCGGACGTCGCGTCGGCCAGCGAGGCCAACGGCGAATTGACCGGGTTGGTCCAGGCTGTCATGCGCACGGGGAAGCTGGCCAGCAGGAAGGCCCGTGCCGCCAGCGCCGGGTTGACAAAGTTGTGGCCGATGCCGCCGAAGGGCACCTTGACCAGGCCGATGGCGAACAGTGAGCCCAGCGCGCACAGCCACCAGGGCGAGCTGACCGGCAGATTCATGCCCAGAAGCACGCCGGTGACCAGCGCGGACAGATCGCCGACGGTCTGCTCGCGCTTCATGAGCTTGTGCAGCAGCCATTCGGTGAGCACCGTCGTGGCCGCGCACAGCGCCAGCACCACCAGCGCCCGATAGCCGAAGCGATAGACACCCACGGCGCAGGCCGGCGCAAGCGCCAGCAATACGTCGCCCATGATTCGGCGCGTGCTCTGCGGCGCGCGGACATGGGGGGAAGCGGAGACGTTGAATTTCATGCCAGGGAACCTCCATGCGGGCTGCCGTCCATTGCGGCGCGCCGCGCTGTGCTTATTTCTTGGCGGCAAGGCCGCGGATGCGGTTTTTTCCGATGCGGATGTTCTGCAGCAGCTGGCGGCGGGCCGGGCACACGTAGGTGCACGCGCCGCACTCCACGCAGTCCATCGCGTGCAGCTGCGCGGCCCTGGCCGTATCGCCCACGTCCACTGCGTCGGATATCTGATAGGGCAGCAGACGGATGGGGCAGACCTTGAAGCACCGCCCGCAGCGGATGCAGGGCGAAGCCGGCGGTACATGGGCCTCCTGGCCGGACAGCACAACGATGCCCGAGGTGCCAGCGATGACCGGCACGGCGTCGTCATATTGGGCCACGCCCATCATCGGCCCGCCGGAGAGGATTTTTTCCGCGTCCTCGGTCCTCCCGCCGCAGAAATCGATGCAGTCGCGAAAGCTCGTGCCGATGCGCACCAGCAGGTTGGCGGGGTTGCGCACGCCGCCGCCGGTCACGGTGACGACGCGCTCGATGAGCGGCTTGCCCAGCGCCACGGCCTCATATATCGCGTGCAGCGTGCCGACGTTGAGCACCACGCAGCCCGCGTCGGCGGGCAGGCCGCCGGAGGGCACTTCGCGGCGGGTCAGCGCCCAAATCAGCTGTTTTTCGCCGCCCTGGGGATATTTCACCCGCAGAGGCTTCACCTCGATGCCGGTTCCTTCGGCAGCGGCGCGCAGCGCGCGGATGGCCTGGGGCTTGTTGCCTTCCACGCCGATCAGGGCTCGCGTGATGCCCAGAGCTCGCAGCGTCAGCCGGATGCCGGCCACAACGCCCTCGGCGCGCTCCTGCAGCAGGCGGTCGTCCGCCGTGAGGTAGGGCTCGCATTCGGCTGCATTGGCAATCAGCGTGTCCACATGCTTGTCCTTGGGTATCGTCAGCTTCACGTGGGTCGGGAAGGTCGCGCCGCCCATGCCCACGATGCCCTTGTCGCGTATGATCGCGATGATGTCCGCACCGGACAGCTTATCCAGGTCCACGGGCGGTGTCAGGCTTTCATCCGGGGTGTCCAAATGGTCGTTGCGGATGACGACCGACTGCACGAGGCTTCTGCCCGTGGGGTGAGGCCGCTGCTCCACGGCGACAACGGCGCCGGAAACGCTGGCGTGGATGGACGCGCTGACGAACGACGGGTTCTCGCCGATGCGCTGGCCCATCTTGACGGCGTCGCCCTTTTTGACCAATGGCGTGCACGGCGCTCCGGTGACCCGCGCCATGGGAATGACGACGATGTCCGGCGCCGGCATCACGGTGATGCAACAGCTGCTGGACATCGTTTTGCCATGATGAATCGCCTTGAGCGGATGAACGCCCCCGGAAAATGTTAAGGCTTTCATTTGTACCTCTCTATGTTCTTCGTGTTACAAACCAGCATATGGTAGTTCTCATAATCAGAAAACACAAAGTGCTGTTTGAAATGGTGTCGCCAGGCAGGGAGGATCAAGCGTGCTTTCATGTTTCCTTTCAGATGGCTTACATCTTTATAACCTGAGACCGCTTTCGCTTGCCTCAGGAGATTGTGATAAAAACTACAAATATATCAGATGCGTTTTGTTGGATTTATTGTATCAAATGAAGGGCGTTTGATCAATATGAATCGCAAATGTCATTGGAGTTTTTTGCGATTTTCCGCGTAAAGAAGCCCTGTTTGGCCCCGCGAACAACGCGTCTGAGAGCTATCGCAGGGCATGCCCGTACATACGCGGCAGCCACAAATATCTCTATAATGTATATTCCAGTGCGCAGATATAAACGGCACTGCAATGAGGCCGCTCGGTGGACTTGCACAATCCTTTGCTCGCATTGTTATGATGCCACAGAACTTACTTCCCTGAAAGCCTGCCTGCGGACCCGACGCCGGGCATAGAAGAAGCTGCCGACCTGGCCGATCCCTGCCAGTGCCCAGGTGATGGGATAGCACACAAAGAGCATAACATCCGTGGGATACCACGTAAAAAACGTAGCCAGCCACACAATTCGCAACAGGCACGCGCCCAGCAGCGTGCAGACCATGGGGAGAACGGAATAGCCCATTCCACGGGTCAGGCCCGGATAGACATTCATCATGCCGCAGGTGAAGTATGCGATCATCATGACATGGATACGCTGCACGCCAAGGCCAATGACCTCCGGCTCAGGCGTGTAGATCGCCAGCAACGGCCGTGCAAATAGCATCGTCAGCCCGCCAAGAACGATCCAGGTAGCAAAGATCAAAGCCGTGCATACCCTTGCAATGCTGTCTATTCGCTCGTGTTTCTTCGCACCCATGTTCTGCCCGGTAAAGGTGATGGCCGCGTTGTAGTAGGCATTCGTTGCAGTGCCGACAAAGCCCTCGATGCTGGATGCGGCGGAACTGGCCGCTACCATTGTGGAGCCGAAGGAGTTGATGGCGGACTGGATCAGCACGTTGGAGATGGAAAACAGCAGGCTCTGCAGGCCGGCCGGCAGGCCGATCCGCACGAGCTGCGCCAGCTTTTTTCGGTCAATCTGCATTTGCCGGGGGACAAAACGAATTGCTCCGTCGCTTCTGCACAGGCAGATCACGATGAGAACCATGGAAAGATACTGGGTAATGACGGTGGACCAAGCCACGCCTGCGACGCTCATGTGCAGAACGATCACCAGGAACAGGTTGAGGATGACGTTCACGACGCCGGCAATCAAGAGATAGTACATCGGGCGCCGGCTATCGCCCACGGCCCGCAGGATGGCCGCGCCAAAGTTGAAAACCATGCTGGCAGGCACGCTGAGGAAGTAAATCTTCATATAGATGGACGACAGGTGTAGAATGTCTTCCGGGGTCCCCATCAGAACCAGCAAAGGATCACACAGGACGAGCCCCGCCGCCATGACGATGAGCCCGGCAATCACGCTGATGGCCATGGAGGTGTGGACCGACCGGCTTACGGCATCCGGCTGATCCGCCCCGTAGTCCTGCGCCACGATAACGCTGGTGCCCACCGACAAACCCATGAAGAAAGTGACGATGAGGTTGATCAGAGCGCCGGTTGCGCCAACCGCAGCCAACGCATCGCTGCCGGAAAAACGCCCGACGACGACCATGTTCGTCGTGTTGAACAACAGCTGCAGGATGTTCATTGCCATGATCGGCAGAGAAAACCGGAGTATCTTGCCAAACAGCGGACCGTTGCACATGTCCATATCACAGGTACGGGATGTTACCATTGGGCGCGTCCTTTGCACTGACCACGGGTTCTTCTTGGTGTCGGGAACCCGATCCATTGCCGTTGTTCCCGCACCATTGGCCCATAAGTGTTTATATTAGCACGTAATTCAGAATTTTCCACCCATATGCGGATTTTATTAGGATTTTTATAGGAATGGTCATGGCGTGGGAATGTGTTGACGGTTGTGGCGCGAGGTGAAATAATTGCTGTAGCTATCTTATCATGGAGACCATGGGGTGATGATGTTTGTATCAAAACGTTGCCGAAGACACAAATGCCTTGATCACTGAGTTTATCGAAAAATGCCCGCTGCTTTCAGGGAGCACGTTGCTGGTTGGGTGTTCCACCAGCGAGATACAAGGGAAAGAATTGGGATCAGCATCCAGCGAATCCATTGCCAAAGATGTTTTCGAGACATTGTTGCAGAACACCCGGCCACACAATGTCAACATCGCCGTGCAATGCTGCGAGCATCTCAACCGCAGCATTGTGATGGAACGCTCTCTTGCTGAAAGGTACAATATCCCCGTTGTCAATGTGATACCGCAGCCAAACGCCGGCGGCGCCTTTGCAACCTATGCGTATCGCTCTTTTGAGGATCCCGTTGTAGTGGAAAGCGTAAAAGCCGATTATGGGATTGACATCGGCCTAGTGATGATTGGGATGCATCTGAAGGATGTGGTTGTACCGGTACGTTTGTCGAAACGGCAAATTGGCGAAGCCATCGTTATCTGTGCCCGAACAAGGCCCAAGTTCATAGGTGGAAGCAGAGCGGTTTACGATGCAACGAAATATTAGTGCATTACGCCTGCGGCGGCGAAATATTTCGCTTTGCGAAATGTGAAATGATATTTGCCCTCATGCGCCGTAGCGCATTTCACACGCGCAGCGTATTTCATGGTGCGGTCAGTGGGACTTGAAGGTTCAATGCGCTTGCGCGCAGAGGATGCAATGGCTTTCACGCGACATCTGATCGCCGCCATCTGGCGGCGATGCTCATCGCTGTGCGATGACCGGCAAATGCTCTTATAGCGGCGAAGCCGCTATTCCGCATTGCCTGCGGTTCCTTGCTTCGCAGGTCGTATCCTTTTCTATCTGGCCGTGGCGAGTGGTTTCTGCGTTGCCCACAAGAAACGCACCAAAGCAAAAGCCCCCTGCTGTTGGACTGACCCCCGTTCAGTAGACACGAAGAAAAAGCCCTGCCGTAGGAATACGAGGAATTGCGCAGACTGGCGCCGTTTTTCGAGCGGCGTCAGTTTTGTTTTAAGCTGAATGCGCTCATGATTGTAGAAGTGAATGTACTCTTGGATGAGCAGGCGAGCCTGCTCAAGGGACTTGGGTTTGTGAAGG